>NZ_CP157793.1:2872000-3590000 GCF_040110915.1 Stappia sp. | reverse complement strand
ATGGCATAAGCCCGCCTGACTGCGAGACTGACAAGTCGAGCAGAGACGAAAGTCGGTCATAGTGATCCGGTGGTCCCTCGTGGAAGGGCCATCGCTCAACGGATAAAAGGTACGCCGGGGATAACAGGCTGATGATTCCCAAGAGTCCATATCGACGGAATCGTTTGGCACCTCGATGTCGGCTCATCACATCCTGGGGCTGGAGCAGGTCCCAAGGGTTCGGCTGTTCGCCGATTAAAGTGGTACGTGAGCTGGGTTCAGAACGTCGCGAGACAGTTCGGTCCCTATCTGCCGTGGGTGTAGGAAACTTGAGAGGATCTGTCCCTAGTACGAGAGGACCGGGATGGACGCACCTCTGGTGGACCTGTTGTCGCGCCAGCGGCATTGCAGGGTAGCTATGTGCGGAACGGATAACCGCTGAAAGCATCTAAGCGGGAAACCGGCCTCAAAACCAGGTCTCCCTTGAGAGCCGTGGAAGACCACCACGTCGATAGGCCGGGTGTGGACGCGCAGCAATGCGTGAAGCTTACCGGTACTAATAGCTCGATCGGCTTGATCACTCTCATTACTCAATGCCCATCCATCCTTCGTTCTCACGCCAGTTGGCGCACGCCAACGGCTGCGAACCACGCGCCAAAACGTTGGCGGCCCGCAGTCGCGGGCTGGTCAGCGAAACGCGTTCAAAAACACCGCACACCGGTCTCGTCCGGACAACGCGGAAACAAGACCAGTTCACAAAACTTGCGCTTCGCCGGCCTGGTGGCCACAGCGGGGACCCAAACACCCGATCCCATCCCGAACTCGGAAGTGAAACGCCCCAGCGCCAATGGTACTGCGTCTCAAGACGTGGGAGAGTCGGTCGCCGCCAGGCCCGCAAAGCGCAAAAAAAAACCTCTACGATACTCAAACAAAACTCTCCGCGGGGTGGAGCAGCCCGGTAGCTCGTCAGGCTCATAACCTGAAGGTCGTAGGTTCAAATCCTACCCCCGCAACCAAATTCCTACGGTCCATTCTCGTCACATGGCTTACATTTGATACCGGAGAGACAGTTTACACTATCTCTGGTGTGAATGGGTTTTTTGCCGGTTCGACGCGGTTCTCGTTATTGTCGAAGAATCCCAGGTCGTAATCGAGAAATGAGACGAGCCAGATATTGTCGTCGACTTCTCTGAGCCCCATGATCTGGCCGGCGAAGACCTGGCTGAGATTGATCTTCCTCTTTCCGATACAGATGCGCCCGCATCTGTGTGACGCGCACGGTGCGGTCATGGAAAGGGTATTCCGGTTCAGACGGCGGTTCGTAGACGCGGGGTGAAGGTGTATAGAGTTCTCCGGGATAGGAGCCTTGGAGGGCTTGGTGCGGCCGCTCATTGTTGTAAACCTCCACGAAGCGGTCGAACCTTTCCTGTTGCTGGAGGAAGTTGAAGGCTGCGGGCTTTGCCGTTTCGCCCTTCAAGGTCAGATGCATGCGTTCGTGACGGCCGTTCTGTTGCGGATGGCCGGGCTTGATGCGCTCGATCCGGATCCCCAGGCGCAGCCACCACACGGACAGCTTGCTCAATCCGAACAGCGCATTCGGGCTGGCGAAGGGCAGGCCGTTGTCGGTGCGAATGGCGGCAGGAAGGCCGTACTCCTTGAAAACGCGTTCGAAAACCGAGAAGGCAAAGTCGGATTTGGTGCAGGTCAACCCCTCACAGGCCAGCAGATAACGTGTGACCTGAGACCCAATCCTCTTCCGACTTAGCGCGGAGTCCTTCGGTTGATTTTTGGCCTTATGCGGCCTGTGTTTGCAATGTCATTTTCAATGCGAATTCGTGGGGCGTGAGATTGCCCAGGGATGAGTGGGGTCTGTTTCGGTTGTAGTCGTCCTTCCATGCGGTGATTTGGGATCGGGCTTCGGAAAGCGACGAGAACAGCGTCTCGTTGAGACACTCATCCCTGAAGCTACCGTTGAAACTCTCGACGAAGCCGTTCTGCATCGGTTTGCCGGGCTGGATGTAATGCCAGTCGACACCAGTCCCCTGACACCATTTGAGAACCGCCATGCTGGTAAGTTCGGTTCCGTTGTCAGAGACCACGGTGACCGGTTTACCACGCAGACGGATGAGCGCATCAAGTTCACGGGCGACCCGCAAGCCGGACAATGAAGTATCGGCCACAAGCGCCAGGCACTCGCGGCTGTAATCATCGACCACCGCCAGAACCCGGAAACGGCGGCCGTCCGTAAAGGCATCCGACACGAAGTCCAGGCTCCACCGCTCGTTTGTCCTGCCTGGCAACACCATCGGCCGTCTGGTGCCCAAAGCTCGCTTCCGGCCACCACGTTTGCGGACTTGCAGCTTTTCCTCGCGATAGAGTCGTCTCAGCTTCTTCTGGTTCATTCGGATGCCCTGGCGTTCCAGCATCAGGTGAATGCGTCTGTAGCCGAAGCGCCGGCGCTCTCCGGCAACTCGTCTCATGGCTTCACGCAAATCGGCATCATCAGGTCGAAGGCTACGATACCGAACACTCGACCGGTCAATTGCCAGAACCGCACACGCCCGACGCTGGCTCACGCCGTGCGCTCCGCACAGGTGAGCCGCAGCTTCCCGCCTTGCACCGGGCGTTACCATTTTTTTGATGCAACGTCCTTCAGCATGGCGTTGTCGAGCATGGCCTCGGCCAACAGTTTCTTGAGCTTCGCGTTCTCGTCTTCAAGCGCCTTCAGCTTGCGGGCATCGGATACATCCATGCCGCCAAACTTGGCCTTGTACTTGTAGAACGTGGCTTCCGAGATCCCGTGCCGCCTGCAAACATCGGCCGTCTTCTGGCCGCTTTCCTGCTCCCGCAAGATCCCGATGATCTGTTCTTCTGTGAACCGTGAACGCTTCATTCCGTCCGTCTCCTGCTTGAAACGGACTCTACACAAAATTGGAGGAGTTCTGGGGTCTCAGGTCACGTGACCTGTAGTCGGTGAGCGTCAGTGGATAGCAATACTGCCTGTTGCCCAACTTGAACTCGCCCTTGTAGTCGGCGCACCACAGCTCGTTCGTCTCCTGCGCGTCATGAAGCACTGTTCCCCGGGCCTTGTAGCGGCGGCGTTTGCGGCGCTGAACCAGGCCGTGACGGTCGAGCACCGCATGCACCGTGCTGATCGCCGGAGCCTTGACCATTGGATATTGCCGCATCAGCTTGTCGCGGATCTTCGGCGCTCCCCAGGTTGGATGCTCGCGTTTGAGACCCAGAATGCAGCGTTCGATCTGGAAGGGGAGCTTGTTGGCCTGACGATAGGGACGCCGGCTCCGGTCATTGAGACCGTCAAGGCCACATTCCTTGTACCGCTCAAAAATCTTGTAGCCCGTGACGCGGGAGATGCCGAACTCCCGGCACAACGGCGCCATCTTCTCACCTTCGAGAAGACGGGCAACGAAACGAAGGCGTTCATCCATAGGCCTACACTCTTTCCAAGGCATTCGGGCCTCCCCAAATGCAAGATGTGTAAACCATGTGGTCAGAATGACCTGTCAGCTATCTCTCGATAAGCTCATACGCGTTTCCAAACGCTTAAGCGCCGCCCTCCGGGGCGGCGTTTGCGTTTCCAACACCCGTGGAAGCAAGAGGGGCGGAAGTTCTTCATATCGCTGCGTAAATCGGCGTGGGCCGAAATGAGTGCAACATGAGCGGCCCCATCAATAGACGATCCTCTCGCTGGCTGACCGATGTGGGCGAGACAGAGCCTCTGGATCGATGCCAGGCCGATCAGCGTACCGAAGGCTCATGCCGGCCATCACATCGGTGATTGACGCCGCGAGTCGTGCTTCGAGAGATGCGTCCTGCGATAGACCCGCTCCAACAGGGGGCGGATGTGGCGCTGTATCTTGGTGCGTTCTGTCCTGCTCCCCTGAACTTCACATTTGACGAGCAGGTTCAGACGATACGCCCGACGCGCATCAGTGATTATGTGGCGGAATCCCGGTGCTGGCCAATGCGCGTTCGGTGCGTGCCTCGATCGCGCGGACGACCGCTATCATGTCGTCTTCTGCGAACCCAAGACCTTCGGTCTCGCTGTAAAGAGACAGGCAGGCATCCATCAGGGGCGACGCGATACCGGCATCACGGGCAGCCTCTACAACGAGACGGTTGTTCTTGAGCACGTCTGATATCCCCGCTTCGCGGCTGAAGTCGTGCTGCGCGAGCTTTCCGATTTTGATCCGAGAGACGTCGCTTGCCATAGGGCCCGCGTTCAGAATATCGGTGAAGCGACTCATATCGAGGTCATGGCGCCTGGCGAAATGGGCAGCCTCGGCCAAGCCCGTGACCATCGCGATCAGGAAGGTGTTGATCGCGAGTTTCATGTGGAGGGCGGCGGGAACCGCGCCGCAGTCGAAGAGTTCCTTGCAGATCGGGGCGAGGATTGGCCGCAGGCGCGCGATATCCTCCGGCTCGCCGGCGAGCATGCCGACCAGTTGCCCGGCTTCGGCCGGCTTGCGCGAGCCCGAGACCGGCGCTTCGACGTAGCGCCCTCCGGCGGAGCGGATGTCATCGGCCAGTTGCTTCGAATAGTCGGCCGACACGGTGCCCATGGAGACGATGATATGGCCGGCGACGCGGGAGGTGAATTCCGGACCGAGGCGATCGAGTACGGTATCCATCGCCGTGTCGTTCTCCAGCATTAGGATAACCGTTTCGCATCGCGTGAACATCTCCGCAGCGTCAGAGGCAATCGTGGCACCCGCCTGTTCCAGCGGGGCGCATCGATTTCTTGTGCGGTTCCAAACGACGAGCGGCGTTCCGGCCCGCGCGAGGTTCAGAGCCATGGGCGCGCCCATCGTGCCAAGACCGATGAACCCGATTGGTGAATCCGGCGGCATGTCCAAGTTCCCTATTGCCTCTCCGCCAAGTCTACCCGCGGCTCGTTCTTCGGAAAAACGAATGTTTATGGATTGCAACTTCAGAGAACCGGGTATGTTGCCGGCGGTCCGCCTGGCAGTTGACAAAGCGCGGGACGAAACGCAGTCTCGGCATATTCACCCGGGGGGTCCCGACAAGGGGCTGAGATACTGATGGCCCGTCTGCCTTGATGGCGGCGCGCAGCGCAGTGACCCGATGAACCTGATCCAGTTCACACTGGCGTAGGGATGGTGTTCCGGCTGCGCGGCCTTGGCCGTATCTGCAATGCACGGCGTCTTTCACGCGGCCAATCCCCATTCATTGCGGCGAACTGGGTCTCCAACGCTTCGAGCTCTGGAGGCTCCGACCGATGCAAGATCTTTCCCCAATCGTCACAACAGGCCCGTTGCCCGCATCCCGGCGGGTCTGGCAGCGCGGCATCCTGCACCCGGATATCCGCGTGCCCATGCGCGAGCTCGAGTTGCTCCCGACGGCGGGCGAACCGCCCGTGACCGTCTATGACAGCTCCGGTCCCTACACAGATCCAGAGGCTGAGATCGCCATCGAGCGCGGCCTGCCGCGGCCGCGCGAAGCCTGGATCGCTACGCGGGGAGACACGGAGCTGTACGAAGGCCGTCATGTAAAGCCGGAGGACAACGGCTTTGCCCAGGGCGAGCGCCTGACGCCGGAGTTTCCGGTGCGGCACGAACCGCGGCGCGCGAAGAATGGCCGCGCCGTCACCCAGTTGGCCTATGCCCGTGCGGGCATCGTCACGCCTGAAATGGAATTCGTCGCCATCCGCGAAAACCTCGGCCGGCAGGCGGCGAAGCAGGCGCTTGAGCGCGACGGCGAGGCCTTCGGCGCCGAGATCCCGGATTTCATCACCCCGGAATTCGTCCGCGACGAGGTGGCGCGGGGCCGGGCGATCATCCCCGCCAACATCAACCACCCCGAGGCCGAGCCGATGGTGATCGGCCGCAATTTCCTCGTGAAGATCAACGCCAATATCGGCAATTCGGCCGTGACCTCCTCAATGGCCGAGGAAGTCGAGAAAATGGTCTGGGCGATCCGCTGGGGCGCCGACACGGTGATGGACCTCTCGACCGGACGCAACATCCACAATATTCGCGACTGGATCATCCGCAATTCCCCGGTGCCGATCGGCACGGTGCCGCTCTACCAGGCACTCGAAAAGGTCGGCGGCATCGCCGAGGCGCTCTCCTGGGAGGTCTATCGCGACACGCTGATCGAGCAGGCCGAGCAGGGGGTGGACTATTTCACCATCCACGCAGGCGTCAGGCTGCACATGATCCCGATGACGGTGGACCGGGTGACCGGTATTGTCAGCCGCGGCGGCTCGATCATGGCCAAATGGTGCCTACATCATCACCGCGAGAGCTTCCTCTACGAGCATTTCGGCGAGATCTGCGACATCGCGCGCGCTTACGACGTCTCGTTTTCGCTGGGCGACGGCCTGCGCCCCGGTTCAATCGCAGACGCCAACGACAAGGCGCAGTTTGCCGAGCTGGAGACGCTCGGGGAGCTGACGCAGATCGCTCGGGCCAAGGACTGCCAGGTCATGATCGAGGGCCCCGGTCACGTGCCGATGCACAAGATCAGGGCCAATATGGACAAGCAGCTCGAAGTCTGCGGAGAGGCGCCGTTCTACACGCTCGGGCCGCTGACCACCGACATCGCACCAGGCTACGACCACATCACCTCCGGCATCGGCGCGGCGATGATCGGCTGGTTCGGCACGGCAATGCTCTGCTACGTGACGCCGAAGGAGCATCTCGGGTTGCCCGGCCGGGACGACGTGAAGGTCGGCGTGATCACCTACAAGATCGCCGCCCATGCCGCCGATCTCGCCAAGGGCCATCCGGCGGCGCGGATCCGCGACGATGCACTGAGCCGCGCCCGGTTCGAGTTCCGCTGGGAGGATCAGTTCAACCTCTCGCTTGATCCCGAGACCGCCCGGTCGATGCATGACGAAACCCTGCCGAAGGAGGCACACAAGGTGGCGCATTTCTGTTCGATGTGCGGTCCGAAGTTCTGCTCCATGCGCATCAGCCACGACATTCGTGCAGAGGCCCAGAAGGACGGCATGGCGAAAATGGCCGAGAAGTTCCGCGAGGGCGGCGAACTCTACGTGCCGCTGGAGGACGCCCGATGACCGAGACCCCCGATCTGGCCGCAGCGGTCGATCCCGCACCGGTCGATTGCATCGGAGCGGGGCCGGTCTTTGCTATCCCGACCAAACCGGATCATCAGCAGCCCGTGCCGTGATCGTTGCGGGTCGCGATACGGGGTGCGGCAAGGGTGACGGTGCCTCCGGGACCGTAGAGGAGATCGGCACTATCGGCGCTGTCCTCCAGGTGCCCGCCCGCCGGAAGCACCCATTCCGGTCCCAAAGCCAGCGGATCGGGCAGCGCCGCGTGCATGGCCCCGGCCGTCCAATCGTCGTCACGCTCCAGCAGCACGGCCGCTTCGGGCAGGTTCGGCGTGATGAGCGTCGCGAGCGGCACAAGCCGTTCGCGCACCGCGGCGATCGCATCTTCATCGAGCAGAGCATGCCCGCTCTTGGCGATCATGACCGGTTGTCCTGTGCGGTGGCGATGTCGGCGGCCTGGCGAGCGACCTTGGCGACATCGAGACTGAGGGCAAGGCCGGCGTCGTCCAGTTCGTCGAGACGAAACCATCTCGCCTCGAGGGCGTCGTCCCCGGCGACTGGCCGTCCGCCAATCCAGTCGCACAGAACCGCGATCAGGACGAAATGCCGGTGAAGCCGGCCGGTTTCGTCGCGATCGAAGGCGTCGACCGCCGTGAACACCCGACGCGGCTGACCACGGACCCCGGTTTCCTCGAAGAGCTCCCGGACGGCGGCTGTTTCTATCGGCTCACCAGCCTCGATCTTGCCGCCCGGGAACCCCCAGCGGCCCGCATCCGGCGGATTGGCCCGGCGCACCAGAAGAATCCGTTCTTCATGGAAGACGGCGGCAATCGTGGCGGCGATTGGGAGAGCCTTGGAAATGTGGTGTGGTGTTGCCGGCATGGCGGCCTCTCAAGCGAGGCCGGCAAAGGCGCGAGGCGTTTAGACCTGTCCCTTCGCCGGCATAATCCGGATCAGGTTCAAAGGGTCACTGTGCTGCCGTACGGCCAACAGTATCTCAGCCCCTTGGCGGGGCCCCCCTCGGTAGGGCGAAACATAGCAGACGCAATCCGATAACGCAGCCCCACGCGCATCGGCCCGCGTATCTCAATGCGGGGCGACCCGATCGATCGTTTCCCGATGCAGGGCCTCGCACAGGGCATGTGCCGCCGGCGTCGCGTTCTGCGATCTGAGCATCCTCAGTTCGATCGCCGGGAGTTTTGGCAAGGCCAGATCATCGCCTGCACACACGATATCGTCGGGAACACCATGTCCGGTTCGCACCGCAATTCCCAGCTTCGAACGCAACGCACCCCATATGCCGGGCAAGCTTGGTGTCGTCACCGATACTCGCCAGCGCCTGTCCGCCCGGTCGAGCGTGGCAAGTGTCGCTTGCCGAAACAGACAGGGATGGTCGAACATCACCAGCGGAACCCGGTCCTGCACCGTCAGGTCCACAAAGGCCTTGTGCGCGAGCCATTGCATGGGCAATTCACACAGAAGCTCTCCCCCGCCGCCGGCGCCTTGCGGGAAAAAGACAATTGCGCCGTCAAGACGTCCAGCCCGGATTTCGTCACCGAGCGTGTGGTTCGGACCGGCGCGGACCTCGACGTGAACCCCGGGATGATCGCCCGCAAATGTCGACAGCGTGGCCGGCATTACATCGTCGAAGAAGTCCTGCGGCAGACCCAGGCGTACGGTTTCCGAGCTCATGGCCGCGCCCAATGCGCGCGCGGCTTCATCGTTGAGAGCGACGATCCGGCGGGCATACGCGGCCAGGGCCTCCCCGGCTTCGGTCGGTACCAGACCTCTGCCCTTGCGCACAAAAAGCTGCGTGCCGGCCTGCTGCTCGAGCTTTTTGAGTTGCATGCTGATCGCCGATTGCGACCGCCCGAGCTCCACGGCTGCCCGCGCGAAACTGCGTAATTCGATGCCGGCCACAACAGCACGTAGTGCATCCATATCAAAGGCTGGGTTCACTTCACGATTCCTGAATCGGAATTTCAAATATATTCGCTATTTAAAAGTGTAAGGTGCGGGTCGTCTCATCGTCAATCGAGAAGTGAGGGCTGCACCCGGTTCGTGCCGGCCTCGAACTGGTGCTGGAGGCATTCGGGATCGCCGGAGGCTGGCGCAGATCCACTGGTTCTTCGAGCTCGACAGCTCTCATCCCGGTGCCTGGCATGACCCGTCGTGGCACAAATTGTCGGTTAGTCGGCCGAGACGAAGTATTCTATGTAAGAGCAGCATGCATGGCATCGATCGAACCTGCGGATCAAGCTCATCCTCCGCAAGGAAGCGCACTCATAACCGCCGCCATGCTCACCGTTGCGTTGGTTGACGGCAGCGCGAAACATCTGAGTGCGGACCATTCACCGCTTCTTATTGCCTGGGCGAGATACGTTTCGGCAACGGTTTTCGTCCTTCCCACGGCTAAAGCCCTGCGCGGGCGGAAGGTCTTTATTGAGGCACGCTTGGGGGCAGCGAATGCCAACAGTTCGCAATAGGCTTGAAAACTGTTTGCCGCTCTTGAGTCTTGACGGTGTGCCTCAGGCACCGCGTCAGAAGCCCTCACTGCCTTCAAAAATGTAAGGGTTGAGGAAGATCCGTTCCCAGAACAGGTTTCGATCCACGTCTGAAAGGCTGGCCTCATTGCAGGTTGCCTCCCATTCTGTTCGCACTGTTGACATCATATCCTGAATGATCCCCGCAGCGGTTTGTTTGTCGAGCAGGAAATTGGGAGCAGCCTGCATACAGGTGGCAAGCGTGCTGCGCCGATTGTTGCCGGTGATCAGCATGGCCTGGCTGGCCTCATTGCCTGCCCTGCTTTGCGGGCAGATGTCATAGGCAGGCGTCAGAGTAAGCGCCTTGCCGTCCCAGAATGCGGCATGATTGCGGGCATGGTCGTCAGTGTTGCCGCACAGGATATTGAACACCAGTCGCCTGAACAGTTCCCGCAGTGTGTCCTTAGGCGCGCTGAAGCGATGCCGGATAACTTCGGTCAGGTCGGCATAGCTGGCATAGCGGGCCATCATCTCATCGAGCCCGAATATTGTCAGCGCTGAAACCATGGCTTTGCGCTGCCAACCTTCGTCGGTGTGCAGCCTATCGAAGCGTTCCACCAGTAGCACGTCCTTGCCGGCGACATGGATCAGGCGTACCGGCGCAACCTCCAATCCTGTTTTGGCGGCAAGCCGCATGGCGATGAATTCCGCCTTCGCCACATTGTAGGTGTCAGAGGAGGAGGGGAACTTGGCGATCAGTTTCTTGTCGCCATCCTCAATCATGGCCTTGGGCCGTGCGCCGCCCAGTGAACTGCCATGAAACAGCGCCTGATCCAGCTCAGGGGTGAGGGGAATACCCTTCTCGACTTTCTCGGCAGCGCTCAGTAATTCTTCCAGAGTGGCGTCCTGCGCCGAACGGGGAACATACGTCGTCGGCGACAGCTGAAAGTCCTGCGCACCAATGCGGTCGGAGCCGGATTCGAGCAGATAGGTCAGCTCGTCAATCGCGCCGATATCAGCATCCTTGCCCTTGATGCCAAATGTTCGGTTCAGGATAACACGCCGTCCCCAGGCGTCTGGTGCGCCATCACGCAGGCACCCAGCCATGCTAAGGCCTGCCTCAGGGGGGATTGCGCCAGCTTGCAAGGGCAGCTCTGGTAGATAGAGGGGGATAGCCCCTTCAAGCTCAAGATAGCTGCGGCCATAGTTGAAGATCAGGTTCTCGCCATAACGGGCGAGGCGGCCAGCAACAACCGGCTCGGTTGCGCCGGGGAGCCATACCCAGACATAAGCTTCTCTTGAAGCCTCATCGCGGCGGGGGTTAGAAGTCATCCTTCACCGCCTTTGTGCTTTTGCGGACCTTCTTCGGCAGCAGGGTCAGCTTGCTTCGTGCCGTTGCAAGGTGCTGGGTCAGGGTGGAGGGGGCCGCGTCAAAGAGCGGTACGCCGACAATGGCCGCGAGTTCGAAGACGGCACCGATGGAACAGCCCATCTCACCTTTTTCGATCCTGTGGACCAGCCCGCGCGAAATGCCTGCGCGCTCCGCAGCCTCGGCAACCGTCAGCCCACGCTCAATGCGGGCGTCGTGAATCAGCAGCCCCAGCAGCTCTGCGGCTTCCAACCCATAGCGGGAGTAGGGGCGGGTGTTTGGCTTTGCCATCTCGGTCAATTCCGTTTTATTAACAGAGCGTATCGCGCCTTTATGCATTATTTATGGATCAATCTGGCAGGATTCAAGTCAATACCACAAGGTTGAGTTCTATAAACAGGTCGTTAGGCAATAATTTGACCTGTTTATAGGTCATTCATTCGGACCGGGTGGCAAGGTGCCTACCCTCTGGATCCTTATCCAGCGTTCGAGCTGTGTCATGTCAATGAACACCCGCCCGCCGGTGCGGATCATGCAGGTGTTGACGCCATTGGTCTCCTTGACCTGCTCCCCTGAGATGTTCCCGATTTTGGGTTGGCCTGTTCCTCAACGAAGGAGATCCGCTCTTCCGAGAACCGGTTTCGTTTCATTGCCTGTCTCGTTTCCTTGGCGACAGGCTCACCCAGATCTCGGATATCGCAGGGGAGCGGTTCGATGCGCCGGGGCGCTGCAGGCTGAATCCCGGCGCCCGATCAAGCGGGTCTCGAAAACTGCCACGCCAGGGCTTGACGGACAATTTTAGTGCTGATTAAATTTTAACAGTACTAAAACGAGTGGTGGGGCTGATGGCGGTCGAGACCGAGATATCCGAGCATCCGACGCAGTTGGGCAAGAAGCTGCGCCGCCGGCGCAAGGAACTCGGTCTGACCCTGAAGGAGGTTGCCGACGGTGCGGGCCTGTCGGTCGGGTTCATCTCCCAGATCGAGCGGGGCATCGCCACGCCTTCGCTCTCCTCGCTGGTTGCGGTTTCCCAGGTGCTTCAAGTGGACGTCGGACACTTCCTGTCGCAACCGGTCTCGGGCGCGGCGCTGTCACGTCACGATCAACGTGCCACCTACGCCATCAGCGAGAACTCGCTCACCTACGAACGCGTCTCGTCTTCCTTCCCGGGCAATGTGCTGCGCAGCGTCATCATCCATGAGCCGCCGGGGCACCGGGGCGAGCCGATCGCCCATGAGGGCGAGGAGATGATCTTCGTTCTCAAGGGCGCGATCACGGTCGAGCTCGAGGGGGAGTCGAGCATCCTGGAGGAAAACGACTCCATCCATTTTCAGTCATCGCGCACGCATGCCACCTGGAACCACACGGACGAACCGGCGGCGGTTCTGTGGGTCGGCACGATGGACGTATTCGGCGAGGATCCGGGGCTTCGCGGGCTTCATTCCTCTGCCGGTGAAACCCAAGACGACAAAGGGGAAAAAAAATGAAAAAGCCTTCCATGCTTCTGGCCGCAACGCTTCTTGCCGCGACCGCGATCGTGCCGCTTCGCTCGGCGCCGGCGGTGGCGGACACCGTCCTTCGTCTCGATGAGGTCGCCGTTGGCGAACTCGATCCCGGCAAGGCGAGCGACTACGCCGACTCGATCCTGATGTTCAATGTCTATGACACCCTGGTGCTGCCCGTTCAGGGCGGGCCGGGCTATGCGCCGCATCTTGCCGAAAGCTGGGAGATGGACGGCACGGATTTCGTCTTCAAGCTGCGCTCCGATGTCAGCTTCCAGAGCGGCAATCCGCTCACCGCCGAGGATGTCGTGTTTTCCTTCGAGCGCATGAAGGCGCTGGGCCAGGGGCTTTCCTTCCTGTTCGGCAAGGTCGAGAGCGCCGCGGCCGTCGATGAGCACACGGTGCGCTTCACGCTCACCGAAGCCTATTCGCCTTTCATCGCGTCGCTGGTGCGCCTCCCGATTGTCGACAAGAAACTGGTGATGGAAAACCTGGGTGACGGCGAAGGCGACATGAAGGACTGGGGGCAGGCGTTCCTTTCCGCCAATTCCGCCGGCACCGGTGCCTATTCGGTCTCCTCGCACAATCCGCAGGCCGAAACCGTGATGCAGAAGAATGCCGACTATTTCCTCGGCGTCCCCGAGGCCGCACCGGATACGGTCCGTCTTCGCTACAGTCTCGAAGCGTCAACGGTGCGCACGCTGATCGCCCAGGGAGAACACGACATCTCCTCGCAGTGGCTGCCGCCCGAGGTGATGAAAGCGCTGGCCGCCGATGGCGCGCAACTGTTCACCGAGACCGGTGGCGGCGGCTTCTACATCAAGATGAACACCGCGAAACCGCCGCTGGACGATGTCAATTGCCGACTGGCTCTCGCCAAGGCCTATGACTACGCAACCGGCCTTGCGATGGTTTCGATCTCCGACGGCGTTGCCCAGGGCAGCCCCTCCACCGGTGCTGTTCCCGTCGGCATGTTCGGCGCCAATCCCGCGAACCAGACCCTGCAGCGGGATGTCGAGGCGGCGAAGCGGCATCTGGCGGACTGCAGATATGACCCTTCCGATTTCACGCTGGAGATCTCGTGGATCGGAGAGGTTCCCATCGAAGAACGTTTCGCACTTCTGATGCAGGCGAATTTCGCCGAGATCGGCATCAAGTCGGAAATCCGCAAGATTCCGTGGGCGCTCTTTACCGAGCAGGTGACCACCCCGGAAACGACCCCGCATATCTCGCAGATCTTCGCCAATGCGGTGACCGGCGATCCCGATACGCTGCTCTATCCCATGTATCATTCTTCGGTCAGGGGCACCTGGCAGTCTCCGGAATATCTGGACGACGCGCAGGTGGATGCGGCGCTCGACAAGGGCCGCAAGGCCGCCACGCCCGAGGCGCGCGAGGTCGCTTATTCGGAGCTCAATGACCGGCTGATGGAGATCGCGCCGACGATCTATGCCTACGACCGGCAGTCCGTCTTTGCGGCAAGTGACCGGGTGAAGGCCCCGGCGCTTCAGGACCCTGCCAAGGCGTTCGGCCTCGATGGCATGGGCTTCAGCTTCCGGCTCATGGAAATGACCGGTCAATAGCGGTCGGGGCGGCCGGTCCGGCGTCGATCGAACAGGTCGGGCCGGCGCTCTTCCAAATCATGGTGACGCAATGTCGTCTGTAATCCGCCTCATCCTGAAGCGGCTGGGGATCTCTTTGGTCGTCTTGATCGGGGTCTCCATGCTGATCTTCGCCATCGCCCGGGTCATTCCGGGGGATCCGGCGCGCATCGCGCTGGGGCCGAGCGCAACGCCCGAGCAGGTCGAGGTGCTGCGCGAAAAGCTGCATCTGAACGATCCGCTGCCGCTTCAATACGCCTATTTTCTCGCCGATCTGGCGCGCGGCGATCTGGGGGTGTCGCTCTATACGAACCGCCCGGTGACCGCCGACATCGCGCAATTCCTGCCGGCGACGCTGGAACTGGTTCTGGTGGCCGGCGCGATGATGGTGCTGATCGGCCTGCCGCTCGGCATCCTGTCGGCGCGGTATCGCAACAGCTGGATCGACGGCACCGTGCGCGTGATCTCGATCCTTGGCGTCTCGGCGCCGAGTTTCGTCTGGGCGGTGATCCTGATGCTGCTCTTCGCCTATTTCCTTCCGCTCTTTCCGATCGCCGGGCGCATATCGGATTCCTACGCCATCCCCCCCGTCACCGGTTTCCTGCTGGTGGACACGCTGGCGGCGGGGAACATCGCGGCCTTCGGCAATGCGCTGTCGCATCTGGTGCTGCCGGCCTTCGCCCTTGCGCTTTCCGGTATCGGGCAGGCCGCCCGGCTGACGCGCGCCAATATGGTCGAGACATATGGTCGGCCCTTTATCGAGATGGCGCGTTCCTACGGGTTTCCTGAACGCAAGATCGCGCGGCGCTACGCCTTCCGGCCTTCGCTCATTCCCTCGCTCACCATCATCGGCCTCGATTTCGCGGCCATGCTCGGCAATGCCTTTCTGGTGGAAGCGGTTTTCGCCTGGCCCGGGCTGTCGCGCTACGGCGTCTCCGTGATCCTGCGCAAGGACCTGAATGCCATCGTGGGAACGGTGCTGGTCATCTCGGCCATGTTCCTGATCGTCAACATCATCGTGGATATCCTGATCGCCATCATCAATCCGCGTATTCGCCTGTCGCAGAGGTCGACATGACCCGGACCCTCGCGATCCTTCTGCGCAACCCGCTTTCCGCGCTCGGTGTCCTCCTCGTCACGCTCGTCGTCCTGGCGGCCGTGCTCGCGGATTTCATCGCGCCCTTTCCCGAGCATCGCGGCGCGGTGGTGGACTTCGTCAACTTCAACAAGGCGCCCGGCTGGCCCTATCTGTTCGGGACCGATCTTGTCGGCCGGGACCTGTTCAGCCGCATCCTCTATGCCTACCGGATCTCGCTCTTCCTCGGCGTGGTGGTGCTGGCGGTGGCCGTTCCCGTCGGGGTCACCATCGGGCTGGCCGCCGGTTATCTCGGCGGCTGGACGGAATCGATCCTGATGCGGATCACCGATGTCTTCCTGTCGATCCCGCCGCTGGTGCTGGCCATGTCGATCATGGGGCTGCTGGAGCCGACCCTCTTCAATGGGATGCTCGCCGTGACGGCCATGTGGTGGCCCTGGTACACGCGGCTTGTCTACAATCTGGCGCGCGGCGAACGCGAAGAGGGCTATGTGCTGGCGGCAGAGGTGATCGGGTCATCGCGTCTGCACATCATGTTCCGCGAGATCCTGCCCAACTGCGTGCCGGCCATCCTGACCAAGATGACGCTCGATCTCGGGTTCGTGATCCTGATCGCCTCGTCGCTGTCCTTCCTCGGCCTCGGTGTCCAGCCGCCGACCCCCGATCTCGGCTCGATGGTGGCGGAAGGCGCGAAGTATCTGCCGGATTCCTGGTGGCTCACCGTTTTCCCGGGCCTTGCGATCCTGGTGGCGGTGTTCGGCTTCAACCTTCTGGGCGACGCGCTGCGGGAAATTCTGGGGGTCGACGAATGAGTGCGCCAACGCTTCTGATCCGCGACCTGCATCTCAGCTTTCGCACCTACACCGGCCTCATCGAAGTGCTGCATGGCATCTCGCTGCATATCGCCAAGGGGGAGCGCGTCGCGCTTGTCGGGGAATCCGGCTCCGGCAAATCCGTCACCGCACGGTTGATCATCGGGCTCCTGCAGATGGCGCGCGGCACGCGGGTCGACGGTCTGCTGCAATTCGAGGGGCGGGATCTCGAGCGCCTCTCGCAATCCGAACGCCACGCGCTGCGCGGCACGCGCATGTCGATGATCTTTCAGGACCCGACCTCCTCCCTCAATCCCGTCTATACGGTCGGCGCCCAGTTTCATGAGGTCTTGCGACGCGGCGCGCCGGGCATCGGGAAGACGCAGGCCATGGAGAGGGCCGCGGCGCTTCTCGATGAAGTGCTCATCCCGGACCCCGCGCGGGTGCTCGCCAGCTACCCGTTCCAGCTCTCGGGCGGCATGAACCAGCGGGTGATGATCGCCATGGCGCTGGCCAACGAGCCGTCGCTTCTGATCGCGGACGAGCCGGGTACGGCGCTCGACGTGACCGTGCAGGCCCAGACCCTGAAACTGATGCGCGACGTGGTGACACGCCATGGCACCTCGGTGCTGTTCATCTCGCACAACCTTGGCGTGGTGCGGGAGTTCGCCGACCGGGTCTATGTAATCTACAAGGGCCGGCTGGTGGAACAGGCGCGCACCGAAGACCTCTTCGACAGTCCGCGACACCCCTACACCCAGGCCCTGATGCGCGCCATTCCGCGCATCACCGGCGGGGGCATCCCGGATATCGAAGAAGCATCGGAGCGTTTCCACGAACCGCTGATCGTTCACGAGAGCTGCGGCGAGCCGGGAGACGCGCAATGACAGCTCCGCTTCTTTCCCTGAGGGACATTTCCAAGATCTTTCATGTGGGCGACCGGGAGGTGCGTGCGGTGGAAGGCACCTCCTTCGATGTGATGGAGGGCGAGTGCCTCGCCATCGTCGGCGAATCCGGCTCGGGAAAATCGACCATCGCCAACATGACGCTGGGCATCTACCCGCCGACCACCGGCACCATCGCCTATCGAGGCGAGGTCTTGCCGGCGCGGCGTCTGGCGAAACATCGCCGGGCCATTCAGCTCGTGCAGCAGAACCCGCTGTCGTCGCTCAATCCCAAGCGCTCCATCGGCGCATCGCTGCGCCTGCCGCTGGACGTTCATGACATCGGCGAGAAACGCGGCCGCTGGGATTGCACCGGCGCGCTTCTGGAGGAGGTGGGGCTTCCCGCCGAGCTGCGGTCGCGCTCGCCGGCGGCCCTGTCCGGCGGCCAGCGGCAGCGGGTGGCGATTGCCCGGGCGCTTGCCTGCGAGTCCGATCTGGTCGTTCTGGATGAGCCCACCTCGGCGCTCGACGTCCTGGTGCAGGCCCGGATCCTGAAGCTTCTCGCCGACCTCAAGCAGAGGCGGAAGCTCACCTATCTCTTCATCACACACGACCTTGCCGTGGTGCGCAACATCGCCGACCGGGTGGCCGTCTTCGAGAAGGGCCGGATGGTCGAACTCGACGCGGTGGAGACCATCTTCACCCGGCCGCAGCACCCCTATACGCGCGGACTGATCGGTGCGGTGCCGGTGATCACGCGCGAAGAACATGAGCTGAAAAACAGCCTCACAAAGGACCTGACATGACGGAAATGCCCGACTACGCGTCTTTCGAACGCGCGCTTGCCGCTGCCGACAACCAGCCCGCGACCGCCTTCGACGCGCTCTATCGTCTCACCCGGCAGGTGATCGGCGTGAAGCTCTTCACGCTGATGAGCTTCGACTTCCGGGCGGGCGTCTCGTCGCGCTTCTACTCCAACATGCCCGAAGCCTATCCGGTCTCCGGCACCAAGCCGGTCAACGAGACCGACTGGGCCCGCCAGGTCCTGAAGGAACGGCGCATGTTCGTGGCCAATGACATCGAGAGCATTGCCGAGGTCTTTTTCGACCACGAGCTGATCCGGTCGCTCGGCTGCGAGTCGGTGATCAACATCCCGGTCGAACTGGCCGGCAATGTGGTGGGCAGCATCAACTGCCTGCATGAGGCGGGTTTCTACACGCCGGAAAAGGTGACGGCGGCGGAGACGCTGAAACTGCCGGGCGCGGCCTGTTTCATGCTGCGCGAACGGTGCGAACAGGAAGAGGTGGCGTGATGGCCGACAAGACAATCCGCGTGGCAACCGATGTGGGCGGCACATTCACCGATCTGGTTGCCTTCGAGACCGATGCGAACGGTGTCGCGCGCGTCATCACGGCGAAGTCCGACACGACGCCGCCCAACTTCGAGCAGGGTGTGCTCAACGTTCTGGACAAGGCCGGGCTCGACCCCTCGTCCGTGGATTTCCTCGCGCATGGCACCACGGTCGTGATCAATGCGCTGACCGAGCGCAAGGGCGTGAAGGTGGGGCTCATCACCACCGAGGGGTTTCGCGACACGCTGGAGATCGCGCGCGGCAACCGCCCGGATTTCTTCAACCTTCACTACAAGAAGCCGGAGCCATTCGTTCCGCGCTATCTGCGGCGCGAGCTGCCGGGGCGCATGAGCTATCGCGGCGAGGAAATGGCCCCGCTGGATCTGTCGGGGCTTAAGGCGATCCTTGACGACTTCAGGGCCGACGGCGTTGAAGCGGTCGCCATCTCCTTCCTGCATTCCTATGCCAATCCCGCGCATGAACAGGCCGTTCTGGCCGAGGTGAAGTCGCTCTGGCCGGACGTCTCGGCGGTTGCCTCGCACCAGATCACCCGCGAGTGGCGCGAATACGAGCGCACCAACACGGCCGTGCTGTCGGCCTATGTCCAGCCGATCGCCGAGCGCTATCTGTCGCGTCTCGCCGGCGGGCTGAAGGACAAGGGCTTCGACCGCAATCTCTACATCATGCAGTCCAATTGCGGGGTGGAGTCGCTCGATGTGGTCACGCAGGTGCCCATCACCATGGTGGAATCGGGACCGGCGTCCGGCTTCTGGGGCGCGGCGGAACTGGGCAAGCTGATCGGCGAACCCAATGTGCTGGCCCTCGATATCGGCGGCACCACCGCGAAGTGCTCGCTGATCGAGGACGGTCAGGTCAAGATCATGACCGATTACTGGATCGAGCGCGAACGCACCACGGCGGGCTATCCGATCATGGTGCCGGTGGTCGATCTCGTGGAGATCGGCAATGGCGGCGGGTCGATCGCCTGGGTGGACGATTTCGGCAAGCTGCATGTGGGCCCGCAGTCGGCCGGGGCCGCGCCCGGGCCGGCGGCCTATGGCCGGGGTGGAACCAGCGCCACCACGACCGACGCCAATCTCTGGCTCGGCCGCATCAACCGCGATTATTTCTGCGGCGGCGAAGTGGAGGCCGACATGGCCTCGACCGAAAAGGCGATCGCGACCGTTGGCGAAAAGCTCGGTGTCGATGCCGCCGAGGCGGCGCGCGGCATTATCCGCATCGCCAACAACAACATGGTCAACGCGCTGAAGCTGGTCTCGCTCAATCGCGGCCATGATCCGCGCGATTTCACGCTGGTCGCCTTCGGCGGCGGCGGCGCGATGCATGCGGTGGCCCTGGCCGCCGAGCTGGGCGTCAAGAAGGTGGTGGTGCCGGCGGCGGCGGCGGTGTTCTCCGCCTGGGGCATGATGATGTCGGACCTGCGGCGGGACTATTTCGTCACCCGTCTGGCCGACCTGAAGCCGGGCGCGGCGCAGGGGCTGGAAACCGTCTTTGCCGAAACCGAGGATCGGGCCCGCGCGCAGTTCGAGCGCGAGGGGATCGATGCCGGTCAGGTCAAGTTCCTGCGCTATGGCAAGTTCCGCTACCAGAACCAGGAGCACACGACGGAGGTCCTTCTGGAGGAGGGCGTCATCACCGATGAGCGGCTGGCCGCCATCGAAGCCGCCTTCCACGAGACCTATGAGCGCGAATACACCTACCGGCTCGACGCGCCGGTGGAGATGGTCGGCATTCATCTCGTCGCCTCCGCCGAGGTCGGCAAGCTGACCATGGCCAGGAGCGAGCCCACCGGCACCGACGTGCAGGTGGCCCTCAAGGGGCGGCGCAGCGTGGACTATGCCCTCGAGGGTGTTCATGAGGCGGCTATCTATGACGGCACCAAACTGGAAGCCGGCATGACGTTCAGCGGCCCGGCCGTGGTCGAGGACCCCGGCACCACCACCGTCATCCATCCGGGCAACCGGGTCGAGGTGGACGGCTACGGCAATCTCCATATTCATCTGACGGCGTGAGGCAGGGGACATGAGCACCAGCACCACAGACCCCATCACTCTGGAGATCATCCAGAATTCGCTGCAGGCGACCGCCGATGAGATGTTCGCCGCGATGCGCAAGACGGCGATGAGCTCGATCATCTACGAGGTTCTCGACATGGGAACCGGCATCATGGACGCCAAGGGCCGCCTTGCCAGTTCCGGCGCGGGCATCCCGGCCTTCATCGGGGTTCTCGACAAGGCCGTTCAGGTCATCGTGGAGAAGTTCGACAAGCCGGGCGATATCGAGCCCGGCGATGTCTTCACCACCAATGACCCCTATTACGGCGGCGTGACGCATCTCAACGACATCGTCGTGGCCATGCCCGTCTTTGCCGGTGGCAAGATCATCGCCTGGACGGCCAACATCGCGCATAACTCCGATATCGGCGGCAAGTCGCCCGGATCGCTCTCGGCGGATGCGACGGAGATCTATCAGGAAGGCCTGCGCCTGCCGGCCATCAAGATCGTCTCCAGGGGCAAACCCATCAAGCCGGTCTTCGACATCATGAAGGCCAATTCGCGCATGCCCGACTTTCTGGAAGGCGATGTGTGGGCGGCCATTGCCTCCGTGCGCATCGGCGAGACGCGGCTGCGCGAAACGGCGGAGAAATACGGCGTCGCGACCTTCGAGGAAGCCGTCGATGCCTTCATGGACTTCGGCGAGAAGGTGTCCCTTCGGGAACTGGGCAAGCTGCCGCACGGCACGTTCGAGCTGTCCGAAGAGCAGGACGACGGCCGCGTCTACAACGTGAAGATCACCATTTCCGAGACCGAGTTTCTGGTCGATCTGCGCGACAATCCCGATCAGGACGAAGGGCCGACCAACACCAGCCGCGACGGGGTGATGGTCTGCGCGCAAATGATCTTCAAGTCGCTGACCGATCCCTATTCGCCCTGCAACGACGGCTCGTTCCGCCCGCTCAGGCTGTTGACGCGCGAAGGCTCGGTGTTTCATGCCCGCGAGCCTTCGGCCATCGGCTTCTACTTCGAGACCGAGGTTCGCGTTTACGATCTGCTGTGGCGCTGCCTGGCCCAGCAGGTGCCGGACCGCCTTGCGTCGGGGCATTTCTCGTCGATCTGCGGCACCTTCATCGGGGGCGTTCATCCCGATACCGGTCGCCACTACACGATCATCGAACCGCAGATCGGCGGCTGGGGGGCGAGCAAGGGCCGCGACGGCAACAGCGCCATCTTCTCCGGCTTCCACGGCGAGACCTACAATTGCCCCGCCGAAATCTCGGAAGCCCGCAACGGGCTGATCGTCGACCGGATGGAACTGAATATCCCCGGCGGTGGCGAGGGGCAGTGGTCGGGCGGACATGGCATCCGCCTGGACTACCGCATCCGCGTCGATGGCTCCTTCCTGACGGCCGGCTACACCCGCGCCAAGGTGCTGCCCTGGGCACTCGACGGCGGCAAGGAAGGCTCGCCCAACCATGTGGAAGTGCTGCGCCGCGACGGAACCAGCGAAAGCTATGCCTTCGTTTCGGGGCTGACCGTCAACAAGGATGACGTCATCTCCATCCGCACCGGCACCGGCGGCGGCTATGGCGATCCGAAGGCGCGCGACCCCGAAGCCATCCGCGACGATATCCGCAACGGCTATGTGACCGCGGAGCGGGCGCGCGAGATCTACGGCTTCGCGGGCTGAGACCGGTCAGGGAGGAGGAATTGGCCATGAAACCGTTGAAGGTGATGTACTTCAGCCCGGTTGCGGGCTCGCACGAGCATGACGAAATCTTTGCCCGGATGGCACGCGATCACAAGTTGCCTGGCACGGAGGTGCATATCGTCTCCCTGCCGCCGGGCGAGGGTCGGTTCAGCCACATCGAGTTCCGCTCCTATGAGGCGATGGTCACGCGCGGCATCCTGCGGGCCGTCCGTCAGGCCGCGCGCGAAGGGTTCGACGCCTTCGCGATCGGCTGCTTCTACGACACGGCTCTGCTCGATGCCCGCGAGGTTTCCGGCGACATGGCGGTGACCGCGCCCTGCGTTGCCTCCTGCGAGATCGCGGCGAGCCTTGCCAACCGGTTCGGCGTGATCGTGGGGCGGCGCAAGTGGGTCAACCAGATGGAAGCCACGGTGCGCGAGCACGGACATGGTCACCGGCTTGCGGGTTTCCATCACGTGGAACTGGGGGTGACCGAGTTCCAGGCGGATCACGCGGAGACCGAGCGCCGTCTCGTGGAGGCGGGCCGAAAAGCCGTCGAGGAGGATTACGCCGAGGCGGTCATCCTTGGCTGCACCATGGAAGTGGGCTTCTACCGCGATCTGGAAAAGCGGCTCGGCGTTCCGGTGATCGACCCTTCGATCGCCGCGCTGAAGCGGGCCGAATATGCGGCCATCCTTCGCAGACACTGCGGGTGGATCCCCAGCCGGCGCTGGTCGTGCGAGGCGCCACCCGAAGATGAAATCGCTCACATTGGCGGATTTGACGAGGGCGACGCCTTCGGTCGCCGGATCGTGGTCGAGGCCGAGGATCCGGCCGCACACGCCGCGTGAGCCCATAGTTACAGGATAAAGAGACCATGGCCGATGTTGCCAAGCGCCTTGAGCGCCTGAAAGAGAAAATGCGGGAAACAGGGACCGATCTGGTGGCGCTGGGACCGGGAGCGCACATGCAGTGGCTCCTGGGCTTCCATCCGCATCCCGACGAGCGGCCCTGCCTGCTCCTGGTTTCCCGGGTCGGCGAAACCTTTCTGATGCCCATCCTCAACGCGGACGGGACGCGGGAGGACACCGACATTTCCTTCCATTGCTGGAGCGATGACGAAGGCCCGGAGACGGCGCTGGCGGCGGCGCTTTCGGCCATCTCGGCGGAAGACGCCAGCTCCGTGGTGCTCGACGAGACGATGCGCGCCGATTTCGCGCTTCTCCTGCTGGGCGCGCTGCCGCGGCCGCGCCATGCCTTCACCGCCGAGACGGTCGGTGCGCTGCGCATGCGCAAGGACGAGGGCGAATACGGTCTCATCAAGATGAACGCGGGCATAGCCGATGAGGCCATGCGGAAGGCATTCGCGGCAATCAAACCCGGCATGGCGGAGAAAGACGTGGCGGACGTGATCCGCGCGCATTTTGCGTCCGAGGGCGCGGCGACGCAGTTCACCATCGTCGGGAGCGGAGGCAACGGGGCCTTCCCGCATCACCAGACCGGCGACCGCAAGCTCCAGGACGGCGATGCGGTGGTGATCGATATCGGGGCGCGCAAACAGGGGTTCCCGAGCGATATCACCCGCATGGTGGTGGTCGGTCATCCGCCGGAAGGCTACGATCAGGTCCATGCCGTCGTGGAAGATGCCGTCCGCGCCGCCATGGCGGCCGCCCGTCCGGGCGTGCAGGCCAAGGAAGTGGATGCCGCCGCCCGCAAGGTGATTTCCGACGCCGGATATGGCGAGTATTTCGTCCACCGCACCGGCCACGGCCTTGGCATCGACGGGCATGAGCCGCCCTATATCACCGCCGCTTCCGAGACCGTTCTGGAAGAGGGGATGGTGTTCTCGATCGAGCCCGGCATCTATCTTCCCGGACGCTTCGGCATCCGGCTTGAGGAAATCGTGATCCTGCGGGCCGACGGTCCGGAGATCCTCTCGTCGCTGCCGCGTGACGTGCACGTGGTCGAGGTCTGAGATCATGGCCAGGGAAGCGATCGATCCCATCACCGCCTCGGTGATCCAGGCGAGCCTGACGGCGGCGGCGGACGAGATGTTCGCCGTCCTCCAGCGCACGGCCATGAGCCCGATCATCTATGAGGTTCTGGATGTGGGCACGGGTATCACCGACGCCCGTGGCGAGCTGGTGAGTTCGGGAGCGGGCATTCCCACCTTCGTTGGCGTGCTCGACAAGGCGGTCAAGCGCATCATCGAGCTGACCGGCTTCGAGAACATCCGCGACGGCGACATGTTCGTCACCAACGATCCCTATTTCGGAGGCGTCACCCATCTCAATGACGTGGTGATCGCGCAGCCGGTGTTCGCGGAGGGCGAGCTGTTCGCATGGACGGCCTCCATCGCCCACTGGAACGATATCGGCGGCCAGACGCCCGGCTCCATGGCCGTCGACGTGACCGAGATCTACCAGGAGGGATTGCGCCTGCCGGCGGTGCGGCTGTTCGATGGCGGGCAAGAGGTGCGATCGGTCTTCGAGATCATCGCCGCCAACTCGCGCTTGCCGGATTTCGTGCGCGGCGATCTCTGGGCGCAGGTGGCGGCCAGCCGCAAGGCGGACGCGCGCATCCGTCAGCTGGTCGAAAGCTACGGGCTCGGCACGTGCCGTTCGGCGCTGGACGATCTCTTCGCCGAAGGCGAGCGGCGCGGACTTGCCGGCCTCGCGGCCCTGCCGCAGGGCAGCTACAGCATCGAGGAAGAGCAGGACGACGGGGCGCTGTGGAAGGCCACCGTCACGGTCACGCCCGAGAAGTTCCTCGTCGATCTGCGGGGCAATCCCGCGCAGCGGGCCGCCCCCTACAACACCAGCCGCGACGGGGCGATCATCTCGGCGCAGATGATCTTCAAGGCACTGGCCGACCCGACCCTCTTCGCCAATGCCGGGTCCTTCCGGCCGCTGGAGGTGATCACCGAACCGGGAACGATCTTCCATGCGGAGGGCGCCGCGCCGCACGGCTATTATTTCGAAACGCGCATCCGCCTCTACGACATGCTCTGGCGCTGTATGGCGAAGGCCTTGCCCGAACGCCTGCCCGCCGGCCATTTCGCCTCGATCTGCGGCACGGTGATCGCCGGCAATCACCCCGATACGGGACGCCGTTTCACCATGGTGGAGCCGCAAATGGGGGGCTGGGGGGCGACCGCCGAACGGGACGGGCTGGACGCCATGTATTCCTGCAGCCACGGCGAGACCTTCAATTGTCCGGTCGAGATCTGCGAGGCACGCTATGGCCTCGACGTGGACTACAAGAAGCTGAACGACAGCGGCGAGGGCAGGGGCCTGCACTCGGGCGGGCGCGGCGTGTCCGTCAGCTACAGGCTGCGTGCCGGGGCCGTGCTTTCCGCGGGCTACAGCCGGAACCGGATGCCGGTCTGGGGATCGAATGGCGGCGCCCAAGGCGGCACCAACGGGCTTTCGCTCGTTCGGGCGGATGGAACGCGGGAGGACTATTCCTTCGCCAGCGGCGTCGTGGTGCGTCCCGGCGACCGGATCCTCGTGCAAACCGGCAATGGCGGCGGCTGGGGCGCCCCGTTGGACCGGGGCGTGGAGGCATGACGGCATCGCCCCCCGCCGCACCGGGGGGCGATGCCTCGAAACGGCGTTTGCGCGCCGGAGAGGGCGCGCCGCAGAGGGCTCCGCCGGGCGCGCCTTGCTCAAACGCCCTTGATCGCTCCGCCGTCGCATCGAACGATGGAGCCGGTGGTGTAGCCCGCCCGGTCGCTGCAGAGGAAGGTGGCCATGTCGGCGAATTCCTCCACGCGACCGTATCGGCCGGCGGGAATGGTCGCCTTCGAGCCGGCCCGCACCTCCTCCAGGGTCTTGCCGGTGCGGTTCGCGGCGGCTTCGTCGAGCTGGTCGACGCGCGCGGTGTGAATGCGCCCGGGCACGAGGAGATTGCAGGTCACGCCATCGGCTGCGATCTCGTTGGAAAGGGACTTGTTCCATCCCACGAGCGCCGAGCGCAGGGTGTTCGACATGGCCAGATTGGGGATCGGCTGCACGACGCCGGAAGACGCGACCGTGAGAACGCGTCCCCAGCCCTTCTCCCGCATGGCGGGCAGCAGCCGGTTGGTCAGGTCGATGATGCCGAAGATCATCATCTGTGCCTGTCTGGCGAGATCGTCGGCGGACATGTCCGTCACCTTGCCCGGTGCCGGCCCGCCCGTGTTGTTGACCAGAATGTCGACGTGACCCAGCTGCGCCCGTGCGTGCCCGGCGACCCGTTCGGCGAAGGCGCCATCGGCGAGGTCGGCCGAGACATGGTGTGCCGCGACGCCATGCGCGGCCGCGATCTCCGCCGCATTGCGCTCCAGGAGATCGGCGCTGCGCCCGCACAGCAGGACCTCGACGCCTTCCGCCGCCAATGCGTTGGCGATGCCAAGCCCGAGCCCCCGGGACGCCCCCAGAGCCAGCGCTTTTCTACCCTTGATCTTCAGATCCATTTTATCAAACCCGTTCCTGATACGTGAGACTGGAGCATTTCTCGCGAATGCTGACTCGCTCGAAATGCTCCACGCGTTTGTCTTCATGCAATTTCGCGAGCGCGAAGGTCTCCAACTCTTGCTGGAATTGCTCTAGGTCGAAGCGCTGAACCGCAGAACGCGCTCCTCATCGAAGGCAAACTCCACCGGTGCGCCGCGATCGAGCCCTTCGACCGCGCTGGAGTTTGCGACATTGGCGGAGATCTCGGTGCCGTTGGCCCGGGCGATGATCTTGCTCGCCGGACCCGTGAACACGACGGTTTCCACATGCGCCTCGACGAGATGAGCCGCCGTCTCGCCGGGCGCGCGCAGGCGGATATCCTCGGGGCGGATGCCGAACTCCCGGCCGTTCGCGTCCTTCATGAGGTTGCACTCGCCAAGAAAGCAGGCGACGAAACTGCTGTTCGGCCTGAAGTAGAGTTCCCGCACGGGCCCCGATTGCTTGATCCGCCCCTCGTCCATGATGACGATGGTGTCGGACAGGTGCAGCGCCTCTTCCTGATCATGGGTGACGTAGACGATCGTGACGCCGAGCTCGCGATGCAGCTGTTTCAGCTGAAGCTGGATCGCCTGGCGGAGGTTCTTGTCGAGGGCCCCGAGCGGTTCGTCCATCAGGAGGATGTCCGGTCGGATGACCAGCGCCCGCGCCAGAGCCACCCGCTGCTGCTGACCGCCCGAGAGCGAACCGGGAAGCCGGTCCGCGAAATCGCCGAGGCTGACGAGGTCAAGCACTTCGGCGACACGCCTGCGTCGTTCCTCGCCTGGAACCTTGCGCATGTCGAGACCGAAGGAGACGTTCTCGCGCACGCTCATATGCGGAAACAGCGCATAGTTCTGGAACACCATCCCGATGTTGCGCTTGGAGACCGGGACATTGCTGATGTCGCGGCCGTCCACCTCGATCCGCCCTTCGTCGAAGGGCTCGAAGCCGGCAAGCACCTTGAGCATGGTCGTCTTGCCGGAGCCGGACGCGCCCAGCAGCGTGCAGAATTCTCCCGCCGCGATGTCGAGGTGGATATCGTGCAGGACCCTGAGGTTTCCGTAGCTCTTGTTTAGCCCCGCAATGGTGACAGGCCGACCCTGCAAGCCGTAGCGCGCCGATGACGAATTCTCCATCAGGATTGTCTCCGCGAAAGAAGAAGGTTGATTGCCAGCAATGTCAGCGTGAGCAAGATGATCATTGCCGACGCGGCGATGATGGTCGGATCGATCTCGTGGACCATGCCCTCGAACATCACGCGCGGGAGCGTGCGGGAGCGGATGTTGGTGAGAAACAGCGCCAGCACGACATCGTCGAAGGACTGGATGAAGGCGAACACCGCGCCCGCCGCCACGCCCGGCATGATGGCGGGCAGCATGACGCGGCGGAACATGACCGGCCAGCTCGCCCCCAGGTTCAGGGCCGCGAGTTCGAGGTTGCGATCGAACCCCACGAGAGACGCCCGGACGGTGATGAACACATAGGGCACCGCCAGGACGCTGTGCGCCAGGCCGAGGGTGGCCGGGTTTCCGATCACCCCGAGCGGCGCCAGCATGTAGAACAGGCCGACGGACAGGATGATCACCGGAATGACCATCGGCAGGATGAAGACCGTTTCCAGCCAGGGCCGCATGCGCCTGCCCACACGCATCGTCCCGATGGCGGCAAGCGTTCCCAGAACAACCGACAGGCTGACCGCCACCCCCGCCGCCTGAAGCGAGTTGACCACGCCCCGCATCCACTTGGCCTCCTCGAAGAGGTTCTCGAACCAACGCAGGCTGTAGCTTTCCGGCGGGAAGCTGAGGAACGGCGACGACCCCAGGCTCATCGGGAACACGATCAGAATGGGGGCGATCAGGAAGATCAGGACAGCGACACCGCAGGCGAAGGTGAGCCAGCCGCCCCCCGTGCGCCCCTTGTTGCCGATGGAAAACTTCGCGGTCGACCCGCGCGAGGCGCTTCCGGTCAGCAGGCGCTCCAGCCCGAACACGCGCTGGAACACGACGAAGATCGCCACGGTGCACAGGAGCAGCACCACGGAGAGGGCCGCGGCGAGACTCCAGTTGAGATCGCGGTTGATGTTGTCGGCGATGAGCATCGCGATCATCGTCTGACCGGGGCCGCCCATCAGGGCGGGCGTGATGTAATAGCCGATGGAGTTCAGGAAAACGATGGTCGCACCGGCGATGACGCCGGGCGCGGTCAGCGGCAGGATGACCCGCCGGCCGATGCTGTATGGGCCGGCGCCAAGACCTTCCGCGGCCTCGACCAGCGTGCGGTCGATGTTGATGAAGGCGGCGAACAGCGGCAACACGACAAACGGCATCAGCACATGCGTCATGCCGATCAGGACGCCGGAGAGATTGTAGACAAACGCGATGGGCGCGTCGATCAGACCGGCCCCGGTGAGCAGATCGTTCAGGACACCCTTGCGCTGGAGCAGGATGATCCAGGCCGTGGTGCGCACGAGCGCGCTCGTCCAGAACGGCAGGAGCACCACAATGAACAGGATCTTTCGGACCTTCGGACTGACCGTCGCGAGAAGATATGCGACCGGATAGCTCACGATCACGCAAAACAGCGTCACGAGAGCGGAGATCGCGAAGGTGTTGAGCAGGACCCGCCGATAGATCGGCACGTCTGCGATCCGCAGATAATGCTCGAATGTCAGCTGATCTTCACCGAAGCTGATGCCGAGCAGAGAAAGCGCCGGAAAGAAGAACAGGACCCCGAGAAAGATCAACAGGGGCGCGACCGCGACCCAGGCCCAGAAGGCGGGGCGCATGTTTGGCATGGTTTTCATCGGCGCTTTCTCCGATAGGTCTTGCTTCCCGTCACCCGACAAAAAGCTGACGGGGGAAGTTGGTGAGACGTTCGTAGCCGTCGCCGGTGACAAGAATCGTCTCGGACATGCCGAACCCCTTCGCCAGGACATAGGTGTGGAAGGTCATTCCCGGCTGGAAACTCCAGGAGGCCTTCGGCTCTGCTTCGAGCGGCTCTCCGCCGTTCGGATTCAGAAGCAGCCCGACCGAATAGAAGGTCTTGTTCGTGTAGGTCTTGCGCAGTCCCGCCCCCAGGACGCCGTCCCGGTACACCGCATCCGGCACCGTGGCCGGCACGCCGGGACGCACCTCCGACAGGGCCCTGTCCTGGATCTCGATCAGCTTTTCCACGATGCGATGATCCTCGTCGCTCGCCTCGCCGACCCGGATGGGGCGCATGAAGCGCGCGTGGTAGTGATGGCTGTTGGGCGTGGTTTCGACCTGAACGATGTCACCGCGCGCCAACACCCTGTCCGTGTATCCGCCGTGAAGGTGGAAGGCGCGTTCGCCCGAAGACAAAACGCCGGGACCGGGCAGGTCACTGCCTCCGCGCACCATGGCCGCGCAGATCGCCGCGGCCATCTCGCGCTCGCTGTTGCCGTCCTTCGCCGTCTCGATGGCTGCCGCCATTCCGGCTTCGGCGGCCTTGCCGGCCTTGCGCTGATAGGCGATTTCCGCCGGCGACTTGATCAGCCGCATCCGGCTGACGATGTCGGAACAGTCGACCCATTCGGTGCCGGGCAGACCGGACTTGATGCTTTCGAACCGTTTCACCGAGAGCGGCCAGGCCGCCATTTCGATCCCGAGCCGCGGCGCATTGCCGAGGCGCGAGGAGATCGCCTGCGCGGCCAGTGCAGACTTGTCGTCGCTGTCGGTCCACATGACGCGATCGGGGAAGATGCAGGTCGCGTCGAGGTAGTATTCTTCAACGTCGCGGCAGATCAGCGTCGGATCTCCGGAGGCCGGTATGATCGCGAACTGGAATGAACCGTAGCCACGCGTGAAGAACCCGGTGAGATAGGTGACGCTCTCGGGAAGGAATGCCAGCATTCCATCGAGCTTCCTTCTCTTGAGTTCTGCCTGAACCCTTTCGAGGCGCTGCGTGTACTCCTCACGCGCGAACCAATGGGAGTCGATCGCCATGCGATGCCCTTCTTAGGAAATTCTGAGATGGAGAAGACGGGGAGGGGGAGGGGGCAAAAGCCCCCTTCAACATGCCGCTATTTCTGCAGCATTTGCCGGTATTTCTCTGAAGCCGCCGTGGCGTTGTCGGCCCACCAGGCAATATCCATGAAGATGGCGTTCTTCAGACGCTCGGGCGTGGAGGGCAGGCGCGCCTGGCGTTCATCGTCGATGAACTCCCACGCCTGGTCCGTCACCGGGCCATAGGCCACATACTCGCTGAAGCGGGACTGGGCTTCGGGCTGCACCATGTAGTTGAGGAACCTGATCGCCTGGTCCCGGTTCGGCGCGCCGCGCGGGATCATGAAGTAACCCACCTGCGCGATGGATTCCGCCCATGACATCTCGATGTCGAGGCCTTCATCCATTCCCGCCTGAAAACGGCCATTCCAGCCAAGCGCCATCACGACTTCGCCGCTGCCGAGGGCCTGAACCGGCTGGGCGCCGCTGCTCCACCACACGGCCACGTGGTCGCGCAGGGAACTGACCTTGTCGAGCGCACGCTGGAAGCCGTCTTCCGTATCGAGCACCTTGTAGACATCCGCGGGCGCAACACCATCTGCGAGAAGCGCGGCTTCAAGCACCGTCGCGGCCCGGTCCGGCACGGCGCGCATGCCCGGGAATTTCTCGACATCGAAGAAGTCGGCGAAGGTCCGCGGCCCGCCATCGGGGAAGGCGTCCTTCGAATACCCGATCACGGTGGAGAAGATCTCGGAAGGAACGCCATAGTCGTTCCTCGCGCCCTCGATGACGTGGCTCTGGTCGACCATGTCCGCGGTGATCGGCTCGAACAGGTCGTAGGCCACGCCGCGCATCAGCGTCGAGCCGCCGCCGGTGACCACGTCCCACTCCAGGGAGTTGGTCTCGACCATCGCCTTGATGCGGGCCACCTCCGGCTCGGTATCCTGGATGATGTCGATGCCGGTTTCCTCGGAGAACGGCTGCAGCCAGGCCTTGGAGATGGCCTCCTGGTAGCTGCCTCCCCAGCTGGCGAAAACCATTTCCTCCGCCTGCGCGGCACATGTGCCGGCTGCAAAGGCACCGGCCAGAAGTATTGTTCTGATCGCTTTCATGTCTTCCTCCCTGGATTTTTTATGCAGGTTTCACGAGACCGTCCCTGGGTCTCGTCTCCGCGCTCGCCGCCGTGATCACGAAGTCGGCAAACTTCTTCAGAGATGTCTTCGCAACCTCGGCGTCGTCCGCCGTGCGGTTGAGCTCGTCGATATCCGCGCCGTCCTTGATGAGGCGCTCGCGGTTTTCCTCGAACCAGATGCGCGACTGCTCGAGCGAGATTTCCGGATGCCCCTGGATTCCCCAGATGGCCTCGTCGCGGTAGCGCCAGACCTGGTTCGGGCAGAGGTCCGACGAGGCGAGAACCGTCATGTCCGGATGCTCATGACGCACTTCGTCGTTGTGCCAGACGTACATGTAGACACGCTCGCCCCACGCATTGGTGATGGCGTCGTTTCTGATGGCCTCGGAGGTCGGGAGCCATTTGTAGCCGACCTCGCAGAACGACCGGCGGAACACCTGGTCCCTGCCGCACAGGGCGGAGGCGAGAATCTGGCTGCCGAAGCAGATGCCCAGCATGGGGATCTTCTTGTCGGCGGCCGATCGGATCAGCTCATGCTCGCGCGCGATGAAGGGGATATCCTCGTAGGCGCCATGCGGACTGCCCGACAGAAAGATGCCGTCATAATCGTCGAGGGTTTCGGGAAACTCGCCCTGATAGGCCCAGAAGCGATCGACCTGCAGGCCGTAGCCTTCGAAGCGTTCGTCCAGCCGGGCGACGGATTGCTGGCTGGTGCCATTTTGCAGATAAAGAAGTCGGGCCATGCGACTTACACTCCTTCGTTCAGGTGGAGCGCCGACAAACGCTGTGTCTGCCGGGCAATCAGCTTGTCGATTTCACCGAGGTCCTGCCGGGTGAGGGCGGGACCCGGCGGACGCAGGCGCGCACTGCGGATCGCGCCGCGCTGGCGAAGGATATGTTTGCGGATCGCGAGACCGAGACCGGGCTGCTGCTCGTATCGGGCCAGGGGCAGATAGGCGTCGAACAGGTCCCGCGCGCGATCGTGCTCGCCCGCCTTGGCCAGACGGGTCACGCCGACCATCATCTCGGGATAGGCGAAGCCCGTCATGGCCCCGTCCGCGCCACGCTCCATTTCCTCCGTCAGGAAGAGGCCGCCGTTGCCGGTCAGGATCGAGATGCGCTTGGCGCCTTCCGCTTCCGCGGCGCGCAGCGCGGAGATCTTCGACAGGCCGGGCCAGTCCTCGTGCTTGAGCATCACGGCGTTGGCATTCTCGGCGAAGATGCGCAGAAGAACCGGCGTCGAGATCACGACATTGGTGACCAGCGGGAAATCCTGAACGACAAACGGCGTGTCGGCCCCGATGACGTTGGCCGCCTGGCGGTAATAGGTCTGGATCTGGTCGTCGGAACGCAGGTTGGACGGCGGCGCGATCATGACGCCGGCCGCACCGGCATCCATGACGGTCGCGCTGAGATCGCGCATGGCGGCAAAGCCCGGGGCGGAGACGCCGACCACGACCGGCATGTCCGGGCAAGCCTTGATCACGCGCCTGGCGAAGGCCGTGCTCTCTTCCTGGGACAACTTGGGCGCTTCGCCCATCATGCCGAGAATCGTGAGTCCGGATGCTCCGGCGGATCTGTAGAAATCCACCATCTGCTCCACGCCGTCCAGATCCAGAGCGCCATTTTCTTCGAACGGAGTAACCGAGATAACGAAAACGCCGTCTGAGCGGCCATTAATCTTCTGCATTTCCTACCCTACAAAGCTGTTGATGATGCCATCTCTTGCGCTGGCGATGTGCTCGGACATCAGACGGCTGGCAGCGGGCGCATCGCGCCGATGAAGTGCATCGATGATCGCGAGATGCTCGCGGATGCCCGGCTCGAACCGGGAGGGGATGCGTTTCATCCCGAAAATCCGGGTCCGCTTGCGCAGGTTGGCGACGATCTGCGCCAGATAGATGTTGCCCGCCGCCTCGGCGATCCCGAGGTGCACAAGGTCGTCCGCCCCCCAGTGCTCGTCCGGGCTCGCGTCTTCATGCGTCAGCAGGGCTTCCACGGCGGCGCGCATCGCTTCGAGATGCGCTTCGTCGATCTTCTCCGCGGCAAGACGGGCGGTTTCACCCTCGATGAGAATGCGCGCCGAGATGATCTGAAGGATGTCCTGCAGGTCGATCTTGCTGACGATCGTGGTCCGCCCCGAGCGCACCAGATAGCCCTCGCCCTCCAGGCGGCCCAAGGCCTCGCGCACGGGCGTCCTTGAAATGCCGAGAGAATCCGAAAGACGACGGTCATTGAGAACCGCCCCGCCCTTCAATTCGCCGGAGAGGATCATCGCCGCGATCTTCTCGTATGCGTCCTGAGTCAGTCCCTTAGCCTCGGTACCCGCCATGCCCACTTCCAAACATGAATTCATTTGATATCCAGATGGTATACCAAATGTGGGCCGCGTCAAGCTCTGTCGCGGAGGACAACAAGAAGGGTCGGATGCGGCGATCGCCGCCGCCCGGCGCGGGGCAGGGCGACCTGCTCCCTCGATGCCCCTCGGTCCGGGGGGCGTTCCCTGACCGGGACGGCCGGCGGCGAAGCGATCCCGTCTTGCAGGGAGGCAGATCATCGGCGTTCTGAAGCGGGCCGAGGCGGCATGTCGGGCCGTCGGTCCGGCCGCGCCCTCCGCTCGCGATGGCGATTGTGCTCATGATCCGTGTCTCAGCGGGAGGGCGCCTTCCGGAGCGGCATGAACCATGGGAATCTGGCGCGCGTCGGAAATACGGAGGGGCAAACCGGTTGCGTGGCTGCGTCCGTCGGCCTTTAATGCCGCCGATCACGCTAGGGGCGTGATCTCCGCGCGCGTTGCGGCGCGCGGTGGGCGATCCGCGGCCCGACCCATGCCTTACGGAAAGATACAGGCCTGACGGAACGAAGCAGAACAGAGAAGGCTCCTCAAGCGCATGCGTGCCGGTCGCGACCTGATGGCTATCGCAATTCTCGTGGCCGTGATCGCCGCGCTCGGGCTCGTCCCGGGGGTGACCCTGCCCTTCGCCGGAGGGGTGCCGATTGCCGTGCAAAGCCTCGGGGTCATGCTGGCCGGGGTCGTTCTCGGCCCGCTGCTCGGACCGCTTTCGGTCCTGGTTTTCCTCGTCTTCGTCGCCTTGGGTTCGCCGTTGCTCACCGGCGCGCGCGGCGGGATCGATGTGTTTTTCGGCCCCTCGGCGGGGTTTCTCTTCGGGTTTCCCGTTGCCGCTTTCGTGGCCGGCTGGATCATGCGCAGCATGTCCGGATGGTCCGTGTTCGGAACCGCCCTGCTGGCCTCCTCCGTCGGCGGGATTCTCGTGCTTTATGCCATGGGCATTCCCGGCATGGCGCTGGTGGGCGATCTGCCGCTCGGCACAGCGGTCTTCGGGGCGATCGCCTATCTGCCCGGAGACGTGATCAAGGCCTTCGTCGTCGCGACGATCGCGCAGGCTCTGGCGCACGGCCGACCGCACGCGCTTCTCTCGCGGGCATGAGGTCTCTATCATGACAGTCACCGTGGTCGGAGGCACGCTTTGGCATCACGCGGCGACCGCGGACAACGCGATTGCGCTGGACGACGGCGAGCGGAGCGTGACCTGGGGTGCCCTCGCGGCGCGGGTCGAAGCCGAGGCCGCCCGGTCGATGGCCGGCGCGGGGGCGAGGGTCGCCATCGCCACGACGCAGGCGCCCGCCGAAACCCTGATCCGCATTCTGGCGGCCGCGACCGGCGGACAGGTGGCGGTCGTGTTCGACCCCTCCCAGCAGACGCTGGACCCGGACCGGCTGTCGCAGCGCCTGGGCTGCGTGCGCGTGGGCGAAGACCCGCGACCGCGCGGGCAAGCCCCGTCGGGAGCGCGCGAGGCTTCCGCCGTCGATGGCCCGCAGGGCGCGGATCGCCCCTTCTACATCGGCCTGACGTCCGGTTCCACGGGCGCGCCCAAGGCGTTTCAGCGCAGTCATGGCTCCTGGATTTCGAGTTTCGCGGTCTGCGAGCACGCCTTCGGGCTGTCCGCGGCCGACCGGGTGTTCGTGCCCGGAAGCCTCGGCCATTCGCTGCATCTCTTCGGGGCGATCCATGCCGTGCATCTCGGTGCCCGGCTCGATGTGGCGGGGCGGTTTCATCCCCGGCGGGTGGTGCGGCGGATGGCCGACGCGGCCACCACGGTGCTCTATGCGACGCCGACCCAGCTTCAGATGATCGTCGATGCGGCCCGACGCGGCGACATCGCGCTGCCCGCCCTGCGGCGCATCCTCGTGAGCGGCGCGAAGTGGCAGGGCGGGGATGCCCGCGTGGCGCAAGCCTGCCCCAATGCCGAGCTGCATGAGTTCTACGGGACCTCGGAAACGAGCTTCGTCACCGCGCGCCGGCCGGGCGATCCGGCCGGGTCCGTCGGACGCCCGCTTCCCGGTGTCGACATCGCGGTGCGCGATGCGGACGGGCAGCCGGTTCCGGCCGGTCGCGCGGGCACGATCTGGGTGCGCTCGGCCATGCTGTTCGACCGCTATGTCATGGGCGAGGAACCCGAGACGCGTCGGGAGGGGGCCTGGCTGACAGTCGGAGACCGGGGCTGGATCGGTGCGGACGGGGCGTTGCATCTGGCCGGGCGGGCGTCGCGGATGCTGGTGACGTCGGGGATCAATGTCTATGCGGAAGAGATAGAAAGCGTCCTGACGGCGCATCCCGCCGTCGCGCAGGCGGCCGCCTTCGGCCGTCCCGACCCCTTGCGCGGGCAGGAGATCGTCGCGGTCGTGCAACCGGTCGCGGATCGTGCGCCGTCCGACGCGCTCGCGAGCGATGTGCTGCGCCATTGCCGGGACCGGCTCGCGCCGGCCAAGGTGCCGCGCGTCCTGACTTGCCTTGCACAGTGGCCGCTGACGCCCGGCGGCAAGACGGACCTGGCCGCGCTGCGGGCGCGGCTTGACAAGGAGGCGATGGCGGATGACGGCCCGGGCCTATCTGGTCGCGGCGCGGCGTAGCGCCGTCGCCCCGCGCAACGGCGCCCTGTCGCGGCTGGAGGTCGATGCCCTGGCCGCGCCGGTTGTCGGCGCCGTTCTCGCCGACGCGGGTGTCACCGGGGAGGCCGTGGACGAGGTGCTTCTCGGCAATGCGCTCTACGGCGGCGGCAATCCGGCCCGCCGGGTTGCGCTGCTTGCCGGTCTGCCGGAGGCGGTGCCGGCGCTCACCCTGGACCGGCAGTGCGCGTCCGGTCTCGACGCCATCCTTCTCGCCGCGCGGCTGATCGAAAGCGGGCGCGCCCACTGCGTGCTGGCCGGCGGCGTCGAAAGCTATTCGCGCGCGCCGATCCGCATGACGCGACCTCTGGAGGCGGGCGACGCGCCGCGGGCCTACGACCGTCCGCCGTTCACGCCCTGGCCGGAGCGCGATCCCGACATGGATGCGGCCGCCGCCGATCTCGCGGCGCGGCTCGGCATCGATCAGGAGGCCCAGATCGCCTGGACGGTGGACAGTCACGCCCGCGCGCGGCGCGCCGAGGCGGAGCAGCGCTTCGCGGCCGAGCTGGTGCCCGTCGCCGGGGCGACCCGCGACGCCTTTGCGCGCGATCTCGACCCGCGCACCTGCGCGCGCTCGCCCGTGCTGGCGCGCTGTGGCGAGACGGCCCTGCGCGCCGCCACGGCCGCCGTCGCGGCGGATGCGGCGGCCGTCGTCTGTGTGGTCTCCGATACCTGGCTCGCGCGTCATGGCGCGGCGCATGCGGTGCGGATTGTCGACGGCGTTTCGGCGGGCGGCGATCCGACCCTGCCGGGGCTTGCGCCGGTGGCGGCGGGACGGGCGCTTGCCGCGCGCACCGGCGTCGATCTCGCCGCCGTCGCCCTGTGCGAGGTGATGGAGGCCTATGCGGTTCAGGCGATTGCCTGCGTTACACGGCTGGGGCTCGACCCGGACCGCGTGAACCGGAGCGGCGGGGCGCTGGCGCGCGGGCATCCCATTGGCGCCTCGGGGGCCATTCTGGCCGTTCGGGCGTTTCATGAACTGGCGCAGGCGCCGCGCGGAGCACAGGCGCTTGCCGCCATCGCCAGCGCCGGCGGGCTCGGCACGGCTGCCCTGTTCGAGCGTGTCTGACCGGCGGGGTGGCGCACAACCTCAACGCTGCGGCAGGCGAAGGGCGATGGCGCCGCTTCTCATCGTCGCCGACTTTGATTAGGCTTGCGGCAATGAACGCACCTCCTCCCGTCTCCGACGACTTCGCGCTGTTCCTGGATTTCGACGGCACGCTGGTGGACATCGCGCCGACGCCGGACGCCGTTCTTGTCGACCGCCGGTTGCTCGGTCATCTGCAGCGCGTGCTCGATCATCTCGACGGCGCGGTCGCGGTGGTGAGCGGACGTCCCATCCACGAGATCGACGACTATCTCGCGCCGCTGGCGCTGCCCTGTGCCGGGTTGCATGGTCTCGAAACCCGCCTGCATCCGGACGAGCCGGTCGAGGCGGCACCCGTCGGGCCGGAGCTTTCCGCGCTCAAGGCGGCGCTTTCGGGCAGCGGGTTGCTCGGACGGGGCGTGTCGATCGAGGATAAGGGAGCGGCAATCGCCGTGCATTATCGCATCGCCCCGGACTGCGAGGCGGCGGTTCTGGACGTGATGCGGGAGGCCATCGCCGGGCTGCCGGATCTGCATCTGGTGCGTGGCAAGATGGTGGTCGAGGCGAAGCCCGCCTATCGCGACAAGGGGTGGGCGGTGCGCAGCTTCATGGAGCGCCGGCCGTTTCGCGGCCGCACGCCCGTGTTCCTCGGCGACGACGTCACCGACGAGGACGGCATCGACGCCGCGCAGGCGATGGGCGGCTTCGGCATCAAGGTCGGCGAGGCCGAAAGCGCCGCCCGCTTCCGTCTGGCCGATGTCGCCGAGGTCCATCGCTGGCTGTCGCGCGACCTTCCCGCCCATGCCCATCCCCGGAGATTGCCTGAATGACGAGTGCGCCCCATCCCTCCCTCGATCTCGCCATCGTCGGCAATTGCTCCTTTGCCGGCCTGATCGACAAGATGGCGCGGATCGTCTGGTGCTGCCTGCCGCGCTTCGACGGCGATCCCGTGTTTCATGGCCTGCTGGGGTCCAACGGCGATCCGGCGGACGGCGCCTTCGCGATCGAGCTGGAAGGCGTGGTGCGCAGCGAACAGGCCTATCTGGAAAACACGGCCGTCGTTGTCACCCGTCTCTTCGACGGGAGCGGCAACGCCATCGAGATCACAGATTTCGCGCCGCGCTTCCGCACCAAGGGGCGGATGTTCCGCCCGACCGCGCTGGTGCGCCGGGTGCGCCCCATTGCCGGACATCCGCGCATCCGGGTGCGCTGCCGCCCGCGTTTCGCCTATGGCGCGCGCGATCCCGAAATGACCTTCGGCTCCAACCACATGCGCTTCGTCGGCAACGGCCTCACGCTGCGGCTGACGACCAACGCCTCGATCACCTATGTGCGCGACGAGACGCCGTTCCTGCTCGACGGGCCAATCTCCCTCTATCTCGGTCCCGACGAAAGCCTGACCAATCACCCCGAAACGCTGTGCCGCGACTTCGAGGACCAGACCGTGCACTACTGGCGCACCTGGACGCGCCGGCTGGGCCTGCCGCTGGAATATCAGGAGGCGGTGATCCGCGCCGCGATCACGCTGAAACTGTGCACCTACGAGGAAACGGGCGCCATCGTGGCGGCGGTGACGACCTCGATCCCCGAGGCCGCGAACACCGAACGCAACTGGGACTACCGCTATTGCTGGCTGCGCGATGCCTTCTTCGTGGTGCGGGCGCTCAACTCCCTCTCCGAAATGGAGACGATGGAGAATTACCTGCGCTACATCAACAACATCGCCTCCATGACCAACGGCGACCACGTGCAGCCGCTCTATGGCATCGCGCTGGAGAAGACGCTGGTGGAGCGCACGGTGGATCTGCCCGGCTATCGCGGCATGGGGCCGGTGCGCGTCGGCAATCAGGCCTATGAGCACTTCCAGCATGACGTCTACGGCAACATCGTGCTGGGCGCCTCGCAGGCGTTCTTCGACAAGCGGCTCTTGCGCCAGCCCGGCGTCGACGACTTCGAGCGGCTGGAGACCATCGGCGAGCGCGCCTATGCGCTGCACGACCAGCCCGACGCGGGGCTTTGGGAGCTGCGCACGCGGGCAAGGGTGCACACCTCGTCCTCGCTGATGTGCTGGGCGGCCTGCGACCGGCTCGCCAAGATCGCGCGCCAGTTCGACCGTCGCGACCGCGCGGAGCTGTGGCAGCGCCGCGCCGACCAGATCCACGCCACGATCCTGGAGCGGGGCTGGAACCCGGAAGTCGGCTCCTTCGTCGAGAGCTTCGAGGGCAAGGACATGGACGCAAGCCTCCTTCTGATGACGGAGGTGCGCTTTTTGCCGGCAAACGATCCGCGTTTCATCGCCACGGTGGAGCATGTCGGCGCGACGCTCCGGCGCGGCAACCACCTGTTCCGCTATCACGCGCCGGATGATTTCGGCGCCCCGGAAAACGCCTTCAACATCTGCACCTTCTGGTACATCGACGCGCTCGTGCGCATCGGCCGGACGGAAGAGGCGCGCGAGATCTACGAGACGATGCTGGCCTGCCGCAATCACGTCGGTCTCCTGTCGGAGGATACGACGCCGGCGACCGGCGAGCTGTGGGGCAACTTCCCGCAGACCTATTCGATGGTCGGCATCATCAACGGGGCGGTGCGCCTGTCGCGCAGCTGGGAAAGCCTGGTCTGAGCGGCCGCGCGCGTCCCCGCGCCCGCGCGGCCACGGGGGACCGACCGCCGGTGTTTTGAAACGCGACCCGCGAGACGGTGCGATCCCGCGCCGTCCGTGCCGGTTGCGTCACCCTGGAGGAAGCTCATGTCGCGTCTGATCGTCGTGTCCAACCGTGTCGGCCCCCTGAAGGACACCGGGCGTGCCGGCGGGCTGGCGGTCGCGCTCGTCGACACGCTGACCGCGACCGGGGGCATCTGGTTCGGCTGGAGCGGCGAGGTCTCGGAGGAGGGGACCTTCGGCAACCTCAAGCGCGAGGGCAACCGCAAGGTCTCCCTCGTCACCCTCGACATGACGCAGGCCGATCACGACGAATTCTACGTCGGGTTTGCCAATGAGTCGCTCTGGCCGGTGCTGCACTACCGGCTCGATCTGGCCGCCTTCGACCGGCGCCTGGAGGAGGGCTATCGCCGGGTGAACGCGCGCTTCGCCGCCCGCCTGCGGCCGTTGATCGAGCCCGGCGACACCATCTGGGTGCACGACTATCACTTCTTTCCCTTCGGCGCGGAACTGCGGGCGATGGAGGTCAACAACCCCATCGGCTTCTTCCTGCACATCCCCTTTCCGCCGCCGGAGGTGCTCGCGGCGCTGCCGAGCGCGGCGACGATGGTGCGGCGCATGCTCGCCTATGACGTGATCGGCTTCCAGACGACGCGTGACGCCGCCAATTTCCGCCGCTTCGTCACCGAGGAACTGGACCTCGTGGAAGGCGCGGACGAGAGCTTTCTGGTGGACGGGCGCAAGGTGGTGGCCCGGGCGTTTCCCATCGGCATCGACGCGGCCGGCTTTGCGCGGCAGGCGACCACGGTGGAGGCGCGGCGTCAGACCCACCGGCTGGAAAAGCTGCTCGCCGGCCGTCAGCAGATCATCGGCGTCGACCGGATCGACTACTCCAAGGGGCTGCCGCAGCGCTTCCGCGCCTTCGAGCGGTTGCTGGAGGACTACCCGGAAAACCGGGGGCATGTGAGCCTGATGCAGGTCGCGCCGCCCTCGAGGTCCGAACTCGACGCCTATGCGGACATCCGCAGCGAACTGGAGGAACTGGCCGGCAACATCAACGGGCGCTTCGCGGATCTCGACTGGACGCCGATCCGCTACATGACGCGCGGGTTCACGCGCCGCTCGCTTGCCGGCATCTATCGCGCCAGCCGGATCGCGCTGGTGACGCCGCTGCGCGACGGGATGAACCTCGTCGCCAAGGAATTCGTCGCGGCACAGCGGGCGGAGGACCCCGGCGTCGTCGTGCTGTCGCGTTTCGCGGGGGCTGCGGAGACCATGCGCGAGGCGTTGATCGTCAATCCCTATTCGGCCGAGGGGGTCGCGGCGAGCCTGCAGACCGCGCTCAACATGCCGCTCGACGAACGCCGCGACCGCTGGCAGGCGATGTTCGACCGCATTTGCGAGAACGACGCGGCCGCCTGGTCGCGGGCGTTTCTGGACACGCTGGCCGCCGCGCGGCGGTAGCCTCGCAGACAGCACAGCCGCCGGGCGGTCGGCGAGGCCTTCGACGCGGACAGGAAAACGGGTGCGAAGCGTGGGCTCCGCACCCGGTCTGTCGATCAATAGGGCCCGCCGGCGATGGTCCGGCCGGAGACGGACATCACTCGGCCGCGTCGACCTTCAGCACGCCGCGCTGGATCTGGTCTTCCTCGATGGATTCGAAGAGCGCGCGGAAGTTGCCTTCGCCGAATCCCTCGTCGCCCTTGCGCTGGATGAACTCGAAGAAGATCGGCCCGATCACCGTCCTGGAGAAGATCTGCAGCAGGATCTTGGTCGTGCCGCCGTCGACCACCCCCTCGCCGTCGATCAGAATGCCGTGGGTCTTCATCCGCTCCAGCGGCTCGTCGTGACCCTTCACCCGCTCGTGCGAACGCGCGTAATAGGTCTCCGGCGGACCCGGCATGAACTTCAGGCCGTTGTCGGCCAGCCGGTCGGTGGCGTCGTAGATCCCGTCGGTACCGACCGCGATGTGCTGGATGCCCTCGCCGTTGTACTTCTTCAGGTATTCGACGATCTGGCTGGTGTCGTCCTTGGACTCGTTCAGCGGGATGCGGATCTTGCCGCAGGGCGAGGTGATCGCCCGGCTGACGAGGCCGGTGATGCGCCCGTCGATGTCGAAATAGTGGATCTGCCTGAAGTTGAAGAGCGTGCGGTAGAAGTCCCACCACTTGTCCATGTTGCCGCGATAGACGTTGTGGGTCAGGTGATCGAGATAGTAGAAGCCCACGCCCTCGGGCTTTGGATCGACCGCGCCGAGCCACTCGAAGTCGGCCGCATAGGCCGAGCCCTTGTCGCCATAGGTGTCGACGAAATAGAGCAGCGAGCCGCCGATCCCGACGATGGCCGGCACGTCCAGCACCTTGTCGTCGCCCTCGTACGGCGTCGCGCCCTGCGCCACCGCATGGGCGAAGGCATGCTCGGCATCGACCACGCGCCAGGCCATGGAGGGCGCGCAAGGCCCGTGGTCGTCGACGAAGCGCATGCCGTGGCTGCCGGGCTCGGCGTTCAGGATGTAGGTGATGTCGCCCTGGCGATAGACGGTGATCGCCTTTGTCTTGTGCCGCGCGACCGGCACGTAGCCCATCTTGCGAAAGAGCGTGTCGAGCTTCTCCGGCTCGGGATGGGCGAACTCGACGAATTCGAAGCCGTCGGTCCCGGCCGGGTTGTCGGCGTCGATCCTCGCCGGCGGGGCATTGTGCGGAAACGGTCCCATGATGTCCTCCTCGACTGCGCGAGCCGGCGACGCGGCTGCGTCATGTTTCTGCGTCACCTTGTCTCAGTTCGAGTGTGCCAGAGCCGGCACGCACTGTGTGTGCATTCGCGAGGAAACGTGCCTGAAAAATGCATGAAACGTGCGTCGATTGCCGCTATGATGCGCGACATGATCGAGCTCGATGGATTCGATACACGTCTTCTCGTGAGCCTGCAGGAGGACGCCGCGCTGACCAATCAGCAGCTCGGCGAGCGCATCGGCCTGTCCGCCTCGCAGGTGTCGCGGCGCCGGCAGCGTCTGGAGGAGGCCGGCATCGTGCGCGGCTATCGCGCCGACATCGCGCCGGCGGCGGTCGGGCTGACGGTGACCGCCTTCGTCGGCGTGGCGCTCGAGGCGCACAGCCGGCAGAACGCGCGCCGCTTTCGCGATCTGGTGCGCGCCCTTGCCCAGGTGCAGGAGGCGCATGCGATGACCGGGGACATGGATTACCTGCTCAAGGTGATCGTGCCCGATCTGCCGGCGCTCGCCCGCTTCATCAACGAGGAACTGCTGCCGCATGACGCGGTGCGCAACGTGCGCTCCTCCATCGCCATGGAGACGCTGAAGGACGACAACACGCTGCCGCTGCCCGTCCCGTCCTGATGTCCGCCGGGCATCCGGCCGGGGTTCGGATGGGGCAAGGCGTGCGGATCCGGTCGACGGACGCTTGCGCGCGTGCGCCTGCCGTCCCATCTGAGACCTGATATGGTCAGGCGCGAGCCATCAGCAGGAGCCGGAGAATGTTCGACGCGAAATCCCTTCTGGAACAGTTCATGGGAAGCCAGGGCGGCGCTCCCGGTCAGCCGGCGGGCCAGAATGCGGGCCAGAATCCTGGTCAGGGGGCGGGCCGGGGCCAATCGGGCGACCTGCTCTCGCAGGGGCGCGACTTCCTGACCTCGCAGGGCGGCGGGCTGGCGCTCGGCGGTCTCGCGGGCCTGATGCTCGGTTCCAAGGGCGGACGCAAGATCGGCAAGACGGCTGTGAAATACGGCGGCATGGCGCTGGTCGCCGGGCTCGCCTACAAGGCCTATCAGGGCTATCGCGCCAACCAGCAGGGCCAGCAGCGGCCGCAGTATCCGCAGGAAGATCCGATCCCGCTCGAGGCGCCGCGCGGCACGGCCTTCGATCCGGCGCAGCAGCCGGGCGGCGAGCAGACTTTCGCCGTGGCGTTGCTGACCGCGATGATCGCCGCCGCCAAGGCGGACGGGCACATCGACCGGGACGAACAGGACCGCATCTTCGCCAAGATCGACGAGGCGGGCCTCGATGCGGAGGCCAAGGCGTTCCTGATGGACGAGTTGCGCGCGCCGCTCGACCTCGACAAGGTGGTGGCCAGCGCGACCTGCCCGGAAACGGCGACCGAGATCTACGCCGTGTCGCGGCTCGCCATCGATCCCGACCATCCGGCCGAAAAGGCGTATCTCCAGATGCTGGCCGCAAGGCTCGGCCTGGAACCGGCGCTGGTCGATGAGATCGAACTGGCCGTGCGTGAAGCGGAGATGGCTGGCTGAGGCTGGCGGCCGCGCGGCGTTTCCGCATTTCCAGACATCCGGAGAGGGCTTGAAGACCGCGCGAGATCGCTGTTTCCCGAGCCTTGCCCCCTGTCTTGTACAACTCTTGCCCATCTCTTGCCATGGCAGGCGGGTCGGGTCATCGTGCCGGTCGCGTCCCCGTCGCTTCGATGGCGACGGGGTGAATGACAGGTTTCAATAAGCGTCATCTGAAAGGCGCGGCGAGGCGGGGGAGCGTCGATGGGGGAAACATCCGGGAAGAATCCGGGGTCTTCGGGGGAACTGGGGGGGGATCCGGGGGAGGATCTGAGGGAGGATCTGGGGTCCTGGGATTACGTGATCGTCGGCGCCGGATCGGCCGGCTGCGTGCTGGCCAATCGCCTGTCCGCCGATCCGGACGTGCGGGTGCTGCTGCTGGAGGCCGGCGGCACCGACGATTACATCTGGATCCACGTTCCGGTCGGCTATCTCTACTGCATGGGCAACCCCAGAACCGACTGGGGTTACAAGACCGCGCCCGATCCGGGCTTGAACGGGCGGGCGCTGGCCTATCCGCGCGGACGGGTGCTTGGCGGCTGTTCCGCGATCAACGGCATGATCTACATGCGCGGCCAGGCGCGCGACTATGACGGCTGGCGCCAGATGGGCTGCACGGGCTGGGGCTGGGACGATGTGCTCCCGCTGTTCCGGCGCGCCGAGGATCATTATGCGCTCGACGACGACATGCACGGCCAGGGCGGGGAATGCCGGGTCGAGGAGCAGCGCCTGTCCTGGGAAATCCTGGACGCGGTGCGCGAGGCCTGCGCTTCCGTTGGCATCCCCAAGGTCGACGACTTCAACCGGGGCGACAATTTCGGCTCGTCCTATTTTCAGGTCACGCAGCGCGGCGGCGTGCGCTGGACGGCGGCCAAGGGCTTCCTCAAGCCGGTGATGCGCCGGCCCAATCTCAGGGTCGTCACCAAGGCGCAGGTCGCGCGCCTCGAAATCGCGGAAGGGCGTGTCCGCGGACTTGAGCTCACCGTCGACGGCGCGCCGGCGCGCGTCTCGGTCGAGGGCGAGGTGGTTCTGGCGGCCGGCGCGATCGGCTCGCCGCAGCTTCTGGAACTTTCGGGCATCGGCGATCCGGCCGTTCTGGGGCGTCATGGCATTGCGCCGGTTCTGGCAAAGCCGGGCGTCGGCGCGAACTTGCAGGACCATCTGCAGATCCGCACCGTGTTCAAGGTCGCCAACGCGGTGACGCTCAATCAGCTTGCGTCGAGCCTCTGGGGCAAGGCGAAGATCGCCGCCGAATATGCCTTCAGGCGCTCCGGGCCGATGTCGATGGCGCCGAGCCAGCTCGGCGTCTTCGCCCGCTCCGATCCCTCCTTCGAGACCGCCAACATCGAGTATCACGTGCAGCCGCTGTCGCTCGACCGCTTCGGCGAACCGCTGCATCCCTTTCCCGCGATCACGGCCAGCGTCTGCAATCTGCGCCCCGAAAGCCGGGGCCATGTGCATATTCGCTCGGCCGACGCGGGCGAGCATCCCGAGATCCGGCCGAATTATCTCGCAACCGAGGCCGACCGCAAGGTCGCGGCCGACAGCATCCGCCTCACCCGGCGGATCATGCAGGCCGACCCGCTCGCGCGCTATTCCCCGGTCGAGCATCTGCCGGGTTCGGCGGCGCAGACCGACGAGGCGCTGGCCCGGGCGGCCGGCGACATCGGAACGACGATCTTCCATCCCGTGGGCACCTGCCGCATGGGCGCCGACCCCGACGCGGTGGTCGATCCGCGCCTGCGGGTGCGGGGGATCGCGGGGCTGCGCGTCGCCGATGCCTCCGTGATGCCGGCGATCACATCGGGAAACACGGCCGCGCCGACGATGATGATCGCGGAGAAGGCGGCCGAGATGATCCGCGCCGACCGGCGGACCTGAGGGACGGCCCCCCGCCCGACGTTAATCGACGGTCAACCGGCGCTGCCTAGCCTGCGGCGTTCGAGTGGCGCGCGGGCGAGGCGGACGCCGGCCGGCCGCGCGCGCAGATCGATCTTGAGAGGGCTCATGAGGACATTCGCGACCTGGCTTTTCCTGTTGGCGCTTGTCGCGGTGCTTCGACCGGCCCCGGCGCAGGCCGAGGTCTGTCAGGACGGGGAACTGGTCATCCGCTTCGCCCATGTGGTCGCGGCCAGGGGGCATCCCAAGGGGGAGATGGCGACCGCCCTGGCGGCGCGCGTCAACGCCGAGATGGACGGAAAGGCCTGCATGCGGGTCTATCCGAACTCGGAGCTTTTCGACGACAATGCGGTGATGGAGGCGCTGTTGATGGGCGAGGTGCAGATCGCCGCGCCGTCGCTGTCGAAGTTCGAGGCCTATACCCTGAAGTATCGTCTGTTCGACCTGCCGTTCCTGTTCGAGGACATGGCCGCGGTCAACGCCTTCGCATACGGCTCGAAGGGGCGGGAACTGCTGCGGGCGATGGAGGATGTCGGCTTCGTGGGGCTCGGCTATCTCTTCAACGGGCTGAAACAGTTTTCCGCCACGACCCCGCTGCTCGTTCCGCAAGACGCGCAAGGGCTGGCGTTCCGCGTTCAGCCCTCGGCCGTCGCCGTCGCCATGATCGAGGCGCTGGGCGGGACCGCGCGGCGGCTGCCGTTCAAGGATGTGTTCGCCGCGCTCGAACGCGGCGTGGTCGACGGGCAGGAAAACACCTGGTCCAACATCTACACGCAGCGCTTCTTCCAGGTGCAGAATGGCGTGAGCGAGACCAACCACCAGCTCCTGGCCTATCTCGCGCTGACGTCCAAGGAATGGCTGGACGGGCTCGAACCGGCGGTGCGCATTCAGTTCCTGTCGATCTTCAGCGAGGTGCTGGACAGCTTCAACGCGCGGGCCGAGGCGATCAACGCCCGAAGCCGGCAGAAGATCATCGAGGCCGGCGGCACCGTGCGCCAGCTCACGCCGGAAGAGCGCCGGGCCTGGGTCGAGGCGATGAAGCCCGTATGGGACCAGTTTCGCGATCGCATCGGGCAGGACATGATCGACGCCGCGCTGGCGGCCAATGGCGCCGGCTGAGCGAATCGGCGATCCGCGCGCGCTCAGCGGCGGATGCCGTCCAGGATCAGCACGACCAGATCCTCCGCCTCCTCACCCGAGACCGATGCGGCGTCGCCCGCCGGTTCGCCTGATCCATCGGCTGCGGTCGCGAGCGCCTGGTGAACCAACTTCGGGTGGCGCAGCGAGAGCGTGGCGTTGTCGATGGCGCGCGCGGCCGCCGTCACATTGGCAATCGCGAAGGCCTCGCGCGCGATCCCGTCGCGCAGGATGGCCTCCAGGATCGCCCGGCAGCGCGTCGCATGGGCCGTCATGGCACCGGCGGCGCGCTCCGACAGGGCGGCGTAGGCGGCGAAGTCCGCCGGATCGGCCCGCGCGCGGCGGCGCATCTCGTCCTGCAAGGTCAGCACATAGGCGGCGAGACGGTCGACCGGAGCCGGCATGGCCTCCACCGTGGCGGCGAGCGTGTCCTCGATCTCCCGCAGCCAGGCCGTCATCACCGCGTCGAGCAGCGCCGCCTTGTTGGGGAAGAATCGATAGACGTTGGAATGGGACATGCCCAGCCGGCGGGCAATCGCGGTGACGGCCACGTGATCGGCGCCGGCGTCGCGCATCAGCGCGCGGGCGGCCTCCAGAATGCGCTCGGCCGTCGACGGTGTGGCGCCGGGCCCGGTCGCGCCGTCATCGTCGGTGGAGCCACTGTGTGCTGTGTCCCTCATGCCGTCGATTGTGGCCGGGGACACCGTTGCCGATCAATGCCAAAAGCGCGGATCAGCCCGAGCGTCCCGATGCCGGCGGCACGCTCGCCCCGATGCCGGCGTCGACCATATAGGCGCGCACCAGCGTCTCGAAGTCGGGATCGGGGCGAAAGCCGAGCGCCTCGGCCCGGGCGGCCGTGAAGCGGCGCGGCCAGCCGGCGACGATCCTCGCGATCGCCGCGTCGTGTTCGCGGCGGATCAACTCCGTGCGCGTCGGGCCGGCGATGCGCGCGAGCGTCTCGATTTCCTCGGCCACTGTCACGGCGAGGCCGGGCATGGTGAGGTTGCGGTCGTCGCCGAGCGCGGCCGTGTCGAGGCTTGCCGCATGCATGAGATAGCCGACGGCCGCGCGCGGGCTCGCCATCCAGTGCATCACGTCGTCGGCGACCGGCAGGACCGCTTCCTCGCCGTTCAGCGGTTCGCGGATGATGCCGGAGAAGAAGCCGGAGGCGGCGCGGTTCGGTTTGCCGGGGCGCACCACGAGCGTGGGCAGGCGCAGGCCCACGCCGTCGAGGAAGCCGCGCCGCGTGTAGTCGTTGAGCAGCAGTTCGCCGATCGCCTTCTGCGTGCCGTAGGAGGTCAGCGGCGTGCGGTGGTGGGTGTCGGGGATCGGGTCGGGCAGCGGCGCGCCGAAGACGGCGAGCGAGGAGGCGAAGACCACGCGCGGACGATAGCCGCCGCCAACGGCGCGGATCGCCTCGAACAGCGCCCGCGTGCCATCGAGATTGACGCGGTAGCCCTTTTCGAAGTCCGTCTCCGCCTCGCCGGAGACGACGGCGGCGAGATGGAAGATCACATCGGGCTCATGCGCCACCAGGTCCTCGGCGGCGCCGGGACGGGCGAAGTCGCCGGCCAGGCTGGTCACCGGCATGGCGGTGAACTCGGGCGGTTGCGGCGCGACCAGATCCGACAGGGTCATGCGGGTCACCTCCCGCCCGGCGAGCGTCCCGCCGCTGGCGAGCACCTCGAGCAGCTTGCGCCCGATCATTCCCCCCGCACCCGTGACGAGCACATGCACCATGGCGGCTTCCCCCTTCGCCTTCGATCGTTCGGGACATACGGACGACAGGGGAGCGCCGGCGTCAAGAGCCGGGCTGGCGCGGGGGTGCGAGCAGATCGTCGAAAGCGGTCAGACGCTCGATCCGTCCGCCAGTCGAGAAGCGTCCGGTCCGCTTCAGCCTGTGCGCGACATCGTGGAAGGTGCCAAAGGCGGCCCGCGCCAGTCCGGAGCCGACCGACATGCGTCGCACGCCGAGAGCGGCGAGATCCGCGCGCGTGAGAGGAAATTCTCCGGCGCCGGTGACGACATTCACCGGCCGGCCGACCTCGGCGACGACGCGGGCAATATGCGCACGGTCCCTCAGGTGGAGCGCGTAGACCACGTCGGCGCCGGCGTCCCGATAGGCCGCCAGACGCCGGATCGTCGCGTCGAGATCGCGCCGCGAGCGGATCGGCGCTTCCGCACGGGCGGTGAGGACGAAGTCCGGCGCCGCGCGCTTGGCGGCGACGGCGGCCTCGATCCGCGCGACCGCGTGGTCGAGGGCGTAATAGGGGGCCGACGGATCCCCGCTCGCATCCTCGATGGAGCATCCCGCAAGTCCGCAGTCGAGCGCAGCCCGGACCGTCTCCGCAACGTCCTCCGGGTCGTGGCCGTATCCGTTCTCCAGATCCGCGTTCACCGGGAGGTCCGTGGCGCGGACGATCTCGGCCGCATGGGCAAGCGCGCTGTCGCGGCCGATCCGGCCCTCGCCGTCGCGCACCCCTTGCGTGAAGGCAAATCCGGCGCTTGTGGTGGCGATGGCCGAAAAGCCCAGTCCCTCAAGAATGCGGGCCGTGCCGATATCGTGGGCGTTGGGGAGGATGAAGCAGTCGTGAAGGTTGTGCAGCGCGCGAAACCGCGCGCGGCGGCTGTCGATCTCGGTCATGTGGCGCTCCCTGAGCGAGGAAAAGGATCCCGGAACGGCGAGAGGATAGATCCCCTGCGCCATGCCGGAAGCGCCAGTTCGATGGAAAAGTACCGATCCGCGGATCGGCGCCATGCGGCGTGTCGGGAGCGTCGGCGTCAGACGATGCTGCCAAGCTTCATGGCGACGCCCATGGCGCCGTCCACCTTGATCTTGCCGGTCATGAAGGCCGTGGTCGGATTGAGATCGCCGGCCAGAAGCGCCTCGAGGTTCTTCGAACTGATCGAGATGGTGCAATCCGCCTCGCGGTCCTCGTTGCTCACCTCGGCGCCGTCCACGTAGATCACGCCGTCGTCGCCGAGATCGAATTTCACGGTGTCGGAAATGCCGCCGCCGGCCACCTTGCCGCGCACCGTTTCGGTCAGTTGGTCGAGTGTCATTGTGCTCTCTTCTTGCTGCCCCTGCGGGCTGGTCCCTCTGTGCCCGGACGTGCCCGGACCGGGGCAAGAGAGCATGACGCTTACGTAATCGTCAACCGGAAAGCGGGCGCGCTCAGTGATTGTCGCGCGGCGGGCCGCCGGAGCGCACCACGTCGCGATAACGGGTCGCGGGCTTGAGCACCATGCCGGCGTCGAACTGGTCGACGAGGCCGCGCTGGATCTCCTGCCAGGGTGTTTGATGCGGCGGGACGGGGAAACCGCCGCCGGCCTCCAGGGCGGCGCGGCGCTCGGCCAGCTCCGCGTCGGAGATCAGGATGTCCGCCGTGCCCCGGCGCAGATCGATGCGCAGGCGGTCGCCGGTCTTCACCAGCGCGAGCCCGCCGCCGACGGCCGCCTCGGGTGCCGCGTTGAGGATCGAGGGCGAGCCGGAGGTGCCCGACTGGCGACCGTCGCCAAGGCAGGGCAGCGAGGCGATGCCGCGCTTCAGAAGCGTTGCCGGCGGCTGCATGTTGACCACCTCCGCGCCGCCCGGATAGCCGACCGGTCCGGCCCCGCGAATGACCAGCAGGCAGCTCCCGTCGATCTCCAGCGCCGGGTCCTCGATGCGGGCGTGATAGTCCTCGGGTCCCTCGAAGACGATGGCGCGGCCCTCGAAGGCGTCCGGGTCGTCCGGGTTCGAGAGATAGCGGTCGCGGAAATCGGCCGAGATCACACTGGTCTTCATGATCGCGCTGTCGAAGAGATTGCCCTTGAGGTGCAGGAAGCCGGCCTTGTCCACCAGCGGATCGGCGACGGGGCGAATGACGCGCGGGTCGAGGGTTTCGACGTCCTTGCAGTTCTGCCGGAGCGTTTGTCCGTTCACCGTGACCGCATCGGGATGCGGCAGACGGCCGGCCTTCATCAGTTCCGCGATCACCGCCGGCACGCCGCCGGCGCGGTGGTAGTCCTCGCCCAGATAGTCCCCCGCCGGCTGCATGTTCACCAGCAGCGGCACGTCGTGGCCAAGACGTTGCCAGTCGTCGTTGTCGAGCGGCACGCCGAGATGGGCGGCGATGGCATTCAGATGGATCGGCGCGTTGGTCGACCCGCCGATGGCCGAGGTGACGACGATGGCGTTCTCGAAGGCCGCGCGGGTCAGGATGTCGGAGGGGCGCAGGTCCTCCCAGACCATGTCGACGATCCGCCGGCCGGTCTCATAGGCGATCTGCCCACGCTCGCGATAGGGGGCGGGAATGGCGGCCGCGCCGGGCAACTGCATGCCGAGCGCCTCGGCCAGCGAGTTCATCGTCGTCGCCGTGCCCATGGTGTTGCAATAACCGACGGACGGGGCGGAGGAGGCCACAAGTTCCATGAAACCGGCATAGTCGATCTCGCCGGCGGCCAGCCACTCGCGGGCCTTCCACACGATGGTGCCGGAGCCGGTGCGCGCGCCGCGATGCCAGCCGTTGAGCATTGGTCCGACCGAGAGCGCGATGGCCGGGATGTTGGCGGTCGCCGCCGCCATCAGACAGGCCGGCGTGGTCTTGTCGCAGCCCACGGTGAGCACGACCCCGTCGAGCGGATAGCCGTGCAGCACCTCCACGAGACCCAGATAGGCGAGGTTGCGGTCGAGCGCGGCGGTCGGACGGCGGCCGGTTTCCTGAATCGGGTGGACCGGAAACTCCAGACAGACCCCGCCGGCCGCCTCGATGCCGGAGCGCACGCGCCGGGCCAGCTCCAGATGATGCCGGTTGCAGGGCGAGAGATCCGAGCCCGTCTGCGCGATGCCGATGATCGGCTTGCCCGACTGCAGTTCCTCTCGGGTGAGGCCGTAGTTGAGATAGCGCTCCAGATAGAGCGCCGTCATGCCCGGGTTGTCCGGATTGTCGAACCACAGGCGGGAGCGCAGGGACTTGGGGTCGAGGCGGGCCATCGCGTGCTCCAGTGTGTGTCCGACCGGGACGTGTCGGCCAAAGATCTGTCGGACAGGGATCTGTCCTGAGCGGTCTTCCCTTTTGTAGGATAAATGCCCCGCAATCAATCCGCGAGGGAGTTGGTCAGCGCGCGGCCGCTTTCCAGCGGCGTAGAAGGGCTGCGTTGGTGACCACCGACACCGAAGACAGCGCCATGGCCGCGCCCGCGAAGGCGGGGGTCAAGAGCCCCAGGGCCGCGAGCGGGATGCCCACGACATTGTAGACGAAGGCCCAGAACAGGTTCTGGCGGATCTTGCGCACGGTCGCGCGCGACACGAGGATCGCATCGGCGACGAGATCGGGGCGTGGGCGCATCAAGGTGATGCCGGCGGTTTCCATGGCCACATCCGCGCCCGAGCCCATGGCGATGCCGACGTCGGCGGCGGCCAGCGCCGGCGCGTCATTGACGCCGTCGCCGATCATGGCGACGCAGCGCCCCTCGCCGGCGAGCGCGGCGACCGTCTCGGCCTTGCCTTCCGGGGGCACGCCGGCGATGACGCGGGTCAGGCCGATCTGGCGGGCGATCGCCTTTGCCACCGCGTCCGTGTCGCCGGTCAGCATCACGCTTTCGACACCGGCCTCGGCGAGGCGTTTAAGCGCCTGTGCGCTTTCCGCGCGCACCGCATCGGCCATGGCGATCACGCCGACCGCGCGCCCGGCGACGGCAACGGTCGCGCAGGTCTTGCCGGCGGCCTCGAACTCGCGCGCAATCTGCCCGGCGAGGAAGCCGTCGATCCCCTGCGCCTGCATCATCCGGGCGTTGCCGATCAGCACCGTCTCGCCGGCGATCTCGGCGACGATCCCCTGACCCGGCACGGCGGTGAAACCGGTCGGCCGGGTGAGCGCCAGACCGCGCGCCTCGGCGGCGGAGACCATCGCGCGGGCGAGCGGGTGTTCGCTCGGCAGCTGCACGCTCGCGGCGATGCGCAGCAGCCGGTCGTCGTTCCGGTCGAAGGCGCGAATGTCGGTCACCTGCGGCGCGCCCTCGGTCAGCGTGCCGGTCTTGTCGAAAACGGCCGTGTCGACCCCGTGCGCCCGCTCCAGCGTGTCGATGTCGCGGATGAGAATGCCGGCGCGCGCCGCGGCCCCCGTGCCGGCAACCAGCGCGGTCGGGGTCGCGAGCCCCAGCGCGCAGGGGCAGGCGATGACGAGCACGGCGACGGAGGTCGCCAGGATCGTGTCGGCGTCGGCGCCCATCAGCCACCAGCCGAGCGCGGTCAGGCCCGCGATGGCGACGACCACGGGCACGAAGACGGCCGACACCCGGTCGACCAGCTTCTGGACCGGGGCCTTGACGGCCTGGGCGGTTTCCACCAGGCGGATGATCGCGGCGAGCCGGCTGTCGGCGCCAAGTGCCGTCGCCTCCACGATCAGCGCGCCGGCGCCGTTGATCGTGCCGCCGATCACCGCGTCGCCGACGGACTTCGCGACGGGCATGCTCTCGCCGGTCAGCAGGGATTCGTCGAGATCGCTCGTGCCCTCGACGACCGTGCCGTCGACCGGCAGGCGCTCGCCGGGTTTCACCAGAACGCGGTCGCCGGGAAACAGGGCGTCGACGGCCACGGTCTCGGTCGTCTCGCCGATGATGCGATGGGCGGTGAGCGGCCGCAGATCGGAGAGCGCGCGGATCGCCGCCGTGGTGGCGCGCTTCGCGCGGGCTTCCAGCAGCTTGCCGACGAGGATGAGGGTGAGAATGACCGCCGAGGCCTCGAAATAGAGGTGTCCGGGATCGGCGGGCCAGGCGTTCGCGGTCAGATACAGGCTGTAGGCGAAGGCCGCCGTCGTGCCGAGCACGACGAGGACGTCCATGTTGGCCCCGCCGGTGCGCAGGGCCCTGACCGCGCCGGCATAGAACCGCGCGCCGACGAAGATCTGCACGAAGCCGGCCAGCGCCGCCTGCAGGAGCGCGGGCGGCATCCAGTCGCGGTCGAAGGGCTGCGCGACCATGCCGATCACCATCGGCGCGGTGGCGATCGCGGCGGCGATCAGCAGGTAGAGCGTGGCCTTTTCCGCGCGCAGGGCGGCCGCTTCCGCCGCCTGCTGGCGTTCGTGTTCGCCCTGCCAGGACGACGCGGTCTCGCGCGCCGTGAAGCCGGTTGCCTCCACCCTGCGCACCAGATCGGCCGCCGTAAGGCTGCCGTCGGTCTCGATCAGCGCGGTTTCGAGCGGCAGATTGACGGTGGCACGGGTCACGCCGGGGGTGCGGGCGAGCACCTTCTCCACCCGCGCGGAACAGGCCGCGCAGGTCATGCCGGCGATGGCGAGGCGGGTCACGCTGCGTGCGGTCCGTGGCGCCGACGTTTCGATGTCAGATGCGGCGGGGGCGGCCGGTGCGGTCGGAGTCATGCGATCTCTTGTCGATCTCTTGGGGGGCTTTAGTTCGCAAGAACAAGGGAGCTGCAAGCGCGGCGGGGCATGGGGCGCGCCGCCCCGGTCGCCCTGTTAAGCCCCCCGCTGTCGCAAACGTCAAGCCGCATCGCGCCTCCGGCGGCGCACGTGCCTCAAGGGGCGGTCCGCCCTTCCTCGACCGCGTGGCAGGCGACGCCCGTGTCGCCGATCATCTGGAGCTGCGGCAAGTCGCGCGTGCAGCGGTCGTTGGCCAGCGGGCAGCGCGGGTGAAAGGCGCAGCCCGGGGGCGGATTGATCGGGTTGGGGATCTCGCCCTCCACCGCCCGGCGGGGCGTGCCCGTCATCTCCAGATCCGGCACCGCTTCCAGCAGCATCCGCGTGTAAGGGTGGCGGGGGGTGCGGAACAGCTCCTTGCCGTCGGCGACCTCCACCAGCCGGCCGAGATACATCACGCCGATGCGCTTCGCCATGTGGCGCACGACGGCGAGATCGTGGCTGATGAAGAGATAGGTGAGGCCGAACTCGTCCTGCAGGTCGCGCATCAGGTTGAGGATCTGCGCCTGCACCGAGACGTCGAGCGCCGAGGTCGGTTCGTCGCAGACCAGAAACTCCGGCCTGGAGGCGAGCGCCCTTGCAATGCAGATGCGCTGGCGTTGCCCGCCGGAAAACTCGTGCGGATATTTCGCCCCGTCGCGCGGGTGCAGGCGCACGAGCTCCAGAAGCTCCGCCACCCTTGCCCGGATCGCCTCCTCGGAGGATTCCATGCGGAAGGCGCGGATCGGTTCGGCAATGATCTTGTCCACCCGCCAGCGCGGATTGAGACTGGCGTAAGGGTCCTGAAAGATCATCTGGATGCGGCGGCGCAGCTCGCGCATCTCGGTGCCGGACTGGCGGGGCGCGCGCATGTCGACGCCGTCGATGCGGATGTCGCCACTGCTTGCCTCCAGCAGGCCGACGACCATCTTGGCCACCGTCGACTTGCCGGAGCCCGATTCGCCGACCAGCGCGAAGGTCTCGCCCCGTGCGATGGAGAAGGAAATGTCCTGCGCCGCGCGCAGAAGGGCGCGCGGACTGCGCTCGAGGACCCGGTTCAGCCAGGGCTTCGAAACGTCGAAGGTGCGCGACAGGCCCTTCACCTCCACGACCGGAGACGCGTCCCCGGAGGCTTGCGCGGTTGCGGCACTCATCCTGCGCTCCTTTCGTTCGCTTCGACGAGCTTCCAGCAGGCGGCCAGGCTTTCGCCGGCGCGCATCGGCTCGGGTCGCTCGCGATAGCAGCGGTCCATCACCTGATCGCAGCGCGGGTTGAAGGCGCAGCCGGCGGGAATGGAATCGAGACGGGGCATGGAGCCGGGGATCTGGGTGAGGCGGTCGTGCTCGCCGGTGAGCGCGGGGATCGCGCCCATCAGGCCGACCGTGTAGGGGTGATGCGGCGCCTTGATCACGTCGCGCACCGGCCCGATCTCGGCAATGCGTCCGGAGTACATCACCGCCACCCGGTCCGCGGTTTCCGCGATCACGCCCATGTCGTGGGTGATCAGCATGACCGCCGTGCCGTGGTCGCGGCACACGCGCTGCAGCAGGCGGATGATCTGCGCCTGCACCGAAACGTCGAGCGCGGTGGTCGGCTCGTCGGCGATCACAAGTTCCGGCTCGGCGCAGAGCGCGAGCGCGATCACCACGCGCTGGCGCATGCCGCCGGAAAACTGGTGCGGATAGGCGTCCAGCCGGTCGCCCGCGGCGGAAATGCCGACTTCCTCCAGCAACGCCACGGCGCGCTCGCGCGCCTCGCGCTCGGAGACGGGCAGATGCGTCAGGATGGTTTCGATGATCTGGTCGCCGATGGTGAAGAGCGGATTGAGGCTCGTCAGCGGGTCCTGAAACACCATGCCGATGCGCTTGCCCCGGACCTTGCGCATCTCGGCGGTCGGCAGCGTGTCGATGCGCTCGCCCTTCAGCCGGACCTCGCCGCCGGCGATGCGTCCGGGCGGTTCCAGCAGACCGATCACCGCCGTGCCGGTGATCGACTTGCCCGCGCCCGATTCGCCGACGACGCCCAGCACCTCGCCTTCCTCGATGTCGAAGGAAATGCCGTCGATGGCGGTGAGCACGCCGCGTCGCGTGGGAAACTCGACCCTCAGGTCCTTCACCGAAAGCAGGGGTGTGCGTGTCATGTCTCGTGTCGTCCCACCGCTTGCATCAGCGCAGTTTCGGGTTGAGCGCATCGCGCAGCCAGTCGCCCAGAAGGTTCACGGCGAGCACCAGGATCGCCAGCGCGATCCCCGGGAACATCGCGATCCACCATTCACCGGAAAACAGGAAGTCGTTGCCGATCCGCACCAGCGTGCCGAGCGACGGTTGCGTCGAGGGAATGCCGACGCCCAGGAACGACAGCGTCGCCTCCAGGATGATCGCAAGCCCCAGGTTGATGGTGGCGATCACCAGCACGGGGCCCATGACGTTCGGCAGCACGTGGCGGATCATGATGAGGAAGGAGGGAATGCCGATCAGCCGCGCGGCCTGCACATACTCCTTGTTGCGCTCCACCAGCGTGGAGCCGCGCACCGTGCGGGCGAACTGCACCCAGAAGGACAGCGCGATGGAAAACACCAGGATCCAGAAGGCGAAGCGCTCCCGGTCGAGATTGCCGACCAGCGCGCGCGCGACACCGTCGACCAGCAGCGCGATCAGGATCGCCGGGAAGGTGAGCTGCACCTCGGCGATGCGCATGATCACCGCGTCCACCTTGCCGCCGACATAGCCGGCGATCAGCCCGAGCAGCACGCCGGCCACCGCCGCGAAGAACACCGAGAGAAAACCGACGGCGAGCGAGATGCGCGCGCCGTAGAGAATGCCGGAGAAGACGTCGCGGCCCTGGTCGTCGGTGCCCAGCAGAAAGCGCGGGTCGGCATACTCCATGCCCACCGGCGGCAGGCGCGCGTCGAGAATGGAGATCGTGGCGAGATCGAAGGGGTTGTGCGGTGCAAGCCAGGGCGCGAAGCCCGCGCCGATGAAGAAGGCGAAGGTCACGATGGCGGAGAGGATCGTCACCTTCGAGCGCAGGAAGGAATGCAGGATGTCGCTGTCGAGCGCGCGCGCCAGCAGGCCGCGCGGCGCCGGCGTTTGCGTGCCAGGGGCGGCGGCATCGGGGACGGCGGCCTCCGGAGACGGGGAAGCGGGCGAGGTCTTGTTGGCGGAAGTCATCGGTGCGTCCTCCCGTCCGTCAGTGCGTCGCGCGCTCGACCCGCAGGCGCGGGTCGACCACGAAGTAGAGCAGGTCCACGATCAGATTGATCACCACGAAGAGGAAGGCGATCAGCATCAGATAGGCGGCCATGATCGGGATATCGACGTTCTGCACCGCCTGCAGGAACAACAGCCCCATGCCCGGCCACTGGAACACGGTCTCGGTGATGATCGCGAAGGCGATGATCGAGCCGAGCTGCAGGCCGGTGATGGTGATCACCGGCACCAGCGTGTTCTTCAGCGCGTGGCGGAAATGGATCGAGCGCTGCTTCAGGCCGCGGGCGCGGGCGAACTTGATGTAGTCGGTGCGGATCACCTCCAGCATCTCGGAGCGCACGAGGCGCATGATCAGCGTCATCTGGAACAGCCCCAGCGTGATCGACGGCAGGATCAGCGCCTTGAGGCCGCTCCAGGTCAGGAGCCCCGTCGACCACCAGCCGAGTTGCACGACCTCGCCGCGCCCGAAACTGGGCAGCCACTGGAGGGTCACCGAAAACAGGAAGATCAGCAGGATGCCGATGAAGAAGGTGGGCAGCGAGATGCCGATCAGCGACACCGACAGGAAGATCTTCGACAGCCAGCTGTCGCGGTGCAGACCGGTGTAGACGCCCATCGGAATGCCGACGAGCAGGGCGAAGAGGGCGGAGACGAAGGACAGCTCCAGCGTGGCCGGCAGCCGCTTGCCGATCAGTTCGGCGACGGGCTGGCGGAACTGGTAGGAGGTGCCGAAATCGAACTGCGCGGCGCGCGCCACGAAGCGGGCGAATTGCGCCAGCACGGGGTCGTTCAGGCCGAGCCGTTCGCGCAGCGCCTCGCGCTGTTCGGGCGTTGTCTCGACGCCGACCATCTGGTTGACCGGATCCCCGACGAAGCGAAACAGCGTGAAGGAAATCAGCGCGACCACGAGCATGACCAGAACGGCCTGCAGCAGCCGGCGGATAGAGAAGGCGAGCATGGGGCCTCGATGTCGCTCGAACCAAAGGCACCGGCCCGGCGGTCAGATCCCGCCGGGCCGGGCGAAGGGCGGCTGTGCGCCGCTCAGTTCTTGGTGACCCAGCGGAAGTGGAACTGGTTGTCCGCGCGCTGTTCCAGATCCACGTTGGCCGCCACGCCCCAGGCGAGGCCCTGCTGGTGCAGCGGAATGTGCGACACGTCCTCATGGATCAGCGTGAAGGCCTCGGCGATCAGGCCGTTGCGGACGTCCGGATCGTTCTCCGACAGCACCTTCGCGGCCAGTTCGTCGACCTTGGGATTGCAGTAGCCGCCGAGGTTGAACGGCCCGCCGGCGCCCGTGTCGTCGCGGCAGCCGTTCAGATTGTGCAGCACGTTCCAGCTGTCGAAGGAGCCCGGCGTCCAGCCGAGCAGGTAGAAGGAGGTGTCGTAACCGCCCGACGCCAGCACCTTGGCGAAATACTGCGCCTTGGGCTGGGCGTTGAGGTCCACCTTGACGCCGATGCGCGCCAGGAAGGCCGCGACGGCCTGACAGATCGCCTCGTCGTTCACATAGCGGTCGTTCGGGCAGTCCATGCCGACGCTGAAGCCGTCCGCATAGCCGGCCTCGGCGAGCAGCGCCCTGGCGGCCTCGGGGTCGTAGGGATAGCGCTCGAATTCGTCGGACCGGGCGAACTGGAAGGGCGAGATCATCAGCGCCGACGGGGTCGACAGGCCGCGCATCACCTTGTCCTTGATCGCCTCGATGTCGATGGCCTGGTAGAACGCCTTGCGCACCCGCACGTCCTTGAACGGGTTCTTGCCCTTGACGTCGGAATAGAGCAGCTCGTCGCGCTTCTGGTCGAAGCCGAGGAAGATCGTGCGCAGCTCCGGCCCGGTCAGCGCCTTGGTGCCCTCGTTGTCGTTGACGCGCTTGATGTCCTGAACGGGCACCGGATAGACCATGTCCAGCTCGCCGCTCAGAAGCGCGGCGATGCGGGTCGCGTCGGAGCCGATCGGCGTGAACTCGACGGTGTCGATGTTGCCGTCATGGGTGTCCCACCAGTTCTCGTTCTTCTCGTAGACGGTGCGCACGCCGGATTCGTGGCTCGCCACCTTGTAGGGGCCGGTGCCGTTGGCGTTGAGCGCCGCGTGGTTCGGCGTGGTGTCGGAGGCCGACGTCACGGCGACGGCGCCGTTCTCCTCGGTCCACTCCTTGTCCATGATGTACCAGGTATCCCACTCGTAATGCAGGATCGGGTTCGGCCCAGGCAGGATGAAGTCGACCGTATAGTCGTCCACCTTGACGACCTCCACGTCCGCGCCGATGCGCGTCGTCAGGTCGGAGCCCTCCGAGCGCACGCGGTCGGCGGAAAACACCACGTCGTCGGCGGTGAAGGGATTGCCGTTGTGGAAGGTCACGCCCTGGCGCAGGTAGAAGCGCCAGCGGTTCGGCTCCATCACCTCCCAGCGTTCTGCAAGCGCGGGCTCGATGGTCAGGTCGGGGGCGCGCCGGGTCAGCCCCTCGTAGACGTTGCCGAGCGAGCCGAGCGTGAAGGTCTCGTTCAGCGAATAGGGGTCGAGCTGGTTCAGCGTCCCCTGGAAGGCGTAGCGCAGCGTCTCGGCCGAGGCGGCCGTGCCCATCAGCGACGCGGCAAGCGCGGCCGCGGCAAGCGGTTTGAAGTATCGCATGGGTCCCCTCGTTGGTTTTATCGGCGTCCGGGTTCTTGGTGCCGGTGCCGGTTCGATGTTGATGCGATTGTGTTCAGACTGTCGATCCGATGTCGGTTGCCAAGATGTCGACCCGCGCCGCGCCCGCAGAAACCGGTGTTTTCACTCGTTTTTCTGCCGGATCGCGCTCCTTCCGCGGGATCGTGGGCGACACGCCTGCGTGCCGCACCGGAACCCGCATCTAAGCAACTGCACGGCGGCCCGTCCAGCTTGCAGTTTCCCGTTGGTCACTCGATCAGGTCGACAGCGCTTCGACAAGGCGGGACATGATGCGCGCGCCCGCGGCCAGTTGCGCGGTGTCGATGAATTCGTCCGGTTGATGCGCCTGGTCGATCGAACCGGGACCGCACACCACCGTCGACAGGCCCGCGTCCTGGAACTGGCCGGCCTCCGTTCCGTAGACGACCGCGTGATGGGCATTGTCGCCGGTAAGCCTTCGGGCGAGCGCTTCCGCCATGCCGTCGGATTCCGGTCGCAGCGGCGGCACGACGGAGCCGCGTTCGACGATCACGTCGGCGTCCAGGTGGATCCGGCGCATCCCGGGGCGGATCTGCGTGTCGACGAAGTCTTCGAAACGCGCCTGCCAGGCGTCGAAGCTGTCCTCCGGCAGCCAGCGGATATCCGTGGTGAAGCGGCACAGACTGGCCACGATGTTCGATGCCGTGCCGCCCTCGACAAGTCCGCAATGCAGCGTGGTGAAGGGCGGGTCGAACGGGCTGTCGGGGGAGGCGGCGGCCTGATTTTCGCGCGTGCGGTCGTCGAGCCAGGCGATCAGACGCGCGGCGGTCGCGACCGCCGAGACGCCGCGATCCCACTGGCTGGAATGGACCGAATGCCCCTTCACCGTCACCCGCAGCAGTCCCGTGCCCTTTTGCGCTGTGACCACTTTCAGGGAACTCGGCTCCCCGACGATGACCCGGTCCGGGCGCGGACCGTCCGCGAGCATGGCGCGGATCACATGCGGTGCGCCAAGGCATCCGACTTCCTCGTCGTAGGACAGCGCCAGATGGATCGGCCGCGCCAGCGGCGCGGCCAGCATCTCCGGCACGGCGGCCAGCATCAGCGCGGCGAAGCCCTTCATGTCACAGGTGCCGCGGCCATAGAGCCGTCCGTCGCGTTCGGTCAGTGTGAAGGGGTCGCAGGACCAGGCCTGTCCTTCGACAGGCACGACGTCGGTGTGGGCGGACAGCACGACGCCGCCGTCGACCCTGGGGCCGATGATGGCATGGAGACCGGCCTTCTCGCCGGTTGCGTCCGGCACGCGCACGCTGGGCACGCCATGGCCGGCGAGATAGTCCTCGACAAAGGCGATCAGGTCGAGATTGGTCCGGCTCGACACGGTCGGAAACGCGACGAGGCGGGCAAGCATCTCCTTCGGAGAATAGCGGACGGTCATGCACTCGGGCTCCGGTCGGCGGGGCGGGCGGGCTCGCGCTCGATCAGGGGGGCGGGCGGGCTGAGCGCGAAAACGCGCAAGGGGGCCGTGCGCCCGCGCACGGCCAATTCCTTCAAGTGGGTCGGGTCGCAGGCAAATCCAGCGGCCTCGACGGCATCGTGCGACACGACCAGCGACACGCCGAACTCCTTGCTGCTCGCCTCCAGCCGGCTTGCCATGTTGACCACGTCGCCAAGCGCCGTGATGCGCGCGCTTGCCCCCTGGCGGTCGGCGGCGCCGATCCGGCCGAGGATCACCGGGCCGGCATGCAGCCCCATGCCGATCCGCAAGGGGGCGTCGAGCTGGCCGGCAAGTTCCGCGTTGAGATGCTCCATCCGTTCGGCGATGGCGTTGGTGGCGGCCAGCGCGTCGCGGCAGCCGGCGCGCAGCCCGTCGGTCATGCCGAAGATCGCCATCACGCCGTCGCCGATGAACTTGTCGACATAGCCGCCGCAGCTCTCGATCGCCCGCGCGGTTTCGCCGAGATAGCGGTTGAGCAGGAACACCGTGTCGTAGGACAGCCGGTTTTCGGCAAGGCCCGTGAAGTTGCGAAGATCCACGAAGAGCACCGCCGCGGGCTGTTCCACGCCCCAGTGATAGGCGTCGCCGTCGCCCGGCGCGCCGCGCGCCACCCCGCGGGCGGGCACCAGCGGCTGGATCGTCATGTCGGTCTGCGGCCGGATCTGGCAGGCCAGACGCACCGTCTCGTCGGCGCCGATGCGCGCAAGCACCTTGCGTTCGGTTTCCGTCGGCGCGCCCAGCGTCTCGCCGCCCGACAGGATGCGCGTGCGGCAGGTGGAACAGCGGGCCCGCCCGCCGCAGACGTCGGCATGGGGAATGCCGTTCATGCGGCTGATCTCCAGCAGCGTCGGACCCGGCACGACCTTCACGCCGCGACCGCCGGGATAGGTGATCTCCACGGTGCGCCGGACGCGGCGCGCCAGAGCGCGGATCGCGACCACGCCCGCGACGAGGCCGACGAGCGCGAAGAAGGCGATCTGCACCGCGCGCACCAGCGGATCGGACCAGGCGATCATCTCGGGGCTGAGCGGGAAGGGGACGTCCTCGGCGAGCGAAAGCCGGCGGGCGGCGTCGATCCAGCCCCAGCTCGCCAGCACCGGCATCAGGACGGCCACCGACAGCAGCCAGGGAAACCAGCGCCGGTAGTCGGGCCGGACGCGGAGCCAGAAATGCACGCCCAGCATGCCATGCAGCCAGACGAGGCCCATCAGCAGCGTCTGATTGACCAGAAGACCCGGCCACAGGACGGTGAGCACGTTGCGGTAGCTGTCCTCATAGCCGAAGCGCTGCGCCAGCCCGTGGGTGCCGATGGCGTGGGGGATCAGCAGATAGGGGATCGCCAGGCCGAGCAGGAGCTGCGCCCATTGCCAGGCCGGCAGGCGCCAGGTCCGTCGCCGCGCGGTCTTCCACAGTGTGAGGGAGACGTGACACACAAGGGCGGCGATCAGCAGTGCGGTGCCCGGCGGGCTGCGCCACAGGGCGAGAAAGACCGCCCGCCCGGCCTCCATGGCCTCCAGCGAGACGATCCCCAGCGCGTGGTTGAGCAGATGGGTGAAGGCGAAGGCGAGCAGCACCAGGCCGCTGGCGAGACGCAGCTTCTGGCGCCAGGGGACGGTGCCCGGATCGTGCGATGCGGCTCGTTCGGCCATTGCCTTCGGCGCTCCCCCCATTGCCTTGGGCGCTCCCGTGGTGTCCTGTTGCGCGGGCGCCCTGCCCGCCATCGATCATTCCAGGAGGCCGACATGACCGCCACGCTCTACGGTATCGCCAATTGCGACAAGGTGAAGGCCGCGCGCCGCTTCCTCGACGAGCGCGGCGTCGGCTATGTCTTCCACGACTACCGCAAGGCGGGCGTCGATGCGGACCTTTTGCGCCGTTTCGTCGACGCCTTCGGCTGGGAGCCGCTCGTCAACACGCGCGGCACGACCTGGCGCAAGCTCGACGCGGCGACGCGCGACGGCGTCACCGATGCGGCCTCCGCCATCGCCGTTCTGGAAGCCAACCCCTCGGCGATCAAGCGGCCGATCCTGGAAAAGGGCGACCAGTGGCTGATCGGCTTCGACGCCAAGGCCTGGGAGGCGCTGGGCTAGAGCATTTCTCGTGAATGCTGACTCACTCGAAATGCTCTATGTTCCTGTTTTTACGCAATTTCGCGTGCGCAAAAGTCTCCAACTTTTGCTGAAATTGCTCTAGGGCGCGCGCCGGGGCCCGGCGTTACGGGGTCCACAGCCGCGTCATGTCGAAGGCGTCGATGTCCTTGAGCAGTTCGACGAAGCCGCGCGCGGCGTGATCCAGCGAGGCCTCGCCCTTCGGCGCACTGGCCGCGGCGGCGTTGCCGACGACGCCGGCCGGATTGAGATCCTGCGCCTTCCAGCCGAACTGGGCCGGACCATGCCCGCGCAGATGCTTGAACTCCTTGCGGAAGTCGAGCTGCGTCGAGTGGAAATCCTCGGCCTTGTCCATCCTCACGAGATCGGGGCGCAGATGCAGCATGATCGAGGTCTCGATGTCGCCGCCGTGAATCCCGTAGGTGAATTCCGCCTCCGGAAACACGCCGTGCGGCTGGCCGAAGCGGGCCCAGGCGGTGGCGGTGGCGAGCATGTCGTGTTTCACGCGCAGCTCGCGTGCCACGATATCCATGATCGGCACGTTGCCGCCGTGCGAGGTGATCAACACCAGTTTGCGCACGCCGGCGCGATGCACGCTGTCGCCGATCTCCTCCCAGGCGCGGGTCACCGTGTCCCACGAGAGCGTCAGCGTGCCGGGCGAGGAGATATGCTCGTTCGACTTGCCGACCGCTTGCACCGGCAGGAAGGTCGCCGGAAGATCCGGCGGCAGCAGCTCCAGCACGCGCGAGATCTGGCCTTCCGCGATGCAGGTGTCGGTGAAGACCGGGAGATGGGGGCCGTGCTGCTCGATCGCGGCGATCGGCAGGATCGCGATCCAGGAGGATGTGTCTGATTGCGCGAAATCGGCGGTGGTCATCTCGTGCCAGAAACGGCGGGGAAGATCGGACATGAAGGCCTCTTGCAATCTGATGGCAAGGCGGGGAAGCCGCCTTGAGGGCGTGCGCGGCCGCCCGGCGTCGAGGCGACCATAGCCTGCCCGCCAGCGCCCGTCACCGGCCGTGACCGCACGCCGCCCGTCACTTGCCGTCGGCGCGTGCGGGGTGGGGCGTGCGGTCACGCAAATCTGATCGCTGCGGCGGCGGGCGTTAAGATTTCGGTAAGCTGACCCTGGGGAAGATTGCGGCGATGTTCGCGGCGCTGTCTCCCGTTGCCCCCGCCGCGTCCGCACCCGCATCGGCGCCCGGATCGACGGGCGCGGCCGCGCGGTCCGCACGGGCGGAGGGCCAGAGCGTCCCCGGTTTCGCACGCGCGGAGCCGGGTGCCGGCGCGCGCGAGGATGCCCGCGCCACGCCGCCGCAACCGACCTTGCGCGCCGAGGCCGTGGCGGCGCTGCAGTCGGGCGATCAGGCGGCGAACGCCCGGCGCGAGGAGCGCAATCCGCAAGCCCCCGCGAAGGGCGCGCTTGCCGCTGGCCCCGCGTCGGGACGAGAGGGGGCCGACGAAGCCGGGCAGGCGAACGCGGAGACGGACGCGAAGACGGACAAGCCAAGCACCGGTGCCGAGCGGGAACTGACCGAGGAGCAGGAAAAGCAGGTCCGCGAACTGAAGAAGCGCGACGCCGAGGTCAAGCAGCACGAACAGGCGCATGCCAGCGTCGGCGGCCCCTATGCCGGCTCGCCGAGCTATCAGTACACGCGCGGGCCGGACGGCAAGCGCTATGCGACCTCGGGCGAGGTGCCCATCGACGCCTCGCCGGAGCGCGAGCCGGAACAGACCCTGCGCAAGATGGAGATCGTGATCCGCGCGGCGCTGGCCCCGGCCGAGCCCTCCCCGCAGGACCGGCAGGTCGCCGCCCAGGCGCGCCAGCAGCGCAGCGAGGCGCAGGCGGAGCTGCAGAAACTGCGACAGGCGGAGCAGAGCGGCGAGGACGGCACGGCCACCGGCCTTGCGGCCCGCCCGGCCTCGGCACGGGCCGACGACGCGACGGCCGGAGATACGCAGGACGCCCAGGACGCGCAGGAGGCAGGGGACGCGCAGGCACGGCAGCAGGCAACGGCCGCGGTGGCTGCCTATCAGGCGGCCGAAGCGGCGGCCGCCGCGCTGTTCGGATCGGGTCCGGCGCCGCGCGCGATCGTGGCTTGAGGATCGTGGCCTGAAGATCCTGAACTGAAGTCCGTCGCCCGAGGCGCGGGGAAATCGCCATCGTCGCCGCCCGCGCGATGCGCTACGCTTGCGGTCGATGCCTTTCCGACCCTTTCGACGATCCCCGCGCCTGGCCGTCTCGGCCCTGTTCTTCTTCAATGGCGGCCTCTTCGGTGGCTGGGCGGCGCGCGTGCCGAGCATCAAGGCGGCGCTCGACATCGGCGAGGGCACGCTGGGGCTGTTGCTGCTCGCCGCCGCGGCCGGCGCCATCCTGTCGTTTCCGCTTGCCGGGCGTCTCACCGATTCCATCGGGGCCGCGCGCACCAGCCGGCTCGTCGCCGTCCTCTATGCGCCCTCCCTGCCGGCGCTGGCGCTGGCGAGCGAGCCCTGGCATCTGGCGCTGCTGCTTTTCGTGTTCGGGGCGACCCATGGCGGCATGGACATCTCCATGAACGCCTGGGGCGCCGAGGTGGAGCGGGCGCGCGGTCGCTCCACCATGGTGTCCTTCCATGCCATGTGGAGCCTGGGGGCCGGGGTCGGCGCCGGCGTCGGCGCGCTTGCCATCGCCTCCGGTCTGTCGGTCGGGGCGCATTTCACGGTCCATGCGCTGTTGCTGGCGGGGCCGACGCTCTGGCTCGCCTCGGTGCCCTGGCAAAGCCGCATGGGTCGGGGGCGCAAGGCGCCGCTGATCGCCTTGCCGCGCGGTGCCCTCGTCTGGGTCGGGGTGCTGGGCCTGTGCGCCATGATCGGCGAAGGCGCGATTGCCGATTGGGGCGCCCTGTTGCTGATCGAGCGCCTGGCGGCGGACGAGGCCCGGGCGGTGCTGGCCTTCAGCTTCTTTTCGGTGGCCATGGTCGCCATGCGGTTGGCCGGCGACCGGATCGTGGCCCGGCTGGGCCCGGTGCGGGTCGCGCGGATCGGCGGCGCGGTGACGGCGGCCGGCACGGTGCTGATCCTTCTGGCGCCGAGCGTCGAGATCGCCTGGATCGGCTTCGCGGTCACCGGGGCGGGGACCGCGACCATCGCGCCGCTCGTCTATGCGCGCGCGGCCCGCGATCCGGTGATCCCGCCGGGCGCGGCGCTCGCCGGCGTCTCCACGCTCGGCTACGGCAGCCTGTTCATCGGCCCGCCGCTGATCGGGGCCATTGCCGAGGTCGCCTCGCTGACGGCCGGCTTCTGGGTGCTGGTGGGAATGGCGCTTCTGGTCGTGGCGCTGGCCGGCGCGCTGCGGTCGCCCGCGTCCTGAGGCGCAAGACACGCGCTGCGCCACGCGGCCAGAGACACGCCGTCAGGGACACGCCGTCAGGGACACGCGGTCAGGGACACGCGGTCAAAGCGCTTCGAGAAACCGCTTCGCCGCCGCGCCATGTTCGGCCCGCAGGCGCTCGATGTCGATGGTGACGGGGCGCTTGTCGACCACGGTCCACTCGCCGCCGATCATCACCCGGTCGGCGGTATGCGCCCCGCAGAGCACCAGCGCGGCAAGCGGATCTCCGGACCCGGAAAACCGCAGCTCCTCCAGCGTGTAAAGCGCGAGATCCGCCTGTTTGCCGACCGCGATGGACCCGATATCCTCGCGCCCCAGACAGCGCGCCGAGCCCTCCGTTGCCCAGCGGAAGGTGTCGTAATGGGTGACGCTCGCCGCATCATAGGTGAGGCGGTTGATCATCAGCGCGTGGCGCAGGCCTTCCATCAGATTGGAATTGTCGTTGGAGGCCGAGCCGTCGACGCCAAGTCCGACCGGGGAGCCGGCCGCCTCAAGCTCCCGGGTGCGGCACTGGCCGGAGGCGAGCACCATGTTGGACGTCGGGCAGTGGCACACGCCGACGCGATGACGGCCGAGGCGGGCGATCTCGTCGTCGGTGAAATGGATGCCATGCGCCAGCCAGACGCGCTCGTTGAGCCAGCCGCAATCCTCCAGATAGTCGACCGGGCGGCACTGGAAGTGATGCAGGCAGTAGTCGTCCTCGTCGATCGTCTCGCCGAGATGGGTGTGCAGCCGGCAGTCGAAGCGTTCGGCGAGCGCGACGCTTTCGCGCATCAGATGCTTGGTGACGGTGAAGGGGGCGCAGGGGGCGAGCGCGACCTGGATCTTCGCCCCGTCCGACGTGTCGTGATAGCGCGACAGGACCCGCTCGCTGTCGGCGAGGATCGTGTCCTCGTCCTGCACCACCGTGTCGGGCGGCAGGCCGCCGTCCTTCTGGCTGAGGTTCATGGAGCCGCGCGTCACCGTCATGCGGATGCCGAGGCGGGTCGCTTCCTCCACCTGGATGTCGATGGCGTCCTCAAGCCCCGCCGGGAAAAGGTAATGGTGGTCGGCGGCGGTCGTGCAGCCCGACATCATCAGTTCGGTCAGGGCGAGCCGCGTGCCCATCCGGAAGGTCTCGGGCGTCACGTTTTTCGCCCAGATCGGATAGAGCGACATCAGCCAGGGAAAAAGCTCCTTGTTGATGGCTTGCGGGTGGGCACGCGTCAGCGTCTGGAAGAAATGATGATGCGTGTTGACGAGGCCCGGCACGACCACGTGGGCGGAGGCGTCGAAGGTCTCGTCGACGGGGGCGGCCGGCGTGGCGCCGGCGGCAAGGCATTCCACGATCCGCGCGTCCTCCACGACGAGGCCGCCGGCGGCATTGTCGGCGAGGATGGCGAGCGGGGTCTTGATCCAGATGCGCATGGGCGTGCGTCCCGTGGTGGCCGGACCTGCAGGCTTGGATAGCGGCGACGGCCGCCCGAGTTCCGCACAGGAGGGTATGGAAGAAAGCCGTCGATCTGTCGCCGGCGCGGGAATCCTACATCCGGTCACCCACGCCGGCAACGCCGGCGCGGGACAGGCCGCCCGCCTCAGGGCGCGGCGGCAATCACCTCGACCTCGACGACGAATTCCTCCCGCGCGAAGCCGCTGACGATCATCAGCGTGGAGGCCGGCGGCGGCGTGCCGGCGAAGCGATCGCGGACGGCCATGTAGCCGGGCAGATGCGCGCGGTCGGTGACATAGGCGTTGATCCGGATGATGTCGGACAGGTCCATGCCGGCTTCGGCGAGGATCGCGGCGATGTTCTCGAAGCACAGCGCCGTCTGGCCTTCCACGTCCGCCGGCACATGGCCGTCGGGCGCGATGCCGAGCTGTCCCGAGCACACCAGCAGACGGTGGCCGGCGGGAACCTCGATGCCGTGGCTGTAGCGGGCGAAGGGCGGGGCGATTCCGGTGGGCGTCACGGGCCGGGTCATGGCGGTCTCCTTGCATGATCAGGCGCCTAGCCTAGGCGAGCGCGGCTTGCGTGCAAACGCGTCGTCTAACGCGCGGACGCCGCTTTGATAGGCGCCGGCCGCAGCGGTTTGCCGCTTTTTTGTGCTGCAAAGCTGAGGTACGCTCAACCAAGGCGGTGCAAGGGCTGCCTGTCCGGCACGCCGACAGTCCCGGGCGCTGCCAGGTGACGCAGCGGCTGCGGGCTGTTTCGGGGTGTCCTGCCGGCCGGGGCGGCGCGCGCGGTGCCGGCGGGGCGCGCGAAACGCCCGCCCGTCGTCCGGGCGCGGGCTCTGGCACGCGGCTTGCTGCGTATCCCGTCGTGTGCACCCGGCCGGGACCCCGGGGCCAGTGAACTCGGGGACATCGAACTCGGGGACATCGAACTCGGGGGGCAGTGAACCCGGGACACCAGCCCGGGGACAGTGAGCGCGGACCGCGTGTCCCGGAGCTTTTTGCAAGAGCCCTCGACCAAGAAGGGGCTCGCGATCTTTTCAGACGCAACTCTTTTGGCAGAGCGACCTTGCGGAGGCGGACAGCATCATGATCAGGCATATCACCAGGCGGACCCGGCAGTCGGGTTCGGGGCGCGCCGCCCTGGCGGCGACGGCGCTCGGCGTTCTCGTGGCGAGCCCCTTTGGCGCGAGCGCGCAGGAGGCCGTGACCTTCGGCACCAACTGGCTGGCCCAGGCCGAGCATGGCGGCTTCTATCAGGCGGTCGCCGACGGCACCTATGCCGCATGCGGGCTCGACGTGACGATCGTGCCCGGCGGGCCGCAGGTGAACAACCGCGCGCTCATGCTGGCCGGCAAGATCGACTTCCACATGGGCGGCAACATGCTGCAGGCCTTCTACGCGCAGCGCGAGGGCATCCCGGTGGTGGTCGTCGCGGCCATGTTCCAGAAGGAACCGCAGGTGATCCTCACCCATCCCGGCAAATACGACAGCTGGGAAAGCCTGGCGGGCACCGCGCCGCTGCTGATCGGCGACAACGGCTTCAACTCCTACTACCAGTGGATGATCTCCGAATACGGCTTCACGGTCGAACAGCGCCGGCCCTACACGTTCAATCCCGCCCCCTTCCTGGCCGACGAGACCTCGGGCCAGCAGGGCTATGTGACCTCCGAGCCCTTTGCCATCGAGCGCGAGGGCGGCTTCATGCCCGACATTTTCCTGATCGCCGATCAGGGCTTTTCCACCTACTCCACGACGATCGAGACCATGGCGGATACCATCTCCGAACGGCCCGAGGCGGTGCAATGCTTCGTCGACGGCTCGATCCTCGGCTGGGTCAATTATCTCTACGGCGACAATTCGGCGGCCAACGACTTGATCCAGAAAGACAATCCGGAGATGACCGATGAGCAGATCGCCTTCTCCATCGAGAAGATGAAGGAATATGGCATCGTCGATTCCGGCGAGACGCTGACGCTGGGGATCGGTGCGATGACGGACGCGCGCAATGCCGATTTCTACGAGAAGATGGTGGCGGCCGGCGTGATCGAAGGCGGTCTCGACATCACGCAAAGCTATACGCTCGACTTCGTCAACAAGGGGGTCGGGCTCGAACTGAAGACGACGCTGACCGGCAACTGACGGTCCGGGGCCGGGCGGTTGCGCCCGGCCCGGGCGACCATGACGGGACACGGCGACGGCGGACAGGCGGACCGGCCACCGGTCCGGCCAAAGAGCGGGCAGGCGGGGACGGGCAGGCGGACAATGGATACTGGAACCGGGGGCATGCCCCCCGTGGTGCGGCTGGAGGGGGTTTCCAAGGTCTTCTCCAACGCGACCGTTGCCCTGAAGGATCTTTCTCTCGACATCGGTCGCGGTCAGTTCGTCAGCCTGCTGGGGCCGTCGGGATGCGGCAAGTCGACCGCGCTGAGGATCGTCGCCGGGCTGTCCAGCCCGAGCGCCGGTCGCCTGATCTGGCCGGGCGAGCGCCCGGGCCAGAAGGACCATGACATCAGCTTCGTCTTTCAGGAGCCGACGCTGATGCCCTGGGCGACGGTCTTCGCCAATGTGCATCTGCCGCTGAAGCTGAAGGGCGTGTCGGCGACCCGCGCGCGCGACGACGTCATGTCGGCGCTGGAGATGGTCGGGCTTCAAGGCTTCGAGAAGAGTTATCCGCGGGAACTGTCCGGCGGCATGAAGATGCGCGTGTCGATCGCCCGCGCGCTCGTCACCAAGCCCAAGCTCCTGTTGATGGACGAGCCCTTCGCCGCGCTCGACGAAATCACCCGGTTCCGTCTCAACAACGATCTTCTGCGGCTTTGGGAGGAGTTCGGCTGGACGGTGGTCTTCGTCACCCATTCGGTGTTCGAAAGCGTCTACCTGTCGAACCGGATCGTGGTGATGGCGGCGCGCCCGGGACGGGTGGTCGCGGATCTGGCGATTGACGCGCCCTATCCGCGCGGCGAGGATTTCCGAACCTCCCATGCCTATTCCGACCATTGTCGGCGGGCCTCGGAGGCGTTGCAGGCGGCCATGTCGGCGGGCACCGGTGAAGAGGCGACCTCTTCAGGCGCGGCCGCCGGCGCGGGGCTCGGCGGGTAGCGGAATGGAAACGGACGGGGGCGGCGAATGAGTGCCATGCCGGAGACGCAGGAGCAGAGCGCCGCATCGCAGGCGGTGCCCCTCGATCCGACGGAAGCGGCCAGGGCCCGCCGTGCGGCGGTCGACCGCATCGCGCGCTGGGCGCTGCCGGCGCTGGTGATGCTGGCCACGGTCGGCCTGTGGCAATGGTATGTCGATGCCTATGCGGTGCCCCATTACATTTTGCCGGGGCCCGACCGGGTTCTTCAGGCGCTCGTTCAGGACTGGTCGACGCTGTGGCCGGCGCTGCTCATCACCTTGCAGATCACGCTCGGCGCGCTCGTCATCGCGACCATCGGCGGCGTCGGCCTCGCCGTGCTCTTCGCCCAGTCGAAATGGGTGGAGATGTCCTTCTTCCCCTATGCGGTGATCCTACAGGTCACGCCGGTGATCGTGATCGCGCCGCTGATCTTCATCTATGTGCCGTCGAAGATCGTCGGCCTTTTGATCTGCGCCTGGATCGTCGCCTTCTTTCCGATCCTGTCGAACACGACGCTCGGGCTCAATTCCGCCGATCACAATCTGCGCAGCCTGTTCCAGCTCTATGGCGCCAGCCGCTGGCAGACGCTGTGGCACCTGCGGCTGCCGGCCGCCCTGCCGTATTTCCTGGGCGGGCTGAAGATCGCCGGCGGCCTGTCGCTGATCGGGGCGATCGTCGCGGAATTCGTCGCCGGCACCGGCGGGGTGGGCTCCGGGCTCGCCTTCAAGATCCTGGAAGCGAGCTATCGGCTGAATATTCCACGGATGTTCGCCGCGATCCTGCTGATTTCCCTGACGGGGATCGTTATCTTCGTGACGCTCAGCGTGGTGTCGCACATGATGCTGCGGCACTGGCACGAAAGCGCCGTCAAGCGGGATGCATGAGATGATCGACATGTTGTCTGGCGCCTTCCCCCCGGCCGGGCCCGTGCATCTCGCCAATGCGACCGTGCCGAGCGCGTTGACCGCCGGCATGCTGAACCATCTGGGCGAGGGGCTCGGACGCGCCGACATCGTGATCGACCAGGGCGAGATCGCCTCCATCAGCCCGCCGGGGATTGCCGCGCCGGAGGGCGCGACCCGGGTCGATCTCGACGGCGGTCTGGTGCTGCCCGGGCTGGTCGACCTGCACACCCATCTCGACAAGGGACACATCTGGCCGCGCCGGCCCAATCCGGACGGAACCTTCGCCAGCGCGCTCGAGGCGGCGCAGGCGGATCGCGTCGCGCATTGGTCGGCGGACGATCTGCGCCGGCGCATGAGCTTCGCCCTGCAATGCGCCCATGCGCATGGCACGGTCGCGATGCGCACCCATCTGGACACGATCCCGCCGCACGACACGATCACCTGGGACGTGTTCACCGAGTTGCGCCGGGACTGGGCGGATCGGGTCGACCTGCAGGGCTCGGCGCTGTTCGGCATCGAGCGGCTGGCCGATCCCGCCTATCTGCCGCGCATCGCGGACCGGGTGGCCGCCTGCGGCGGCACGCTCGGGGTCGTCTCCTACATGGTCGACGGGCTCGACGGATATCTGAGGCAGATGTTTCGCGCGGCCGCCGAGCGCGGGCTCGACCTCGATTTCCATGTGGACGAGACCGGCGACCCGGGCGCCGATTCGCTGCGTCGCATCGCCGAAACCGCGCTGGAGACCGGCTTTTCCGGCCGGATCGTGTGCGGGCACTGCTGTTCGCTGGCGCGCCAGGACGCCGACACGGTCGACCGCACGCTCGATCTCGTGGCCCGCGCCGGCATCGGCGTCGTCAGCCTGCCGATGTGCAACATGTTCCTGATGGACCGGGAGCCGGGCCGCACGCCGCGCTGGCGCGGGGTGACGCTGCTGCACGAGATGCGCGCGCGCGGCATTCCGGTCGCGGTGGCCTCCGACAACACGCGCGATCCCTTCTACGCCTATGGCGATCTCGACATGATCGAGGTCTTCACCCAGGCGATGCGGATCCTGCATCTCGACATGCCCGTGGGCGACTGGGTGCGCCTCGTGACGACGACCCCGGCGGACCTGATGGGCGACCCGACGCGCGGGCGCATCGACGTCGGCCTGCCGGCCGATCTGGTGCTGTTGCGCGCGCGCGACTGGAACGAACTGGGCGCGCGCCCCTCGGGGCCGCGCACGGTGCTGCGCGCCGGCCGCGCGATCGCCCGCGCGCTTCCCGACTACCGTGATCTCGACGACCTGATGGAGCATGACAGATGACAGACCTTGCCGCGTTGAAGGCCGAGCTCGAGGGCCTCGCGATCGAGGACAACCCGCAGATCGTGCGCCAGAAGAGCCGGGATTTCTTCTGGTACTCGCCGATCCTCAAGCGCCAGCTCGAGGAGGTGACGGGCGATCTGGTCGTCACCGTGCGCAGCGAGGCGGAGGTCATCCGCGTCCTCAAGGCGTGCTATGCGCGCGACATCCCCGTGACGACGCGCGGGGCGGGCACCGGCAACTACGGGCAGGCGATGCCGCTGTCCGGGGGCGTGGTGCTCAATCTCGCGGAGATGAACCAGGTGCTGGAGATCTCGACCGGCGCCGTGCGCGCCGAGGCCGGCGCGATCATCGCGACCATCGACGAGGCGGCGCGCAAGTCCGGCCAGGAACTGCGGATGCATCCTTCCACCTCCCGCACGGCGACCATCGGCGGCTTCATCGCCGGCGGGTCGGGCGGCATCGGGTCGATCAACTGGGGGGGCTTGCGCGATTTCGGCAATATCCTCAAGTTGCGCGTCGTCACCATGGAGGAAGAGCCGCGGGTGCTGGAGATGAGCGGTGAGGATCTGCACAAGGTCAGCCACGCCTATGGCACCAACGGCATCATCACCGAGGTCGAGATGCCGCTGACGGCGGCCTACGACTGGGTCGACGTGCTGGTCGGTTTCGACAGTTTCGCGGATGCCGCGCGCTTCGGCGACGCGCTGGCCAATCAGGACGGGCTGCTGACGAAGGAGATCGCGCCGATCGCCGCGCCTCTGCCCTACGACTATTTCCTGAGGCACCGCAAGTATCTGCATTCCAACCAGTCGGTCTGCGCGATCCTGGTGGCACCCTTCGCGATGGATGCCTTCGCCGCCTTCTGCGGCCGGTATGCCGATGCGACGGTGCTCTACCGCTCCGACCGGGCGTCGGAGGAGGACCGCAAGACGCTGCCGCCGGTGAGCGAGCTCACCTGGAACCACACCACCTTGCGCGGGCTGCGGGTCGATCCGACGATCACCTATCTGCAGGTGCTCTATCCCTTCCCCGATCACATCCGCAAGGCGGTGCAACTGGCCGAGCTGTTCGGCGACGAGGTCGTCGGCCATCTCGAGTTCGTGCGTTTCGACGGCAAGGTGACCTGCTTCGGCCTGCCGGTGGTGCGCTACACCACCGAGGAGCGGCTGGAGGAGATCATGCGCATCCACGAGGAGCACGGCTGCCCGATCTTCAATCCGCACCGCTACACGCTGGAGGAAGGCGGCATGAAGCAGACCGACGAGGTGCAGCTCGCCTTCAAGAAGGAAGCCGATCCCAAGGGGCTGCTCAATCCCGGCAAGATGATCGCCTGGGAGAACCCCGACTTCGACTTCTCCTCCCGTCAGACGTACCTGTTCCCAGGGCTCGCGTCTTAAGGCCCGCGCCATGACACCGGCGCGGGGGCACGGATATCGGGCAAGCGGCGGCGGGCGGCCGGCGGAGCGGGGGCGGCCATGCGCGTTCTCCTGATCCACGCCCATCCGCTGGAGGACAGCTTCAACGCCGCGCTCAAGGATGTCGCGCTGGCCGCGCTCGTCGGCGCCGGGCATGAGGTCGAGGTGCTCGACCTCTATGCCTGCGGGTTCGACCCCGTGCTGAGTGCCGCGGAGCGGCGCGGCTACCATGACGTGGAGACGAACCGGGAGCCGGTCGCGCGGGAGGTCGAGCAGCTCCTGCGCGCCGAGGCGCTGGTGCTCGTCTATCCGGTCTGGAACTTCGGCTATCCGGCCATTCTCAAGGGGTACTTCGACCGGGTCTTCCTGCCGGGCGTGTCGTTTCGCATGAAGAACGGCAAGGTGGTGCCGAACCTCAGGCACATTCACCGGATCGCGGCCGTCACGACCTATGGCGGCAGCCGGTTCCGGGCGATGCTCGCCGGCGATCCGCCGCGCAAGCTCTTCCGCCGTGTCCTGAGGGGGCTGGTCGCGCCGTTCGCCCGCGCGTCCTACCTCGCGCTCTACGACATGAACCGGGCCGATGCGGCGCGGCGGACCGCCTTCGTGACCCGCGTGCGCGACACGCTTGCCCGTTTCTAGAGCATTTCTCGTGAAAGCCGGATCACTCGAAATGCTCCATGCCTTTGTTTTTACGCAGTTTCGCGAGCGCATACGTCTCCAGCTCTTGCTGAAATTGCTCTAGGAGGAGCCGACCCCCGCATGCGCATTCTTCTGGTCAAATGCCATCCGTGCCCCACGAGCTACGGCGCAGCTGTCGCCGCGCGTGCGGAAGCGACGCTCGCGGCGGCCGGCCACGAGCTGCGCGTGACGGATCTCTACGCCGCCGGCTTCGATCCGGTCATGGGCGAGGCGGAGTGGCGGCACTATCACGACGAAGCGCTCAATCAGATCCCGGTGGCCGATCATGTCGCGGACCTGACCTGGGCGGAGGCTCTGGTCTTCGTCTATCCGACCTGGTGGTTCGGCCTTCCGGCGATGCTCAAGGGCTATCTCGATCGGGTGTGGGTGCCGCATGTCACCTTCGAGATCCCGACCGCGACCAGCCCGATGCGCCCGCGCATGCAGCACATCCGCAAGATCGCGGTGGTGACGACCTGCGGTGCCTCCTGGTTCGTCTCCAAGATGATGGGCGAGCCGGGCCGCAAGACGATCCTGCGCGGCATCCGCGCGCTCTGCGCGCCGCGCTGCCGCACGCGCTACCTGGCGCATTACGACATGGACAGTTCCACCGCGCAGTCGCGGGCCCGGTTTCTCGACAGGGTCGAGCGCAAGCTCGCCGACTTCTGACACTCCTTTGCCGCCTTCGGGCTCTCTCCCTGCAATAAGTGCTTAGGTCGGGAAAGGGCTTTTTCGTTTCTATTCAGGAACGTGCGTGATATTTTCAAAGATGTGCACGACGGTTGACGGCGTTCGACCCGACCCGGCCGCGTTCAGAAGACCGCCCAACCGTCCGCCGTAAGGTCCTGTCATCAAGCGGTCATTTGCCGGCATTAGAAGTCCTGACATGGCATTCAACTACAAAAAGAGCGTGACCTTTCGCCTGGCCCAGACCGCCAAGGCGCATCGTGCGCGCGCGGGCACGCATCTCGCCCGGATCGGTCTCCATCCGGGGCAGGAATCCGTGCTCAAGATCCTTGCCGACGTGGACGGTCAGACCATGAGCCAGCTGGCTGCCGCGCTGTCGGTGCAGCCGCCGACGGTGACGAAGATGGTCACGCGGCTCTCCGCGCAGGGCGTGGTGCGCCGGGCGACGTCGGAAGCGGACGGCCGGCTCGCACGCGTCTTTCTCACCGACGAGGGGCGGGCGCTGGTCGAGACGATCGACAAGTCCTGGAAGCGGCTGGAGCGCGAGGCGCTCGCCGGGCTCGACGACAAGGACCGCAAGAAGCTGCGCAAGCTGCTGCGTCAGGTCGAGAAGAACCTGGGATCGCGCGTCGTCGACGATGTCGACGGGGACGAGGCCGAGGGCGGCGACGGGGACTGACCGCGGCGGGCCGGGCGCGCCCTGCATCGCAGCGCCGCGCGCGCTGTGGCCGATATTGCGTCCATCACACTGTTTTTGAAGACACTTGTTCTGGCAGGATTCCGGCCCCTGCCGGACATGCCCTTCTGCCGGCTAACGGACGGGCTTTGCAAGCACCGCCACCGGCGGCCCGTCAGCCCGCCACGCCCGAAAGCTTGAGCACGACCCCGGCGAGCGCGGTGACGAGCACCACCTCCGCGACGCCGCGTTTCAGGACGAAGAGCAGCACGGCCGCCAGGCCGGCGAGGCCGGCAATCCAGGGGTCGAGGCTTGCGGGCACCGGCAGCGGGGCGGAAAGGCCTGCGCGCTCCAGCGTTCCGACCTCGCGAAACAGCACGTTGATCGCGAACCAGAGCGACAGGTTGAGGATGGTGCCGACGACGGCGGCCGTGATCGCGGAGAGCATGCGCGACAGCCAGCGCACCTGCTGAATGCGGTCGATATGCGGCGCGCCGGCCAGCACGAACAGGAAGCTGGGGGCAAAGGTGACCCAGGTGGTCATGGCGGCGGCGAGCGTTCCGGCGATCAGCGGATCGAAGGGCGCGGGATCGCGAAAGCCGCCGAGAAAGCCGACGAACTGGGTGACGAGGATCAGCGGCCCCGGCGTCGTCTCGGCAAGGCCGAGACCGTCGAGCATTTCGCCGGGGGCGAGCCAGCCTTGCGTCTCGACGGCGACCTGCGCCATGTAGCTCAAAAGCGCATAGGCGCCGCCGAAACTGACCACCGCCATGGTCGAGAAGAAACCGGCGATGTCGATCAGCACGTGCCGCGGTGAGAGTGCAAGAGCCGCGAGCGCGACCGGAAGCCCCCACAGGAGCAGCGCGATCGCGACCGTGCGCAGACTTGCGCCCAGCCCCGAGCGCCAGCCGCCGCGCGCGCGGCCGTCGGAGTGTGTCGGCGCCGGGTCGGCGTCCGGCGCGGCCTCCAGTTCGGCCTCCGCGCGGGGCGGCGCGGCCAGCCCGAGCGCGCCGGCAAGCCCCGCCGCGACGATCACCATCGGAAAGGGGAGGTCGAACAGAAAGAGCGCCAGAAAGGCCGCGAGGGCGATCGCCCAGGCACCGGCGGAGGTCAGCGCGCGGCGCCCGAGGCGGAGGAGGGCCTGCAGCACGATGGCCAGCACGCCCGCCTTGATGCCGTAGAACAGGCTCGCGACGATCCCGGTGCTTCCCAGCGTCACGTAAAGCAACGACACGGCGAGCATCGCCAGCGCGCCCGGCAGGATGAACAGCAGACCCGAGACCAGCCCGCCGCGCACGCCGGCGACGATCCAGCCGCAATAGGTGGCGAGCTGCTGCGCTTCGGGTCCGGGCAAGAGCATGCAGTAGTTCAATGCGTTGAGAAACCGTGTCTCGCTGACCTTGCCGCCGTCTTCCACGAACTCGCGATGCATCAGCGCGATCTGCGCCGCCGGACCGCCGAAGGACAGCAGACCGATCTTCAGCGACCGGCGGGCGAGCCAGCCCATGTCTGTCGCCGGGACGGTCTTGCGGGACATTGGCATGGTGCGGGCTCCGGGAAGGCGGGGGGGCGGGCGACTCGGGTTGTCCTGAGCGCATAGCCGGTGTGCGTTTCCATGTCATGACATTGACGGCGATCCGCCGCACAGTTTCATTTATAAGACAAATCGATTGTCGTCCGGCCCGCGAAGGTCACCATCTCGCGCACCGGACCCGTCGCGCAATCCGTCGCGGGCCCTATGGGGTCGTCGTCGGGATGCGTTCGCTGGAAAGCCCCTTCATTGGAAAGGCAAAGGCCTTGAGCACACCCGAGACCGTTTCCTCCGCCCAGAGCGCTGCTGCGGCGGAGCGTTTGACCGCGATCGGGCTCTTGTCCTTTGCCGTCTTCTGCTTCGCCGGCCTCGATGCGACCGCGAAATATCTCGCCGCCTCGCTGCCGACCGAGCAGATCGTCTGGGTGCGCTTCGTCAGTCACATCGTCTATGCCGCGCTTCTGTTCCGGATCTGGCGCAGCCCCGAGGTGTTCCGCTCGAAGCGCTGGGGGCTGCAGATCGTGCGCTCCGTGCTTCTGTTGATGACGACCGTTTTCAATTTCCTCGCGGTGCGCCATCTGCAACTCGCCGAAACGGTCTCGATCATGTTCGCCGCGCCCTTCGTGGTGACCGCGCTGGCCGGCCCCTTGCTCAACGAATGGGCGGGTCTGCGGCGGTGGCTTGCAATCATTGTCGGCTTTATCGGCGTGCTCGTGGTGACGCGGCCGGGTCTCGGCGGGTTCCACTGGGCGATGATCCTCTCGATCTGCTCGATGACCTGTTACGCCTTCTACACGATCCTGACGCGCATGCTTGCCCAGACCGATTCGCCGGTGGGCATGCTGTTCCTGTCGGGCGTCGTCGCGGCGGCCGCGATCACGCCCTTCGGCGTCGCGTCGTGGACCACGCCGGACGACATCTGGATCTGGCTGCTGCTCCTGTCGACGGGCGCCTGGGGCGGCCTCGGGCACTTCGCGCTGATCCGCGCGCATGTGCTCAGCCCGGCGCCGGTGCTGGCGCCTTTCATGTACACCCAGATCATCTGGATGACGGGGCTCGGCTTCTTCGTGTTCGGCGATGTGCCGGGCATCTTCACGCTCATTGGCGCCTCGATCATCGTCGGCTCCGGCCTCTATATTCTCTATCGCGAACGAAAGACCGGGCGCGCGGAGCGGCTGGCGCGCGATATCTGACGGCGCGCGCGGCGGTCCGTTCTTCCCCGTGCCCGCGCCATCCCGCGCCATCCCGCACCGGGGACGAAAGCCCGCCGGCCTTGCCGGCAAGAGGCTCCCGCCGGCCTTGCCGGCAAGACGCTCCCGCCGGCCTTGCCGGCAAGACGCTCCCGCCGGCCTTGCCGGCAAGACGTGAATGCGCGACAACTCAATCGATTGAAATCGGAGGCCGCGACCGGTGAGCGACGACCCTCCCCAGGGGGACGATCTTTCCAAGCCGACGGACGCGCGCCCGGCCCCGCCGGAAGACGCGCAGGGTGCGGCCGGAGCAGGGTCGGCGCGGGCGCGCCGGGTGACGCTCGGCGACATGGCCGAGTCGCTCGGCGTCTCGACGGCGACCGTGTCGCTGGCGCTCAGGGATTCGCCGCTCGTCGCCGCGAAGACGCGCAGCCGCATCAAGGCGCATGCGCGCCAGGTCGGCTATATCTACAACCGCTCCGCGGCGGCCCTGCGCACGGCGCGCAGCAACATGGTGGCCGTCGCCGTTCACGACATTCTCAACCCCTATTTCGCGGAAGTCTTCCGGGCGCTCGAGGAGGCCTTGGGCCGGGAAAATCAGGTCGTTCTGATCTGCAATCATCGCGACGATCCCGACCGCCAGCGCAGGTTCATCGACAGCGTGCTGCAGCACCGCATCGACGGGCTGATCCTGTCGGTCGCCGTCGGCACCACGGCGCAGGAGATCGATGCGCTGGCGGAGACGGGCGTGCCCGTCACGCTGATCTGCCGCGACCTCGAGGGCGCGCGCGTGCCGGTGGTGCGCGGCGACGATTTCGCCGGTGGACGTCTGGTCACCGGGCATCTGATCGCGCAAGGGCATCGGCGGATCGCCATGATCGGCGGCCGGCGGGAAAGCTCGGCGGGGCGCGCGCGCGCGGCCGGCTGGCGGGCCGCGCTTGCCGACGCGGGCCTCGATCCGGCGGCGCAGATCGACATTCCCGAAGCCATGACGCAGGCCGATGGCCGGGCCGTCGTGCCGCGGCTTCTTGCAGCGCGCCCGCGCCCGACGGCGCTTTTCGCCTTCAACGACCTGATCGCGCAGGGGCTCTATACGGGCCTGCGGCGCGCGGGGCTGGTGCCCGGGCGGGACATGGCGGTCGCCGGCTACGACGATACGGATGCGGCGGAAGGCTGTTCGCCGGCGCTCACCTCGGTGTGGAACGGGGCGGAGGAGATCGGACGCCGGGCGGCGGAGCTGATCCTGCGCCAGGTGGCGGGAGCGCCGGTTGCGCCGGAGCGCCTGCTGATTGCGCCGCGACTGTGCGTGCGCGACAGCACGCCGCCACCGCCCGCCGGGGAAACGGACAGGCCCGCGACGGCGACGCCGGCGGCTGCGGCCGTGCGGGACCGCCGGTCATGAGACCGCGCGCGCGGACGCATCGGCCGGGACAACAGGAACACCACGAGGGGAGGAGAGAACCAGTGGGACAGGAATCGGGGGCACATGCATCGGAAGCACTTGCGGCGCTTGCGGTCTTCGGCCGGTTGCCGGCCATCGTGCGCGAGACGCTGGCACCGCATTTCATCCTGCACGGCGATGGGGGAGGGCTGGCGGACATGCCCGAGGATCTGCGCGCCCGCGTGCGCGGGATCGCCTGCGGGGCGCATGCGCCACTCGATGCGGCCGCGATCGATCTCTTTCCCGCGCTCGAAATCGTCGCGAGCTTCGGCGTGGGCTACGATTCCGTCGACGCGGCCCATTGCGCGACGCGGGGGATCTGCGTGACCAACACGCCGGACGTCCTCACCGAGGAGGTGGCCGACACCGCCATGGGCCTGCTGCTGATGACGGCCCGGCAATTGTCGGCGGCCGAGCGCTATCTGCGCGCCGGGCGCTGGGTGTCGGAGGGGCCCTATCCGCTGACGCCGGCCACCTTGCGCGGGCGCACGCTCGGCATCCTCGGGCTGGGGCGCATCGGCAAGGCCATCGCCCGGCGGGCGGAGGCTTTCGGGCTTGCCGTGCAGTATCACGGGCGCAGCCGGCAGGCGGATGTCGCCTACCCCTATCACGACACGTTGCTCGCCCTCGCCGAGGCCTGCGACACGCTGATGGTCGTCGCACCGGGCGGCGCGGGGACGCAAGCTCTGGTGAATGCCGAGGTGCTGGAGGCGCTCGGTCCACAGGGACTGGTGATCAACGTGGGGCGCGGCACGGTGATCGACGAGGCGGCGCTCGTCGCCGCGCTGCAGGCCGGCACGATCCATGGCGCCGGGCTCGACGTCTTCGAGGACGAGCCGCATGTGCCGCAGGCCTTGATGGACATGGAGCGCGTTGTGCTGCTGCCGCATGTGGGCTCGGCGTCGGTGCACACGCGAAACGCCATGGGCGAGCTGGTGGCGGACAATCTGATCGGTTGGTTCAGGGATGGCGCGCCGCGCACACCGGTGCCTGAAACCCCTTTTGTTAAGGGTGGTTAACGCCTCTTAACGAAGCGTTAATCCGTTCGGTGCAATTTGAGGCATCCGCGGGCCGCCGCAGCGCAAGGCGGCCTTGGAGCGCGTGAATGGCAACGAGCGCGTGAAAGGATTGACGCAAATGCACCGGATCGCGAGCCGCCTGCCGGCCGTCATCGGCTGGGCGACGATTTCTCTTCTGTTCTTTGGAACCGGCATCGCCGGCGCCTGACGGCGCCGGGGGGGAACCGGTATCACCGGCGCCTGAGCGGCGCCGGAGGGGAACCGGTATCACCGGCGCCTGGGCGGCGCCGGCCAGAGGATCGCTCAGCCGGCGCGCTCGCGCAGGAAGCCGTCCATGCGCTTCAGCGCGCGAGCGATGTTCTCCGCCGAATTGGCGTAGGACAGGCGGATATAGCCCTCGCCCAGAATGCCGAAATCCGGCCCGCCGATCACCGCGACGCCGGCGTCCTCCAGAAGCGCGCCGGCGAGCGCCTTCGCCTTCCAGCCCGTGTCCGCGATATTGGGAAACGCGTAGAAGGCGCCCATCGGCGTCTTCGCCCTGACCCCGGGCAGCGCGTTCAGCCCCTCCACCACCAGCCGGCGCCGGGCGTCGAAGGCGCGCATCATCTCCGCGACCGCGTTCTGCGGGCCGGTGAGCGCGGCGATCCCGGCGTATTGTGCCGGCGCATTGACGCAGGACCAGGCGTTGACGGCGAGCTTGCGGGCCTTGTCGATGAGTTGATCCGGCCACACCGCATAGCCCATCCGCCAGCCGGTCATGGCATAGGTCTTCGACCAGCCGTCCAGCAGGATCACCCGGTCGCGCACCGCCTCGAACTCCAGCAGCGAGCAATGCTCCGCGCCGTCGTAGGTCATCTGGCCGTAGATCTCGTCGGAGAGGATCGCGATGTCGGGACGTGCCTCCAGCCCGGCGACGAGGGCCTCGATCTCGCCGCGCGGCGTGACGCCGCCGGTCGGATTGGCCGGCGAATTGAGGATCACGAGGCGGGTCGCGGGCGTGATCAGCTCGAGCGTTTCCTCCGCCGAAAAGGCGAAGTCGTTCTCCTCGCGGATCGGAACCGGAACGGGCCGCGCGCCGGTGAACTCGATCATCGAGCGGTAGATGGGAAAGCCCGGGTCGGGATAGAGAATGTCGACGCCGGGCTCGCCGAACATCAGGATCGCCATGAACATGGTGACCTTGCCGCCCGGCACGATGACCACATTGTCCGGTGAGACCTCCACCGAAAGCCGCGTGTGCAGATCGGCGGCGACCGCCTCGCGCAGCGGGAGAATGCCGGGCGCAGGCGTATAGCCATGATGACCGTCCCGCAGCGCCTTGACCGCCGCCTCGACGATGTGTTCGGGCGTGCGGAAATCCGGCTGACCGATCCCCAGATTGATGATGTCGCGCCCCTGCGCGGCAAGCTCCGTCGCCCGCGCCAGAACGGCGAAGGCGTTTTCCTCGCCGATGCGCTCGAAGCCCTCGATGGTTTTCAGCATGTGTCCTCCCGCGCGGGATTGTCCGAGGCGCGCCTCCCCATCGGGCGCCGGCCTCCCGCTCCTTCGTCGCCTTTCTATCGCGTCGCGCGCGCTGGTGAAACGGATGGCGTCGCGCTCAGCGCTCGTCCCAGGTCGGGGCGCGGTGCAGGATCGCCGCGAGCGCATCGCGCCGGGCCTGAAGGTCGGGTTCGGGAGGGGGCGTCCCGGGGGCGCCGGGCGTGGCGGCGTGTTCTCCTCCTGCGCCGGGCCCGGCGGCGCCTTTCTTTTTTGCGCCGGGCCCGACGGCGCGGAAGAGGATCCCGCAGGGCTCGGGCAGGTCAGGCGTTGGCAGATCGGCCAGCAGCGTCGCGAGCATGCGGTTGGCCGGGTCGTGCAGCAACGCGTCGCCCGCGTCCATCGTCCCGCCGTCACGCGAAACGACGCTCAGGGCGAGCCGGCGGGGCTCGAGCCTCAGCGCTTTCGATCCGTCGAGGCCGTAGCGCAGGGGCGCGCCCTCGACGAGCGACAGCACGGTGTCCGGCGTGACCGGGCGCGCTGCGTCGGTCGCCTGGCAGGCCCGGCGTACCTCGACGACGGCGCTGCCGCGATGGGCGTGGGCGGCGGCGAGCACTTGAGAAAGGTGGGCCGCGTCGTCTTCACCGGTGCGGGCCACGAAGCCGGCCCCGGCGGCAAGCGCGAGGCGGGCCGGTGTGAGCGCGCTTGCATGCCGCTGATCGAGGGCGGCTGCGCGGGAGGCGCGTGCGGTCCCGATTTGGGGCGATGGCCCCGGGTGCGGCCAGACGCAGCCGGCGTCCGCTCCGGTCAGGACCAGACAGGTCACGTCGAGATCGTGGCGCAGCAGATGGGTGAAGGCGCTCATGCCGGAGCCGAGCGCGTCGTCGGCCTCGCAGATCAGCCAGATATCGAGCCCCGGCGAGACCCGCGCGATGCCGCTTGCCACGGCGGCGGTCGGGCCGGGGACCGAATGCACGCCATAGACGCCCAGGTGACCGGCGAGGCGCGCGGCGCAGCCGGTGCCGCATACGAAGACCGCCGCGTGGGGCGCGATGCCGGCCGCGCTCAGCACGTCTTGCAAGGCGTCGGCGAGCGCGCGGTTGCCGCAGCCGGGGCACCCGTCGACGGTCGCCGGCGTGCCGGGGGCGCGCGTGGCATCGCTCATGCGTAGGCCTCGCCCATGCAGGCGCGCGCGGCCGTCTCGAGATCGATGGCGCGCGGGCTGACGCCCGAGGCCGCCTCCACCGGCACCGCGTCGACCAGACAGGCCGCGCGGATCAGGCCGACAAGCTGGCCCGCGTTGCCTTCGGGCACGAGCACGTGACGGGCCGCGCGCACCAGAGGCGCCAGCCCGCGTGGCAGGGGATGGAGCATTTCCAGGTGAAGATGGGCGGCCGGCACACCGTCGCGCCGCAGCCGCGCGACGGCGGTCGCGATGGTCGCATGGGTGCCGCCCCAGCCGACGAAGAGCACGTCGTCGCCCGGCAGGCCGGCGGCGAGATCCACTTCCGGCTCGCGCTCGGCGATGAGCTGCACCTTGCGGTGGCGCAGGCCGCGCATCCGGGCGTGATTGTCGGGATCGAGGCAGATGGCCCCGCTGGAGGCGTGGCGTTCCAGACCGCCGACGCGATGCGCGCCGCCGGGCGTGCCGGGCACCGCCCAGGGCCGCGCCAGCGTGCGCGGGTCCCGGTCGTAGGGCCGGAAACGCTCCGGCACCGCCTGCGCCGGCGTCGGCGGGCTCGCGGGCGGCAGCTGCGGGATGCGGAAGGGCTCGGCCGCGCGCAGCAGATCCGCCTCGGCCAGCACGATCACCGGCGTCATATGGGCGACCGCCATGCGCACCGCCTCGCGCGCCACCGCGAAGGCATGGGCCGGGCCGCGCGCGGCCAGCACCGGGCACGGCGCGTCGCCGGTGCGCCCGCCGCGCGCCGCCAGAAGATCGCCCTGCGCGCCAAGCGGCGGGATCCCGGCGGACGGGCCGACCTGCTGCGTGTGGACGAGCACCAGCGGCAGTTCGGCGGCGACCGCGAGCCCCAGCCCGTCGCTGGCCGCAGCGAGCCCGGGGCCGCGGGTCGCGACAAGCGCGAGCGCCCCGGCGAAGGCGGCGCCGAAGGCCGCATGGACCGCGGAGGCGACATCCTCGCAGGGCACGAGCCGCAGGCCCGTTTCCCCCGCCAGGGCGGTCAGATGGGCGTGGACGTGCCCGGACCCCGCGCCGTTCGCGGAGCAATAGGCCGGGTCGAGCCCCAGATCCTGCGCGCCGGCGAGAAGGCCGAAGGCGAGCGCCTCGCCGCCGGTGATCATGCGCCAGGTGCCCGGCGCGCGGGGGCCTTGCCCGGGCGTGGACACCGGCGCGGCGCCCGTGGGCCAGGCGACGGGGCCGAGATCGCGCGGTAGCGCAGACATCGCGCCATGGTCGTAGCCGGCCTTGAGCGCGGCAAGCTCGAGCGCGGCACGCTCCGGCGTCGCGTCGGTCCGCGCTTCGAGCCAGGCCTGGGAGCTTGCGGTCTCTAGTCCGTAGAGCCACAGCAGCAGCCCGAGCGCCCAGGCCAGCCGCAGGGTGTCGCCCGCATGGGAGGCGTCCGGGTTGCTCGCAGGAACCATGCGGGCAACCGATCGGCCGGGCACGTCGAGCAGCGCATAGCCGTCGAGCGACGGGTCGCCGGCGGCGCGCACGGCCGCGAGCACATCCCGGTCGATGACGAGCAGGCCGGCGGGCTTCAGCTCCGGCAGATGCCGGGCGAGCGATGGCGCATCGAAGACGGCGAGCGCATCGAGGGTGCGCGCGTCGGACAGCGCCGGCGCCTCGCTGAGGCGCACCTGAAAGGCGGTCGCCGGATCGCGTGGGGCGGTTGAAGCGGCGCCCGAGCCGGAGGCATCCACGCCGAGGCGGCCTGCGATCGTGCGCGCACCGCCGTCGGTTTGCGTCGCGATACGTATGGCCACGGGCTCGCGTTCGCTCATGTCGTCGTCTGTCGCTTCTCGTTCACCGGATCGAGTGCGGACGCTGTCACAGAAGCGGGGCGGGGAAATTGATCTGACGCAACGCCAGCGCGTGGCAATGCTTTGCCAAATGCCGCGAATGCCTGTAGTCGGAGCGCGAAGAGACCCCATATCCGGGGAAGGCGACGGGCCGGGTGCCCCTTTCGCGCGCTGCGGCGCAATCGACCGGACGCATCGACACGGGCCGCAGTTTTCGGTCACCCTGTCGGTCAACCTTGCACAAGCTCAGGCGAGACCCATGACGCTATCCACCGACGACAAGACCCCCGTCACCGTGCTGACCGGCTACCTCGGCGCGGGCAAGACGACGCTGCTCAACCGGATCCTGAGCGAGAACCACGGCGTGCGCTACGCGGTGATCGTCAATGAATTCGGCGAGATCGGCATCGACAACGACCTCCTCGTGGAGTCCGACGAGGAAATCTTCGAGATGAACAACGGCTGCATCTGCTGCACCGTGCGCGGCGACCTGATCCGCACGGTGGAGAACCTGATGAAGCGCAAGGGGACTTTCGACGCCATCGTCGTCGAGACGACCGGCGTGGCCGATCCCGCGCCGGTCGCCCAGACCTTCTTCATGGACGAGGACGTGCGCGCCAAGGCGAAGCTCGACGCGGTGGTGGCCGTCGTCGACTGCCGGCACGTGCTGCAGAGGCTTGCCGACACCACCGAGGCGCAGGACCAGATCGCCTTCGCCGACGTGATCCTGCTCAACAAGACCGATCTCGTCACGACCGCGGAACTCACGGCCGTGGAAGCCCGCATCCAGGAGATCAACCCCTACGCCCGGCTGCAGCGCGCCGAGCGCTGCGCCGTGCCGCTCGACACGGTGCTCAACCGCGGGGCCTTCGATCTGGAACGCATCCTGTCGCTCGATCCGCATTTCCTGGAAGAGGCGGAGCACACGCACGAATGCGGGCCGGACTGCGACCACGACCACGATCATCACGGGCACGATCACGACCATCACCACGATCACGGGCATCACGGCCACGGCCACGACGACCCGCATTCGGTGAAGAGCGTGTCGATGACGGCCGGCGAACTCGACCCGCAGCTGTTCTTCCAGTGGATCGGCAACGTCAGCCAGATCCAGGGGCCGAACATCCTGCGGCTGAAGGGCATCATGGCCTTCAAGGACGATCCGCAGCGCTACGTGGTGCAGGGCGTTCACATGATCCTGGAAGGCGATCACCAGCGCGACTGGAAGGACGGCGAGGCGCGCGAAAGCCGGCTCGTGGTGATCGGCCGGGAGCTCGATTTCGAGGCGATCGAGACCGGCTTCAAGGCCTGCGAGGCCTGACGCGCGATGGTGACGCTTGCTCCGCATGACACCGGCAGCTTCGTGGTTGCCGCGACCTTCCTGCGCGACCGGCCGGCCTTCGCGCTCGGCGACGGCACCGTGCTGCTGCTCGGCGAGGAAGGCGAACGCCGCATTCAGGTGCATCGCGGCGGGCTGCTCGCGGCCGCGCGCATGCGCGACGGCGGCGCGCTCGTCTCGGGCGGCGACGACGGTCAGGTGATGTTCACCGCCGCCGACGGCTCGGTGACGCAACTGGCCGAGCTGCCGCGCAAGTGGATCGACATCGTCGCGACGGGGCCGCAGGACGCGGTCGCCTTCGCCGCCGGGCGCACGGCGGTGGTGCGTCTGGCCTCGGGCGAATTGCGCGAGTTTCCGCAGGCCCGCGCCGTCGGCGGCCTCGCCTTCGCGCCCAAGGGGTTGCGGCTGGCGGTCGCGCGTTACGACGGCGCGACGCTCTACTGGGTCAACACCAACGCGCCCGAACAGGCGCTTGCCTGGAAGGGCGCGCATACCGGCGCGACCTTCTCGCCGGACGGCAAGTATCTCGTCACCACCATGCAGGAAAACGCCCTGCACGGCTGGCGTCTCGCCGACGGGCAGGACATGCGCATGACCGGTTACCCGTCCAAGGTGAAGGCCACCGACTGGTCGGCGAAGGGGCGCTATCTGGCCACCTCCGGCGCCAATGCCGCGATCCTGTGGCCGTTCTTCGGCAAGACAGGGCCGATGGGCCAGCAACCGCTGCAGCTCGGAGCCCGGGGCGATCAGATCGTTACGGCCCTTGCCTGTCATCCGGGCGAGGAGGTGATGGCGATCGGCTATCAGGACGGGATGGTGCTGGGCGTGCGCTTCGCCGACACTCAGGAAGCGGTGATGCGGCGCCCGGGCGAGGGGCCCGTGACCGCGCTCAGCTGGGATGCCGGTGGCACGCGCCTCGTCTTCGGCACGGAAACGGGGGCGGCGGGCGTCATCGCGCTGTAGGAACGCCGCCCGGGGAGAGATCATGGACACGCTGAGCCGGATGCGCTGCTTCTTGAAGGTGGTCGATGCGGGGGGCTTTTCGGCCGCCGCGCGCGAGCTCGGCCGGTCCAAGGCGCTCGTCTCCAAATACGTCGGCGATCTGGAGGACGAACTCGGCGCGCGGCTGCTGAACCGCACCACGCGGCAGATCTCGATGACCGAGGTGGGGCACGCCTTCTACAAGGAAGCGAGCGACATCCTGACCCGCATCGACGACCTGAAGGCCTCGGTGCAGAACACCCATCAGGCGGCGCGCGGCACCTTGCGGATTTCCGCGCCGCGCTCCATGGGCGACGATTTCATCAATCCGGCGATCATGGCCTTTCTGGTGGCGGAGCCGGAGATCTCCATCGACCTCAGGCTCGAGGACCGTTTCGTCGATCTGGTGGAGGAAGGCTTCGACGCCGCGATCCGCGTGTCGGAGATGACCGACTCCAGCCTGATCGCGCGCAAGCTCGCCTCGTTCCGCGCCACCGTCTGCGCCTCGCCGGAGGCGATCGCGCGGCTCGGCACGCCCCGTCATCCGCAGGATCTGGCGAGCCTGCCCTGCATCATCGACAACAACTACCGCTATCGGAACAACTGGCAGTTCCAGGTGGACGGCGCGCGCCTCGGTGTCGCGGTCAAGGGGCGGGTCGAGGTCAACAGCGCACAGGCCGCGCGCCTCGCCGCCCGCGAGGGGCTCGGCTTTCTGCGCACGCCGCATATCTTCGTCCACCGCGACGTCGTCGCCGGCCGTCTGGTGGAGGTGCTGGAGTCCTTCCACCCCGAGGCCCAGGCCGTGCATGTCGTCTATCCGCACCGGCGGCATCTGTCGGGCAAGGTGCGCGCCTTCGTGGATTTCCTCTCCGCCTGGTTCGCCGACAAGCGCAAGCGCGGCGAGATCTGCTGAGCGTGCCTGCGCCGTCCTTTTCCAATGCGCCTCACGCGGCGGCGAGACGTTCCTCCGCCATCGCGTCGGCGACCGCCTGGGTCGGCTGCTTCAGCGCCTCGGCGCGCTGGAAGATATGCGCCAGCGTCTGGCCGATGGCGATCACCTTGTCGCGCACGGCCGTGTCGTCTCCGCCGGGGCGCGCGAGCGCGATGGAGATCGCGCCACCGGCGTTGATCGCGTAGTCGGGCGCATAAAGGATCCCGCGGGCGGCGAGTGCGGCGTCGTGCCGGGCCTCGGCCAGCTGGTTGTTGGCCGCCCCGGCCACGATCGGTGCGCCGAGTTCGGGGATCGTCCCGTCGTTGAGCACCGCGCCGAGCGCGCAGGGCGCGAAGACATCGGCGCCTTGCGCATGGGCGGCCTCGGGGGCGACGACGGTCGCGCCGAATTCGGCAACCGCGCGCTCCACCGACGGAGCGTGGAGATCGGCGACGATCAGCGTCGCGCCGGCCTCGTGCAGCAGGCGCGCGACGCCCATGCCGACGTGGCCGAGGCCCTGCACGCAAACCCTGCGCCCCTCCAGGCTGTCCGAGCCGAAGCGATGCATCAGCGCCGCCTTGATGCCGACGAAGATGCCGAGCGCGGTGTAGGGCGAGGGATCGCCCAGGCCGGTGGCCCTCGTGCCGCGCACATGCGGCGTCACGCCGGCGACGATCTCCATGTCCGCATCCGACACGCCGACGTCCTCGGCGGTGATATAGGTGCCGCCGAGCCGGTCGACCTGGCGTCCGAAGGCGGCGAGCAGTTCCGGCGTCTTGTCCTTGCGCGGATCGGCGATGATCACCGCCTTGCCGCCGCCGAGGTCGAGACCGGCGAGCGCGTTCTTGTAGGTCATGCCGCGCGACAGGCGCAGCGCGTCGGTGAGCGCGTCCGCGTCATCGGCATAGGCCCACACGCGGCATCCGCCGAGCGCCGGGCCGAGCCGTGTGCTATGGACGGCGATCACGGTCTTGAGGCCCGTGGCCGCATCGAAACCCTGCAAGATCTGCTCGTGGGCGTCGAATTCGGGATGGTCGAACACGCAAGCCGCGCCCGTCGTCAGCTCGCGTTTGGTCAGCGGCGCGTTCATCGCAAGTCTCCCTTCGCTCTTCGGACCGTCCGGCGCCCGGCCGGGCCACGCCGGCCCGTCGTCCGCGGTTCAGTCAGCCTGAGAGGAAGATATGCGCATGAATTTGCGGAAATGCGCCCTTTTCTCTTCGGTCAATCCCGCGCTTTCGGGCAGACTCAACCCTTCATGGCCTTGATTGCGGAAAATACTTCCCCCGAGGCATGATGCGCTGCAAAAGGTCGCGCCCTCTGCCTTGCTCTTGCCGACAATTGGTTCGATAACCGGCGGTGACTCGGAACCGGAGGCTGAATGCTCGCGCCCGCAGACACGCACACACCCGCATACCCGGATACACCCGCGCATCCGCGACCGGGCGCAGGGCGCATCTGGCGTCGATGGGCGGTGATGCTGGGACTCGTCGTCCTGACGGCGACGCAGGCCTCGGCACATCCGCATGTCTTCGTGGAAGCGCGCGCCGAGGTCGTCTTCGACGATCAGGGCCGGGTGTCGGCGGTGCGCCACGTGTGGCGCTTCGACGAGGCCTTCACCGCCTTCGCGGTGCAGGGGCTCGACGCCAACGGCGATGGCGAGCTGTCGCGCGAGGAATTGCAGCCGCTCGCCCAGGTCAATGTGGAGTCGCTCGCCGAGTACGACTTCTTCACCTTCCTCCATCAGGGCGACGATGCGGTGGGTTTTGCCGAGCCCCAGGAATACTGGCTCGATTTCTACGGCGGCCGTCTCACGCTGTTCTACACGCTGCCGCTTCAGGCGCCGCGCATCGTCGACGCCACGACGCTGACGCTCGACGTCTACGATCCGACCTATTTTGTCGCCTTCGAGATGACGCAGGACACGCCCTTCGCCATGGTCGACGCGCCGGCGACCTGCACGCTGGATTTCACGCCGCCGCCGGAACTCGATCCGCTGACGGCCACCACGCTCGCCGGCATCCCGGCCAGCGAACGCGATCTCGCGCCGGAATTGCTCGAGGTGACGGAAACCCTCTCCAATTCGGCCACGATCGGATGCAGATAGACGGTCGGAAGATGCACAGCCTGTCTCGTTCCACGGCCGTGGCGGCCGGTCTCGCCACTCTTGCGCTCGTGACGCTCCATCTAGGGACCGGGGCGGCCGCGCCGTCGCCCTTCGGCGTCGGCCTGCCGGAACAGACGCTCACTCCGTCCGGGCCGCTCGCCGGCTTCTTCGCCTGGGTCGCGGCGCAGCAGACCGCCTTCTATGCGGCGCTGACGGCGGCGATCAAGGAGATGAAGGCCGATGGCACCGCGGGCTGGTGGCTGATGGCGCTTTCCTTCGCCTATGGCGTCTTTCATGCTGCGGGGCCGGGCCACGGCAAGGCGGTGATCTCGTCCTATGTGCTGGCCAATGGCGAAACGCTGAAGCGCGGGATCGCGCTGTCCTTCGCCTCCGCCTTCGCGCAGGCCGTGACCGCCATCGTGCTGATCGGCGTCGCCTCCGTGCTGCTGCGGATGACGTCGATCGCGATCACCGAGACCACGCGCTGGTTCGAACTGGGCTCCTATTTCGCGGTGATGCTGCTCGGCGTCTACCTCGTGTGGCGCAAGATCCTGCGCCCGCTGATGCCCGTCCGCCGCCCGGTGGCGCTGGGCGCGCAGGCCGTCATGATCACGCCCGACTGCGATCAGGCCGCGCAGGCCTCCCACGCGCACGACCATCACCACCACGATCATCATCCCCACGGCCACCACCATCACCATCATGATCACGCGCCGCACGCCCATGCGTCCCATGCCCATGCCCACGTAGGCGACGTCTGCTCCAGCTGCGGTCATGTCCATGCGCCGCCGCCGGAAATGCTGTCGGGGCCGTTTTCGCTGGCGCGCGCCTGGTCGGTGATCCTCGCCGTGGGCCTTCGGCCCTGCACGGGCGCGCTGGTGGTCCTGGTCTTCGCGATCTCGCAAGGGCTGATGCTCGCCGGCGTGGCGGCCACCTTTGCCATGGCGCTCGGCACGGGCATGACCGTGTCGGTGCTGGCGATGCTCGCGGTCACGGCCAAGAGCGCGGCGTTGAAGGTGACGGGCGCGCAGAGCGCCGTTCTGGTTCACCGGGTCGTGGAGGGGCTCGGTGCGATCCTGGTCCTGCTGCTCGGGACCAGCCTCTTTGTCGCCGCGCTGGGCTGGGGCTCGCTTTAGGCCGACTCCGCCGCGCGGGCGCGCCGGGCCGCGATCTGCTCGCGGTGGATCACATAGAGCCCCGCGCCGACGGTCAGTGCGATGCCGGCGCTCGCCATGGCGTCGGGCAGGTCGCGGAAGATCATCCAGCCGATCACGGTGGCGAAGGGGATTTCCAGATATTGCATCGGTGCCAGGGTGGCTGCCGGCGCCAGCCGCAACGACCAGGTCATCAGCAGATGCGCGAGCGTGCCGAGCACGCCGACGGCCACCAGCAGAAGGGTTTCCGTCGACGTGGTCGCCACGATCCGCAGATCGGGGATGTCCAGATTCCAGCCGACCAGCAGCGCGGCGGCGAGGATCGGCGTGGCGAGAAGTCCGCTCACCGCCTGCAGGGCGATCGGGTCCGCCGCCTTCGCCACGTGCCGCGTCACCAGCATGAACAGCGAAAAGGCGACCGCCACCACCAGCGGCAGAAGCGCGGGCGTGCCGACCTCCGCGTAGTTCGGCCGGATCACCAGCAGCGTGCCGACGAAGCCGACCACGCAGGCCATCAGCCGATAGGGGCCGACCTGCTCGCCGAGCACGAAGCGGCCGAGCAGCAGCATCAGGAACGGCATCACGAAGGCGATGGCGATCGCATCGGCGAGCGGCAGGAAGCGCAGCGAGGCGAACATCGCCGCAATGCCGACGATATGCAGCAGCGTGCGCAGCACGGTCAGGCGCAGCACGCGCGGGGTGAGGCGCAGCGAGATGCGGGTCGCCAGCGCCAGCGGCACGAGGATCGCCGCCTGCAGGGCGAAGCGCACCAGCAGCAGATGGCCAAGGGGCACGCTGTCGCCGAGGATCTTGGCAAGGGAGTCGCCGAGCGGGGCGAGCACGCAAAAGCCGATCATCAGCGCCATGCCGGGAAGAGGGCGGTCGGCGATCATGGATCGGTCATAGGCGAGCGGCGCGCGGAAGGGAAGCGCCCGTCTCGCATTTTGCGTGTGGTGCGGTTGCAATTTCCCGCGCCATTGTCCGCGCCGATGCCCGCGCCGATGCCCGCGCCGGCCGCTGCCCGTCGTGCGAGCGCAGCCCCGCCGCTTTCGGGCACGCCTCGTCCCGGCGATGCCGGAGCGTCGGAGCGCCGGGGCGGCATGGCGCGTGGTCCGGCCGGACTTCGGAGCCGTGTGGGAGCCGGTGTGCGCGGAGCGCTCAGGCCTTGCCGGCCGGCTGCCGGTCGCGGCCGAGTTCGATCGGTTCGCCATGCGGGGTGGCGGCGGCGGCCCGGTGCCAGGCCGCGCGGCGGGCCTCGAGCCCCCGGGACGTGGTCACCTTGCGCTCGGTCACCATCCGCTCCAGCGCGGCGAGCCAGTGGCGGTAGTAGCTGTCGCCGAGATCGGGATCGCCGGCGGCCTGCGCGGCGGCGATTTCCCGCGACAGGGTTTCGGCCCATTCCGGCCAGGTGAACAGCCCGCGCGCGTGCAGGTCCACGACCAGCGCGAAGGCCCGCGCCTCCCATGGCTCGCGGAACACCGGCGCGCCGCCGTCGCGCGGCAGGTCGGAAAACAGGGCCTCGGGCGGTGTGGCGCCGGTGGTGTCGGGGCAGGTCTTGTCGTCAGGCGAGGTCAAGATAGGGCTCCCAGAGATCGACGCGCAGGACGAGGTCGGGCGCGGCATCCTCGCCCCAGATCTCGCGGCCGTCGAAGGCGACGCCATAGAGCCAGGCCGGCTGTTCCCCCGCGCCGGCCGCGTTGCTGTCGGGAAAGACATGGACCCCGTGCACCGCCTCGATGGTGCCGGCGTGGCCGCGACAATAGCGGGGGATGCGGGTGTGGCCGGTCGGATGCATCTGCCGGGCGCGCACGCGGTCGCCGACCCGGTAGCGCGCGGGTTGCGTGACCTCGCGCTGCGTGGGGCCGCCCCGGCGCAGCGTTTCGGCGACGCGATCCGCGGTGAGCACGCGCGCGACCGGGCGGCTGTCGCGCAAGGCCCGGCCCGCCGCGATCTCCTCGGCGCTCACCAGGCCGCGCTCCTCCAAGAGGCGGATCAGCCCGGCCGTCCAGATCTCGTAGTAGCTTGACGTCAGATAGACCGGCGGTGGCAGGCTTTCGCGGGCGAAGCGGGCCATGTCGATGGTCCATTCGCCGGTCGCGCCCATCGCCAGCGTGATGGCGAAGGCCCGCTTTTCCCAATCGTCGTGAAACACGGGATGCACGGGCTCCGGCAGAATGGCGCCGAAGCCCATCATCCCGCCGAGATCCTGCGCGCCGTTCATGGGTGCACCGCGTCGGGCGCATCCGGCGCGAGCGCCAGGCCGGTGCCGATCATGCTGTCCCGGGTGACGAGGCGGGCCAGTTCCGCCTCGCTCCAGCCCTCGGTGCCCTCGGGCCGCATGGGGATCACCAGATAGCGGATCTCGGCGGTGGAATCCCACACCCTGATGCGGGTCGCCTCTGGCAGCGCGACGCCGAAGTCGGCGAGCACGCCGCGTGGGTCGCGCACGGCGCGGGAGCGGTAGGGCGCCGACTTGTACCACACCGGCGGCAGCCCCAGCACGGGCCACGGATAACAGGAGCACAGGGTGCACACGACCATGTTGTGCTCCTCCGGCGTGTTCCAGACCGCAACCATATGCTCGCCCTGGCGTCCGACATAGCCGAGCGCGTGGATCGCCGCGCTGGCGTCCCGGCGCAGCCAGTCGGCAAAGTCCGGATCGCTCCAGGCCCGGGCGACCACATGAGCGCCGTTGTGCGGGCCGACATGGGTCTCATAGGTTTCGATCAGCACGTCGAGCGCGGCCGGATCGACATAGCCCTTTTCAACCAGGATGGACTCCAGCGCGCGCACCCGCGCCTCCGTCTCGGACAGATGCGAGCCGTGCCCGTCGTCGTGCCCGTGCGCATGGTTGTGCGCATGGCTGTGCGCATGGCTGTGCGCATGGGTTTGCGCATGAGGGTCGCGGTCCGGCGGAGTGCCCGGCGGACGGTGGCTTTCGGGTCCGGAGGCGTCGTGCTCGCGCGTCATGCGGTGTCTCCTGTCGGATGGGTCCCTGCCGGGACTTCGCGGGGGTTTCCGCCGGTGTGCACCGCGTTCCCTGGCGGATTTATCTGCGCCGAGCGCTGGCACGGCCCGTCTCACCCCGGAACGAACGCGCGGTGCGTGCCGCGCGCGGAAGGTCAGCGTCAAAACGCCGCGTGACGCAGGGTCGCGAGTGGTTAAAAATATTTCCCACTTGCAAACGCATCCACTTGTGTCGCGTCTCGACATGAGCTTTATATCATACGCAGAGTGCCGGATAGGTTGAAGGCGCTTTCGAGGATGTGCAACGCTGATCGAGCGGATCGTTGTTGCCGCAGCATTTTGAACAGTTCTCTGTGGGAGGAGAAACATGGATCGCCGTTCGTTTCTGAAAAACGCGGGTCTTGGCGCGGGCGCCGCCGCCGCCGCCACGACGCTCGCCGCGCCGGCCATCGCGCAGTCGACCACCGAGATGGTGATCGTCTCGACCTGGCCGCGCGACTTTCCGGGCCTCGGCACGAGCGCCCAGCGTCTGGCGCGCCGCATCGGCGAGCTGACCGAGGGGCGGATCAACGTCCAGTATTTCGCGGCCGGCGAGCGTGTCGGTGCTTTCGACTCCTTCGATGAAGTCGCCTCGGGCAATGCGCAGGCCTACATCGGTGTCGATTACTACTGGAAGGGCAAGCATCCGGCGTGGGCCTATTTCGGAGCCGTGCCCTTCGGCCTCACCTATCCGGAGATGGATGCCTGGATCAAGTTCGGCGGCGGTCAGGAGCTGTGGGACGAACTGGCCGACGACTATGGCCTGAAGAACTTCGCCGCCGGCAACACCGGCGTGCAGATGGGCGGCTGGTTCAACAAGGAGATCGAGACGGTCGACGACCTCAAGGGTCTCAAGATGCGCATCCCGGGCCTCGGCGGCGACGTGATGGCCAAGCTCGGCGTCTCGCCCGTGTCGCTTCCCGGCGGCCAGATCTACGAGAACCTGGTATCCGGCGCGGTCGATGCGACGGAGTGGGTCGGCCCGTACAACGACTACTTCATGAAGTTCTACGAGGCCGCGAAGTACTACTACTATCCGGGCATGCACGAGCCGGGCTCGCAGCTCTCGATGGGCATCAACAAGTCCTGGTGGAGCACCCTGTCGCCGGCCGACCAGGGCATCATCGAGGCCCTGTGCATGATGGAAAACTCCATGCAGATGGCCGAGACGAACGCCAAGAACGGCGAGTATCTCGACCGGCTGATCAACGAGCACGGCGTCGAGCTGCGCCGCTTCAACGAAGAAATCTACGATGCCTTCGGGGAAGCCTCCGAGGAGGTGTTCGAGGAGACGATCCAGCACAGCGATCTGGCCGCCCGCGTTCACGAGAGCTTCGTCAAGGCGCGCTCCGAGATCGGGCGCTGGATGCTTCTGGCCGACACCGGCTACACCACGCAGCGCAACCGCGTGCTGGGCATCGAAGTCTGACGGTCCGGCCGTTCGCCGCGGATCGCAGCAGGGACGGGGCCGCGCGCCCCGTCCCCATCGCGCTTGTGACCGACGTTAAGATCCGGCGCAGGACGAAGATCGGCGATCCCGCGGCAACGACGTATCTTCCTCGAACTGTCTTCCAAGGGGCATCTCCGACATGACGTCCTCTGCCGGGGCTTCCGGATCCGCGTCGGGCTTTGCCGAGGCGGCGACGGGCCGCTCGAACGCCGGTGCCGTCGTCACCCGCCTGTTCGGCTGGATCATGCTCGCCGTCATGGCGGCTTTCGTCTTCAACAACTATCTCACCTACTGGCAGGATTTTCCGGGCGTGGCGCCGCTCTTCGGAGGCGCCGCCAACGGCGACCCGAACACCATGCTCTCGCTCGCGCAGGTCGGGATCTACGGCATCCTGGCCGCGCTGGCCGCGGCTTACGTGCTGCGCGATCCCGGACAGGCGCTTCGGGCGGACAGCCGGCGCATCGTCGCGATCAACAGCTTCCTGATCCGCGGCGCCTTCTTCGCGGTGCTGATCGTCGGGCTGAGCGATGCGGTGATCTCCTATCTGCGGGTCGAGGGCATGCTCGAGGGGCTGGTCGGCGAGGCGATGGCGACCGATCTCGGCCGCTCCCAGTTTCGCGGCCCCTATGTGCACATGCCGCTGATCGCCCTGTCCTTCGTGCTGGCCGCCTTCACCCGCACCATCGGCTTCATGTGGCTGGCGCTGCTCGTGGTGGCGGCGGAGTTCCTGATCGTGATCGGGCGCTTCATCTTTTCCTACGAGCAGGCCTTCATGGCCGACCTGGTGCGCTTCTGGTACGCGGCGCTGTTCCTCTTCGCCAGCGCCTACACGCTGTGGGACGAGGGGCACGTGCGCGTCGACGTCTTCTTCGCCGCCATGTCCGCGCGGACGAAGGGGCTGGTGAACGCGGTCGGCTCGCTGCTCATGGGGATCGTGCTGTGCTGGACGATCCTCATCATCGGACTTGGCGGCAAGCAGAACGCCATCAACGCGCCGATGCTCTCCTATGAAACGACGCAGGCCGGTTTCGGCCTCTATGTGAAGTATCTGATGGCCGGCTTTCTCGGCGTCTTCGCCGTGTCGATGCTGATCATGTTCACGGCCTATCTGCTGGAGGCCGTCGCCGACATTCGCGAAGAACCGGGCGGGCGCGACGTGGCGTCCAGCGCGGCGCACTGAACCACTCCGGTCGGGGAGCGGCCGCCTGGCCGTTCCGACACGTTCTAGCCTGGGCCGGGCCCTGCACCGCCGATACCGCGCGCAGTCGCCCGACGTCCCCATGCCGATGGGTCTCGGACTATGGAATTGTTCTTTCTCGCTCTGCTGGTCGTGCTGATGGCCGCCGCGCTCGGCTCGGGCTTTCCGGTCGCCTTCGCGCTTCCCGGCTCGGCCATTCTCACCATCGGCCTCGCGGCGCTGGCCGGCTATCTCTTCGCCGGCAACACGGATGCCTTCTTCGCCCATGGCGGGCCATCGCAATGGCTGAGTGCCGGGGTCACGAATTTCAGAGGCATCTACTGGGAAGCGGAACGAGATACGCTCATAGCCATCCCGCTCTTCGTGTTCATGGGCATCATGCTGCAGCGCTCGAAGATCGCCGAAGACCTGCTCGTCACAATGGCGCAGCTGTTCGGGCCGATCCCCGGGGGACTGGGCATTTCCGTGGTCTTCGTCGGGGCGCTGCTGGCCGCAACCACCGGCATTGTCGGCGCCACGGTGGTGGCCATGGGGCTGATCTCCCTGCCGGCCATGCTGCGCAACAATTACTCGCCGTCGCTGGCGACCGGCACGATCGCCGCCTCGGGCACGCTCGGGCAGATCATCCCGCCCTCCATCGTTCTGATCATTCTCGCCGACCAGCTCGCCAGCGCCGTGGACCAGGCCGGCTCGCTGCGCCAGACGCTCTATCGCGACAGCACCGGCGAATTTTCCATGCCGTCCGACTTCGCCGTCACCTCGACGAGCGCGGGCGAAATGTTCCTCGGCGCCTTCATTCCCGGCATGGTGCTGGTCGGGCTCTACATGCTCTTCATCATGGGCTTCGCGCTCCTCAACCCGAAGTCGGCGCCCGCCGTGCCGCGCGAGGGCACCTTCGACCGCGCCTTCTTCGCCAAGGTGTTCGTGACCCTGATCCCGCCGCTTGCGCTGATCTTCCTGGTGCTGGGCTCGATCCTGGCCGGCGTCGCGACCGTCAACCAGGCGGGTGCCATCGGCGCCATCGGCGCCATGATCATGGCGGGCTACCGGTTGCGCGAGGGGGAGAAGGGGGCCTATACGCCGGCCGTGCTGGCCGTGGTCGCGTTGCTGGCCATCGCCGTCGCCGTCAGCTTCTACGACATCAATATCCGTCTCGTTGAAACGTCGGAGGATGTTCTCGGCCTCGTCATCGCGCTGATCGCCGTATCGCTGCTGCTGATCGCGGTGTTCTGGAGCGGCTGGCGGACCCTCACGATCTCCGACACGCTGCGGGGCGTGATGATCGAGACGGCGAAGACCACCTCGCTCGTCTTCATCATCCTGCTGGGCGCGGCGATGCTGACCTCGGCGTTCCGGGCGTTCGGCGGCGAGGAGATCGTCAAGAACTTCCTGCAAGGGCTGCCCGGCGGTTTCTGGATGCAGTTCCTGATCGTGATGCTGGTGATCTTCATCCTCGGCTTCTTCCTCGACTTCATCGAGATCGCCGTGGTGGTGGTGCCCATCGTGGCGCCGATCCTGCTCGCCGATCCGTCCGCCAATGTCACCGCCGTGTGGCTCGGCGTGATGATCGGCCTCAACATCCAGACATCGTTCCTGACCCCGCCCTTCGGCTTCGCGCTGTTCTACCTGCGCGGCGTGGCGCCATCGGCGGTCAAGACAACGGCGATGTACAAGGGCGTGATCGCCTTCATCGGGCTTCAGTTGCTGGCGCTCGCGATCGTCGGATTCTATCCGCAGTTGGTGAACTATCTGCCCAACCGCGCCTCGCTGCTGTCGGAAACGGCGCCGCCGCCGCTCAATCCGCGTTTGCAGTATTGCATGGAGAAATATGTCGCCGAGCGGTTCGAGACCGAAGGCGACGATCTCATCGCGGCCATCCAGACGGCGCGGGGGCTCGATCTCTCCTATCTTCCCGAGGATTTGCGCGAGGATCTCGCGGAGAGTTTCGACAAGGCCGAGAACAGCCTCGCGCTCATGAAGGAGATCACGGACGCCGAGGCCGCCGTCGCCGTGGCCGCGGTGGACTATCGCCCGCTGCATGTCGAGGTGCGCGCGCTGCAGCGTGACATGCGGCGCCTCGACGCGCGGATCGAGGAACTCCAGGTGATCGTCAACCGCTCCGGCGAGGGGCAGATCTATTCCGCCGAGCGCGGCGAGCGGGCCCGCGCGACCATCGCGGAGCTGGAGGCGGAGAAGGCGGCGCTGGAGGCGCGGATCCCGGAGGACTGGGAGCCGCGCCATGACGCCTTCGCGGAGATCCAGACCGCGGAAAACAGGGCGCGCATGACCTACCGGCGCAATGCGGACGATGCCTATGAGCCGCTCAACGAGGTGCGCATGGTGATCGCCGACACCGACAAGCTGGCGGCGCTGGAGAACGACCTGCGCGGGCTGGAGGGCGAGCTCGACACGCTGGACAAGGACGCCTTCGTGGAGCGGATCACCGAGGTGCGCAGTCTGGTCGGTGACGTGGAGGGCGCGGGCGACGTGCGCTCGGCGGTCAACGACGCGCGCTCGGCGATGCGCTCGCGCGAGCCGGACCCGCAAGCCGCGCGCGCGGCCATCGCCGAGGCTATCGCGCTTTTCGAGGCGCAGATGGTCTGGCGCGCGCGGGCCTCGGAAGAGCTTCTTCCCGGTCTCGCCGCCTATGATGCCGCGATCCGGGACACCATCGGCCTGCGCGGTCAGGCGCGGCTGCCGCGCGAACACGCGCTCTATGTCGCGGCCTGCAACTCCGAGCACCGGGACGTGTCGCTCAGCTTCTGACGGCGGGCCGGGGCGTGCGCCCGGCCCGACCCGAACCGGCCGGGTCGCCGGATCGCGTCGCGCGATCCGGCGACGTCCGTGCATGCTCCAAGCCCGCCAGGACGCGACGTCGCGGGTCGGCACGCGCTGATGCGAAAGGCGTTTTTCCCACGCAAGCCTTGATCGCCCGGTGCCTCAGGCGTTTTACTCACGGCTTGTGCCCGCGGCCTTCGCCGACGGCCGTTCGCCTTTCGCAAGGATCTGATGCTCATGACGCGCAACCGTGTTTCGCTGGATGACAAATACGACCTCTCCAAGGAGCGGATCTTCATCTCCGGCACGCAGGCGCTCATCCGGCTGGTCCTGATGCAGAAGGAGCGCGACCGGCGCGCCGGGCTGAACACCGCCGGTTATGTCACCGGCTATCGCGGCTCGCCGCTGGGGGCGCTCGATCAGCAGTTCCAGCGCGCGGGCAAGCTGCTCGCGCCCGCCGACGTCGTTTTCCGTCCGGCGATCAACGAGGATCTTGCCGCGACCGCCCTTTGGGGCACGCAGCAGGCGGAGATGCGCGGCGAGGGACGCTTCGACGGCGTCTTCGGCATCTGGTACGGCAAGGGTCCGGGCGTCGACCGCTCCGGCGACGCGTTCCGCCATGCCAATCTCGCCGGCACCTCGCCGAACGGCGGCGTGCTCGCGCTGATGGGCGACGACCACACCTGCGAAAGCTCCACCACCGCGCATCAGTCGGAATTCGCGCTGGTCGACGCGATGATGCCGATCCTCAATCCCGCCGGCGCGCAGGAAATTCTCGATTTCGGGCTCTACGGCTGGGCGCTGTCGCGCTACGCCGGCATCTGGGCCGGTCTGAAGCTGGTGAAGGACAATGTGGAATCCACCGCGTCCATCGACGGCCGCCTCGACCGGGTCGCGCCGGTATGGCCCGATTTTCCCATGCCGCCGGGCGGGGTCCACATTCGTCCCTCCGATCCGCCGCTCGCCCAGGAAGCGCGGCTGCACGAGATCAAGCTGCCGGCCGCACGCGCCTTCATCGCCGCCAATGCGCTCGACCGGGTGATCCTGTCGGGCGGCCGCGACCGGCGCATCGGCATCGTCTCCACCGGCAAGAGCTTTCTCGACGTGGTCGAGGCGCTCGACGCGCTCGGCATCGACGAGGTCAGGGCCGCCGATCTCGGCCTCGCCTTCCTCAAGATCGGCTGCACTTGGCCGCTCGACGCGACGCGCCTCGGCGATTTCGCGAGCGGGCTCGAACTGCTGATCGTGGTGGAGGAAAAGCGCGGGCTGATCGAGAGCCAGGCCAAGGAGATCCTTTACGGCCGGGCGAATGCCCCGGCGGTGATCGGCAAGCAGGACGAGACGGGCGCGACGCTCTTCCGCGCCGCCGGCGCGCTGGAGCCGATGCGCATCGCGCTGGAGATCGGGCGCCGCGTCCAGGACCGCCGCCCGACAGAGGCGGTGGGCGCCCGATTGGCGGATCTCCAGGCGCGGGTCGAGCGGCTGGAGCGCACCGAGGATGTGGCGAACCGCACGCCCTATTTCTGCGCCGGCTGCCCGCACAATTCCTCCACCCGCATTCCCGAGGGCACGCGCGCCTATGCCGGCATCGGCTGCCATTACATGGCGCAGTGGATGGACCGCAACACCGAAGGCTACACCCAGATGGGCGGCGAGGGCGCCAACTGGATCGGCGAGGCGCCGTTCTCCAGGACAGGGCACGTGTTCCAGAACCTCGGCGACGGCACCTACAATCATTCCGGCGCGCTGGCCATCCGCGCGGCCAAGGCCGCCGGCGTCAACATCACCTACAAGATCCTCTACAATGACGCCGTGGCGATGACCGGCGGGCAGGCGCACGACGGCGGGCTGACGGTGCCGGAGATCGCGGCGCAGGTCGCCGCCGAGGGCGCGCGTCGGGTCGCCATCGTCACCGACGAGCCGGGCAAATATCCCGTCGGCATCGCCTGGCCGGAGGGCACGACCATCGACCATCGCGACGATCTGATCGAGGTGGAGGGCGGTCTGGCGCGCGAGCCGGGGCTCACGGTGCTCATCTACGACCAGACCTGCGCGGCGGAAAAGCGCCGCCGGCGCAAGCGCGGCACCTTCCCCGATCCGGACGAGCGCATCGTGATCAACGATCTGGTGTGCGAGGGCTGCGGCGATTGCGGCGTGCAGTCGAACTGCGTGGCGATCCAGCCGGTGGAGACCGAATGGGGCCGCAAGCGGCAGATCGACCAGTCGTCCTGCAACAAGGATTTTTCCTGCGTGAAGGGCTTCTGCCCCTCCTTCGTCAGCGTCAAGGGCGGTGTGCTGAAGGGGCGCGCGGTCACTCCACCCGAAGCGCCCTCGGTGCCCGAGCCGGAGATCGCGCCGCTGACGCGCACCCATTCGGTGCTGATCACCGGGGTCGGCGGCACCGGCGTCGTCACCATCGGCGCGGTGATCGGCATGGCCGCCCATCTCGACGGGCTCGGCTGCGGCATCATCGACATGGCGGGGCTGGCGCAAAAGGGCGGGGCGGTGACGAGCCACCTGAAGCTCGCGCCTCGGCCGGAGGACATCTCCGCGATCCGCGTCGGGCCCGGCTCCGCCGATCTGGTGCTCGGCTGCGACATCGTTGTGGCGGGCACCGCCAAGGTGCTCACCGCGATGCGAAAGGGCGAGACGCGCGCGGTCATCAACACGCATGAGACCCTGCCCGGCGATTTCGCGCGCAATCCCGATTTCAGCCTGCCCGGCCGGCGGCTCGTGGCGGCGATCGAGGAGGCGGCGGGCGCGGACACGAGCCGCTTCGTCGACGCCACGACGGTTGCGACCGATCTCTTCGGCGATGCGATTGCCGCCAACATGTTCCTGCTCGGCTACGGCTGGCAGATGGGCGGACTGCCCGTGACCCGCGAGGCGCTGGAAGAGGCGATCCGGCTCAACAAGGTGTCGGTGGAGATGAACCTTGCCGCCTTCGCCTGGGGGCGGGCGGTGGCGGCCGATCCGCAGGCGGTCGCGCGGGTCGCGCGGGCGCGACCCGAGCCGCGCGGGCATCATCGCCTGTCGGAAACGCTGGATGAGGCCATCGACCGGCGCGCGGTGTTCCTGACGGAGTATCAGGATGCGGCCTATGCCGAGACCTACCGGGCCCGCATCGCGGCCTTGCGCAAGCGCGCCGAGCCGCTGGGCGCGGCCGGCGACAAGGTGCTGGACGCGGCCGTGCGGCAGCTCTTCCGGCTGATGGCGATCAAGGACGAATACGAGGTCGCGCGGCTGTTTACGGCGCCTGCCTTCGCCGAACAGCTCGCGGATACCTTCGAGAGCCACGAAAGGCTCGAGTTTCATCTGGCGCCGCCGCTTCTCAGCCGCACCGACCCGCGCACCGGGCGTCCGGCCAAGCGCCGCTTCGGCCCCTGGGTGCTGCCCGTGTTCCGCATTCTGGCGCGGCTGAAGGGTTTGCGCGGCGGGGCGCTCGATCTCTTCGGCCGTACGGCCGAGCGCAAGATGGAGCGCCGCTTGCGCGACGACTACGCGCGCATCCTCGACGAGGTCGCCGGATCGCTGTCGGCGGAAAACGCGGAGCGCGCGGCCGCGCTGCTTGCCTATCCGGAGAGCATTCGCGGGTTTGGCCCGGTGCGGGAACAGGCGGCGCGCGAGGCGGAAGCCCGCGTGCCCGCGCTGCTCGCCGCCTATCGCGCGACGGCGGGGACGCGGGACCTGGCGGCGGCCGAGTAACCTCGCGCCGGCTGCAACCGGCGTGCGCCATCTTGCGACCGCAGGAGGCGCGCCCGGTGTGGTCGAAGAAAGTATTTTGAACCGGATCGGATCCGTTTTCTGATGGTCCCCTTTCCAAGGGGGATGTCATGAAACGCTGGAGTCTCGTCTGCCTCGCGGGTCTTGCGCTGGCCTTCGCCACCGTGTCGGTGCATGCGCACGGCGGCGGCTGTCGAAAGGACAGCCCTCCGGGCAAATGCTGCCATGCCGGATCGCAGCCGTACCACTGTCACTGAGCGTGGACGGGCGCCGACGAGGGGCGGTTGCGGATGCGGCTTTCGGCCGGCCGGCTCAGCCGTCGCTCCAGGTGACCTGGGCGGTGAGCATGTAGCCCGAGCCATAGACCGTGCGGATCAGCGGCGGTTCGTCGGGCCGGGTCAGCTTCTTGCGGATGCGGGAAATGCGCACGTCGATCGCCCGATCGAGGGTGTCGTCGCGTCCGCCGTGCTCCAGCAGGTGATCGCGCGACAGGACGCGTTTGGGCGCGCGCAGCAGGGCCGTCAGGATCGCCGCCTCGCCGGTCGACAGGAAACTTTCCTCGCCGTCGGGCGCCAGCAGGCGGTGCGACTCGGGCTCGAAGCGCCAGCCGGCGAACCGCGCGACCCTGTCGCCGGCATCCCGCACGCCGGCGGCCGGCGCCGGGCTTGCCCGGCGCAGCAGCGAGCGGACGCGCGCCACGATCTCGCGCGGATCGAAGGGTTTGACGACATAGTCGTCGGCGCCGAACTCAAGCCCCATGATCCGGTCGGAGGCATGGGCGCGCGCCGACAGCACCAGAATGGGAACGGGCCCGCGCGCGCGGATGCGGTTGATCGCATCCATCCCGTCCATGTCCGGCAATCCGAGATCGAGGATCACGGCGGCCGGCGGATCGGCGGCGAGTTCGCTGAGGGCGGCCTCGGCGGTCGCGAAGGCGACGGGCGCGAACCGATAGGTGCGCAGCGTGTCGCACAGAAGGTCGCGGATGTCGCCGTCGTCCTCGATGATGAAGACGCGCGCGCCATCCGGATCGGTCGCGCCCGCCTCGCGTGCGGAGACGGGATCGGGATGTGTCATGATGCGAGAATCCCGCTGACGGTCTTGGCAAGCATACGTGTTGTAAAGGGTTTCGACAGGACCGGACAACCGGCACGGGCTTCCCCGGGACCCGTACCCTGCCCCGTACCTTGGCCCGTTTCCCGGTTGGGGCCCTGGCGATAGCCGCTCATCAGGGCGACCGGCAGGCCCGGGCGCAGGCGATGCACCTCGCGCACAAGCGCCAGCCCGCTCAACTGACCGGGCATCACGATATCCGACAGGACCGCGCGGATGTCGTCCACGTCGCGCACCAGATCGAGCGCATCGCCGGTGTCGCCGGTCACCAGCACCGTGTAGCCGAGGTCGCACAGCTGGTCGCGCACGACATTGGCCACATCCGCATCGTCGTCGACCAGCAGGATCAACTCGCCCTTGCCGGTGGCCGACGCGCTGACGTCGGCCGGGTCCTCGGTTGGCGTTTCGGGCCCGAGCGCGGGCAGCAGCAGGCGAATGTCGGTGCCCTTTCCCGGCGCGGAGTCGATCGCGATGCCGCCGCCGGCGCGCCGCGCGAAGCCGTAGACCGTCGGCAGGCCGAGCCCGCTCCCGGTGCCGAAGGGCTTGGTGGAAAAGAACGGGTCGAAGGCCTGACGCCGCACCGCATCGCTCATGCCCACGCCCGTGTCGGACACAAGGATTTCCGCGTAAGCGCCGGGGGCCACGCCGGCCCGGTCGGCCTCCGCCTCGGTGAGGGTCCGGCGGGTCAGCGTCAGCGCGATCTCGCCGCCGTCCGGCATGGCGTCGCGGGCGTTGAGCACGAGGTTGACCAGTGCGTTTTCCAACTCGCCCGCATCGGCGCGGGCAACCACCTCGGTGTCGCGCAGGTCGCAGCGCCAGGCGATGGTGCGCGGCAGCGACTTCGACAGAAGCGCCTCGATGTTGGCGATCAGCGCGGCGAGGCGCACAGGCTTCATGTCCGGCGCGTCGCCGCGCGCGAAGACGAGCAGCCGCCGGGTGAGATCGGTGCCGCGCTGCGCGGCCTGGAAGATCGGATCGAGATGAGCGGTGAGGTCCGGCATGGCGGGTGCCTCCGCCTTGCGCCGGAGCGCCAGCACGTTGCCGATGATGATGGTCAGCAGGTTGTTGAAGTCATGGGCGAGCCCGCCGGTGAGCTGGCCGACGGCCTCCATGCGCTGGGCGTGGGCGAGCGCCGTCTCGCTGCGCTTCTGGTCGGTGGCGTCGAGCGACAGGACGAAACAGCCGAGCGTGCGGCCGTCGAGGGTGCGGTCGGGGATGAGAGTCGAACGCATGTGCGCCAGACGCCCGTCCGGGCGGGCGCGGGAATACTCGTAGGCGACCGCGTGGCCGCGAAACGCCTTTTCGATCTGCGGACCGATCTCGGGATAGAGATCCGGCCCGATGACCTCCTCGGCCGATTTGCCAATGATCGACTCCACCGTCTGATCGAACCATTTGGCGTAGCGGCGGTTGGCGAAGCGATAGACCGGACCGGGGCCGAGATAGGCGACGAGCGCGGGGATATTGTCGGTGACGAGGCGGAGCCAGTCCTCGCTCTGGCGCAGCTGGCGGGTGCGCTCGGCGACCGTACGCTCGAGCGTCGCCTGGTGCTCGCGCTCGCGCGTGATGTCGGTGTAGGTGGTGACGAAGCCGCCGGCGGGCAGCGGCGCGCCGCTGATGAGAACCACCTGCCCGTCCGGGCGCACGCGCTCGAAGGTGTGCGGCTCGAACAGCCGCGCCCGCTCCACCCGGCGCGCGATCAGCGCATCGACATCGCCCTCGCCATATTCGCCGCGCTCGGCGTTGACCCGGAGAAACGCCTCGATGTGGGTGCCGCGGCGCGCCAGATGGCGGGGGAAGTCCAGCAGCTCGAACAGCCGGCGGTTCCAGCCGACCAGCTCCAGATTGGCGTCGAAGACGGAAAAGCCCTGGTTGATGTGGTCGAGCGCCGCCTGCAGCAAATCGAGACGGTCGCGGCTGACATCCGCGCCGGCAGGCTCCCGGGCTTCGTTCTGGGCTGCGGTCTCGACGGGGTTCGACATGGGCAAAGTCTAGCCGAGCGGATCGAGCGGGTGAACGAAAAACCGGCGCCGGGACGGGGCGATTGAAACGGTTCGACACAATTCGATCATACTGACGCAATGCAGGCGACCTACCGTGACGCACATGCGCTCCGTCGCGTCAATCGCGCCCTATTCTTCGAAAAGAGAGAAAGGGTTGATCCGGCCGACAGATGATAGTCTGATAGCGCTGAAATTATCGTGACCCTGGACTAACCGGGGCGCAAAGAGGGGAAGAAACGCAATGGCAGGGTCGCCCGTCGTCGAGCGCCTCGACGAGGACACCTTTCCGAAAATCCTGTTGCGCAACGCCAAGGTCTTTGCCGACCGGCCGGCCATGCGCGAGAAGGATCTCGGAATCTGGCAGGCATGGACATGGGCGGAGGTGCTGGAGGAGATCCGCAGTTTCGCCATCGGCTTGCAGGATATCGGCTTTCGCGCCGGCGACAAGGTCGCGATCATCGGCGCGAACCGGCCCCGGCTGTACTGGTCGATGGTCGCCGTCCAGTCGCTCGGCGGCGTTCCGGTGCCGATCTACGCCGACTCCGTCGCCGAGGAGATGGCCTATGTGCTGCACCACGCGGAGGTGAAATTCGCCTGCGTGGAGGATCAGGAACAGGTCGACAAGGTCCTGTCCATCTCGCAGGAAGTGCCGGGATTGGAGCATGTGATCTACGACGATCCCCGGGGGCTGCGCGACTACGACCACACACGGCTGCATTCCTTCGAGGCGATGCAGGACGCCGGCCGCCAGGCGCTCGCCGCCGACCCGGGCCGCGAGACGGCGTGGCTTGACGGCATCGCCCGCACCAAGGGAGAGGACATCTCCGTCATGCTCTACACCTCGGGCACCACGGGGCGTCCGAAGGGCGTGATGCTGTCCTTCGACAATCTCGTGATCTCCGGGCGCAACGGCAACGCCTTCGACAAGCTCGACGAGACGGAAGAAACGCTCGCCTATCTGCCGATGGCGTGGATCGGCGACCACGTGTTCTCGCTCGCCCAGGCCTATACCGCCGGCTATTGCGTGAACTGCCCGGAGAGCCTGGAGACCGTGCTCTCCGACCGCCGCGAGATCGCGCCGACCTATTTCTTCGCGCCGCCGCGCGTCTTCGAGGGCCTGCTGACGCACATCATGGTGCGCATGGAGGATGCCGGAAAACTGAAGAAGAAGATGTTCGACGTCTTCATGGAGCATGCCCGGCGCGTCGGCGAGCCGTTGCTCAACGGCGAGAGCGTCGGCTTCAAGGACCGGCTGCTCTACAAGCTCGGCGAGATCTTCGTCTACGGGCCGCTGAAGAACCAGATGGGCTTTTCCCGCATGAAGGTCGGCTACACCGCCGGCGAGGCGATCGGCCCGGAAATCTTCCGCTTCTACCGCTCGCTCGGTCTCAACCTGAAGCAGCTCTACGGCCAGACCGAAGCCAGCGTCTACATCACCATGCAGCCGGACGGCGAGATCCACGGCGATACGGTCGGCACGCCGGCGATCGACGTCGAGGTGAAGATCGCCGACAACGGCGAGGTGCTTTATCGTTCGCCCGGCGTCTTCGTCGGCTACTACAAGAACGAGGAGGCGACGCGCTCGACCAAGACCGAGGACGGCTGGGTGCTGACCGGCGACGCCGGCTTCATCACCGAAAACGGCCACCTCAAGATCATCGATCGCGCCAAGGACGTCGGCAAGCTCAACGACGGTGCGCTGTTCGCCCCGAAATACATCGAGAACAAGCTCAAGTTCTTCCCCAATGTGAAGGAGGTCGTGGCCTTCGGTCACGAGCGCGACTATTGCGCCGTCTTCGTCAACATCGACCTGACGGCGGTGGGCTCCTGGGCGGAGCGCAACAACGTCAATTACGCGTCCTATCAGGAACTGGCGGCGCATCCGCAGGTCTATCAGATGATCCAGGAGCATGTGGATCAGGTGAACCGGGACCTGGCCGGCGAGCCGATGATGGCGGGCGCCCAGATCCGGCGCTTTCTGATCCTGCACAAGGAGCTCGATCCCGACGACGGCGAGCTGACCCGCACGCAGAAGGTCCGCCGCTCCTTCATCGCCGAACGCTACGCCCCGCTGATCGAGGCGCTCTACGACGGCTCCACCTCCAAGCACGTGCGCACCGAGGTCACCTATGAGGACGGGCGCAAGGGGTCTCTGGAGGCGACGGTGGAGATCCGCGACATGACCCCCTATCCCGCCTCGGGCGCGAACCTGAAGGAGGCGGCCGAATGAGTGCCTTTGTCGATCCCGCCAGCACGGCGGGCCATTCGGGCCTGTCGGGCGGCGACGTGCTGCTGCGCGTCGACAATGTGTCGCTGTCCTTCGGCGGCGTGAAGGCGATCACCGACATCTCCTTCGACATCGTGAAGGGCGAAGTGCGCGCCATCATCGGCCCCAATGGCGCCGGCAAGACGTCGATGCTCAACGTCATCAACGGCTTCTACCACCCGCAGGAGGGCACGATCACGTGGCGCGGCAAGGTGCGGCGCAAGATGAAACCCTATGAGGCGGCCAGCAACGGCATCGCCCGCACCTTCCAGAACGTCGCGCTCTTCAAGGGCATGACCACGCTCGACAACATCATGACCGGGCGCGGGCTGAAGATGAAGAAGAACTTCTTCTGGCAGTGCCTGCACTGGGGGCCGGCGCTCGACGAGGAAAACGAGAACCGCCGGAAGGTCGAGGAGATCATCGACTTTCTCGAGATCCAGGCGATCCGCAAGACGCCGGTTGGGCGGTTGCCCTACGGCCTGCAGAAGCGGGTGGAGCTGGCGCGGGCGCTCGCCATGGAGCCGGAGCTGCTGCTCCTCGACGAGCCGATGGCGGGCATGAACCTCGAGGAAAAGGAGGACATGAGCCGCTTCATCCTCGACGTGAACCAGCAGTTCGGCACCACGATCGCGCTGATCGAGCACGACATGGGCGTGGTGATGGATCTGTCCGACCGCGTCGTGGTCCTGGATTACGGACGCAAGATCGCGGACGGCCCGCCGGAAGAGGTGCAGGCCAACCAGGATGTGATCGACGCCTATCTCGGCGTTCCGCACGAAGATTAAGGGGCAGCGCGACATGTCGTTCTTCATCGAAACCGTATTGTCCGGCCTGATGGCCGGGGTGATGTACTCGCTGGTCGCTCTCGGCTTCGTGCTGATCTTCAAGGCGTCAGGCATCTTCAACTTCGCGCAAGGGGTGATGTGCCTGTTCGCCGCGCTGACCTTCGCCGGCATCATGGAAAAGACGGGCGTGCCCTGGCCGATCGCCTTCGTGCTGACCATCGGGGTGATGGTGCTGGTCGCCTGGATGGTGGAGCGCTTCGTGCTGCGCCATCTGGTCAACCAGGAGCCGATCATCCTGTTCATGGTGACCATCGGGCTCGCCTATGTGCTGGAAGGCGTCGGCGACATCCTCTGGGGGTCGGACGTCAAGGTGATCGACATCGGCCTGCCGACCGGCGCCTCCGACTTCATGCTCGACAATTTCAACATCTACATCGAGAAGCTGGAACTGTTCGCCGCCGGCGTCGCCGCCGTGCTGGTCGCCTTCCTGGCGGTGTTCTTCCAGAAGACGCGGATCGGCCGGGCGCTGCGCGCGGTGGCCGACGACCATCAGGCGGCGCTGTCGGTCGGCATCTCGCTGCAGACGATCTGGGTGATCGTGTGGTCGGTGGCCGGCTTCGTGGCGCTGGTCGCGGGCACCATGTGGGGCGTGAAATCGGGCGTGCAGTTCTCGCTGTCGCTGATCGCGCTCAAGGCGCTTCCCGTGCTGATCCTGGGCGGCTTCACCTCCATTCCCGGCGCCATCGTCGGCGGGCTGATCATCGGCGTCGGCGAGAAGCTCGCGGAGATCTACGTCGGCATCTACGTCGGCGGCGCGATCGAGAACTGGTTCGCCTACATGCTGGCGCTCGCCTTCCTGCTGGTGCGGCCGCAAGGGCTGTTCGGCGAAAAGATCATCGAACGCGTGTGACGCCGGGCGTCCCTCAAACAGGGTGAGAATTCCATGCTTTATCGTGAAGCCGGCCAATTCAAGACGTCCTATACGGCCGATCAGGGGATCTTCCCGATCGCGCAGGACCGGTGGGTCGTGTGGGCCTTCGTCGCCTTCGCCTTCCTGGTGGTGCCCTTCGTGGTCAACGACTATTGGGCCAACGCCATTTTGCTGCCCCTGCTGATCTACGGCATGGCCGCGCTGGGGCTGAACATCCTCGTCGGCTACTGCGGGCAGATCTCGCTCGGCACCGGCGGCTTCATGGCGGTGGGCGCCTATGCGTCCTACAAGCTGATGACCGCCTTTCCGGAGATGAACATGATCTTCGTGGTGCTCCTGTCGGGCGGCATCACGGCGGCGGTCGGGTCGATGTTCGGCCTGCCATCCCTGCGCATCAAGGGCTTCTATCTGGCGGTCGCGACGCTGGCCGCGCAGTTCTTCCTGGTGTGGCTGTTCAACAAGGTGGGCTGGTTCTACAATTATTCCGCCACCGGTCAGATCACCGCGCCGGAGCGCATGATGTTCGGCTACGCGCTCACCGGGCCGGCCGCCGAGCCTTGGGTCAAATACCTGTTCTGCCTGACCTTCCTGGCCGTCTTCGCGCTGATCGCCAAGAACCTCGTGCGTGGCCGCATCGGCCGGAACTGGATGGCGATCCGCGACATGGACATCGCCGCCGAGCTGATCGGCGTGCGTCCGCTGATGACCAAGCTGTCGGCCTTCGCGGTGTCCTCCTTCTATGTCGGCATGGCCGGGTCGCTGCTGTTTTCCGTCTATCTCGGCGCGGTCGAGGTGGGCGAAGTGTTCGGCATCAACGTGTCCTTCCTGGTGCTGTTCATGGTGATCATCGGCGGGCTCGGCTCGATCGTCGGATCCTTCATGGGCGCGGCCTTCCTGGTGCTGCTGCCGATCCTGCTGAAGAACGGCATGGTCGACGGTCTCGGCATGATGCCGGTCACGGCCAAGCACGTGGAAATCCTGTTGATGGGCCTGTTGATCATCTTCTTCCTGATCGTCGAGCCGCATGGCCTCGCCCGGCTGTGGCAGATCGCCAAGGAGAAGCTCAGGATGTGGCCCTTCCCCTACTGACGGGTCCCGTCCCGGCGGGATCCCAAGCGCGGCGGCGCGAACCAAACCAACCACAACGCCGCTTGCGAGACTGACCTGAAAGCTTGTGTTCCATGGGAGGAAACAGCATGAAACTGACATATCTCACAGCCGGTCTGGCCGCTCTCGCGGTGGCTGCCCCGGTGGCCGCAACGTCGGTGGCGACGCCGGCGGGAGCCTATGAACTGACGATCCCCTCGCTCGTCTACCGCACCGGTCCCTACGCGCCGGGCGGCATTCCCTTCGCCAACGGCTACGCCGACTATTTCACGCTTCTCCAGGAGCGCGACGGCGGCATCAACGGCGCCACGATCAATCTCGTGGAGTGCGAGACCGCCTACAACACCCAGCAGGGCGTGGAGTGCTACGAGAACACCAAGGGCCAGGGCGAGAGCGGCGCGCTCGTCTATCAGCCGCTGTCCACCGGCATCACCTATCAGCTGATCCCCAAGGCGTCGGTCGACGAGATCCCGCTGTTCACCATGGGCTACGGCCGCACCTCGGCGGCCGACGGCAAGGTGTTCCCCTGGGTGTTCAACTTCCCCAGCACCTATTGGGACGCGGCGTCGGGCATGGTGAACTACGCGGCGGCGATCGAAGGCGGGGCGGAAAACCTGTCCGGCAAGACGATCGCGCTCGTCTATCACAACTCGGCCTACGGCAAGGAGCCGATCCGCACGCTGGAAAAGCTCGCCGAGAAGCATGGCTACACCCTGGAGCTGCTGCCGGTCGACCATCCGGGCCAGGAGCAGAAGGCCACGTGGCTCCAGATCCGCCGCATGCAGCCCGACTGGGTGTTCATGTGGGGCTGGGGCGTGATGAACCAGGTGGCGGTCAAGGAAGCCTCGTCCATCCGCTTCCCGATGGACCGCTTCGTCGGCAACTGGTGGGCCGGGTCCGAGCATGACGTGCAGCCGGCCGGCGAGGGCGCCAACGGCTATCTCTCGGCGACCTTCCATGCGCCGGGCGCGGACTTCCCGCTGCATCAGGAGATCCTCAAGACCGTCTACGACGCGAACAAGGGCGCGGGCGAGCGCGAGCGTGTCGGCGAAGTGCTCTATAACCGCGGTCTCATCGCCGCCGTGTGGACCGTCGAGGCGATCCGCAAGGCCATGGAGATCAAGGGCTCCAACGAGATCACCGGCAAGGACGTGCGCGAGGGCCTGGAGGCGCTCAACGTCACGGAGGAGCGGCTCGCCGAACTTGGTCTGCCCAACTTCACCTACCCGGTGGAACTGTCCTGCGCGGTGCATTCCGACCCGGGCACGGTGCTGATCCAGCAGTGGGACGCCGCGGCCGGCAACTGGAAGGTGGTCGCGACCGGGATCGAGCCGGACCGCGAGGTCATCACCCCGCTGATCGAGGCCGACGCCATGGCCTATGCCACCGAGAACAACATCACGCCGCGGGACTGCAACTGATCGTCCTTGCGACGATCGCAGTTCCGGCAACGTGGAGCCGAAAATGACCGAGACGTCCGCTGATCCCATCCTTTCGGTGAACAACATCGAAGTGATCTACGATCATGTCATCCTGGTGTTGAAGGGCGTCTCGCTCACCGTTCCCGAGGGGGGCATCGTCGCCCTCCTCGGGGCCAATGGCGCCGGCAAGACCACCACCTTGAAGGCGGTGTCCAACCTGCTCGGGGCCGAGCGCGGGGACGTCACCAAGGGATCGATCGTCTTCGACGGCGATCAGGTGCAGGCCCTGTCGCCCAACGATCTGGTGAAGCGCGGCTGCATCCAGGTCATGGAGGGCCGGCATTGCTTCGGCCATCTGACGATCGAGGAAAACCTGCTGACGGGCGCCTATACCCGTCGCGACGGCAATGCCGCGATCCGCGAGGACCTGGAGAAGGTCTATGCCTACTTCCCGCGCCTGCGCGAGCGGCGCGGCAGCCAGGCCGGCTACACTTCCGGCGGCGAGCAGCAGATGTGCGCCATCGGCCGGGCGCTGATGAGCCGGCCGAAGATGATCCTTCTCGACGAGCCGTCCATGGGGCTGGCGCCGCAGCTGGTGGAGGAAATCTTCGAGATCGTGAAGGAGCTCAACGCCAAGGAGGGCGTCTCCTTCCTGCTGGCGGAGCAGAACACCAACGTCGCGCTGCGCTACGCCACCTACGGCTACATTCTGGAATCGGGTCGCATCGTGCTCGATGGCGATGCCGCCGCGCTGCGCGAGAACGAGGACGTCAAGGAGTTCTACCTCGGCGTCGGCGGAGAGGGGCGCAAGTCTTTCCGAAACGTCAAACACTATAAGCGGCGCAAGCGCTGGCTCGCCTGAGCCGCCGTCGCGCCTGCCGGTTTCGCACGCCATGCCGCGCGGGCGCGGTCCCGCCACGGGGGGCTTGTGTCCAGCGCGCGGCCGGGTGTCGCCAGACTACCGCAAGGGATTGAGCCATGAGCAGCGAGCATTTCGACGACCTTGAAACGCAGGATCCCGCGCAACGCGAGGCCGACCTGTTCGCGCGGCTGCCCGATCATGTCGCCTATGCGATGGCCGGGGCGCCGGGCTGGGCGGAGCATCTCGCCGGCGTCGATCCCGCAGGGCTGCGCGACCGTGCCGCGCTCGCGAAGCTGCCGGTGTTGCGCAAGCCGGACCTGATGGCGGCGCAGGCGAAGACCCCGCCGTTCGGCGGCTTCGCCGTGCCGTCCGCGGCCTCCGGCGGCCGGGTGTTCATGTCGCCGGGCCCGGTCTGGGAGCCGCAGGGCGCGGGCGCCGATCCCTGGAACGGCGCGCGGGCCTTCTTCGCCGCGGGCTTTCGCGCCGGCGATCTGGTGCATGTGGCGCTCGCCTATCAGATGACGCCGGGCGGCTTCATCCTCGATCACGGGGCGCGGGCGCTCGGCTGCACGGTGTTTCCCGCCGGCGTCGGCAACACGGAAGGTCAGGTCGAGGCGCTCGCCACCCTCAGGCCCGTCGGCTATGCCGGCACGCCGGACTATCTCAAGGTGCTGCTCGACAAGGCCGACGAGATGGGCCGCGACGCGTCGAGCGTGACGAAGGCGCTCGTCTCCGGCGGGGCGCTGTTCCCCAGCCTGCGCGCGGAATACGCTGACCGGGGCGTGGCGGTGCTGCAGGCCTATGCCACCGCGGATCTCGGCGTCATCGCCTATGAGAGCGCGGCGGACGAGGGCATGATCGTCAACGAGAACCTGATCGTGGAGATTGTGCGGCCGGGCACGGACACGCCGGTGCCCGAGGGGGAGGTCGGCGAGCTCGTGGTCACCAGCTTCGATCGGACCTACCCGCTGATCCGCTTCGGCACCGGTGATCTCTCCGCGCTGATGCCCGGCCGCTCGCCCTGCGGGCGCACCAACATGCGGCTCAAGGGCTGGATGGGCCGCGCCGACCAGCGCACCAAGGTGAAGGGCATGTTCGTCGATCCCAAGCAGATCGCGCAGCTGATCGCGCGCCATCCCGAGGTCGTGCGCGCGCGGCTCGTTGTCGAGCGCCACGGCGAGCAGGACGCGATGCGTCTTCTCTATGAAACTGAGGCCGCCGCCGAGGGGCTCGATGCCGCGCTGGTCGCGACCCTGCGCGAGGTCACCAAGCTCGGCGGGTCGGTCGCGCGCGTCGAGACCGGCGCTCTGCCCAACGATGGCAAGGTGATTTCCGACGAACGCGCCTACGACGGCTGAGCCGTCCCGCCTTCTGACCCCTCGCTTGTCGCCGCCCGGGACCTGGCCTTCGGCGCCTTGCGGACGCCTGCCAGGGCCGTGAAACGTTTCTCTTGCTTTGTAACCATTCGCCGTCCTATCCAATCCTTTGGCACTGCGGCGATGCCGAGAGGGGTGAGCGGTCGGCATGAAGGGTGGCGAGCAGGACGGTCAGGGCGCGGCCATCCTCCTGGTGGAGGACGACCCGGACGACGTGCGCATCATCGTGAAGGCGCTCGAGACCTCGCCGATCCCGGTGGCCATCACCACCGTCGACAACGGGCACGCGGCCCTTGGCGAACTCGAGCGGATCAGCGCCGCCGGGGAGGCGCCGCCCGATCTCGTTCTCCTCGATCTGAACCTGCCGGTGCTCAGCGGCACGGAGTTTCTCGCACGGTTGCGCAAACATGCCGTCTTCGGGGCCATTCCCGTTTGCGTGTTCACCACGGCGGACGACGCGGTCACCATCCGCCGGGCCTATGCGGCCGGGGCGAATGCGGTTGTGACCAAGGCCGACAGTCTGGTGGGCATGAGCGAGGCGCTGCACACGATCGTCGAGTTCTGGTTCAAGGTGGCGGAGCGCTACGGGCCGAACTGACGACGCCGCCCGGCGCGCGGTCAGCTCGGGGGTCGACCTGGAGCATTTCTCGGGAATGCTGACTCACTCGAAATGCTTAATGTCCTTGTCTTCAAGAAATTTCGCGAGCGCACGAGTCTCCGGCCTTTGCTGAAATTGCTCTAGAGGTAGACGATCTCCGTGTCGTCGAACTCGCCGGGCGCGGCGCGCGGATGCGCAGCGGGCTCAGCCTCCGGCTGCGCGGGCGAGGCGGCCGGAGCACGCCGCGCTTCCAGCAGCGGCGCCGCCTTGGCGTCCACCTGTCCGAGTGCGGCATCGACATGGGATTTCAGGATGCTGACGGAGAAGGGCTTGACGATGACCGAGCTTGCGTCGAGTTCCGCCGCCTGCTGCAGCAACGCGATATCCACATGGGCGGACATGATGATCACCGGCGTGACCGCGGTGCGCGGGGTGTCGGAGGCGCGCACCCGCGCCAGCACCTCCGCGCCGCCGCCTTGCGGCATGCGCCAGTCGAGCAGGATCACGTCGACCGGATGGGTCTTGAGAGAGCGCAGGGCGGCGCGCCCGCTCGGCGCCTCGGTGATGCGCGTGTAGCCGATGGAGCGGAGCATGCCGCGCACCAGCCGCCGGGTGAAGGCGCTGTCGTCGATCAGCAGGATCGAGGTGGGCAAACGGGACGGCGGGGCAAGCGGCGGCGCCATGTTCGAACTCCTCCCGATGGACGCGCGGACGCGGCGATCTTCGACCTCGTGAGTTCTGACAGGATCGCTTCAAGGATGCGTTAACGACGCCGCTTCGCGATCCTGTTTTGCCATGCCGTCGCGCTGTGTCAGCTTGTCGCGGTGGAAACAAAACTTTTCCGCCCGTGCCTGCGTATGACAGCATGAGTGTGGACAAACGCCCGTGGCCGCCTTAAGTGCCGCGCGGGAGCAAGACAACGCGATCGGGAGCCCCATGGACAGCATGAGCGTCATCGACCAGGAACCTGCCCAGGATCAGACGGACCGCGCCAGGGAGATGCGCCGCATTCGCCTGCCGGCCGATCACCCGAAGGTGAAAGCCGGAAAGATCGGCGTGCTGCTGGTCAATCTGGGGACGCCCGACGGCACCGACTTCCGCAACATGCGCAAGTATCTCAAGCAGTTCCTGACCGACAAGCGCGTCATCGAATGGCCGAAGGCGCTGTGGTACCCGATCCTCTTCGGCATCGTGCTGAACACGCGCCCGACCAAGTCGGGCAAGGCCTATGAGGAGATCTGGAACAAGGAGCTCGACGAGTCGCCGCTGCGCACGATCACGCGCTCCCAGGCCGCGAAGCTCGCCGAGGCGATCGCTGATGACGATGGGCCGGTCGTGGTCGACTGGGCGATGCGCTACGGCAATCCGTCGATCCCCTCGCGACTGGAGTATCTGCGCGACCAGGGCTGCGAGCGGCTGCTCGTGTTTCCGCTCTACCCGCAGTATTCGGCCTCCACGACCGCGACCGTCAACGACGTGGTGTTCCAGGAACTGACCAAGCTGCGCTGGCAGCCGGCGCTCAGGACCGTGCCGCCCTATCACGACGATCCCGTCTATATCGACGCGCTGGCGACCTCCATCGAGACGAGCCTTGCCGGGCTCGACTTCGAGCCGGAACTCGTGGTCGCCTCCTATCACGGCATTCCGCAGTCCTACTTCAAGAAGGGCGATCCCTATCACTGCCATTGCCACAAGACGACGCGGCTGCTGCGCGAGCGGCTCGGCTGGCCGGAAGACAAGCTGAAGATCACCTTCCAGTCCCGCTTCGGGCCCGAGGAATGGCTGCAGCCCTACACCGACAAGACCGTGGAAAGCCTCGCCGAATCCGGCGTCAAGCGGCTGGCGATCGTCAACCCGGGCTTCGTCGCCGACTGTCTGGAAACGCTGGAGGAAATCGCCGGCGAGGCGGGCGAGATCTTCGAGGAACACGGCGGCGAACATTTCGCGCATATCCCCTGCCTGAACGACAGCGAACCGGGGATGGACGTCATCCGGACCATCGTGGAGCGGGAACTGTCGGGCTGGATCTGATCCGGTCCGAGCCTCCCGGCTCGGCTCCGCACGCCCCGGTCATGGCCGCGCGGCGGACGATGTTTGCGGTCTTTTCGGACGGACATTGAAACTCCAGCCTTGCGCCGGGCGCGCAAGCGCGTACATCTCTTGGCGCATCGCCGGGTGAGCGGCGCCGCGCGGGGCGGCGTGCCGGTCCGGCGCGACCGCGGAGCCTTTCGGGCGGCCGCGCACAGGGAGAGCGCTCATGCTGGAGGGAGTTGTCGGCTTCGACATCCTCGTCGTCGTCCTGTTCGTCCTGGCCGTTCTGGTCGTCTTCTCCGGGGTCAAGACTGTCCCGCAGGGCTTCGCCTTCACGGTCGAGCGCTTCGGCCGCTATCGCAAGACGCTGTCGCCCGGCCTCAATTTCATCGTCCCCTTCGTCGACCGCATCGGTCACCGCATCAACATGATGGAGCAGGTGCTCGACGTTCCCTCGCAGGAGGTGATCACCCGCGACAACGCCACGGTGATGGCCGACGGCGTGACCTTCTATCAGGTACTGGACGCCGCGCGCGCCGCCTATGAGGTCGCGGGTCTGGAGAACGCGATCCTCAACCTGACGATGACCAACATCCGTTCGGTCATGGGCTCGATGGATCTCGACGAACTCCTGTCCAACCGCGACGAGATCAACGCGCGCCTGCTCAGGGTCGTGGATGCCGCCGCCGCGCCCTGGGGCATCAAGATGACGCGCATCGAGATCAAGGACATCAACCCGCCGCGCGACCTCGTCGAGGCGATGGGCCGGCAGATGAAAGCGGAGCGCGACAAGCGCGCCGCCATCCTGGAGGCCGAGGGCAAGCGTCAGGCGGATATCCTGCAGGCGGAAGGCGAGAAGCAGTCGCTGATCCTGGAGGCGGAGGGGCGCCGCGAGGCCGCCTTCCGCGATGCCGAGGCGCGCGAACGCGCCGCCGAGGCCGAGGCCAATGCCACCCGCATGGTGAGCGAGGCGATCGACGCCGGTGACGTGCAGGCGATCAACTATTTCGTCGCCAACAAATATGTCGAGGCGCTGGGCCAGTTTGCCGGATCGCCGAACCAGAAGCTCCTGATCCTGCCGACCGAGACGACCGCCGTGCTGGGGTCGCTTTCCGGCATCGCGGAGATCGCCAGGGAAGCCTTCGGCGGCGAAACCCCGCAGCGCCGTCGCAAGCCGACCGTGCCGGAGACCGGCGCGCGGGAGGGCGGAGACGGCGCATGATGAGCATCGTGGAACGCATCATCCTCGAGCTCGGGCCCTGGACCTGGTGGATCGTCGGTCTTCTGCTGCTCGGGCTGGAGGTGATGGCGCCGGGAACCTTCTTCCTGTGGTTCGGCGTCTCCGCGCTGGTCGTCGGCACGCTCGCGCTCTTCGTGGACATCGCCTGGCAGGCGGAAATCGTGCTGTTCGGGGTGCTGTCGCTCGCCAGCCTGCTGGTCGGGCGCATGCTGATGCGTCAGCGCGCCGACAGCGAGGGCGATCCGTCCCTCAACCGGCGCGGCAGCCGTCTCGTCGGGCGGGTGTTCGTTCTGGACGAGCCGATCGCGCAGGGCGACGGACGCCTTCGCATCGACGACACCATCTGGCGGGTGACCGGTCCGGATTGTCCGGCCGGAACGCGGGTGCGGGTCGACGGACTGGACGGGCCGGTGCTCGTCGTCGCGCCGGATCCGAAAGCCCCCGCCGGGGGGTGATCGCATGACGCCGGTCCCCGGCGGGCCCGCCCGGTCGCACGCGTTGGCGCCGTGTCAGGCGGACGCCTCCGGGCACTGGTTCAGGGATTATGGCCGGCCGGCAGCGGCGGCGCCTCGTTCATCAGGAGGATGCCGATGCGGCGGTTGGCCGCCAGATAGGGGTCGTTGGGAAACAGCGGCTCGGTATCCGCCTTGCCGACGACGCCGTAGAACCGCTCCGGCGGGATCCCGTATTCCGACAGGATCTGGCGCGCGGCATTGGCCCGGTCGGCGGACAGTTCCCAGGCGGTGTAGCTCGGGTTGATCGCCGCGCCGCCGGATGTGGTATGGCCGGTGATCTCGATGCGGTTCGGCATGCGCGCGATCACCGGGGCCATCTTGGCCAGCAGCCGCCGGGTGATCTCATACGGGTACTTCGACCCTTCCGGGAACATCGAGCGTCCGTCCTGGTCGACGAGCGTGATGTTCAGACCCTCGTCGGTCTCTTCCAGAATGATGTTGTTGGACACTTCGGTGATGTCCGGCATCTCCTGCCAGGCTTGGCGCAGCGACGCGGCGGCGGTGGCGAACTGGCGCGGCTTTTCGATGTCGGCCTCGCGCGTGTCGTGCGTGTTGGCCTCCGGGCCCTGCTTGCGCCGCTTTTCGTGCCGTTCCTCGGAGAAGTCGGAATCCAGTTCCTCCGGCACCTGGGTGATGTCCTTCATGTAGTCGCGGATCGGGATGCCCTCGATCTCGATCACCCCGGTGCGGCGCGACTGTTCCTTCACGCCGAAGGCCTCGCGCATCGAGCCGGCCACGACCTGAAGCTTCTGCTTGTCCTGGATCGAGAAGGAGATGATCAGCACGAAGAAGCAGACGAGCAGCGACATCAGGTCCGCGAAGGTGACCAGCCACTCCGGGGCGCCGCCGCCAGCTTGCTTCTTCTTGGCCATGACGTTGGTGTCCTTTCGCCCTCTTCGTCCGGCGCGTGCCTGTCCGCCGCGTGCCCCGTCAGGCCGCTTCGGCGAGCTCCGCGCGCTGCTTTTCGGGCAGGTAGGCGACCAGCATGTCGCGGATCAGGGCCGGGCTCTTGTTCTCGCGGATCTGCATCACACCGTCGATGACGAGGGTCTGATTGACCTCCTCGACGTCGAACTTGGAATCGAGCTTGTCGACCAGCGGCAGGCAGACCACGTTGGAAATCAGCGCGCCATAGAGCGTCGTCAGCAGCGCGATGGCCATCGACGGGCCGATGGTGGAGGGATCGTCCATGGTGGCAAGCATCTGCACCAGACCGACCAGCGTGCCGATCATGCCGAAAGCCGGCGCGGAATCGCCGAGCGCCTTGAACACGCGCTTTCCTTCCGAAAGCCGCTCCAGGTAGAGATCGCGCTCGCGCTCCATCGTGTCCTTGATGAAACTGGCCTCGTAGCCGTCGGCGATATATTGCACGCCCTTGGCCAGGTTCGGGTCGCTGACCTCGACATTCTCCAGACCGAGCGGGCCGGACTTGCGCACCGTGTCCGCGAGGCTGGTGACTTCCTCGATCAGGTCGCGCGGGCTCACCTTCTTGTGGGTGAAGGCGACCTTGCTGCCGACCACGAAGGCGCTGCCGATGCCGGCCAGCGGAAAGCGCACGAGCGTTGCCGCGAAACCGCCGCCCAGCACGATCAGCATCGACGGGACGTCGATGAACTGCGTGATGTTGCCGCCGAGGAGGATGGCGATCACGACAACGGTGAAGGCGGCAATGATGCCGATGATAGAACTGAGATCCATGGTCCTGTCATGCTCCGGAGCTGGTCCTGACGACCGGGAACGGAGGCGATGATAGGGCGTGCCGGGCTAATCAATCCCTAAGCGCGGCGCGAACCCGGGGTCGGGCCCGGGTTAAAATTCGTTAAGGTAAACAGGGCGTTAACTATCCTGCACGTTTCACGCGACGCCGTGGCGCAGCAGATCGTGCAGGTGGATGATGCCGACCGGCCGGTCGTCCTCGACCACGAAGACCGAGGTGATCGACGAGCGGTTGATGAACTCCATCGCCGCCGCCAGCAGCAGGTCGCCCTGGATGCGGCGGGGATCGCGGGTCATCACCTGCTCCGCGGTCTTGTCGAGGAAATCGCTCGACAGATGACGGCGCAGGTCGCCGTCGGTGATGATGCCGATCAGCCGTCCGCCCTCGTCGACGATGCCGAGAACGCCGAAGCCCTTCTGGGTGATCAGCACGATGGCGTCGCGCATCAGCGTGCCCGCGGTCGCGAGCGGCAGTTTCTCGCCGGTGTGCATGATGTCGCGGGCGCGCAGCAGGCTCGCGCCGAGGCGCCCGCCGGGGTGGAACGTCCTGAAGTCCTGGGCGGTGAACCCGCGGGCTTCCAGCAGGGTGATCGCCAGCGCGTCGCCAAGCGCCATCTGCAGCAGCGTGGAGGTCGTGGGCGCAAGCCCGTGCGGGCAGGCTTCCTGGGCGCGCGGCAGGGCGAGCACGATGTCGGCCGCCGTCCCGAGCGCGCTGTCCGCGCGCGAGGTGAGGGCGACGAGGGGAACCTTGAAACGCCGCGTGTAGGCGATGGTGGCCGCCAGTTCCTGCGTTTCGCCGGACCAGGAGAGCGCAAGCACCACGTCCCGGTCGGTGATCATGCCGAGATCGCCGTGGTTCGCTTCGGTGGCGTGCACGAAGGAGGCCGGCGTGCCGGTGGAGGCGAGCGTCGCGGCGATCTTGGCGCCGACATGACCGCTCTTGCCCACGCCCGTGACGATCACCCGGCCGCTCGCCGCGGCGATCGTCTCGACCGCGCGCGCGAAAGGCTCCGACAGGCCGTTGGCCAGGGCATCGCGCAGGCTGCGCAGCCCGGCCACGCCGGTGTCGATCGTGCGCAGCGCCGACAGGCGTGGCGAAGACACCGCGGACCGGTCCGTCTCTGACGAAGGCGCACTCATTCTGCAATGCTCCGAGCGTGGAAATTCTGAAATCAAGCCGTCCTTTTAGACCCATTCCGACCGTGCGGCAACCCGGCCGAGCCTTGCGCTCCGGCGCTCCGACGGGTGCGGCCGGCGCGCAAAGGCGGTCGGCGGCGTCAACGCTCCATTAACCTTAACAAATCATGATCGCTTCGATTGCGGAGGCCCGTGCGCCGCCGCCCCTGACCGGTTGTCGTTCATGTCACGCTTGGCCGTCTTTCTTCTCGCTTCCGTGCTGGCTGTGCCTGTGGTTCAGGCGCAGGACGTCGACCTGCGCGGCGGGTTCGAGGCCGGCGGCGTGCGCGCGCCGCTCGATCCGCAGGACGCGGAGGACGCCGAGACCGCCGAGGGCCTGCGCGGCGCGGACACCGCCCGCGTTCCGGTCGGCGATGCCGGCGAGCGGATCGAGCCGCTGGCCGAGGTCGGTCGCGTCCGTCCGCTTCAGCCCTTTTCCGAACGCCTCCGGGCCGTGCAGCGGCGCGCGCCGAACGGCGGCGGCGGGACGCTCGATCTGGAGGTCTACGACGGCGAGACGCGCCGCGACGCGCCACAGGGCCTGCGCGCAGGCTCGTTCCTGCTCTACCCCGAACTCATCACGACGCTCGGCTGGAGCGACAATGTTGCGGGCTCGGCGGGCGGATCTTCGGGCTCGCTCTATCGCATCGCGCCGGCGCTCAGGCTGCAGTCCGACTGGTCGCGCCACAGTTTCGGCTTCAACTTCCGGGGCAGCTACACCGGCTATCCCGACAGCGATCTGGACGCTGATCCGACGATGAACGCCGATGCCCGGCTGCAATTCGATCTCAGCGAGCGGACCGAACTGGAAACGACCGCGCGCTACGCGCTGACGCTGGAGGATCGCGGGTCGGCGGAAGCGGTCAACGAGGGGCGGGACATTCACGAACTCGGCGGGTCTCTGGGCTTGCGCCGGTCGCTCGGCCTGGTCAGCGCGGAACTGCGCGGGCGGGTGGATTCCACGGTCTACTCGGGCGGCGATAACACGGGCACGAGCCGGGAGCGCGACAATGCGCTCTATACCGCGACGCTGCGTCTCGACGCCCAGACGGGGGCGAGCCTCCAGCCCTTCGCGGAAGGCAGCCTGTTCAAGCGCCACTACTTCGAGCAGTGCCGCGACCTGACGCTGTGCGCCGACCGCAACTCCAGCGGCTACGAGCTGCGCGCCGGCGTGGCCTTCGACAACGGCGGCAAGATCAGCGGCGACATCGGCCTGGGGTGGCGCAGCGAAACGCTCGACGACCGGCGTCTTGCGAAGCTCGAGGGTCTGACCGTCGACGGGTCGCTGGTGTGGTCGCCGACGCGGCTGACCACCGTCACCGGCACCCTGTCGACCGCGCTGGCGCCGTCGACACTCAACGGAACGCCCGGCTCGGTCATCTATTCCGGCGATCTGCGGCTGGCGCACGGGTTTTCCGATGCGCTCGCCGGCGAGCTCGGGATCGGGTACTCGCGCCGCGACTACACCGGCATCGTGCTGACCGAGGACGAGGCCAACGCCACCGCCGGGCTGACATGGGCGGTCACCCGCAATGTCGCCTTGACGGGGCGCTATACGTTCCGCCGGTTCCTGTCGTCGTCGCAGGGCGCGGGCTACAGCGAAAACCAGATCGAGGCCGGATTGCGGTTCCGGCATTGAACGCCATTTACGTTACGGGCGCCGGGGGGCGCGGGTCATGGATCGCAGGCGATCCGCTGACGAGGGAAAGCACCGGGAGTTGGGATGATTGTTTCGCGTTTTTCCAGCCTTAGCATGCAGCCCGCGCGGGCCGCGCGGGCGCGGTGGCGACCGGGTGCCGGCTTGCGCAAGCGCGTGGCCGCCTGGGGCGGGATCCTGGCGCTGGGCGCCACATTGACCGCCGCGCCGGGGGCGCCGGCCAGCGCCGATGCCGCCTTCGACCGCTGGGTCGACAATTTCTGGCCGGTGGCGCGCGATGCCGGCGTCGGCCGCGATACCTACCGCCGCGCCTTCGCCGGGGTGACCCCGGATCCCGACACGATCCGGCTGATGGACAGGCAGTCGGAATTCGTCAAGCCGATCTGGGAGTATCTCGACACAGCCGTGTCCGACACCCGCGTCGAGAAGGGGCGCGAGATGCTCGCGACCTATGCCCGCGAACTGGCCGAGATCGAACGGCGCTACGGCGTCGACCGCGAGGCGGTGGTGGCCATCTGGGGCATGGAGACCAACTACGGCTCCTTCATGGGCAAGCACTATGTGGTGCGCGCCCTCGCCACGCTCGCCTACGCGGCGCCTCGGCGGAAGGACTTCTGGAACCGCGAACTCGTGACGGCGCTCAAGATCCTGGATGCCGGACACGTGCAGCCCGACAGCATGGAAGGCTCCTGGGCCGGGGCCATGGGCCACACCCAGTTCATGCCTTCCAGCTGGAAGCAGTATTCCTCCGACTACGACGGCGACGGGCGTCACGACATCTGGACCAACATTCCCGACGCGCTCGCCTCGACCGCCAATTACCTGAAGCGGCACGGCTGGCGCACGGGCAAGACCTGGGGCTACGAGGTCCGGCTGCCGCGCGGCTTCGACTACGGCAATGTCGACGAGGAAATGACGCTGGCCGACTGGCGGCGGCTCGGCGTGACGCGCACCAACGATCGCGAGTTTCCGCGTCCCTCCGACGATGCGGTTCTGGTGCTGCCGGCCGGGGCCTCGGGGCCCGCGTTCCTGATGCTGCGCAATTTCTATGTGATCAAGCGCTACAACAACGCCACGGCCTATGCGCTCGCGGTCGGGCATCTGGCCGACCGGATCATCGGCGGCGGTCCCTTCGCGCAGCCCTGGCAGCGGGACGCGCTGCCGCTGAACCGGGCGCAGACGAAGGACCTGCAGGCGCTCCTGAACCGGCGCGGCTTCTCGGTCGGATCGGTCGACGGACGGGTCGGACCGGCGACCCGGCGGGGCATTCGCGCCTATCAGCGCGCGGCCGGCCTGATCCCCGACGGCTACGCCTCCGTCGCGCTGTTGCAGCACATCCGTTCGGGGCGCTGAGCGTGCGACGCGCCACCGTTGGGCCCTTGGACGCAAGGCGCGGAATTCGCTAAGGTCGGGGCATGATCACCATCGCCCCTTCCAGCGCTGACGATGCAACCGGTCCGGCGGGCACCCGTGGCCGGATCGCAGCGCTTGCATGCCGCTGGATGCGCTCGGGCGCGCGCTGTCTCGCCGCGCTCGGCCTCGGCCTCGCGGTCGGGCTGGCCGCGGTACCGGGCGATGTGGCGGCGCAAAGCCGCGGCCCGATCGTGCAGCCGGGCGACACGCCGAGCGGCGGCGGATTTCACCCGCTGTCGCCGCTCTTTCGCCTGTTCGGCGTCGAGCGCGACGATCGCCGCAGCCGCATGCGCGAGCAGCAGCCGCGCGAGCAGGTCCAGCCGCGCCGCGAGCCGGTGAAACCCGTGATCGTCGAGGTGCCCAAGGACGCGGATGCCCGCATTGTCCTGGTCGTCGGCGACGGGCTGGCCGACGAGCTGGCGGAAGGGCTCGAGGCGGCCTATGCGGAGGTGCCCTCCGTTCGGGTCGACCGGCTGCTGTTTCGCGACGAGGGCCTTGCCACCGAGTTTGGGCCGGAGATCGGCGACCGGATGCGCGCCGCCGTTCAGGGGCGGCGTGTTGGCGTCGTGGTGATGCTTCTTGGCAAGAACGACATTCGCGAGCTGGCCGTGCGGTCGCTGGGGCTGGCGGGCGAGCCGGCCGAATTCGGCACCGAGGCCTGGACGGCGGGCTACGCCGGCCGGGTCGACCGGGTGCTGTCGGCGGCCCGCGCGCAGCGCACGCCCGTGATCTGGGTCGGCCTGCCGCCGCCCAAGGGCCAGACCCGGCGCGCCAACTTCAATCTGGTGACGAGCCTGATCAAGGCGCGTGTCGAGGCGGCGAATGCCATCTATGTCGATGTGTGGGACGTCTTCCTGAGCGAGGAGGGCGGCTACACGTCCTTCGGCCCGGATGTGGAGGGGCGTCGCCGCCGCCTGCGCAGCGGAGACGGCATCGGTTTCACCTGGCCCGGCAAGCGAAAGCTCGCCTTCTTCGCCGACCGGGCGATCGCCCGCGTGCTCGGCTCCTCCGGAGCCTATGCCTTCGAAGGTGTCGAGGACGATCCCAATTTCGTCGTTCTCACCGGTCGGACGGGCTCGCCGGAAACGGAACTGGCCGGCGCGGAGGATGCCCGCAACGCGCCGGTGGTCGACACGCCTCAGTATCGCCTGATCGTGCAAGGCGCGGTGCTGCCGCCGACCGAGGGGCGGGTGGACGATTTCCGCCGGCCCGGCTCCTGAGCGCGTGGTTCGCGCGCGCGACTGGGCGCGCATCTCTCGATGTCCGACAAGCTGGTCTCGATCTTCGACAAGCTGGCGCCCGCCTCAGACCACACGCGGACAAGACGACATCCGGACAAGAGACCGTGCAGCGACCGGCTCCGGCCCCGGTTTCGAGCCCCGGCCGGGTGCCGGTTACCTGAGAGCCACAGACGAACGAAGCTCGGGCCCGATTCGGCCATGAAACGCGTCCTGGCGTTGCTTCGCCGTCGCTTGGCGTCGGGCTTCCTGGCGGGGGTGACCCTGCGGCCGGCGATCCGTCGTCGCGATTTTCGAACGCGGGCGCGTGTGGTTTTCTCTTTCTTCATCAATTGCGAGAAACCTGTCGGTGTATCGAATTCGGGAACATTCGCATGCACGCCACAGATCAGCGCCGCCGCACCCTGTCGGTTCTCGGCCGGTTTCTCCTCATGGTCGCGACGGCGGCCGTCATCATGCTCGCCGGCACCGGCTATGCCTTCTACACGTTTCGTGTCTCGCTGACCGCGGCGCTGGGCGATCCGGCGACGGCCGCCGATCTCGTGGGCGCGAAGGCCGCGTCGAAGCTCGATGCGCTGATCCTCGGGCAGATGGTCGAGATCGCGATCGTGTGCATGCCCGTCGGCATTGCCTTTCTGGCTCTGGCGTTCTGGCTGGCGCTCGGAATCCGTCGACCGCTGAAGGCCCTGCAGGGCGGCCTCGAGGCGCTGTCGGACGGGGATTTCGACGTGGAGATCGCCGGCGCCGAACGGGGCGACGAGATCGGGTCGATCGCGCGCTCCGTGGTCGCGTTCCGCACGCGGCTGGCGGAAAAGGCGCGGGAAGAGGCGCGTCAGGCGCTGGAGCGCGAAAGCAGCCTCGCGGCGGAGCGGGCGGAAACCCTGAAGCAGGTGGCCGGCGACTTCGAAAGCTCCGTGGTGGGCGTCGTGCAGCGGCTGACCACCGCGGCCGAACGGGTCGGCGGCCTGTCGCAGGAACTCGACGGCGCGGTCGACGAGGCCGCCCGGGCGGTGGAGACGGCGACGGAGTCCTCGGAGCAGGCGAGCACGTCGGTGTCGACGGCGGCCCAGGCGGCGGAAGACATGAGCGCCTCGATCCTCGCCATCGGACGGGAGATGGAGCAGGCCGCGCAAATGGCGCAGGCGGCCGTGGACGAATCGCGCGCGACCGACACCATCGTCGGCCGGCTGGCGGAGAGCGGGCGCGAGATCGGGGAGGTCGTCGACCTGATCAAGCAGATCGCCGACCAGACCAACCTTCTGGCGCTGAATGCCACCATCGAGGCGGCGCGGGCCGGCGAGATGGGGCGCGGCTTCGCCGTCGTCGCCAATGAGGTCAAGACGCTGGCCGGGCAGACGACGCGGGCGACGGAGGATATCTCGCGGCAGGTGGAGGCGGTGCAGCAGGTGTCGGATCAGGCCGTCGGCGCGATCCGCTCCATCGCCACGACGGTGGAGCGCATCCACACGATCTCCAATACGATCCTGAGCGCGGTTCAGGAGCAGATGGCGGCGACCGGCGAGATCACCCAGAGCGTCGGCTTCGCCACGCAGAACACCGAGAGCGTGGCCGCCAGCATGGGCGATCTGACCGCCGCCAGCGGCAGCACCCGCGCGGCCACCGACCAGATCCGCGCCGCGACCGGTGAACTGGCCGAACTGTCGGGCGCGCTGCACCGGCAGGTCGGCGGCTTCCTGGAGAACATCAGAAGCAGCGACGGCCGCGCGGCCGCGTGAGGCGGCGCGGCTGTCCCGGTCCTGCGCAACGCCTGTCCCGGCAGGTGTTGCGCCTGCGAGGGTTGGAGGATAGTGCGGGCCGGTCCCGGTGGTTGCTGGATTGCGACCGCCCCCGTCACGCAAAGGCTTTCGCACGTGCGCCCCTTCTTCCTGATTATCCTCTTTCTCCTTTCAGGCGGCGCTGTCGGTGCGACGAACGTCCCGGGCATGGTTGCCCTGTCGGTCGCAGGCTCCTCGGACGCGCGCGGGCTGTCGTTGACGGTGTGGTATCCGGCGCGCGGCGGAGCAGTGCAAAACCTGGCCGGCAACGCCGTCTTTCTCGGCCCTCAGGCCGTGCCCGGGGGCGCGGTCGCGGCGGGGCCGTTTCCTCTCGTTCTGCTTTCGCATGGCGGCGTCCGCTCACGTCCGGATTCGGGCGCCTGGCTCGCGGCCGGGCTCGCCCGTTCGGGGCATGTCGTGGTGGAGGTCAACGCGCCGAGGGTGAAAAGCCCGCGCGCGGGTGCGGAGGAGATCTGGCGCCGGCCCGAGCATCTCGCGCGCGCCCTTGCCGCTGTTCTCGGCGATCCCGAGTGGGCGCCGCGCATCGACCGGACCCGGATCTCGGCTGTCGGTTTCGCGCTTGGCGGCACGGCCGCTCTTGCCGTTGGCGGCTGGCGTTTTGACGCTGACGCTGTCCGGCGGTCGTGCGCGGACGGGGCCGGCCCCGACTGTGGCTGGTTGGCAGCCGGCGGCATCTTGCTGGAGTCGCTCGACCGCGCGCCGCTGGAGCGGTCGTACCGCCTGCCTGAAATATCCGCCGTGGTTGCGATCGCGCCGGAATATGCGGAGGCCGTCTTGGACGCGGGTGAGGACAATCCGGTCCCGTCCCTTGTGATCGCGCTCGGGGCGACCGGGGAGGGCGAGGCGCACTTTGCGCAGCCGGTCGGCGATGATGACACCGCCCGTCTTGTCACGCTTGCCGAAGCCGGGCCGCTCGACGCCTTCCCCTTGTGCACGCCGGCAGGCGCGAAGATCCTTTCCGAGGACGGCGGCGACCCGGCGTTGTGCGGGACGTCCGCACAGACGCGCGGTGACAGTCACAACGCCATGATCGAGCGGATCGGGGCTTTTCTAGCACAGGTGGAAAAGTGATCCGTCCGCACTGAGCCTGTCCTGTCGCCCGGGCTGCACCTGGCGTCGCAAGCACCAATAGACAAGGTCGCGCAGCCCGGTGGGCGCGCGGCCTTGTCGTGTCGTGCCAGCGTATCAGCGCGGAAGGTTGGTGCTGCCGGTCAGATGCAGGTCGATGGCGCGCGCCGCCTGACGGCCCTCGCGGATCGCCCAGACGACGAGCGACTGGCCGCGGCGCACGTCGCCGGCGGTGAAGATGCCGTCGATCGAGGTCTTGTAGTCCTCGGTGTTGGCGACCACGTTGCCGCGCGCGTCGCGGGCGAGGTCGTCGCCGAGTTCGGCCAGATAGGTGCCTTCCATCGGGCCGGAAAAGCCGATGGCGATCAGCACCAGTTCCGCGCGCAGCACGAATTCCGTGCCCTCGATGGGCTGGCGCTTTTCATCGACCCGGGCGCATTTCACGCCGGTGACATGTCCGTCCTCGCCGATGATCTCGAGCGTGGCGACCTGAAACTCGCGCTCCGCGCCCTCGGCCTGGGAGGAAGAGGTGCGCATCTTCGTCGCCCAATAGGGCCACACGGCAAGCTTGTCTTCCTTCTCCGGCGGACGCGGGCGGATGTCGAGCTGGGTGACCGACAGGGCGCCCTGGCGGAAGGAGGTGCCGATGCAGTCCGACGCGGTGTCGCCGCCGCCGATCACCACGACATGCTTGCCGCCCGCCCAATAGGGCGGCTCGTGCGACACGTCCTCGCCGCCGACGCGCCGGTTCTGCTGAACGAGGAACGGCATGGCGTACATGCAGCCCTGCAGGTCCATGCCCGGCAGGCCCGGATCGCGCGGCGTTTCGGCGCCGCAGGTCAGAAGCAGCGCGTCGTGGCGGTGCTTGAGCTCGTCCACCGTGGTGTCGACGCCGACGTTCACATTGTAATGGAAGACGACGCCCTCGGCCTCCATCTGTTCCACGCGGCGGTCGATGTAGTGCTTTTCCATCTTGAAGTCCGGAATGCCGTAGCGCATCAGGCCGCCGGCCCGGGGCTCGCGCTCATAGACATGCACCGTGTGTCCGGCGCGTGCGAGCTGCTGCGCGGCGGCCATGCCGGCGGGGCCGGAGCCGACGACGGCCACGGTCTTGCCGGTCTTCACGGCCGCCGGCTCGGGGCGGATCCAGCCTTCCTCGTAGGCCCGGTCGGCGATCGCCTGTTCCACCGACTTGATGGCGACCGGCACGTCCTCGAGATTGAGCGTGCAGGCCTCCTCGCACGGCGCGGGGCAGATGCGCCCGGTGAACTCCGGGAAGTTGTTGGTGGAGTGCAGGTTGCGCGCCGCTTCTTCCCAGTCGCCGTTGTAGACGAGGTCGTTCCAGTCCGGAATCTGGTTGTTGACCGGACAGCCGACGGGACCGTGGCAATAGGGTATGCCGCAGTCCATGCAGCGCGCGGCCTGCCGCTGGACTTCCTTGTCCTCCAGCGGCAGCGTGAACTCCTTGAAGTGGCGGATGCGGTCGGAGGCCGGCTGATACTTCTGGTCCTGCCGGTCGATCTCCAGGAACCCGGTGACTTTACCCATATCTGTCCGTCTCCCTTACTCGGCCGCGACCAGGCCGAGCCGCTTTTCTTCCATTTCCTTGAGCGCCCGGCGGTACTCGACCGGCATCACCTTGACGAACTTCGGACGGAAATCGTCCCACTCGTCGAGGATCTGCTGTGCCCAGGCCGAGCCGGTATGCGCGATGTGATTGGCGATGAGCTGGCGCAGCCGCTCGTCGTCGTGGCGGGTCATGTCGTCGGTGAGATCGACGCGCCCCTTGTGCTCGATGTCGCCGCCGTGGTGATGCAGCTTCTCCAGCAGGTCGTCTTCTTCCGGCACCGGCTCGATGTCCACCATGGCCAGGTTGCAGCGCGAGCGGAAGGAGCCGTCCTCGTCCAGCACATAGGCCACGCCACCCGACATGCCGGCCGCGAAGTTGCGCCCGGTCCAGCCGAGAACCACGACGACACCGCCGGTCATGTATTCGCAGCCGTGGTCGCCGACGCCCTCGACGACGGCGATGGCGCCGGAGTTGCGCACCGCGAAGCGCTCGCCGGCGATGCCGCGGATGTAGGCCTCGCCCTCGGTGGCGCCGTAGAGCACCGTGTTGCCGGCGATGATCGACTCATCCGGATTGGCGGCGCTCTTCGGGTTCGGCCGGATGACGAGCCGGCCGCCGGCCAGACCCTTGCCGACATAGTCGTTGGCGTCGCCCTCGAGCGTCATGGCAATGCCGCGGGCGAGGAAGGCACCGAAAGCCTGGCCGGCCGTGCCGGTGAGGCGGATGTCGATGGTGCCGTCCTTGAGCCCCTTGTGCCCGTAGCGGCGGGCGACCTCGCCCGACAGCATCGCGCCCGTCGAGCGGTCGACGTTGGCGATGGTCTCGGTGATCGTGACCGGCTCCTTGGTGTCGAGCGCGGGCGCGGCCGCCGCGATCAGGCGCCGGTCGAGGATGTCGTCGATCGGGTGCTTCTGCCGCTCGGTCCAGCGGCGGGCCTCCGGCGCGGCGTCGGGCATGTGGAACAGGCGCGACACGTCGAGCCCGCGCGCCTTCCAGTGCTCGACCATCCTGTCCTGGTCGAGCAGGTCGGTGCGCCCGACAAGCTCCTCGAAGCGGGCGATGCCCATTTCCGCCATCAGCGCGCGCACTTCCTCGGCGACGAAGAAGAAGTAGTTGACCACGTGCTCCGGCGTGCCCTTGAAGCGCTTGCGCAGCACCGGATCCTGGGTGGCGATGCCGACCGGACAGGTGTTGAGGTGGCACTTGCGCATCATGATGCAGCCGGCGGCGATCAGCGGCGCGGTGGAGAAGCCGAACTCGTCGGCGCCGAGCAGCGCGCCGATCAACACGTCGCGGCCGGTCTTCAGTCCGCCGTCGACCTGCAGCGCGACGCGCGAGCGCAGGCCGTTGAGCACCAGCGTCTGCTGGGTTTCGGCGAGACCCATCTCCCAGGGGCTGCCGGCATGCTTGATCGAGGTGAGCGGAGAGGCGCCCGTGCCGCCGTCGTAGCCGGAGATGGTGATGTGATCGGCGCGCGCCTTGGCGACGCCGGCCGCGACCGTGCCGACCCCCACTTCCGACACCAGCTTCACCGAAATATCGGCCGCCGGATTGACGTTCTTCAGATCGTAGATCAGCTGCGCCAGATCCTCGATCGAGTAGATGTCGTGGTGCGGCGGCGGCGAGATCAGGCCGACGCCCGGCGTGGAGTGGCGCACCTTGGCGATCACCGCGTCGACCTTGTGGCCGGGCAGCTGGCCGCCCTCGCCGGGCTTGGCGCCCTGGGCGACCTTGATCTGGATCATGTCGGAGTTGACCAGATACTCGGTGGTCACGCCGAAGCGGCCCGAGGCGACCTGCTTGATCGCCGAGCGCATCGGGTTGGTCGCCCCGTCGGGCAGCGGCAGATAGCGCTCGGGCTCCTCGCCGCCCTCGCCGGTGTTCGACTTGCCGCCGATCCGGTTCATCGCGACCGCGAGCGTGGAATGCGCCTCGCGCGAGATCGAGCCGAAGGACATCGCGCCGGTGGAGAAGCGCTTGACGATCTCCGCCGCCGGCTCGACCGCGTCCAGCGGGATCGCCCTGGTGCCGATCTCCTCCGCCGACTTGATGCGGAACATGCCGCGGATCGTGTAGCGGCCGTTCTCCTCGTTCGTCTCGCGGGCGAACTCGCGGTACTTCTCCGGCACGTTGCCGCGCACCGCGTGCTGCAGCGAGGCGACGTTGTTCGGGGTCCACATGTGGCGCTCGCCACGCGTGCGGTAGGCGTATTCGCCGCCGACCTCGAGCGCGCTGCGCAGCACCGGCACGTCGTCGAAGGCGAGGCGGTGGCGCCGCGCGGTCTCCTCGGCGACCTCGACGAGGCCGATGCCCTCGATCGTCGTGGCGGTGCCGAAGAAGAACTCGTCGACGAAATCCCTCGACAACCCGACGGCATCGAAGATCTGCGCGCCGCAATAGGACTGATAGGTCGAGATGCCCATCTTGGACATCACCTTCAGGATGCCCTTGTCGATCGACTTGATGTAGCGCTCGACCACCTCGGTCTCGTCCACTTCCTCGGGGAAGTCGAGATCGGCGTGCAGCGCCAGAAGCGTCTCGAAGGCGAGATAGGGGTTGATCGCCTCCGCGCCGTAGCCGGCGAGCACGCAGAAGTGATGCACCTCGCGCGCCTCGCCCGTCTCGACCACGAGGCCGACGGAGGTGCGCAGACCCTTGCGGATCAGGTGGTGGTGCACGGCGGCCGTCGCCAGCAGGGCCGGGATCGGAATGCGGCCGCGGCTCATCAGACGGTCGGACAGGATGATGATGTTGTAGCCGTTGGACACCGCGCGCTCGGCGGAGGCGCACAGGTTGGTCAGCGCCGCGCGCATGCCCTCCGCGCCGTGGGCCGCGTCATAGGTGATGTCCAGCGTCTTGGCCGAGAACTGGTTGTCGGACGTGTCGCCGATGGTGCGGATCTTTTCCAGGTCGTCGTTGGTGAGGATCGGCTGACGCACCTCCAGCCGCTTCACGCTCGACAGGCCCTTCAGGTCGAAGAGGTTCGGGCGCGGGCCGATGAAGGACACCAGGCTCATCACCAGTTCCTCGCGGATCGGGTCGATCGGCGGGTTGGTGACCTGGGCGAAGTTCTGCTTGAAATAGGTGTAGAGCAGCTTCGGCTTGTCGGAGAGCACGGAAATCGGCGTGTCCGTGCCCATCGAGCCGATGGCTTCCTGGCCGACGGTGGCCATCGGCTGCATCAAGAGCTTGATGTCCTCCTGGCTGTAGCCGAAGGCCTGCTGACGGTCGAGCAGGCTCTCGGCCGCCACCGGCGCGCGCCCGCGCACCGCCGGCATGTCCTCCAGCACGATCTGGGTGCGGTGCAGCCAGTCCTTGTAGGGGTTGGCGGTCGACAGGGTGCGCTTGATCTCGTCGTCGGAGATGATGCGCCCTTCCTCAAGGTCGATCAGCAGCATCTTGCCCGGCTGCAGGCGCCACTTGCGCACGATTTTTTCTTCCGGCACCGGCAGCACGCCGACCTCGGACGACAGGATCACGACGTCCTCGTCGGTCACGACGTAGCGTGCCGGACGCAGGCCGTTGCGGTCGAGCGTCGCGCCGATCTGGCGTCCGTCGGTGAAGGCGACCGCCGCCGGTCCGTCCCACGGCTCCATCAAGGCCGCGTGATACTCGTAGAAGGCCTTGAGGTTGTCGTCCATCAAGGTGTTGCCGGCCCAGGCCTCGGGGATCAGCATCATCGCCGCATGGGCGAGGGAATAGCCGCCGGAGACCAGGAACTCGAGCGCATTGTCGAAGCAGGCGGTGTCCGACTGGCCCTCGTAGGAAATCGGCCACAGCTTGGAGATGTCGTCGCCGAACAGCGGCGAGGACACGCTCGCCTGGCGCGCCGCCATCCAGTTGACGTTGCCGCGCAGCGTGTTGATCTCGCCGTTGTGCGCCACCATGCGATAGGGGTGCGCGAGGTCCCAGGAGGGGAAGGTGTTGGTCGAGAAGCGCTGGTGCACCAGGGCGAGCGCCGATTCGAAGCGCGGGTCCTTCAGGTCGGCGTAATAGGCGCCGAGCTGATAGGCGAGGAACATGCCCTTGTAGACGAGCGTGCGGCTCGACAGCGAGACGATGTAGAAGCCGTGTTCGACGGCGTCGGTCTCCGCGCGCACGGTGTTGGAGATCACCTTGCGCAGCACGAAGAGACGGCGCTCGAAATCGTTCGGCGTCTCGCAGTTGCGGCTGGCGATGAAGACCTGGCGCGACACCGGCTCGGTGGCGGCGATGTCCGGCGCCTTGGAGAGCGAGGAATTGTCGACCGGCACGTCGCGCCAGCCGAGGCACGCCTGCCCTTCGGCGGCGATCACCCGCTCCACGATCTCCTCGCAGGTGCGGCGCAGGTCGGGGTCGCGCGGCAGGAAGATGAAGCCGACGCCGTAATGGCCCTTTTCCGGCAGGTCGATGCCCAGGCTCTTCGCTTCCTCCACGAAGAAGGCGTGCGGGATCTGGACCAGCATGCCGGCGCCGTCGCCCATCAGCGGATCGGCGCCGACGGCGCCGCGATGGGTCAGGTTCTCCAGCACCTGCAGACCGTCGGCGACGATCTTGTGCGAGGCCTGGCCCTTGAGGTGGGCGACGAAGCCCACGCCGCAGGCGTCATGTTCCCTGGCCGGATGATACAGGCCCGCGCGTTCGGCGGCTGTGCGGCGCGCGCGCACGGTGTCGGCCGGTGTCCCGGCGGCGACGATCCCGTTCGCAGCAGTGGTCGCGTCGGTCTTCATCATCTCAGCCCTCTTTCTCACTCCGGCGTCGGGTCCGTCCTTCCCCGTTCGGGTCGCGTCTTTTCTCGAAAGACGCGGCTCGTTCGGCGAACAGGCACAAGCCCTGACGCTGACCAGTTGAAGCGGTCCTGCCATCGGCCCGCCCGGATCGGCGGGATGTCCTCCCGCGGGCGGCCCGCCTCTTTAAACCCCCAAAGCGGCGCGCTCGGCAAGCCTTCCGAAGGGGAACCCTCCGCGCCGGCGCTCGCCGTCGATACGCCGCGTGCCCCGGCCCGGATCGGCGACATGCGCCAGCGAGCAGGGGGCGTCGCGACTGCGCGCCCGGTGCGCCCCTCGCCCCCGCGGTGCCCCCGCGGTGCGCGGGAGGCCCAGGTCTTGCCCCGCTGTGCGCGGGCTCCGCAGTGCGCGGGAACCTAGGGCGCCTGCCACGTGAAACCAACCTGCCCGAAGAGCGCTCGATCGCGCCGGGCGGGCCGGCGTCCGGCGCTCGCAAACCAGATGGGACAGTATTCCTGTCCTATCTAGCGGCGCGCACCATGCCAGATTTCCCTCGGGTGAGCAAGACGCTTCCGCGCGGCGGATAATCTAGTTCTTTCGTCCGGCGCGGGCAATTTGTCACAATCGACTCGCGGGTGGCGGATTGCCGTAATTTTCTGTCGGGGCGTGCTTGTGGGCGGTGGCGAGGGGCGCGCCATGGAGGCAGGCGTGCGGTCCGCGAAAGGGCTTGCCACCGGGCGCGCGGCGCGCCTAGATCGCGTCATGATGTTCGCAAGCGACAACTGGAGCGGCGCGTCGGACGCGGTCATGGACGCGCTCGCCCGCCACAACGCCGGCTTCGCGCCGGCCTATGGCGCCGACCCGGTGACGGAGCGGGTGTCCGCCCGCTTCGCCGATCTCTTCGACACCGACGTCACCGTGCTCTACACGGCGACCGGAACCGCGGCCAATGCGCTCGCCATGGCGGCCTGCGCGCGGCCCGGCGGACTGATCTTCGCCAGCGACGTGGCGCATCTGCATTGCGATGAATGGGGCGCGGCGGAATTCTACACCCATGGCATGAAGATCGTGCCGGTCGCGGCAGAGGGCGGGCGGATGCGGCCCGAGGATCTGTCGGCCGCGCTCGCCCGCACCCCCGATGGCGGGCGCTTCGGAACGCCGACGGCGCTGAGCCTGACCCAGGCCACGGAATGCGGCACGCTCTACACGGTGGACGAGGTGCGCGCGCTCACCGACGTGGCGCGGGCCCGCGGGCTCGTCTGCCACATGGACGGCGCGCGTTTCGCCAATGCGCTGGCGACGCTCGATGTCGCGCCGGCCGACATCACCTGGAAGGCGGGCATCGACGTGCTGTCCTTCGGCGGCACCAAGAACGGCTGCTGGTGCGCGGAGGCGCTCGTCGTCTTCAGCGACGGGGCCTTGCGCGATCTCGCCACCCATCGCGCGCGGGCCGGGCATGTGTTTTCCAAGTCGCGCTTCGTCTCCGCCCAGTTCGAGGGCTATCTCGACGACGACCACTGGCTCGATCTGGCGCGCCATGCCAATGCAGCCGCGCAGCGTCTGGCGCAGGGGCTGACCGAGGCCGGGGTCCGGATCGCCTGGCCGGTGCAGGCGAACGAGGTCTTTCCGGTGTTGTCGCGCGGGCGCATCGACGCGCTCAAGGCCCACGGCGTGCTGTTTCACGAATGGTCGACGCAGGGCTGCGGGCCGGACGAGGCGATCGTGCGCCTGGTGACCAGTTTCCGCACGACCGGGGACGAGGTCGACGCATTTCTCGCCGCACTCTGACATTGACAGGGCGCTTGTGACGACCGGGGCGCAAACGCACGACGCCCCGCATCGCACGGGGACGCGACGCGGGGCGTTTCGGTCTATCGAGCGTGGTCGGACGTCGGACGCCGCTTGCGGGCGAGGTCAAGGCCCGGCGAGGTCCGTCGCGGCGCTCGGGTCATTTTTCCTGACGGGCCGTCGGGCGTGCCGACGGCCCCGATCCGGCCAGGGTCAGTTGACCGTGCTTTCGATCTGCGGCGTGCCGTCGGTTTTCGCCTTGATCTCGATCCGGCGCGGCTTCATCGCCTCGGGGATTTCCCGCGCGAGGTCGATGTGCAGGAGCCCGTTCTCCAGGCTTGCCCCCTTGACCTCGACGTAGTCGGCGAGCTGGAAGCGGCGCTCGAAGGCGCGCGCGGCGATGCCGCGATGCAGGATCTCGCCGGTTTCCCGGTCTTCCGGCCGGTCGCCCTTCACCGTCAGGACGTTTTCCTTGGCTTCGAGCGACAGGTCGTCCTCGCGGAAGCCGGCGACGGCCATGGTGATCCGATAGGTGGTCTCGCCGGTCCGCTCGATGTTGTAGGGCGGATAGCTCGGCGCGTCCTGCGCGGCGTCGAGCATCGAGAAGAGCCGGTCGAAACCGACGGTGGAGCGATAAAGCGGGCTGAAGTCCATGTGACGCATCTGTCTGTCCTCATGTTTGAGCAACATCGTTGGGAGCACCATCGTTGTGGGTGCCAACGCGATGTGTGTTTCCCTACCGCTTCCGCCGGGCGTCCGCCGAAGATGGCCGGAGCGCGCGTGGCCGGAACGGCCTGTCGGGAAACACGCCTGCAGGCCCGTTTTGGCGCCTGCGAGGCTAGAGGTGGGCGCTGTCGGAGGCGGATTCAAGAGGGTGGAGAATGCGGAAATCCGCCATTGCGGAGCGCATGAACGGTTTCTGAACGAGGCCTTCCGGTGGCGTTCAGGGCGCGGCGGTCAAGGTGGCGTCATCGAAGGGGCGCCACGGCGCCGAAGCGAAGGAGACCCGAGATGACAACCCGCAAGCTGATCCTGTCCGCCGCCCTTGCCCTCCTGATGTCCGCGCCGGTCGCGGTTGCGGCCCCCGGGGGCGCGGCCCCGGCCGCCGCCAAGCCGGCGGTCGCCGGCACGCTCGTCCAGGACGGTCAGGTCCATCTGGCCGGCAAGCGCTGGCGCGGCCATCGCGGCCAGCGTCTCGGTCCGCGCCGCATCGTGCGCAAGCTGCATCGTCGCGGTTTCACCAATATCCAGCGCATCCGTCCGCGCGGCGATGTCTACATCGTGCGGGCGAACGGTCGGCGCGGAGCGCCGCTGCGCCTGGTGGTCGACGCCTACTCCGGCCAGATCGTGGGCCGCACCGTGGTGCGCGGGCCCTGGCAGCGCCCGCACCGGGGCGGCCAGTGGGGGCACCACTGGGGCGGCAACGGCGTCGGCTTCGGCGTCTGGGGCCGCTGGTGAGGCGCTTCGGTTGTGTGAGAGCCGGGCCGTCGCGGTTGAGCGTCCGGTCCGGCTCCTGTATGAAAAAGATGCGCGTTTGAAGGAGGATGTCGGAGCCCGGCGTCTTCCATGGAGGGTCACGCCCGTGACCGCACCACAGCGTCGCGACACTGCGCCTGGAGCATGGGGCCAGGATCGGCAAGCCCAGGATCGGCAAGCGGAGTAGACCGGCCCGCCATGGATCTCTTCGACCATCCCGACAATCCGGTGCCGGAGGGCGGCGTGTCCGCCATGGTCGAGACCGTCGACCGGGTGCGGCTGCGCACCGCGCGCTGGATGCCGACGCAAGGGCCCCTGCGCGGCACGGTGACCCTGCTCCAGGGACGGGCCGAGTTCATCGAGAAATACTTCGAGACCATCGTGGATCTGCGTGCCCGCGGTTTCGCCGTCGTCGCCTTCGACTGGCGGGGGCAGGGCGGATCGGACCGCCTGCTGCGCAATCGCCGGCGCGGCCATGTCGACGACTTCGCCGATTTCGTCGTCGATCTGGAAACCGTGCTGCAACGCATCAGCCTCGCCAAGCTGCCGGGTCCGCATACCGCGCTGGCACATTCCACCGGCTGTCTGGTGCTGCTTCTGGCCGCGCGCCGGCTGCGTACGCAGATCGACCGCGCGGTGCTCGCCGCGCCGCTGCTCGGCCTCGGCGAAGTGGGCCTGCCGCAGCGCTTCGTCTGCCCGCTCGCGGCCACGCTGTCGGCCATCGGCTTCGGCGCGGCCTTCGTGCCGGGGCAGGCCGGCAAGGTCCACATGCCCTTCGAGAACAACCCGCTGACCTCCGATCCGCTGCGCTTCCAGCGAAGCGAAACGGTGATGGCCGCCTGCGACCGGCTCGAGATCGGCGCGCCCACCGTCGACTGGCTGGCCGCCGCCTGCCGCGCCATGCGCCAGGTGTTCGATCCGCGCTTCGGCGCGACGATGCCGCTGCCGGTTCAGATCGTGGCGGCGGGGCAGGACCGGATCGTGTCGACGCGCGCGGCGGAGGCCTTCGCGCGGCAGACGCGGTCGGCCCGCTATCTCGAGATTCCGGGCGCGCGGCACGAGCTGATGATGGAGGACGACCTCTATCGCGATCAGTTCCTGGCGGCCTTCGATGCCTTCGTCGACGACTCCGCGCTCGACGATGGCGCGCGCACGCGCGGACGCGCGGTCGGCTAGGCCGCGCGACGCAGGGCCCGAAGTGCAGGGCCGGGATGCCGCGCCTCAGGTGCCGATGCGGGCGAGACGGGTCAGCATCGCGTCATGCAGGCGCGGGTCGCCGCTGGCGATGATATCCCCGCCGTCGTCCGGCGCGCCGCCGGTCCAGGTGGTGACCACGCCGCCGGCGCCTTCCACGATCGGCACCAGCGCGACGATGTCATAGGCCTGCAGGCCCGGCTCGATCACCAGATCGACGTGACCGGCCGCCAGCATGCAATAGCCGTAGCAATCCGTCCCGAAGCGCGCGGTGCGCACCGTCGCCTCGATCTCCTCGTAGACCGGGCATTGCGCGCCGGTGAAAAGGCGGGGATGGGTGGTGCAGAAAATCGCGTCCTCGAGCCGGTCGCAGGCGCGCGTGCGCAGGGCCGTCTCCCGGCCGTCGTACGTCCGCCAGGCGCGGGCCCCGTCGCCGTAGAAGCGCTCGCGCACGAAGGGCTGATCCATGACGCCGAGCACGGGCCGCCCGTTGCGCCGCAGCCCGATCAGCGTGCCCCAGGTCGGCAGGCCGCAGATGAAGGCGCGCGTGCCGTCGATGGGGTCGAGCACCCAGACATGCTCGGCGTCCAGCCGCGCCGGCCCGTGTTCCTCGCCGAGAATACCGTGGTCGGGCGCTTCCGCCTCGATGAGCGCGCGCATCGCCGCCTCGCCGGCGCGATCGCCGACAGTGACCGGATCGAACCCGTCGGCCAGCTTGTTGTCGACATCCAGATCCGCGCGAAAATGCGGCAGGATCGCCGCGCCGGCGGTATCGGCGAGACGGTCGGCGAAGGACAGGAGCGCGGCGGTATCGGTGTTGTCGGACATGCGTGAAATCCCATGAGGCGCGAAACGGACGTCGGGCGGGCGGTCGGGCGGACGGGAGGCGGACCAGAGGCTCGGACCTCCTTCTAGGCGGCAAGGGGGGAGGGCGTCGAGGCGAATGTGCCGGCCAGACGGCGCCCTCGGGCGATTTACCGAGCGGAACGAGCGACTTCAAGCCGTTGTTTTCCAGAGCGATATCGCCGAATGGGTGAAAAATCGACGCGTCGGAAGATCGGTTGTTATTGACTTTTGTGCGGTGCAATGCGATCTTTTGCATCGCGGCATGATCTTTCGTGTCGCACCGCCCTCCTTGGGCGTTTCCTCCCTAGACTCGGGCCGCCTCGCAAGAGTGCGGCCCTTTTTTCTGCGCTCCTGGTTTCTGCGCTTCTGGCGCTGCCGCCGGTCCCGGACCGACCTGCCGCCCGGGGCGATCCGGTGCGCGGGTTCGGGCCCGCGCCGGGGGGCGTCGTATCGGGCCTGTCCTTACTCGGCCGCGAGGGCGTCCGGGTAGAGCTCGGCGTCGGGGAGGGAGACGAGGGTTTCGGCGAAGCGGCGCAGATCCTCGCGCAGGGCGTCGAAGCCCGCATGACGTTCGGTGCGCGTTTCGTCCATGTAGAGCCCGCGGTTGATCTCCAGCTGGAGCGCGTGCAGGCCCTTGATCGGGCGGCCGTAATGCTCGGTGATGAAGCCGCCGGCATAGGGCTTGTTGCGGCTGACGCGATAGCCCATGCCGCGCAGCACCTCGGCGGCCGCATCGACCAGGGGGCCGGCGCAACTGGTGCCGTAGCGATCTCCGAGAATGAAATCCGGGCGCGGGCCGCCGTCGCTGCTGCGCACGGCCGAGGGCATGGAGTGACAGTCGACCAGCACCGCATAGCCGAAGCTGACGTGGGTTTCGGCCAGCAGCCGGCGCAGGGTCTGGTGATAGGGCTTGTAGATCGTTTCGATGCGGTCCAGTGCCTCGCGCACGCTCAGCCGGCCGCGATAGATCTCCTGGGCCTCGCCGACGACGCGGGCGATGGTGCCGAGACCGCCGGCGACCCGGATCGACCGGCTGTTGGCATAGGAGGGCAAGCGATCCTCGAACATCTTCGGGTCGAGTTCATAGGGCTCGCGGTTGACGTCGAGATAGGCGCGCGGGAAGCAGGCGCGCAGCAGCGGCGATCCCGTCGGCACGACGTGGGAGAACAATTCGTCGACAAAGGCGTCCTCGGAGCGGCGGATCGCGCCGCGATCGAGGCGGGAGGCGGCGAGGAACGTCTCGGGATAGTGCCGGCCGGAGTGCGGCGAATTGAACACGAAAGGCACGCGCTGCTCGGCCGGGCGCAGGACCTCGAACGCCTGCGTCTCCTCGAACCCGCTGACCACGTGCATGATGCGCACCCTCCGCCGAGATGCCGTTTGTTGTGTTTCACGCAGGCCACTCTGCCCCCGAATCGCGGTTAATGTCCACAATCGCCGTGGGAAAGACGAACGCGGGTCCTGGCACGGCGCGGTTTCACTGGATGTTTACGCCGGCCCGGCCTTATAAACAGCGAGGCAATGTGCCAAAACGGGACCGGCGCAGCGCCCTGAGCGGGCGCCCCGATCGGGTGCCCAGATCGGGTGTTGAGGGCGGGGACGCCCGGATCAGGCAGACCAGCCGCACGGCAAGATCGGGTGGCGAGCGGGACGGACGAGACGAATGACACGGATTCTACTTGCGGAAGACGACAACGACATGCGCCGCTTCCTGGCTAAGGCCCTGCAGAACGCGGGCTATGACGTCGTCTCCTTCGACAATGGCAAGAGCGCCTATGAACGCCTGCGCGAAGAGCCGTTTTCCCTGCTGCTGACCGATATCGTCATGCCGGAGATGGACGGCATCGAACTGGCGCGCCGCGCGACCCAGCTCGACCCGGATCTCAAGGTGATGTTCATCACCGGCTTCGCGGCGGTGGCGCTCAATCCGGATTCGCAGGCGCCGAAGGATGCCAAGGTGCTGTCCAAGCCCTTCCACCTGAAGGATCTCGTCAGCGAAGTGGAGCGGATGCTGGCCGCCTGATCCAGGCGCTTGGAAGCGAGATCGCGGGCAGCCGAGGCGCGGGCATCAAGCGACAGGCCCGTCTCGGTTTTCCACTGTCGGGCTCGCGCGGTGGCGGCGGGCGACAAAGTTTCAGAAGAGGGCTTGCGCCGGCCTGCGAGCTTCGGTATATCGCTTGCCACCGTCGCCGGCCACCCGGAACGGAACCGGACTTCCACCGCGATCCATGGTTGCGCGCAACCGAAGCATGAGATCGCGTCAGATCCGACAGGCAATACCGGCCACATCGGATCGTCAGGGTTCGGGCGTGTAGCTCAGCGGGAGAGCACTACGTTGACATCGTAGGGGTCACAGGTTCAATCCCTGTCACGCCCACCATTCCTTCCGTGCGCGGCCGATCAGAGCGCGCCGGAAGGAACGGCCCAAAGGCGCCTCGGCGCCGCCACGAAAATCGCAGCGGCCCAGTTGCCGCGACACTGACGCCCGCGATGCCCGGCATCGCAAAGACGATGCCCGCGGTGCCTTGCATCGCAAAGAAACGCCCGCGACGCCTGGCATCGCAAAGATGACGCCCGCGACGCCTGGCGTCGCAAAGAAACGCCCGCGATGCCTGGCATCGCAGAAAAACGAAAGGACGCCGCCGACAGCGTGGGTCCGTCGACGGAGACGAAGACGATGAAGATCAAGAATTCGCTGAAGGCGCTGATGGGCCGTCACCGCGACAACCGCATGGTGCGTCGCAAGGGCCGCGTCTACATCATCAACAAGAAGGCGCCGCGCTTCAAGGCGCGCCAGGGCTAAGCCGCGCAGCGCACCACGGCCTTCGGGTCGGCGGCGCGGCACCCGCGAACGCCTGCTTTTTCCGCCAGACCATTGACGACCGCGACCGGCGAGCCATACTCACCGGTATGCGGTCGTTTTTCGTGTTTGTCCTTCTGTGTCTCTCCGCTCCCGCCCTCGCCCAGGGCGGGCCGCCCGGCGTCATGCCGCCGGACGAGGGGCCGCCGGCGCTCGACGATCTTGGCGAGAGCGTGCTTCCCGAAGCCGATGGCCAAGAGGGCGCCCGCCCGGCGATCGCGCCCGAGGACGACGCGGCCAGCGAACTCGATGCCCTGTTCGAACGGCTGCGCACAGCCGAGGATCCGGCCGAGGCCAAGCCCGTGGTCGCCGACATCCAGCGCCGCTGGATGCGCTCGGGCAGCGCCACCGTCGATCTGCTGATGACGCGGGCCGGGACGGCGATGCAGGCGCGGGACCTGGGGCTTGCGCTCGACCTTCTCGACATGGTCACCCGTCTTGCGCCGGACTATCCCGAAGGCTGGAACCGCCGCGCCACGGTCCTCTACCTGAAAGAGGACTTCGGGCGCGCGCTGGTCGACATCGAGCGGGTGCTGGCGCTGGAGCCCCGACACTGGGGGGCGATGTCCGGGCTCGCGATCATCCTGCGCCGGGTCGGGCGCGACGAGGACGCCATCGCGACGTTCCATCAGATCCTGAAAATCCATCCAATGAGCGAGCACGCGCGTAAATCTCTCGAGACGCTTGCCGCCGAGTCGGCCGGCTCGCCCACGTGATAGCCGGACGCGCGTCCGTCGGTCCCGATGCTTGCCTCTGACGTTTGTGTCTGACGCTTGCCCCTGACGTTTGCAGGCGGGGCCGGGTCGCGTCATGCGACCGCAGTGACCGCAGTCCCCGCGTTGCAAGAGCGGCCGGCCGTGCGTCGGCGGCCCGCTGCATCACCCCACCGGAGAGGTTCGCCATTTCCCGCCCCATGACTGTCGTTCTCCTGTTCCTGGCCTTCACGGGCGTCGTTGTCGCCGCGCTGGCGGCCTACTCCCAGGTGCTGCGCGCGCGGGCCGAGGCGCAATTTCCGCCGGTCGGCGAAATGCGCGCGGTCGACGGCGTGCGTCTGCATTACGTCGATCACATCCCGCCGGGCTGGCAGGCCGGCGATCCGGTTCTCGTCTTCGTGCACGGTGCGAGCGGCAATCTGCGCGATCCGCGCATGGCGTTCTTCGATGCCCTGTCGCAGCGCCACCGGCTGATCTTCGTCGACCGGCCGGGACACGGCTATTCCGAACGCGGCGGTGGAGAGGCGCACAGTCCCGCGCGACAGGCGGATCTGATCCTCGGTCTCCTGCGGGCGCTCGACCTGCGCGACGCGGTTGCCGTGGGGCATTCCTGGGGCGGATCGGTGGTCGCGCAGATGGGGCTGAAGGCGCCGGACCTGGTGCGCGGGCTGGTGTTCGTGGCGCCGGCGACCCATCCCTGGCCAGGCGGGGTGAACTGGTACTACGACCTGGCGGCGCTTCCGGTGATCGGACCGCTGTTCACGCATACGCTGGCGCCGCCGGTGGCCGCTCTGGTCGCGCCGGCGGCGATCTCCAACGTGTTCCTGCCCGAGGCCGCGCCGGAGAATTACGACACGCGGATCGCGTTGCCCCTGCTGTTCCGGCCCGACAGCTTTCTCGCCAATGCGCGCGACGTGGCCCGTCTGAAGCCCGAAGTGGCGAAGGCCGCGCCGCGCTACGGCGAGATCCGCCAGCCGGCGGCGGTCATCACCGGCGACAAGGATACGGTGGTCTATCCCGACATCCACTCCGCCGGTCTCGTCCGGGACCTGCCCAATGCCTGGCGCGTGGATCTCGAGGGCGCGGGACACATGCCCCATCACACGCGCACCGGGCGGGTGGTTCGGGAGATCGAGGCGGTGATCGCGGCGACGCGGTCGCGTCGTCCGGGGCCGGAGGCGGTCGGAAGCACGACATCCGACGATGCGCCCGCAACCGGGACGCAGGGCGCGCGCGGCGGTTGACGCCGCGCGGGGGCGTTTCAGATACCGCCGCGCCCGTCGCTGCCGACGAAGGCGATCCGCAGCATGTTGGTCGCCCCCGGAGTGCCGAAGGGAACGCCCGCCGTGGTGATGATCCGCTGGCCCGGCCGCGCGAATTCCTCCTCGAAGGAAATCCGGCAGGCCCGGTTGACCATGTCGTTCTCGTCGCGGGCGTCGTCGCTGACCACGCAGTGAAGACCCCAGGCGAGCGCGAGGCGGCGTGCGGTGGCGATCACCGGCGAGATCACGATCACGGGCACGGCGGGGCGTTCGCGCGCCGCGCGCAGGCCGGTCGCGCCCGATGTGGTGTAGCAGACCACGGCGGCGAGGTTCAGCGTCTCGGCGATCTGGCGGGCGGCGGCGGCGATGGCGTCGGCGCCGGTGGGCTCCGGCTCCTGGCGCTGCGCCTGGATGATCGCCCGGTGGTTCGCGTCGCGTTCGACCTCGCCGGCGATGCGGTTCATGGTTTCCACCGCCTCGACCGGAAAGTCGCCGGCCGCCGATTCGGCGGAGAGCATGACCGCGTCCGCGCCCTCGAACACCGCGGTTGCGACGTCGGAGACCTCCGCGCGGGTCGGCACGGGGGAATGGATCATCGATTCCAGCATCTGGGTCGCGACGACGACCGGCTTGCCCGCCCGCCGGCAGGCGCGCACGATCTGCTTCTGCAGGCCCGGCACGCGCTCCAGCGGCATTTCGACGCCGAGATCGCCGCGCGCGATCATCAGCGCATCCGACAGGTCGATGATCTCGCCGAGCCGTTCGATGGCCTGCGGTTTTTCGATCTTGGCCAGGATGCCGGCGCGGCCCCGGGTGATCTTGCGCACCTCGGCGAGATCGTCCGGGCGCTGGATGAAGGACAGGGCGATCCAGTCGACGTTGGCGGCCAGAGCCGCGTCGAGGTCCTTGCGGTCCTTGGGCGTCAGGGCGCCGACCGGGATCTCGCTGTCGGGAACGCTGACGCCCTTGCGGTTCGACAGCCGTCCGCCGACCTCGACCCGCGTTTCGGCGTGGGTCGCGTCGCAGGCGACGACGCGCAGGCGGATCTTGCCGTCGTCGAGCAGCAGCCGGTGGCCGGGCTCCAGCGCTTCCAGGATCTCGCGATGCGGCAGGTGCACGCGCCGGGCGTTGCCCGGCGTCTCGTCGCTGTCGAGGGTGAAGGTTGCCCCGTTCTCCAGTTCGACCGCGCCGTCCTCGAAGGTGCCGACCCGCAGCTTCGGTCCTTGCAGATCGGCGAGGATGCCGATCGGGCGCCCGACCTTCAGCTCAAGGTCCCGGATCGCCGACACGAGCGTGTTCAGACGCGCATGGTCCGCATGGCTCATGTTGATGCGGAAGACGTCGGCGCCGGCGTTGAAGAGCTTTTCGATGGTGGAGGGGTCGGAAGAGGAGGGTCCCAAGGTTGCCAGTATCTTGACCCGCCTGTCTCGCTTCATCGTCCACCTGTTCCTGTTTGCACCGGTTCCGTGAGCTGGACCGTCCAGCTGCTCTGTTCGCCCGTGTCGATCTCGAAGAAGCCGGTGCGCTCGAAGCCGCGTGCGACGCAGTCCTCGATGCCCCGGATCGTGAATTCCTTTTCGCGGGTGCACATGAAGGCGCGACCGCCCCATTCCCCGAACTGGTCGTAGTCGACCGCATAAATGTAATAGTAGCGCGACACCAGATCGCCGGTGACCAGCGTCTCGCAGGAACTCGCGGGCAGGTTCCACCAGCCCTCGGTCACCCATTCGTCGCTGTCGCGATAGCCGATGGCAACGCCGACCTGACTTTCGGTCTTGTTGCACAAGCGGAGTTCGGCCTGCGCCGGCGAGGCGGAAAGAATGGAAAAGCCCACCGAGGGCACAATCGCCAGGGCGAGAAGCACCCCGGCACGTCGTAGCGATGCAGTCGCCAAAGTGCGCCCCTGCCTTGCGGCTTTCATCTTCATGCGATCACTCGTGCCACGCCCCTGCGCCGCACCTTATGGCTACACGTCTTCCGGCTTGTCAATGATGACAGCCCTGAAGTCGTTGACGTTGGTGTAGGTCGGGCCGGTTCGAAGCAGATCCCCGACGCCTTCGAAAAACCCCGTACTGTCGTTTCTCGCTAAAAATACGGCGGCATCATGACCCTGCGCCCGGCCCCGGCTAAGGGTCGTCGCGTCGACAAGCGCGCCGGCCGGATCGTCGGCGGCCCCCGTGCCGCCATCTGTTCCGTCGGTGTCGCCGGCAAGCCCCGCGATGCCCCGCTCTCCGTCGAGCGCAAGCGCGAGGGCCAGGGCGTATTCCTGGTTGGGGCCGCCGCGCCCGTCGCCGGTGAGGGTCACGGTCAGTTCTCCGCCCGAGAGAAGCACCGCGCGCCGGCCGGCGCGGGCCAGCGCGACGGCCTGCGCCGCGTGGTCGGCGGCCACCTCCCGGGCCTCGCCTTCCAGGCTGTCGCCGAGCAGGATCGGTTCGTAGCCGCGCTCCCGCGCGATCTCCGCCGCCGCCTCGAGCGAGGCCTGGGGGCGGGCGACGAGCCGGTAGGTGCAAGTCTCGAAGGCCGGATCGCCCGGCTTGGGCGTCTCGTTCGCCGGATCGTCGAGTGCCCGGCGCACGCTTTCCGGCGCCTGCGGAACGTGGCGCGCGAGGATCGCGCGGGCGTCGGCCAGCGTGGTCGGATCGGCAACCGTCGGCCCGGAGGCGATGGCGGCGGGATCGTCGTGCGGCACGTCGGAAATCGCCAGTGTCGTCATCGGAACCCGTCGGCCGTCTTCGGCGCGGCCGCGCGCGGCCGCGAGCCGGCCACCCTTGATGCGCGACAGGTGGCGGCGCAGCGTGTTGATCTCGTCGATCGTCGCGCCGGACTTCAGCAGCGCGCGGGTGACCGCCTGCTTGTCGGCCAGCGTCACGCCGTCGACCGGCGCGACCCAATTGGCCGAGGCGCCGCCCGACAGCAGCACAACGATGCGGTCCTGCGGCCGGGCCGAGGCCGCGAGCTCGAGAAGGCGCTGCGTGGCCGCGACCCCGGCCGCATCGGGCACCGGGTGTCCCGCTTCCACGACCTCCAGATGGCGCAGGGGCCGGGCGTAGCCGTGCCGGGTGATGCACAGCCCGGCAAGGCGCTCTGCCGGCAGGCCGATTCCGTCCAGATAAGCGGCTTCCGCGACCTGCATCATCGCGCCCCCGGCCTTGCCGCCGGCCAGCAGGAGAATGCGTCCCCCGGCGTCCGGTTCGGGAAGATGCGGGGGCAGGCAGATCTCGGGGCGCGCGGCGTCGACGGCGGCATCGAACATCCGGCGCAAATCGTCTCGGAGCGTCGGGGTGGCGGGAGGGGAGGCGGTGATCATCGAGAAAGGGAGTGCCCGGGCGGGGGTGACTGTGGGAACGCGGATCTGCGCGTCATGCTCGCAAGGCGAGAGCCTACGGGATCGCGGTCGTCATGTCTTGCCGCGCCGCAACAAATCGCGCCACCCCGGACGGACGCGGGTCGCGTGGCCCGCGCCGGGCCTGGAACGGGCGTCGAGCCCCTTGCGCTCCGGGGGCGCTCTGCCCCATATCCACGGCCATGATCACGTCGTCTTCCCTCCCGCCCGCGCTCTCGCCCGACGATACGCCGGTCGAGCGCATTTCCGGCGACCCGGCCTGCGGGTTGCTGATCCTGTGCGATCATGCGAGCAATGCGCTGCCTTCGGCCTATGGCACGCTCGGTCTGCCGCCGGGCGAACTCGACCGGCATATCGGTTACGACATCGGCGTGCGCGCGCTGACCCATGCGCTCGCCCGTGCCTTCGGCGCGCCGGCGGTGCTCAGCACCTATTCGCGGCTGCTGATCGACCCCAACCGGGGCGAGGACGATCCGACGCTGATCATGCGCCTGTCCGACGGCGCGGTGGTGCCGGGAAATGCCCGTCACGACGCGCGCGAGCGGGCCCATCGCCTGGCCACCTATCACGCGCCCTATCATGGTGCGATCGCGACGGCGATCGACGCAGCACTCGCCGCCGGGCGCCCGCCCGCGATCCTGTCGATCCACAGCTATACGCCGGTGTGGAAGGGCGTGCCGCGCCCCTGGCACGCCGGCATCCTGTGGGACCAGGACCCGCGTTTCGCCGTTCCTCTGCGCGAGGCGCTGGCCGCCGATCCGGGTCTGGTTGTCGGCGACAACGAGCCCTACGACGGGGCCTTGCGCAACGACTGCATGTACCGGCACGGTACGGCGCGGGGGCTCGCCCATGCGTTACTGGAGGTGCGTCAGGACCTGATCGGCGACGCGGCCGGCGTCGACGCCTGGGCCGCGCGGCTGACGCCGGTGATCCGGCAGGTGCTCGACGCGACGCCGGACCTGCATGCGATCCGTCATTTTGGATCGCGCACCGATTGACGGCCGGAGGGCCTGCCCGCCCGGCCGGCCACAGTTACACGACATCAGCAAGGAGCCAGACCATGAGCAACATCGACGATGCCACCCGGACCGAACTGGAGGCCGCCGCCTTTCGCCGCCTCGTGTCGCATCTGCGCAACCGCACGGACGTGCAGAACATCGACATGATGAATCTCGCCGGTTTCTGCCGCAATTGCCTGTCGAACTGGTACATGGACGCGGCCCGGGAGAAGGGCGTCGACCTCGACAAGGACGGCGCGCGCGAGATCGTCTACGGCATGCCCTACGCGGAGTGGAAGGCGACCTATCAGACCGAGGCGAGCGCCGAACAGCAGGCCGCCTTTGAAAAGGCCAGGCCGCACGACTGACCGGTCCGCGCGCCGGCGCCGGGAAACCTCTGGTCCAGGAAGAAGGAGCAGTTGAGTGGCCGATCTCGTTCTCTATGGTCATCCGGATTCCGGTCATGCCTGCAAGGTCGCGCTGGCGCTCTCTTTGGCGCGGCTCGCCCACACGCGCGTTTGGGTCGACATCTGGGCCGATCCCGCCACGCGCCCGGCGGCGTTTCTGGCGGCGAGCCCGCTTCGCGAGGTGCCGCTGCTCACCATCGACGGCGTTCCCCACACGCAATCCGGTGCCATTCTGCTCGAGATCGCGACCCGGTTCCGATGCCTGGGCGGCGAGGATCGCGCCGCGTTGCGCCGGGCGCGCGAATTGCTGATGTGGGAGGCGAACCGGATCGGCATGTGCCTTCCGCAACTGAAGGAAGCCCGGCGTGTGAAGGGGGAGGGGTTTGCGCCCGGTGTGGTCGACTGGTTGCGCAATCGCTATGCCACCGACGCGGAGAATTTCGGTGTACTGCTTGGGGATAAGCCTTTTTTTCACGGCGATGAACCGGGCATCGGGGACTGTGCGATCTGGGGCTATACCCAGTGGCTTGCCGAGGCCGGCGTTGCGCCCACCGACCAAATGCTTGGGTGGCTTGAGAGAATGCGGGCGCTCGACGCGATGAAGGCGCCCGACGCCTTCTTTCCCGGCTGATCCGACAGGTGTCTATCGACTTCTGCGTCGCTGTTCCGTTTTCGTTCTTGCGTCTTGAAAACGGAGCGGATTTGGCGCAAGACACAAGCCCTGTGCGCGTCCGCGCGGCGCTCCACATCCAGATTCTTCAGTGCATCAAGGAGATTTCGAAATGTCCGATCCAGGCGGCGTTGCCGGCGATCAGTTGCGCGCTTTCGTGGAGCGCATCGAGCGTCTCGAGGAAGAAAAGAAGGTCATCGCCGACGATATCAAGGACGTCTATGCCGAAGCCAAGGGCAACGGTTTCGACATCAAGATCCTGCGCAAGGTGATCTCGCTTCGCAAGAAGCAGCCGCATGAGCGCGAGGAGGAGGACGCGATCCTCGACCTCTACATGCACGCCCTCGGCATGACGGGCCCGGCGAACGACGCCTGAGGTTTCCGGCGATTGCTGGTTGACTGAGAAACCCGGCATGCGGTCCCGCGTGTCGGGTTTTTTCGTCCCGCCCGGGCTATCTGTTGCAGCCGATGTCCCTGAGGATCGCCTCGACCTGGCGGCGTGTCGAGCAGACGTTCTCGCAAGGGATGCCGTCACCGTCACCGTCCGCGCGGCCGTAGCCGGAACACCACAGGATCACCGCCGATCGGCAGTCGGGCATCTGCCTGCAGGTCAACCCGCGGCGCGCCTGCACCGCCATCGCCTGCGAATCGGCGAGCGGCGTGACCGGAGCGCCAGGTCCAAGCGCGCCCAACAGACATATCGTTGTCAGCACCGTCATTGTCGTCTCCCGCCCCATGGAACCTTGGTTCCGGCGGCGGTGCCACCAATCCGGTGCAACCGGGAATTGACGAGAGCACGAAGGCAAAACGAAAACGGCGCGCCCCGGGGCGCGCCGTTTGTGTTCGTGGCTGTATGACCTTGAAGGAGCGAGGCCGATCAGATCGACTTCACGATCTCCTCGGTCATCTTCTTGGCGTCGCCGAAGAGCATCATCGTCTTGTCCAGGAAGAACAGCTCGTTCTGGATGCCGGCATAGCCGGAGCCCATGCCGCGCTTGACGAAGAGCACCGTGCCGGCCTTGTCGACGTCGAGGATCGGCATGCCGTAGATCGGCGATTGCGGATCGTCGCGCGCCGCCGGGTTGGTCACGTCGTTGGCGCCGATGACATAGACCACGTCGGCCTGCGAGAACTCGGAGTTTATGTCCTCCAGCTCGAAGACCTCGTCATAGGGCACCTGCGCCTCGGCGAGCAGCACGTTCATGTGGCCCGGCATGCGCCCGGCGACCGGGTGGATGGCGTATTTGACCTCGACGCCCTCCTCCTTGAGCACGTCGGCCATCTCGCGCAGGGCATGCTGCGCCTGGGCGACCGCCATGCCGTAGCCCGGCACGATGATGACCTTGCCGGCGTTCTTCATGATGAAGGCCGCGTCCTCGGCCGAGCCCTGCTTGACCGGGCGTTCCTCGCCGTCGCCGCCGGCGGCCGTGACGGAGTCGCCGCCGAAGCCGCCCAGGATCACCGAGATGAACGAGCGGTTCATGCCCTTGCACATGATGTAGGACAGGATCGCGCCCGACGAGCCGACCAGCGCGCCGACGACGATCAGCGCCATGTTGCCGAGCGTGAAGCCGATGCCGGCCGCCGCCCACCCCGAGTAGGAGTTGAGCATCGACACGACGACGGGCATGTCGGCCCCACCGATGGGGATGATGATCAGGCCGCCGAAGATCAGCGACAGGATCACGATCATCCAGAACACCGTGTGGCTTTCGCTCTGCACGAAGACGAAGATCAGCAGCACGATGAGCGCCGCCAGACCGCCGTTGATGTAGTGGCGCATCGGCAGCATGATCGGCGCGCCGGACATGCGGCCGTCGAGCTTGGCGAAGGCGATGACCGAGCCGGTGAAGGTGATCGCGCCGATGGCGACGCCGATCGACATTTCGATCAGGCTGACGGCCTTGATCGCGCCGACCGTGCCGATGCCGAAGGCGCCCGGCGAATAGAGCGCGCCGGCCGCGACCATCACCGCGGCCATGCCGACGAGCGAGTGGAAGGCAGCGACGAGCTGCGGCATGGCGGTCATCGGCACGCGCTTGGCGATCACCGCGCCGACGCCGCCGCCGAGCGCGAGGCCGGCGATGATCATCAGCAGGCCGCCGGCGCCGGGGGCGGCGGTCAGCAGCGTGGTGCCGATGGCAATCGCCATGCCGACCATGCCGTAGGTGTTGCCCTGGCGCGAGGTTTCCGGGCTCGACAGCCCGCGCAGCGCCAGGATGAAGAGAACGGCCGAAATGACGTAAAGGACGGCCGTGACGTTGGCGGATAGCATGTGTCCGGCCTCCTTATTTCTGTTTCTTCTTGTACATGGCGAGCATCCGTTGGGTGACCAGGAAGCCACCGAAGATGTTCACCGATGCCATGATCAGCGCGAGGAAGCCGAAACCGCGGGCATAGCCCGCGCCCTCGGCCGCCAGGTCCACGCCGACGGCGAGCAGGGCGCCCACCACGATCACCGAGGAGATCGCGTTGGTCACCGACATCAGCGGGGTGTGCAGGGCCGGGGTCACCGACCACACCACGTAGTAGCCGACGAAGATCGCCAGCACGAAGATGGTGAACTGGAAGACGAACGGATCGATCGCCCCGCCGGTGGCGGCGGAGGCGGCGGCGGCGAGCGTGTCGCCCATGCCGCCGGCGAGCTGATCGGCATAGCCTTGCGCCGCGTCGGCCGCCGCCTGGGCGGCGTCGGCCGCCTCGCGGGCGGTTTCCGCGGCCGCCTGCGCGCGCTCGAGCGTTTCGGATGCGCTGAGTTCGGACATTGGGGCCCCCTTATTCGGTTTCCGGCGCGAAGGCCGGGTGCACCACCTGGCCGTCGCGGGTCAGGACGGTGGCCTTCACCAGCTCGTCGTCCCAGTTGACCTTGAGCGCCTTGGCCTCCTTGTCGACCATGGTCTCCAGGAAGGCCGCGAGGTTCTTGGCGTAGAGCAGCGACGCGGAGGCCGCGATGCGCCCGGAGACGTTGAGGTGACCGATGATCTTCACCTCGCCCGCCTTGGCGATCTTGCCGGGCTTGGCCCCCTCCACGTTGCCGCCGCGCTCGACCGCGAGATCGACGATCACCGAGCCCGGCTTCATCGAGGCGACCATGTCCTTGTTGATGAGCCTGGGCGCGGGGCGGCCGGGGATCAGCGCCGTTGTGATGACGATGTCCTGCTTGGCGATGTGGGACGCGACCAGTTCGGCCTGCTTCTTCTTGTACTCGTCCGACATTTCCTTGGCGTAGCCGCCGGCGGTTTCCGCCTGCTTGAACTCCTCGTCCTCCACCGCGATGAACTTGGCGCCGAGCGATTCGACCTGTTCCTTGGCGGCCGGACGCACGTCGGTGGCGGTGACGACCGCGCCGAGACGGCGCGCGGTGGCGATCGCCTGTAGGCCGGCGACGCCGGCGCCCATGACGAAGACGCGCGCGGCCGGAACCGTGCCGGCCGCCGTCATCATCATCGGCATGGCCCGGTCGTATTCCCCGGCCGCGTCGATCACCGCCTGATAGCCGGCGAGGTTCGCCTGGGAGGACAGGACGTCCATGACCTGGGCGCGGGTGATGCGCGGCATGAACTCCATCGCGAAGGCGGAGATGCCGGCCGCGCCCATGGCCTTGACCGCGTCCTCGTGGCCGTAAGGGTCCATGGATCCGATGACCAGCGCGCCCTTCTTGATCAGCTTGAGCTCATCGTCGTTGGGACGGCGCACCTTGAGCACGACATCGGCGTCGGCCATGGCGGTCTTGGCGTCGGCGGCGATCGTCGCGCCGGCGGCTTCGTAATCGGCGTCGAGCAGGCGCGAGAGCTGACCCGCCCCCTTTTCGACGGCGACGTCGAAACCGAGCGCCACGAATTTCTTGACGGTGTCGGGCGTGGCGGCGACACGCGATTCTCCTGCCTCGCTCTCGCGGGGCACTGCGAGTTTCATGAACTGTCTCCTCCCGGTCGGAATTCGCTGCGTCTTGCGCGGTTACATGCGCTGTCTCGGGGACGGGTGAAATCCGTCGCGATCGTCCGGATCAAGTGGCCGTCAGAATGGCGACGAGGCCGGCCAGCACGGTCACGCCGGTGGACGGGATCCAGCCGCGCTCGCCCATGAACAGGCCGATGCCGCCGACGAGGATGGTCAGGAACAGCAGCACCGCGCCGAAGAAACCGCCCGCTCCGCCGCCGAAGGCGAACAGGATAAGGCACAGCATCACGTTGATGGCGGCGACGATGCCGATCTTGGAAACATTGATGAAGCCGGCATAGGTGCGCTCGTGCTCGGCATAATCCATGCTCGGAAGTGACTGGTCAGACATGGCTCCCCCTCTACGGTGGCTCGGATACTCAGTTTCGCGTACTTATATCAGCTAAGCCCGTCTCGGCAACGCGCAGTTTCGCAGCGTTCGCGCCGACGGGAGGTGCGATTTGTCATGCCCGGCGATGACGCGCGGGCCGCGCGGCGCGCCCGCGGGCGAAGCGGCCCGTACCGCCCCCCGCGCCAGCCTCAGGCCGCCAGCCCCGCGGCACCCAGCACGTCCGACTGGCGGCGCGCGACCGTGCTCGTCTCGAAATTCTCGATCTGCTCGTTGAACAGGCGGTAGAAGTTCAACTCGGCGCGCAGATGCAGAAAGACGCCGCCAAGGCCGATCGCGGCGCGGTCCATGAACACGAATTCGCGCGGCACGGTGACCGGGCCCTTTTCCTTCAGCGCCTGATGCACGCGGAAGGCCTCGCGGCGCCCGTATTCGGCCGGTTTGACGCCGTCGGCGATGGAGCGCACCCGGTCGCTCAGGAGCGGGTCGTAGATGAAGCGCGCCCAGATGTTGAGGATCTCGATCAGCTCCTTCGTCAGCCCCTTGAAGCCCCAGCGCTCATAGGCCGAAACGATCAGCGCGTCGTCGTCGGAAAGCAGCCCGCGGTAGAGATCGACAACGCCTGCGACGAATTCCGGCGGGAAGACGCGGATGCAGCCGTAGTCGAGCAGATTGATCCCCGCCGGTGTCCCGCCGCGCGCGTCGCCGTCTTCCTCGAAGACCGTGTAATTGCCCAGATGCGGATCGCCGTGGATCATCCCGTAGTGGCTGAAAGGGTGCCACCAGGCGCGGAACATCACCTCCGCCAGCCGGTTGCGGTCCTCCAGCGGGTGCTCCTTGTAGCTCAGCAGCGGCGCGCCTTGCAGCCAGCCCATCGTCAAGAGCCGCCCGGTCGACAGGTCGTCGTGGACATGCGGCACGCGGATGCGCGGCTCGTCGGCGAAGATCGTGCGATAGGCGCAGGTGTGGCGCGCCTCCCGGGCGTAGTCGAGTTCCTCGCGCACGCGCTCGCCGATCTCCACCGCGATCTCCCGGGTGTCGATGGCCGGGCGCATCCGCCGATGCACGGAAAACAGCCAGGCGAGCTGTTTCAGATCCGCTTCCACGGCCGAGGCCATGTCCGGGTACTGCAGCTTGCAGGCGAGCGGCGCGCCCTCCAGCGAGGTGGCCCGATGCACCTGGCCGAGCGAGGCGGCGGCCGCGGGCGTCTTGTCGAAGTCCTGGAAGCGGGACTGCCAGTCGCGGCCGAGCTCCGCCGACATGCGCCGCTTGACGAAGGCCCAGCCCATGGGCGGCGCATCCGACTGCAATTGCGCCAGTTCGGCGGCATATTCCGGCGGGATGGCGTCGGGAATGGTGGACAGCAGCTGCGCCACCTTCATCAACGGTCCCTTGAGGCCGCCAAGGGCGGCGGCGAGCTCCGCCGCCTGCTTCTCGTTGTCGACCTCGAAGCCGAAGACGCGCGCGCCGGCGAGCTTGGCGGCGATGCCGCTCATGTTGGCGCCGACGCGGGCATAGCGCCCGAAGCGGGCGGAGGCCCGGTTCTTCTCGCGGTCGCGTGGCGGGGATGTCGACATGGCGGCGGGTCCTGTCTGAGGCGTGCGTCAAGGGCGTGGGGCGAACGGCGTGGGGTGTGCGGCAGGCGGGTCGCGCCCGCTCCGGTCGCCCCGTTTACGTCGGGACGACTATAGCGGATCGCCGCGCCGGGAGCAGGGGCGGCAGGGGTGACGCAGGGTCGCGGCGGTGCGTTCCGGGGCGCGGCGGGGTCATCCGGCCAGCGCGCCCAGAAGGGCCGCGACCCGGTCCCGCGCGCCGGTCAGCCCCTTGTAGGCGAGCTGATCGGCGTCGAGCGCGAGCAGCTGATCGCGCAGACCGGCGGCGAGCCGCGCGCCGTCGGGATGCGCCGCGAAGGCGGCGACCGGGTCGTGGTGGACCTTGATGGTGAAGAGGATATCGCCGCTCGCGGGCAGTCGGCGCAGGGTCTGGCGCTCCACCCGCACATGCAGGCCGCCGGTCGGATCGTTCGCCGTCTCCAGCGCGTCGGCGTTCACCCGGTGCGGGTCGGTGGCGGAGGCGTCGAGCGTCTTGGGGTGCGGGTGGTGCAGCTCGGCGTCGGAATAGAGCGACCAGTTGAGCCGCCAGGACGGGCGCTCGACGGCGAGATTGTCGAAGATGCGCGCGACCATCGGGCCCATGCGTCCGTCGTTGAAGCCGGGCACGGCGGTATGGATGTCGTGCATCGACCGGCCGAATTTCTCGGCGAGCGACCAGGACGAGGGAAAGCACAGCACCGCCGCCGCGATCCGGTAGCCGTCCGCGCCCTTTCGCATCAGGACGAGATCTTCCTGCACGAGGCGCGCGGCCAAGAGCAGCGGTGCATCCGCGATATCGCCGGCAGGGTAGCTGCGCCCCGTCGCGGTCAGCCGGATCGTGTCGCCATCGCGCACATAGAGATCGGGAAAGCGGTCCGGCAGATAGGCGAGGAGCATGTCCAGCACCTCGCGCTGGGCGTCTTGCGTGCCCTCTTCGGCGAGAAAGACCGGCACGTCGGTGCCGCCGGCGAGCAGCCGGTCCTTCTCGGCCATGTGCCGGGCGAAATGTGCGTCCGGTTCGATCCACTCCGCCGGATCGAGCGGGGCGAGACCGACCGTGAAGGGCCGCGCCGATCCGTCGTAGGGAGTGTGACGGAAGGGCGGGCCCTCGGCAGCGATGTCGATCCGGTCGCGCGTTTCGCTCATGCCCCGTCCCGTCAGCCGTCCATACGGTCGATCTCGTCGATGAAGCCGGAGATGACCGACAGGCCCTTGTGCCAGAAGGCGGGGTCCGTCGCGTCGAGCCCGAAGGGCGCCAGCAGCTCCGAATGGTGCTTGGTGCCGCCGGCCGCCAGCATGGCGAAATACTTGTCCTGGAAGCCCTCTTCCGCGTCCTCATAGACCGCGTAGAGCGAGTTCACCAGGCAATCGCCGAAGGCATAGGCATAGACGTAGAAGGGCGAATGGATGAAATGCGGAATGTAGGTCCAGAAGGTCTCGTAGCCCGGGCCGAAGCGCACCGCCGGGCCGAGGCTCTCGCCCTGCACCGACATCCACAGCTCGCACAGCTGGTCGGCGGTCAGTTCGCCCTCGCGCCGCGCGGCATGCACCTTGCGCTCGAAGGTGTAGAAGGCGATCTGGCGCACCACCGTGTTGAGCATGTCCTCGACCTTGCCGGCCAGCAGGATCTTGCGTTTCTCCGCCGTTTCGGCCTCCGCCAACAGCGTCTTGAAGGTCAGCATCTCGCCGAAGACGCTCGCGGTCTCGGCCAGCGTCAGCGGGGTCGGGGCCATCAGCGCGCCGTTCGGCGCGGCCAGCACCTGATGCACGCCGTGGCCGAGCTCATGCGCGAGCGTCATCACGTCGCGGGTGCGGCCCTGGTAGTTCACCAGCACGTAAGGGTGGGCGCTCGGCACCGTGGGATGGGCGAAGGCGCCCGGCGCCTTGCCCGGGCGGGCCGGGGCGTCGATCCAGTTCTTCGAAAAGAAGTCGCCGGCGATCTCGGCCATCTTCGGCGAGAAGCGACCATAGGCGCCGAGCACCAGATCGCGGGCCTCCGTCCAGGGGATCTTGCGCGTGTCGGCCAAGGGCAGCGGCGCGTTGCGGTCCCAGTAGTCGAGCGTATCGGAACCGAACCAGCGCGCCTTCATGCCATAGTAGCGGTGCGACAGCTTGGGATAGGCATCGCGCACGGCGGCGACCAGCGCGTCGACCACCTCGCGTTCCACCCGGTTGGCGAGGTGGCGGCTGTCGGCGATGTCCTCAAAGCCGCGCCAGCGGTCGGAGATCTCCTTGTCCTTGGCCAGCGTGTTGGTGATCAGCGTGAAGGTGGAGAGGTTCTCCTTGAAGGTCGCCCCCAGCGCTTCGGCCGCCTGCCTGCGGGTCGCGCCGTCCGCGTCCTGCAGCAAGGTCAGCGTCGGTTCGAGCGGCAGCCGCTCGCCCTTCACGTCGAAGCGAAGGCCGGCCATCGTCTCGTCGAACAGCCGGTTCCAGGCGGCGGCGCCGCTCACCGACTTTTCGTGAAAGAGCTGCTCGATGCGGTCCTCGAGCTGATAGGGGCGCGCCTTGCGGATGTCGTCGAGCCACGGGCGGTAGTGGCCGAGCGCCGGATCGTCGGCGGCGGCGTCGAGCACCGCGTCGTCGATGCGGTTCAGCTCCAGCGTGAAGAAGAGCAGATGCGTGCTGGCCGTCGTCAGCTTCTCGTTGATGTCGCCGTAGAACTTCTGCCGGACGGGGTCGGTGGTGTCCTCGGTGTAGAACAGGCCGGCGAAGGAGCCGATCCGTCCCATCAGGTCGTCGAGCGCCTCCATCTCGCGGATCGCTGCGGCCAGCTCCGCGCCGGAGCGTTTCGCCATTTCCTCCAGCTTGCCCTTGTAGCGCGTCTCGAAGGCCTCGGCCTCGCGGGCCGCGCGCGCCAGATCCTCGGCAAGCGCCGGCGCGTCATGGGCGGGATAGAGATCGGCGAGGTTCCATTCCGGCAGGGGGCCCAGATCGGTGTCCGGGGCCGCGCCCGCGGAGGCCGGGGCATGGGCCGGTCCGCGCGCGGCGATGTGGTGGGCGAGAGGGAGGCTTTGATACGTCATTCGGGCTCCGGCAATCGTGTGGACAATGTCCGTGGCGCAGGGAACGCGGCGCGCAAGGTCGGCGCGTGTGTCGTCGTGCTTCTATCTTGGACAGTGTGGCCCGTCCCGCAAGGGCCCTCGTGTCCGCCAGGCGGGCATCGGGACATGGACGGTTTGTTAACTGCCGCAAGGCTAGCGTGACCCGAATTGAAACAGGTCGAACGCCAAGAGGTCCCGACCCGGCATGATTCCCCCCAGCGGACGCATTCTCATCGCCGACGACGATCCGGTCCAGCGCCGGCTTCTGGAGGCGGCGGTCACCCGTTTCGGCTATCGCGCACGCACGGTCGAGAACGGCGCGGAGGCGGTGGCGCTGCTCTGCGGCCCCGACGGTGCGGAGATCGACCTGCTGATCCTCGATCTGGTCATGCCCGAACTCGACGGCATGGGCGTGATCGCCCGCCTGCGCGAAAAGAAATCCACGATCCCGATCATCGTCCAGACGGCGCATGCGGGCATCGATGCGGCGGTCAACGCGATCCGCGCCGGGGCACAGGACTTCGTGGTCAAGCCGGTGGCGCCCGAGCGCCTGGAAGTGGCGATCCGCACCTTCATGAAGATGTCGGCGCTGGAAGGCGAGATCTCGCGCATCCACAAGCAGACCAGCGGGACCTTCTCCTTCGACGACATCGTCACCCGCTCGGAGGCGATGGAGCGGGTGATCCGCATCGGCCGGCGGGCGGCCAATTCGCAGATCCCGATCCTCATCGAGGGCGAATCGGGGGTGGGCAAGGAACTGATCGCCCGCGCCATCCAGGGCACCAGCGAACGCCGGGCCAGGTCCTTCGTCACCGTCAATTGCGGCGCGATCCCCGAGCACCTGGTGGAATCGATCCTGTTCGGTCACGAGAAGGGCGCCTTCACCGGCGCCGTCGACAAGCACGTCGGCAAGTTTCAGGAAGCCCATGGCGGCACGCTGTTCCTCGACGAGGTGGGCGAGCTGTCGCCCGACATCCAGGTGAAGCTGCTGCGCGCCCTGCAGGAGGGGGAGATCGACCCGATCGGCGCCAAGCGCCCGGTGAAGACCGATTTCCGCCTGATCTCGGCGACCAACCGGCGGCTGATCGATCTGGTCAAGGACGGGCGCTTCCGCGAGGATCTCTACTACCGCCTCAACGTCTTCCCGATCTGGCTGCCCCCCTTGCGCGACCGGCGCGAGGACATTCCCGACCTCGTGCGCCATTTCCTGGCGCGTTTCGCGGCGGAGGAGGGGCGGCCGCACATTACCTCCGTCGCGCCGGACGCCATCGCGCTTCTGACGCGCTACGACTGGCCGGGCAACATCCGGCAGCTGGAAAACGCGGTGTTCCGCGCGGTGGTGCTGTGCGAGGGCGATCACCTGAGCGTCGACGATTTTCCGCAGGTTGTCGCCAGTCTCGGCGGCGCGGAGGCACGAGCGGGCTCGCGCGGTCCGCACAGCGCTCCTTCGCCCGGGATCCCGGGCCCGGCCGTCCCGGCACAGCCGCAAGCGGAGAGCGCGACGGTGCGGGAGCGCGACGAGGCCCCCGACGAGAGCCCTGACGAGAGCCCCGACGAGGCGTCTCTGTTCGACGACGCGGCGCGCGGGACGGATGCGTCCGCGCAGGATGACGACGCGGGCGATCCCGCGCCTTTCGGATTTCTGCGCTGTCTCGACGATCGCGGTCACATCCGTTCGCTGGAGGCGGTGGAGGCGGACATGATTCGTGCGGCCATCGAGCACTACGGCGGGCGCATGACGGAGGTGGCGCGCCGTCTGTCGATCGGCCGCTCCACGCTCTACCGCAAGCTGAAAGACTATGACCTCGATGCAACAGACGACCGCGAGGCGGCCGAATAGCGGGTCTTTCACCGGCGCGTGACTTGCAAAGCCGGCGCGCTCGGGTCTTGTTAACCATGAGCAGCTTAGCTTTCGACGGCGGCTCCGCGACGGGTGCGGGGCCCCGAACAACAGGATTCGTCGGTCATGCGCCTCTTCTCCGCTCCGTTCCGCCCGCATCGCGCCGGCCGCCGCTGCGCGCTGCTGTGCGCCGCCGCCCTGCTGGCCGCGACGAACGTGATGCCGGCGGCCCTCGCCGCGACGCAGGCCGACGCGGCGGAGACGGCGGCCGCCACGGCGCCGGCCGCGCCGCTGGAAAACACGGAGCTGCGCGCGCTCCTCACGCAAAGGACGGGCCGGGACGATCCGGATGCGGCACGCGGCACCCTCACGCCCGAACGTGTCGAGGCGCTTGCAAGTTTTTATGAAACGCGGGCCTTCGACCCGGTCTGGGTGCGTGACGGCGCGCCGACACTTGCCGCCTACCGCCTGATCGGGCGGCTCGAGCAGGCCGCGCGCGACGGTCTGAAGCCGCGGGACTATGCGCTGCCGGAGGATCTCGCGGGCATGGTCGGCCGGTTCGATGCGCGCAAGGCGGCGCGCTTCGAGCGAGCCCTTTCGGCGGCGCTGGTCGCCTATGCCGACCATGCGCAGGCCGGCCGCATCGCGCCGTCGAGCCTGTCGAAATACATCACCGCCAAGCCGGAGCGTCCCGACCCGGCGCAGGTTCTGGCGCGGCTTGCCGTGAGCGCGGACCCGGTCGCAGCGCTGGACGGTTTCAATCCGCCGCATGCCGGGTTTCAGGCGCTGAGGGCCAAGCTTGCGGAGCTGACCCGCCCCGGCGCGCAGGCGGACAAGCCGCCGGTGGTGCCGGGCGGCAAGATCCTGAAGGAGGGGGTGCGCGACGCGCGCGTCGCCATCCTGCGCGATCGGCTCGGCCTGACGCCGGACACGCCGGATCCGGTGAACGCGACGGACCCGGCGGATGGCTCGCCCCGGATCGCGGCTGCGGACGCCGATGCGGTCCACGCCGGCGAAACAGAGACCTCCGCCGCCGAAACACCGGCTGACGACGCGACGGCGGCAGAAGAGGCCGCCGAGGCAACTGCGGTCGAGGCGGCTGCGGACCCGGCTGCTGCCGACACGGCGGCCGGTCCTCAGGCGGACACGGTCGATCCGGAGTTGTTCGATGCCGCGCTCAAGGAGGCGGTGCTTGCCTTCCAGACGGAAAACGGGCTGCATGCCGACGGCATCGTCGGGCCGCGCACCCTGCTGGCGCTCAATGCGGTTGCCGATGACGGGATGGCGGTGTCGGACATCGTCGCCAACATGGAGCGCTGGCGCTGGCTGCCGCGCGACCTGGGCGCCTTCCACGTCAAGGTGAACATTCCCGAGTTCAAGGTGCGCATCCTGCGCGACGGGGAGGTGGTGCACGAAACGCGCGTGGTGGTGGGCAAGCCGTCCAACCAGACGCCGGTGTTCTCCGACGAGATCGACCATCTGATCGTCAATCCCTACTGGAACGTGCCCTATTCGATCGCCTCGCAGGAGCTGCTTCCCTCGATCCAGGCCAATCCAACCGGATATATGGCGCGGCGCAACTACGAGGTGCTGGCCGGCGGGCGCGTCGTCAGTCCGGCGTCGGTCGACTGGCAGTCGGTGAACCTGCGCTCGGTGCGCATCCGCCAGCGGCCCGGCGCCGGCAACGCGCTCGGCAAGATCAAGTTCATGTTCCCCAACCGCCACTCGGTCTATCTGCACGACACGCCGTCGAAGAGCCTGTTCGGCCGCTCGAGCCGTGCCTTTTCGCACGGCTGCGTGCGTGTGCAGGATCCGTTCGACTTCGCCGACGCGCTGCTGCAGCTCGACCCGCAGTGGGACAAGGCGGCGCTCCAGCGGCTGTTCGGTCCCAACGAGCGGCGGGTGAACCTGGAGCGTCCGGTGCCGGTGCATCTGACGTATTTCACCGCCCATGTGGATGCGGCCGGCAAGCTGCAGCGCCGGCCCGACATCTACGGGCACAACGCGCGGCTGACCAAGGCGCTGGAGATCGAGGGCTGGCAGGAGTGGCAGCGCTTTGCCGTGGCCGCGCCCGTCCAGCGCACGCGCAGCCCCGCGCGCCCGGCGGCAACGGCGGCGGCCGACACGCGCGAGGTGCTGAACGTGCGCGAGCAGCGGGCGCGAACCTTCCGCCTGCGGCAGCGCGGTTCCAACGATCTCTATCGCTGACGTTTCTGCCTTGCGTCGAATGTGGTCATGCCGTGTCCGCAAGGGCCGCGCCGGGCCGATCGATAAATTTTTTCAAAAGTGATGCGCATTTGCCACGATTTGCGCTCATTTCCGAATACGGTAAAGGCTTCTTAACTTCGGCCGCTTACACAAGCCCATTTGGGGGGCGGGTGTTCGGCGACCCCGCCGGCAAACTAGCGAGACTGAAATTGCCCGAGGCACCGATCTCCCGGCTGCAACGCCACGTCCGAGCGCTTGCACTGACCGTGCTTGCCGCCGTCGTTCTTGCCGTTGCCGCCGCGGCTCCGGCCCGTGCGGAAACGCGGACGCTGAAGCTCTACAACACGCACACGCACGAGCGCGTCGAGATCACGTTCAAGAAGAACGGCCGCTATCTCTCCTCGGGTCTGCGCGAGTTGAACCGCTTCCTGCGCGACTGGCGTCGCAACGAGATCACCAAGATGGACCCCGCCCTGTTCGACCTCGTCTGGGAGGTGTACCAGAAGGCGGGCACGAACAAGCCGATCCACGTCGTGTCGGGCTATCGCTCGCCGGCCACAAACAACATGCTGCGCCGCCGCTCGAGCGGGGTCGCCAAGTCGAGCATGCACACGCGCGGCCGCGCGATGGATTTCTACATTCCGGGTGTGAATGCCTCCGAGCTGCGTGCGCTGGGCCTGCGCAAGGAGGTCGGCGGCGTCGGCTACTATCCCAGTTCCCGCACGCCCTTCGTCCATCTCGACACCGGCCGCGTGCGCCACTGGCCGCGCATGACCCGTCGGCAGCTCGCCAAGGTTTTCCCGCGCGGCGACACGATCCATGTGCCGTCCGACGGCAAGAAGATGCCGCGGTACGCCGAGGCGCTCGCCCGGCAGAAGAGCGGCGGGTCGCGGCCCGCCACCACGCAGGTGGCAAGCGCGCCCTCCGCGTCGTCGCTGCCGCGCCGCAACTCAACCGACCTCGGCGATACCGGTCGGCGCATCGCCACGCCGCCCACGGCCGCTTCCGCCGGTACCTCCGATGGGCCGGGCCTGATCGCGCGGATCTTCACCGGAGGCGACGACGATGCGGCTGCGTCCGCGCCCACCCCGCCGGCACCGGTGCGCTCCGAGCCGGCCCGCGCCACCGCCACCGCGCAGACACCGCCGCCCGTCCCGCCGGCGGCGCCGGAGCCCGTCGCCGAGGAGCCCGCATCCGAGCCTGAGCAGGATCCGATCGTCGTCGCCCGCGTGGTTCCGCCGTCCAAGCCGGCCGGCTTTGCGGCCATCGTCGCGCGTGCGACGGATGGCGCCGTCGCGCCCGGCACGCTTGACGATCAGGCGCGGCGTCTGGCCGAAGGCCAGCCGGCCGTGCCGGTGCCGCCGGCGCCGGTCGGCGAGGCGCCCGTGGTTGTCGCCGCAGCGCCGCCTGCGCAAAAACCCCAGGAATTGCAGGCCAAACTCGCGCTCGCGGCCGCCGACGCCGTTCCGCGCGCCGCGCCGAATGACGGTGTATCGGCCATCGCCGCCGCCACCGGGGCAGGCCAGCCGCTGCGCAAGCCGCAGGAGCTGACGGCGGCGACGCTTGCCTATGCGCCGGCTGTCACCGCCTCCGTCGCCGGACCGGCGGACACGGTCGCGGTGCCCAAGCGCCGGGCCGCCGCGCCGGCCTCCGCACCGTCGTCTTCGGCGTCGGGGGCCTCCGTGGCGGGACGCTTGCCGCCGGCGGTCCTCGACGATCCGCTGGCCCGCTTCGCGGCCCTGCCGGATCGCTCCAACCCGGACCTGATTTCGGGACGCGTGACGACCCGGACGCGGCGCTTCGCCACACTTTCGCACCCCAATCAGCGTCAGCTCGAGTTCCTGCTGACCCCGCGCGGGCGCGTCTTCGCCAACCGCTTCGCGGATGACATGGCCGGCGCGCCGCGCGCCGACCGCTTCGAGGGCGCGGCCGTGGTGCTCCTGCCGGTGGTCGCCCTGCGCTGAGGCGGCCTCTGTCCCGTGGCACTTGCAGATGACGGGCGAAAGCCTGCGCGGTTCTCGGCGAACCCGCAACGGACCCTGAAACGCAGCCGCTGACCGGAGCCACGGGAGGGACCTCGTGCCGCCTTGTGCCGGTATCGGTCCGGTCCTCCCGCGCGGCCGACTGTCGTCTGTCGCGGCGGGATCCTGTGCGGCAAGGCGGCACCGGGCGTTTGCTCCGCTTGCGCACGCCCCGGCGGGCCTCGGTGGGCCGGGGCGCCGCGGGAACACGCTGCGCGGCGAGGCGAGACCGATCCCAGGCGGACGGCATGGGCCGACGCCGGCGCGAAACGCCGGGGAGCGCCCGCGGCCGGGCTGTGATTTCGGGACGGTTCGCGGGGAACGGCGTGAGGGACAGGGCGTGCCTGTTCAGCTGGAAGCCGTTCGATGGCGCGTGCGTGTCGTCGGATCGAGACGTGTTGCGCGCTTCAGCTCGGCGTCGTCATCGCCAGGCCGCCGTCGCCCCGGTCAAGCCGGCCGATCCCGTCGCGGGCGATGGCATTGGAGGCGTCGAGGCCGAGCGCGCGGTTGTAGGCGCGTCGGGCGTCGGACGTCTCGCCGAGGACCTCGAGCGCCAGGCCGCGATTGGCCCAGGCGACGGACGAGCGCTTGTCGCGCGTGATCGCGTCGGTGAAGTCGGACAGGGCAGCCTTCGGATCGTTGAGCGCGAGATAGGACAGGCCACGCGAGATGTAGGGCGCGGGGGCGTTGGGATCGAGGCCGATCGCGGTGGCGAAATCCTCGACCGCCGCCTCGTGCCGGCGCTGCTCCTGATGGATGAGGCCACGGCTGAAGAAGGCGCGCGCGTTGCTCGAATCGACCGCGATCGCACGGTCGAAATCCGCGAGCGCGGCGTCGTAGCGGCCGGTTTCCATATAGGCGTTGCCGCGCCCGACGAGGGCGGCGTCGTAGTCCGGCTGCAGACGGATGGCGTTGGTGTAGTCGGAGATCGCCGCCGTCAGATTGCCCTTGCGGCGCTGCACCAGCGCGCGGTTGGCATAGGCCTGATGGGAATCCGGAGCGAGTCGCAGAGCGGTATTGAAGTCCTCGATGGCCGCATCGAGGCGTCCGGCCTGTCCGTAGGCGACGCCGCGCGTGTTGTAGGCGCTCGCGTCGCGCGGATTGTTCTCGATCACCCTATTGAGCGAATCGATGTTGGCGGCGGTGCCGGGAGAGCGATCGACCGAAACTCCGGACACGCCGGCGGTCTGACAGGCACCGAGCATCAGGGACGAACTCAGCAGCAGGCCACTCAGCAAGCCGGCGGCCCGCCCCCGGTTGCGCCGGTCCTGACTGCGACGATCCGCATGGTGCATGGCCGTTTCCCGTCTGTTCGCGGTTCCCTCCGCCGACAGGCGGATGCCTGATGTCGCGGAACGCGTCCCCCGAACGCCGTCGACCGGACCCGTTCACGGCGGTCGCAGGGCGGTTGCGACTCACCTCCGGAAGATCTCACCCGCACTTTGCGGCAAAATCGGGTCGTTGCGCGTGCTCCCGGAGGACCCGGCCGGCGAGTTTCTGCCGGCATGTCCGCGCCGAGGTGTCCCGGGCGGACGGGTCGACAGCGACGCGGCTCCGTGGATGCGGCCCTCTGCGGGCAGTGCCCCGGCGGACGGCGCGCGGCCGGTGTTCGCGCCAATGGCCGTAGCCGACATGCGAAACCGGGAGGGCATCGGAGCCGGACCGGCACGTGTCGCGAAAGCCTAAGGTCCGGCGATGGCCGGACCGTAAGGTCAGCGACGTGCGGACTTGCCCGGCAGCAGGCCTTCGCGCTGGGCGCGCTTGCGGGCCAGCTTGCGCGCGCGGCGCACGGCTTCGGCCTTTTCGCGGGCCTTCTTCTCCGACGGCTTTTCGTAGTGACCGCGGAGCTTCATCTCGCGAAAGATGCCTTCGCGCTGCATTTTCTTCTTCAGCGCCTTGAGCGCCTGATCGACATTGTTGTCGCGGACCAAAACCTGCACGCGTTCTTTCCCATCGTTCTTGCGCCAAGGGGGTTTGCGCCCCTGTGCGCCGGATCCAAACCGGTATGACGTCGCTAGTCTGACTCGGGAGCGACAACGGATTTCGGCGGACCGTCCCGACAAGGGCGATCCACGAACGAACCCGAGAGCGAGCCTTGCACAAGACGCCTGGCCGCCGCTTTCACGTCGCTGATCAGGGCGTGGTGTTACCAGAGGTGCTGCGCCTTGTCCACTGATAGAATTACGGTGTGGCGCGCGAAAACCGGCGCGATCCGCAGCTCTTGCGCGCAAATTGCGGATCCGGTCTCTGGACAGGCGCATGGGGCGCGGCTACCAGTGACGGGCACCGGGTCGCGCGGATTGTTCCCCTCTCGCGTTCCTTGATTGTCCGGTGCAATCCGGAGCCCGACATGACCACGACGTCCGCCCGACCGCACGCGGATCAGACGCCCGCCGCCCCATGGCGCGCGGAGGTGGCGCAGAGCCTGCGCCTCGGCGTGCCCATCGCCGGCGCGCAGGTCGCGCAGATCGCCATCAACACCACCGACGTGTTGATGATCGGCTGGCTCGGTGCGGTGGAACTGGCGGCGGCCGTTCTGGCGTTCAACTTCTATATTCTGGTGTGGCTGTTCGGCGTGGGCGTGCTGCAGGCGGTGATCCCGCTCGCGGCGCGGGCGCGGGGCGAGCGGCGGCCGCGCGATCTGCGCCGGGCGGTGCGCATGGGCTTCTGGTTCGTGGCGCTTTACATGATCCCGACCTGGGGGCTGTTGTGGTTCACCGAGGCGATCCTGCTGGCGCTTGGCCAGGAGGCGGAGGTGGCGCGCCTTGCCGGCGGCTATGCGCGGGTGCTGATGTTCGCCGCGCTGCCCTCGCTGCTGATCATGGCCCTGCGCAACTTCATCACCGTGCTGGAAAAGGCGCAGGTCGTGCTGTGGGCGACCGTCGCCGGCGTGGTGCTCAATGTCATCGTCAACTATCTGCTGATCTTCGGCAATTTCGGCTTTCCGCGGCTCGAGCTGATCGGCGCCGGCGTTGCCTCGGTGGTGACCTCGACCTTCACGCTGCTGCTGCTGGTGATCTATGTGCTGCGGCAGCGTCAGCTGCGCCGCTATGCGGTCTTCGGGCGCATCTGGCGCAGCGACTGGCCGAAGTTCTTCGAGATCCTGCGGCTCGGCTGGCCGATCGCGGTGACGCTCCTGACCGAGGTGGCGCTGTTTTCCGGCTCGGCGGTGATGATGGGCTGGGTCGGCACCGTGCCGCTTGCCGCGCACGGGATTGCGACCCAGCTTGCCTCGATCACCTTCATGGTGCCGCTCGGGCTGGGGCAGGCGGGCATGATCCGCGTCGGACTGGCGGCGGGCCGGGGTGACCGGGCCGGCGTCGGGCGCGCCGGCTGGACGGCGATCGCTGTCTCGCTCGCCTTCATGGGCGCTTGCGCCATCGTTTTCTGGGTGTCGCCGGAGCCGCTGGTGCGCCTGTTCCTCGATCTCGACAATCCGCAGGCGGACGAGGTGCTGGCAATCGGCGTGACCTTCCTGTTCGTCGCGGCGCTGTTTCAGATCTTCGACGGGGCGCAGGTCGTGGGCGGCAGTCTGCTGCGCGGGCTCGCCGACACCAAGGTGCCGATGATCATCTGCGTGTTCGGCTACTGGGTCGTGGGGGCAGGCGGGGCCTACCTGTTGGCCTTCCCGCTCGGGCTCGGCGGTATCGGCATCTGGTGGGGACTGGCGATCGGGCTTGCCTTCGTCGCGGTGATCGCCATCTGGCGCTTCGCGTTGCGCGAGCGAATCGGGCTGATCTGATCTTGCCATTGGCCGGGTTGGCTACGGCGCAGGCAGTTCGGGCGCGCGAGGATCACGCGCGCAAGGGGCGGATCCGGTTGACGTGGCCCATCTTGCGGCCCGGGCGCGTCTCGGCCTTGCCGTAGAGATGCAACGCGGCGTCGGGGTCGGCGAGGATCTCGGCCCAACGCCCGGCCTCCGCACCGATCAGGTTTTCCATGACCACGTCGCAATGGCGCTCCGCGCTGCCGAGCGGCCAGCCGGCGACGGCGCGCATGTGCTGCTCGAATTGCGACACAAGGCAGGCGTCCTGGGTCCAGTGGCCGGAATTGTGCACCCGAGGCGCGATCTCGTTGACCAGCAGCCGGGTCTCCCCGCCTTCCGGCAACACGAACATTTCGACCCCGATCACCCCGACATAGTCGAGCCGGTCGGCGATGCGTTCGGCGAGCATACGGGCCTCAGCCGCCGTATCCGCGTCGAGGGTCGCCGGCACGGTGGAGGTCTTGAGGATGTGGTCGCGGTGGACATTCTCGGCCACGTCATAGGCGCGCAAGGTTCCGTCGACGCCGCGTGCGGCGATCACCGACACCTCGCGTTCGAAGGGCACGAAGGCTTCCAGGATCGCCGGCACGCCGCCCAGACGCGTGAAGGCCCCCTCCGCGTCGGCGACGGAGCGCAGCATCGTCTGCCCCTTGCCGTCGTAGCCCATGCGGCGCGTCTTCAGGACGCCCGCTCCGCCGAGATCGGCGAGCGCCGGCGCCAGGTCCGCCTCGGCGTCGATGCGCCGGAAGTCGGCGATCGGCACACCGGCCTCGCGCAGGAAGGTCTTTTCGTCGAGCCGATCCTGCGCGACGGCGAGCGCGCCCGGCCCGGGATGCACCGCGACCCGTTCGGCCAGATGGGCGGCGGTCGGACCGGGCACGTTCTCGAATTCGTAGGTAACCACATCGACGGCGGCCGCGAAGGCGTCGAGCGCGGCCGTGTCGTCGTAGGCCGCGACGGTGCGCGCGGCCGCGACCTCGAAGGCGGGGCTTGCCGGATCGGGGCAGAAGACATGCGTCTTGAGACCGAGCGGGGCGGCGGCGAGCGCCAGCATGCGGCCGAGCTGGCCGCCGCCGAGAATGCCGATCGTCTCGCCCGGAACGAGCGGGGTGAAGTCGCGGGAGCGGGTCATGCGGGTCTCGTGGCGGGTCTCGTGGCGGGTCTCGTGGCGGTCGTCTGGGGGCTGCTCGGGGGCTGCGGCGCCGGTCGCCTGCGCCGCGAAAGGTCTTGGCCGGGTCGCGGGCGGTCAGGCCTCGTCGACGGGGCGCTCGGCGACCGCCGCGCTCTGGCGCGCGCGCCAGGCGTCGAGCCGGTCGGCAAGGGCGGGATCGTTCAGCGCCAGAACGGCCGCCGCCATCAGCGCGGCGTTGACCGCCCCGGCCCGCCCGATGGCCAGCGTGCCGACGGGGATGCCGGCCGGCATCTGCACGATCGACAGCAGGCTGTCCTCGCCCTTGAGGGTGCGCGACTCGATCGGCACGCCGAAGACCGGCAGCGGCGTCATGGAGGCGGTCATGCCGGGCAGATGCGCCGCGCCGCCGGCGCCGGCGATCACCACCTTGACGCCCGCATCGCGCGCGCCCCTGGCGAAATCGTAGAGCCGCTCGGGCGTGCGATGCGCGGAGACGATGCGCGCCTCATGCGCGATCTCCAGCGCCGCCAGCGTGTCGGCAGCGTGTTTCATGGTGGGCCAGTCGGACTGACTGCCCATGATGATCGCCACAAGCGGCGTGTCGGTGGTCATGCGCCTCAGGGGTCCTTGCGCCTGGGAACGAGGGAAGCGGCCACCACGGGGTGGGCCGCCGGAAGGGGATGCACTATAGGCGGCCTGCCCGCCGGCGCAACCGCGGCGGCCGCTGTCCGGCGCGGATAGCGCACCATACTACCGGGTGATCCCGTCGGGCCATGGCGTCGGGCACAGGCGTCAGGCGATGATATCGGGAAGCAGCTTGTCCTCCAGCGTCGCGATCCGGTCCTTGAGCGCGAGCTTCTTCTTCTTGAGGCGCTGGATCTGCAAGGCGTCCGCGCGGCCGGACTCGCTCATGGCATCGATTGCGCTATCGAGATCGCGGTGCTCCTGGCGCAGCCGCGCCAGTTCCATGCGAACGGCTTTCTCGTCGTCGCCGCCGTTCAGTCCGGAATCCATTCCCTGCTCCTTATGCCGCGCCCGGGACGTACGGCCCCCGGTCCATCGCTGCCCGGCGAGGATACCGCGCGGGGCGGCGAAACGGTAGGGGGCAAGAGGCGACCGCCCGGGATCTCGTGCAGAGCGTGCAGGGCGCGCCCGGACACACCGTCGCATGGGGGTGTTTTCGCGGAAATCCGCCGGTTTCGGGCGGTCGATTCCGGTCGGAATCGTTCGACAGGCGGGGGGCTGTGTGTCACACTCCTGTTGTCGAAAGCGCATAGGCAAGGAGGTTATCCATGTCCCTTCAGTCGCATCTCGTCGAGTTGCAGAAACGCCACTCGGACCTGGAGCGCAAGCTGGAAGACGCCCGGCGTCACCCCAGCGCGGACTCGCTTGAAATCGCCTCCCTCAAGCGTCAGAAACTTCAGCTCAAGGACGAGATCGAACGGCTGAGAACGTCCGAAACCGTACACTGAGATCCGATTCTGCGGGATCCGGTATACGGAGCCCGGCGCGGATCGACACGGCCGTCAGCGACATGCGCGGCCCTGCCATGATCCGCACTGCTTGAGACGACAGTTCGACACGACAGTCGGAACCCGACACATGAAAGCCGCGGCCCCTGCCGCGGCTTTCGTCGTTTCATGCCCGCGCGCCTTGCGCGCTCACATCTCCCGGGCGCGCTCGCGCAGGACGAACTTCTGGATCTTCCCCGTGGAGGTCTTGGGCAGGTCGGTGAAGACCACATGGCGCGGGGCCTTGAAGTGGGCGAGGCGCTCGCGGCAGAAGGCGATCAGATCGTCCGCGCTCACCGCGGTGCCTGCCCGCGTCTCGACGAAGGCGCAGGGCGTTTCGCCCCACTTGTCGTCCGGCTTGGCGACGACGGCGGCGGCGATCACGTCCGGGTGCTTGAACAGCACATCCTCCACCTCGATGGAGGAGATGTTCTCGCCGCCGGAGATGATTATGTCCTTGGAGCGGTCCTTGAGCTGGATGTAGCCGTCGGGGTGCAGCACGCCGAGATCGCCGGAATGGAACCAGCCGCCGGCGAAGGCCTTGGCCGTCGCGTCCGGGTTCTTCAGATAGCCCTTCATCACCACGTTGCCGCGGAACATGACCTCGCCGAGCGTCTCCCCGTCGGCCGGCACCGGCGTCATGGTCTCGGGGTCCATCACGGTGAGCCCGTCGAGCGCCACATAGCGCACGCCCTGACGCGCCTTGAGGGCGGCCTGGTCGGCACCGGCCAGCCCGTCCCAGTCCGCCTTCCATTCGTTGACGACGGCGGGGCCATAGACCTCCGTCAGCCCGTAGAGATGGGTGACGTTGAAGCCCGCGTCCTTCATCGCGGCGAGCACCGCCTCGGGCGGCGGCGCGGCGGCGGTGAAGAACTCGACCGCGCGGCCCGCGAGGTCGCGCTTGTCGGCGTCGGGCGTGTTGAGGATCGTCGACATGACCACCGGCGCGCCGCACAGATGGGTGACGCCCTCGTCGGCGAGCGCGTCCCAGATCGGCTTCTGGCGCACCCAGCGCAGGCAGACATGGGTGCCCGCGACCACCGACAGCGACCAGGGAAAGCACCAGCCGTTGCAGTGGAACATCGGCAGCGTCCACAGATAGACGGGATGCTTGCCCATGGAGGCGGTGAGAATGTTGGCCTGCGCCAGCAGATAGGCGCCGCGATGGTGGTAGACCACGCCCTTGGGGTTTCCGGTGGTGCCCGAGGTGTAATTCAGCGAGATCGCGTCCCACTCGTCCTCCGGCAGGGCCCAGGCGAACTCCGGATCGCCCTCGGCCAGGAGGGCCTCGTAGTCGAGCGTGCCGAGCCGCGCGCCGTCCTGGGCAAACTCGGGATCGTCATAGTCGACGACGAGCGGATCGACGCTGGCCAGCGCCAGCGCTTCCTTCATGACGGAGGCATATTCGCGGTCGGTGATCACCACCTTGCTTTCGGCGTGGTCGAGCTGGAAGGCGATGATCGCCGCGTCGAGCCGTGTGTTGAGCGAATGCAGCACGGCGCCGGCCATGGGCACGCCGTAGTGGGCCTCGAGCATCGGCGGGGTGTTGGAGAGCATCACCGTCACCGTGTCGTTCTTGCCGATGCCGCGCTGGCGCAGCGCGGAGGCGAGTCGCCGGCTGCGGGCGTAGAAGTCCGCGTAGGAGGTGCGCTGGCGGCCGTGCACGATCGCCGTGTGTTCGGGAAAGACGCTCGCCGCCCGCGCCAGGAAGCTCAACGGCGACAGGGGCGTGTAGTTGGCCTGCGTCTTGTCCAGATCGCGCATGTAGGGGCTGCCGGTCTCGGCCATGAGGTCCTCCAGTGTCAACGGGTGCGCCGCGCGGCGGCGCACCATCAAAGCGGCAAAGCCGCAGGCGATCAATGCCCGGATCGCCCGGCGGCGCGGCGAACCGCGACCCGCTCACGCCAGGATGCCGGCGACCCCGTCCCACAGGAGTTTCAGCCCGATCAGCCCGACGGCGGCATAGGTGATCTTGTAGAAGACGGAGGCGTCGACGTGTTTCACCAGCCACACGCCGGCGAAGGTGGCGAGCGGGGCGAGCGGCAGCAGCACGGCGGAAGTGGCGAGGTTGCGCGTGTCGAACTGGCCGAGCGCGGTGTAGGGCACGAGTTTCACCGCGTTGACGGTGGTGAAAAAGACGACGGCCGTGCCGGCGAAACGTACCGGATCGAGCCGGAGCGGCAGCATGTAGAACTGGAACGGCGGCCCGCCGGCATGGCTGACGAAACTGGTGAAGCCGGATATCGCGCCCCAGAAGCGCCCGGCCCAGGGTCGGTGCGGGCGCGGCGCGCCGTGGAAGGCGCCGCCGAGGGCGGCGTTCGCCGCGAAGAGGATCGCGACCAGACCGACCAGCAGCCGCACATGGGCGTCCGACACCTGCGCGGCGGTGAGATAGCCGATCCCGATCCCCACCAGCGCGCCGGGCAGAAGGATCGCGAGGCTCTTCGTGTCGAAGCTCTTGCGATAGGCGGCAAGCCCGGCCATGTCCATCGCGATCAGGATCGGCAACATGATGGCGGCCGCCTGAACCGGGGGGATCACCAGCGCCATCAGCGGCACGCCGAGCAGCCCCAGAGGCCCCGCGAAACCGCCCTTGGCAAGGCCGACCACGAGCACGGCCGGAACGGCGAAGGCATAGAAGACCGGATCGGCGATCGGAAGCACGGCAGGGCTTTCTCTTGGCAAGAGGCGCGGGCGGTTGGCAAAGAGGTGTTGGCACGGCGGCGCGGGCGGGTGCGGCGGCACGATGCGCCGCATGGCTTTCTGTTTAGGGCCGTCGCGCGGCCGCGTCGAGCCCGCCTGCGGAGCGCGCGCCCGGGACGGCCTGCGCAGCCGCGGTTTCCCGCGAAGCCTCCCGACGATCTGCCTACGCAACTCCCCCATCCGCCGAATGTCTTACGCCGCCGATCTTGCCTTTCGCGCGTCGCTGGCGGCAGATACGCTGACCAAAAGCGACAGCGATCCGGGACGGTGCGCGAAAGGCCCGCAGGCTTCCCCGCGCCGCTCCGGCCGTCAGGGAGGAGCGTATCGATGGCAAGCCGCTACCATGAGGTCTACGAGGGCTGGAAACGCGATCCGGAAGGGTTCTGGGCCAGCGCGGCGGCCGAGATCGACTGGATCAAGCCCTGGGACACGGTGTTCGACGCTAGCCTTGGCGGCTACGGTCAATGGTTCGCCGGGGCGGAATGCAACACCTGTTACAATTGCCTCGACCGGCATGTGGAGCGCGGCCGCCCGGGTCAGCCGGCGATCATCTACGACAGCCCGATCACCGGCAAGAAGGCGACCTTCACCTATGAGGAGACGCTGGAGCGGGTGAACGCCATCGCCGCGGTGCTCGCCGACCAGGGCGTCGCGAAGGGCGACCGGGTGATCATCTACATGCCGATGATCCCGGAAGCGGTGATGGCGATGCTCGCCTGCGCCCGGCTCGGCGCGATCCATTCCGTCGTCTTCGGCGGTTTCGCCGCGCGCGAACTCGCCACCCGCATCGACGACGCCAGGCCCAAGGCCATCGTCGCCGCCTCCTGCGGCATCGAGCCGGGCCGGGTCGTGGCCTACAAGCCGCTGCTCGACGAAGCGATCGAGATCGCCACGCACAAGCCGGACAGCTGTTTCGTGCTGCAGCGCGAACAGGCGGACGCCACCCTGCGGCCGGGCCGCGATCACGATCTGGGCGCCCTGATGGACGCGGCGCTCGCGGCCGGGCGGACCGTGCCCTGCGTGCCCGTCAAGGCGACCGATCCCCTCTATATCCTCTATACCTCCGGCACGACGGGGCAGCCCAAGGGCGTGGTGCGCGACAACGGCGGCCACATGGTCGCGCTCAAGTGGTCGATGTCCAATCTCTACGGCATCCAGCCGGGCGAGGTGTTCTGGGCGGCCTCCGACGTCGGCTGGGTCGTCGGCCATTCCTACATTGTCTATGCGCCGCTGCTGCAAGGGGCGACGACGATCGTCTTCGAGGGCAAGCCGGTCGGCACGCCGGACGCCGGCGTCTTCTGGCGGGTGATCTCCGAGCACGGCGTGGCGAGCCTCTTCACCGCGCCGACCGCGTTTCGCGCGATCAAGAAGGAAGACCCGGACGGCAAGCTGATCGACGACTACGACCTCGCCAGCTTCCGCTCGCTGTTCCTGGCCGGCGAGCGCGCCGACCCGGACACGCTGCAATGGGCGGAGGACATGCTCGGCGTGCCGGTGATCGATCACTGGTGGCAGACGGAAACCGGCTGGGCCATCGTCGGCAATCCGCTGGGCTTGGGCGCCCTGCCGATCAAACACGGGTCGCCGACCGTGCCGATGCCGGGCTACGACGTGCAGGTGCTGGACGACGCCGGCCATCCCGTGCCGGCCGGCACGCTCGGCAATGTGGTGGTCAAGCTGCCGCTGCCGCCGGGCTGCCTGCCGACCCTGTGGAACGCGCCCGAGCGTTTTCACGCGAGCTATCTCGCGGAGTTCCCCGGCTACTACAAGACGGCGGACGCCGGCGTCATGGACGACGAGGGCTACCTCTTCATCATGGCGCGCACCGACGACATCATCAATGTGGCCGGCCACCGTCTGTCGACCGGCGCCATGGAAGAAGTGCTGGCGAGCCATCCGAATGTCGCCGAATGCGCGGTGATCGGGATCGTCGACACGCTGAAGGGCCAGGCGCCACTCGGCTTCGTCGTGCTGAAGGCCGGCGTCGACCGTCCGCACGCGGAGATCGAGGCGGAACTCGTCAAGCTGGTGCGCGAGAAGATCGGCCCCGTCGCCGCCTTCAAGCTGGCGATCACCGTCGACCGGCTGCCCAAGACGCGCTCGGGCAAGATCCTGCGCGCCACCATGCGCCAGATCGCCGATGGCGACGAGGTGAAGATGCCCGCGACCATCGACGACCCGGCGATCCTCGAGGAGATCGAGGAGGCGCTGAAGGCGCACGGTCTCGTCAAGTCGGGCTGACCGCGCCCTCTGTCGGGTGGTGTCGGGCCGCGGGCCAAACAGGCGCGCGGTCCGGGCGTTTCGGGTCGACTGTGCCGGCGAGGGCCGGCGTCAGTCGTAGCTGAGCGCGGTCGCCTTGCCACGAAACACGTAGTAGCTGAGCGCGCTGTAGCCGACGATCACCGGCAGCACGAAGAGTGTGCCGATGAGGATGATCATCAGGCTTTCCGGGGCGCTCGCCGCCGCGTAGATCGTCAGCGCATCGGGCACCACGTAGGGGTAGAAGGAATAGGCGAGCCCGGTGAAGGCCAGCACGAACAGACACGTCGTCGCCACGAAGGGCACCCAGTCGAAGGCGTGGTCGGCGCGCGGCTGGGCGCGCAGGGAAAGCCACAGCACCGCGAGACAGGCGAGCGAGCCGAGCGGCAGCGGGGCCAGCAGCAGGATCTCGGGCACCGACAGCCACTTGTCCAGAATGCGCGGGCTGACGGCCGGCGTCGCCAGCGAGACCGCCAGCAACCCGCCGGCCGCGCCCCAGATCCCGACGCGGGCCCAGCCGACCGCCTTGCGCTGCAGATCGTCCTGCGCCTTGAGGATCAGCCAGCAGGCACCGATCAGGCCGTAGGCAAGCGCCAGCGCCAGCGCCGTCAGCCCGGCGAAGGCGAGGCTTGCGGCGGTCCATTCCAGCCCCATGATGTAGAGCCCCAGCATGAAGCCCTGGCTGAGCGCGGTCGCCAGCGAGCCGAGATGAAAGGCCATGTTCCAGTGCGGTTTCCACCGCGCCGGCGCCTTGGCGCGAAACTCGAAGGCGACGCCGCGCAGCATCAGCCCGACGAGCATGAGCGCCACCGGCAGATAGAGCGCCGAGAGGATCTCGCCGTGGGCGGCGGGAAAGGCGACGAGCAGCAGGCCGATGGCGAGCACCAGCCAAGTCTCGTTCGCATCCCAGAAGGGGCCGATGGAGGCAACCATGCGGTCCTTTTCCGCATCGCTTGCGAAGGGAAACAGCAGGCCGACGCCCAGGTCGAACCCGTCGAGCACGACGTAGATCAGCACCGACAGGCCCATCAGGCCGGCGAAGGCCACCGGCAGCCAGATTTCGGGATCTCCGAACAGCGTCATCATGGCGTCACTCCGCGGGCATGAGGGCGGGGCCGGCGGCGCGTTCCGACCGGTCGGCGGGCGGGGTCGCGCCGCCGGCCGCCTTGTGGGCGAGATGCACCAGCGCGGCGATATAGGCGAGCAACAGCACGGCGTAGACCGTCAGATAGATTGCCAGCGTGGTGGCCACCATGCCGGAGCCGACGTCGCCGACGGCCGCTTGCGTGGTCAGCACGCCATCCACCAGCCAGGGCTGTCGGCCGATTTCGGTCGTGTACCAGCCGGCAAGCGTTGCCACCCAGCCGGAGAAGGTCATGGCGACCAGCCCCCACAGCAGCGGGCGCGGCAGGGCCTCGATCCGCCAGCGCGCGCCGTCGTGGCGGCGTGCCATCAGCGCCAGCGCGCCCCAGCTTGCAAGCAGCATGGCGAAGCCGACGCCGACCATGATGCGGAAGGCGAAGAAGACGGGCGCGACCGGCGGGTGCAGCGCCGTACCGTCCTCGGCGACGAAATCGTTCAATCCCGGCACGACGCCGTCGGGGTCGTGCTTGAGGATGAGCGACGCGCCATAGGGGATCTTCAGCTCGAAGCGGTTTTCGCGTGCCTCCTCGTCGGGCAGGGCGAACAGCAGAAGCGGAACCTGACCACGGGTCTCCCAGTTGCCCTCCATCGCCGCGACCTTCTGCGGTTGATGCTCCAGCGTGTTGAGCCCGTGCATGTCGCCGGCCAGGATCTGCGCGGGAATGAGGGCGGCGGCGAGCACCAGCGCGAAGCGCAGGCTCGCGCGCACCTCCGCGCCCCGGTCGCCGACCAGCCAGCGATAGGCCGACAGGCCGGCGATCAGGAACGCCACCGTCAGCCCCGAGGCCAGCAACATGTGAACCAGCCGATAGGGCATGGAGGGGTTGAAGACGATGGCCATCCAGTCGGTGGCATGGGCGGCGCCGTCGCGCATCTCGAAGCCGGCCGGCGTGTGCATCCAGCTGCTCAGCACCAGGATCCAGAAGGCCGACATCAAGGTGCCGAAGGCGACGAGAAAGGTCGCCAGCGTGTGCAGCCAGTTGGGCACCCGGCTCATGCCGAACAGCATGATCCCGAGAAACGCCGCTTCCAGGAAGAAGGCGGTGAGCACTTCATAGGCGAGCAGCGGCCCGGCGATGTTGCCGACCGTTTCCATGAAGCCGGGCCAGTTGGTCCCGAACTGGAAGGACATGACGATGCCCGACACCACGCCGAGACCGAACGACAGGGCGAAGACCTTCACCCAGAACCGATAGGCCTGTCGCCAGTGCTCGTGTCCCGTCGCATTGTAACGCAGCTTGAAGAACAGCAACGCCCAGGCAAGCGCGATGTTGATCGTCGGGAACAGGATGTGGAACGAGATATTCGCTCCGAATTGTATCCGGGACAGCATCAGGGCGTCCATCGCAGGCTCCATACTACAGAACACATCCGGATCGGGACCGGCTCGCCCCGTGAAGTAGGACGCCGATGCGGTGAGGGGATGCGGCGAACGGCAGCACCTTGTGGGGTCCCCGCGATGGCGCGTCTGTCCACAGGCGGAATCGGCGCGCAAGGCGGTTCTGCGACAGGGTGACACAGCGTCCGCGCGGCGTTCACGGGTGGCGCCATCGTGCGCCCGGGGCCGGCCCGGCGGCGCGCCTGCCGGGGCCATCGACAGGCCGGGGAAGCCGGCCTATGGTCTCGGCCGGGGTGCTCCCGCCCGGCGTGATGGCGCGTGGGGCGTGCATCGTCCCCTCCGCCTCGAGGCGAGGCGTACTTCCGAGATCTCACGACCAAAGCGAGGATCCCGTGTCCCTGGAAAACAAGGTAGCCATCGTCACCGGCGCGGCCGGCGGTATCGGTCTGGCCATCGCCCGCCGCTTCGTCGCGGACGGGGCGAAGGTCGTCATCGCCGACATGGACGAGACGCGCGGCGAAGCCGTGGAGGCCGAGCTCAAGGCGCTCGGCGAGGTGCTGTTCGTGCATTGCAACGTCGCCGAGAAGCTGGACGTGCGCAATCTCGTCGCCGCGACGCTGGACGCCTTCGGCGACATCGACATTCTCGTCAATAACGCCGGCATCGTCGTCGGCGCCGATTTCCTGGACCTTGAGGAAGCGGATTTCGACCGCGTGCTCGGCGTCAACCTGAAAGGCACCTTCCTGTGCAGCCAGGCGGTGGCGCGTCACATGGTGGAGAAGGTGAAGGGCGGCGGCGCGCCCGGCTGTATCATCAACATGTCCTCGGTGAACGCGGTCTTCGCGATCCCCAACCAGGTGCCTTACTCGGTCTCCAAGGGCGGCGTGAACCAGCTCACCAAGGTGATGGCGCTGGCGCTCGCGCCCCATGGCATTCGCGTCAATGGCATCGGCCCGGGCTCGATCATGACCGACATGCTGGCGGCGGTGAATGCGGACCCGGCGGCCAAGTCGCGTATCCTGTCGCGCACGCCGATGGGGCGGATCGGCGAGGCATCGGAGATCGCGGGCGTCGCGGCCTTCCTCGCCTCGCAGGACGCGAGCTACATCACCGGCCAGACGATCTATGCCGACGGCGGCCGGCTGCCGCTGAACTACACCGTTCCGGTGCCGGACGAGGACTGAGACGGACGCGGCCGCCGGCGATGGCCCGCGGCCGCGAGGCCGTGGCGCGCGCGGGCGCTTTGCGATGATCGAAATTCGGAGCCTGCGCGAACCCGTGGCCCCGGCGCAACAGCGCATCGGCGCGTTGCTGGAGGCGCATGCCGTCGCGCAGGGTCATGCCTTCAGCATGCGGGAGCTTGCGCTGGAAGCCTGGGACGGGGAGACCTATCTCGGCGGACTTACCGGCAAATTCATTGCCGACTGGGCGTATGTCGAACTGCTTGCCGTTTCGGACGCGGCGCGCGGGCGCGGGATCGGGCGGCGGTTGCTCGAGGCGCTGGAAAGCGAGGCGCGCGCCAGCGGGCTCATCGGCATCTGGCTTGATACCTTCGCCTTTCAGGCTCCGGACTTCTATCGCAAGCTCGGCTTCGCGGAATTCGGCCGCATCGCCGATCATCCGGCCGGCCAGGCGCGGATCTTCTTTCAAAAGCGCATCGACACGGCGTGACCCTCGCATCGCCTGAGGCGCCGTCTGCCTGCCCGGCCCCTGGCTTCGCGTGTCATTCCGCCGCCGAGCGGTCTCCCGTGGCGGCGGCGAAGGCCTGGGCGCCGGTCTCGAACTGCAGCTTGGCGAGCTTCGCGTAGAGCCCGCCCCGGGCGACGAGATCCTCGTGCCGGCCGGTCTCGACGATGCGTCCGCCCTCCATCACGACGATGCGGTCGCATTTGAGAACGGTCGCGAGCCGGTGGGCGATGACGAGCGTGGTGCGCCCCTCCATCAGCCGCTCCAGCGCCGCCTGGACAAGCGTTTCGCTCTCCGCGTCGAGCGCGCTGGTCGCCTCGTCGAGGAGCAGGATCGGGGCGTCCTTGAGGATCGCCCGGGCAATCGCGACACGCTGGCGCTGGCCGCCGGACAGCGTGACGCCGCGTTCGCCCACGGGCGTGTCGTAGCCCTCGGCCATCGCCTTGACGAATTCATCGGCCGAGGCCGCGACGGCGGCCGCCTCGATGTCGGCGCGCGAGGCCTCCGGCCGACCGAAGGCGATGTTCTCCGCGATGCTGGCGCCGAAAACGGTCGTGTCCTGCGGCACCAGCGCGATGTGACGGCGAATGTCGGTCGGATCGCAGTCCTTCAGATCGATGCCGTCGATGCGGATCGCGCCGGCGTCCGGATCGTAAAAGCGCATCAGGAGATGAAACAGCGTGGACTTGCCCGCGCCCGACGGGCCCACCACCGCGACCGTCTCGCCCGGTGCGATCTCGAGGTCGATGTCGTCGAGCACCGGCTGGCCGTTTCCCTGCGCATAAGCAAAGGTGACCCGGTCGAAGTGGACGGCCCCCTCCATGCGCTCGGGCAGGGCGACGGGGTCCTTCGGCGGGGCGATCTGCGGTTTGATCCTCAGCAGTTCGGACAGGCGTTCGGCGGCGCCGGCGGCCAGCGACACGTCGCCCCAGACCTGGCTCAGCTCGCCGAGCGCGCCGGCGGCGAAGATCGAATAGAGCAGGAACTGCCCCAGCTCGCCGGCGGTGATCCGCCCCTCGAAGACGTCGCTGGCGCCGACCCACAGCACGGTGACGACGCTGGAGGCGATGATGAAGATGGCGAAGGCGGTGAGCACGGAGCGCGCCAGGATGGCGGTGCGCGCGGCGCGATAGGCCTCGTCGACGGAGCCCGCGAAGCGCCTGCCGGCGAAGGTCTCGTTGGTGAAGGCCTGCAGCGTGCGGATCGCGCCGATCGCCTCGGAGGCATAGGCGGAGGCGTCGGCGAGCGTGTCCTGGGCGTGGCGCGAGCGCCGGCGCACGGCGCGGCCGAAGGCGATCAGCGGCAGCACGATGACCGGAATGGCGCCGAGCACGAAGAGCGACAGGCGCGGGCTCGTCACCACCATCATGCTGGAGGCGCCGAGGAACATCACCATGTTGCGCAGCGCGATCGAGGCGCTGAGACCCACCGCGGACTTGACCTGGGTGGCGTCGGCGGTCAGTCGCGACACCATCTCGCCCGACTTGGCGCTGTCGTAATAGGCGGGTGACAGATACATCAGGTGGGAGAAGACGTCGGCGCGCACGTCGGCGACGATGCGCTCGCCCAGCGAGGTCACGAGGAAGTAGCGCAGCGCCGAGAAGGTCGCGAGCGCGGCGGCGACCATGATCAGCACGGTGAAATAGTTGTTGACCAGAGACGGGTCGTCGGCGCCGAAGCCGTAGTCGATCATGCGCCGGATGGCGACCGGAAGCACCAGCGTCGTCGCCGAGGCGCCGAGCAGCGCCAGCGCGGCGAGAGCCGCGTGCAGCTTGTAGCGGGCCACATAGGGCAGAAGGGCCGCCAGCGGGCGAAGATCGCGCTTGCCGTCACCGGCGGGCGCGGACGAGGAACCGTACCTGGACACGCTGTGTTTCTTCTCTCCGTTGCCACGTGGCTGTCGTTATGTCGCCGTCACGCGGGTGAGCTTGCTCGGTGAGCCCGATCTGCGGGCCAGACGCGACTGGGGGGACCATAACCAGTTCCGCGCGTCAAGGCCAACGGTGCCGCACCCCGCCCGCGCTGCGGCCTGCAAGGGGATCTGCCGGGGCGGGCGTCTCGCCTGCGCCTGCGCGCCCGTGTCTTTGGATGCGCGCCCTTGTCTTCGCATGCGCGATCGGGTATACGCTCGCGACCAAGGTTTCGGGCCGGGCGCGTGCGTCTCCGACCCAGGCACGCCTTGCACCCTCCGACCGCGACAGGATCCGCGCCGTTTCACGGCGTCCTTCCCTCGTTGCGACAGGGGGGTGCGGCGATCACCGTTTCATCCCACGCCGGACCTCCCCGAAGGCCGGTGTTATCGCAGGCACGGGGACAGACGATGAAAAAAGACATTCATCCCGACTACCACACCGTCAAGGTCGTCATGACCGACGGCAGCGAGTTCTTCACCAAGTCCACCTATGGCTCGGAAGGCGACTCGCTGCAGCTCGATATCGATCCGCGCACGCATCCGGCCTGGACCGGCGGCGACCGTCAGCTGATGGACCGCGGCGGCCGCGTGTCGCGCTTCAAGAACAAATACGCCGGTTTCCTCGGCAACTGATCGCGCTGGCCGTCGCGCAACGCGCGCCGCGCCGGTTGCAAAGACCCGTTTCAGCGGGCGTCAAACGCGAAAACCCCGGCCTGTCGGCCGGGGTTTTTGTTTGTGGAGCTTTGCTTTGTGGGTGGAGCGTTGCCGGGATCGTCTGTCGTGGCTCCGATGGCCCGGACGCCCGCGCCCCTCGGGCGGGGCGCGCGGCGGAGCGGGGGATCAGGACGGCGTGCGGGACTGGCCGAAGGCCGCCGTGAGCACGTTGAGCTGCTGGGCGACCGGATTGTCGACGACCTCGGCGCGCGCGGTGCGGTCTTCGTGCAGCATGCGGTCGAGATGCTGGATGCGGCCCTGCAGGCGCACCGAGCGGTCGATCAGGTCGCGCAGGCTGTCGGGAAGCTCGTCCCAGCCGGGACCGCTCTGGCTGCTCGACAGATTGTCGAGGCGGACCTTGTTCTTCTCGCTTCCGGCCTGCTCGGGCGTCATCTCGCCCTCGTTGACCGCACGCTGCAGCAGCAGCCAGGAGGCCATCTGCATCAGCCGCGTGGTGAGCCGCATGGATTCGGTCGCATAGGCGAGCGAGGCGGCGCGCGGCAGCGACTTCGATTCCCGGCGGCCTTCGCCGTCGAGATAGGCGGCGGTCTCCTCGACCAGGGCCATGCCATCCCGGAACAGGGCGGAGAACATCTCCGAGTTGGCCAACCGGTCGGCGAATGCGATCGGTCCGTCGCCAAGGCTCCGATTCTGCCGGTCCGTCATCTGCCTGTGCCTCCTTTGAACGCCTGGGTCGCGTCGTCCGGGCACCGGCCTGCCGCCTGCTGCGGCGTGCGGTGTCCCGAAACGGGTCTGACGCTGTTGTGTCGGGGCTGTCCACGCAATCCGCGTGCCAACCGCCGGAGCGCGTCTTTGCGATCCGTCTCCGGGATACACCGAAGTGGCGGGCAAAAAAAGAGCCGCGGAGACCGCGGCTCGAAGTCATTAACAGGGAGGCGTCAAACAGAGTGGACAGGAGCCACTCGAAATCCAGATGACTGGATATACACAGTTATGAATCAGAAAGCTTAATAAGTGGTAAACGATTAAAATTTGAATGACCTGTTTTGGGTCACCTTGCGTCGCCGCTCCCGAATTCGCAAGTCGTTACATGGTCTTATCAGGTGTCTATTTGCGGAACAGCGCGTCCGCCGCCGCGCGCACGCCGCCGCGCGCCTCGCGCTCCGCCTCGACGCGCGCGATTTCGGCCCTCAGCCGGGCGACTCGTTCGTCCAGTTCGCTCTCCGAAAGCCGTGCGAGATCCTCGCCCAGCACCACCGGTGTCGCGGATCGCAGGATATCCTTGTCGTCCATGGTCGCTTCTCCCGTGCCCGGTGCCTCGCCCGCAGTCAGGTCCCCGGTCAAGGATGTCCGTGCAGCCGCCCGCCGTCAATCGAGCCGTCGCCGGCGAGGCGCGGGCGCGCGATTGTCACGGCGGGCGGGAATGCGTACACGAAGGGAGAGACGTCAACCCGAGACGAGGTGGAGACAGGCATGAGCGAGCATCCCCGCATGATGACGGCGATCGGCATTGCGAGCCCGGGCGGGCCGGACGTGCTGGCGCCGGAAGAGCGTCCCGTTCCCGCGGCGGGCGAGGGCGAGGTGCTCATTCGGGTGGCGGCGGCCGGGGTCAACCGGCCGGACGTGCTGCAGCGGCGTGGACATTATCCGCCGCCCCCGGGCGCGCCCGACATTCCGGGCCTCGAGGTGTCCGGCACGGTCGTCGCGCTGGGACCGCATGTCGATGGCGTTGCCGTCGGCGACGCGGTCTGCGCGCTGGTGCCGGGCGGCGGCTATGCGGAGTATGTCGTCGCCCATGCGGGCAGCGTGCTGCCGGTGCCGGAGGGCCTCTCGATGGAAGAGGCGGCGGCCTTGCCGGAGACCTTCTTCACCGTGTGGACCAATGTCTTCGACCGGGTCGGTCTGACGGCCGGCGAGCGGTTTCTGGTGCATGGGGGCACGTCGGGCATCGGCACGACGGCGATCCAGCTGGCCAAGGCCTTCGGCGCGGAGGTGTTCACCACCGTGGGCTCGGCTGAGAAGGCGGAGGCCGCGCGCAGGCTCGGCGCCGATCACGTGATCAATTACAATGAGGCGGATTTCGTTTCCGAGATTCTGGCGATCACCGACAAGGCGGGCGTGCATGTGATCCTCGACATGGTCGGCGGCGACTATGTGGAGCGCAACTGGAAGGTCGCGGCGGTCGAGGGGCGCATCTGCCAGATCGCGACGCTCAACGGCGTCAGCGAAAACGTCAATTTCTCCCGGCTGATGGTCAAGCGACTCATTCACACCGGCTCGACGCTGCGACCGCGCGACAACGCCTTCAAGGCGGCGATCGCGGCCCGGCTCAAGGAGAAGGTCTGGCCGCTGATCGCCGCCGGCACCGTGCGTCCGGTGATGGATTCCACCTATCCGCTGGCCAGGGCGGCGGAGGCGCACGCCCGGATGGAGAGCTCCGGTCATATCGGAAAGATCGTGCTCGTAACCGGTGCCGCAGCGTGATCATTGTTTGATTTCGGGACGCATTCGGCGTATATACGGCGCCATTCCCGTCATCGTGACACGCTTTCGGCTTTGCCGGATCCGGGGCTTTCCGCCCAGGGTACCGGGACAGCCCACAGGAGGACTTTACCCATGGCGACCCCTCCCTTGATGCCCAAGGCGACGGCTGTCTGGCTCGTGGACAACACGTCGCTCAGCTTCGAGCAAATCGCGGACTTCTGCAAACTGCATCCGCTTGAGGTCAAGGCGATCGCCGATGGCGAGGCGGCGCAGGGCATCAAGGGCCTCGACCCGGTGATGACCGGCCAGTTGAGCCGCGAGGAGATCGACAAGGCGCAGGCCAACCCCGATCACCGGCTCAACCTGCAGAAGCCGAAGACGCGCGTGCCCGAGAGCAAGCGCAAGGGCCCGCGCTACACGCCGGTGTCGCGCCGTCAGGACCGCCCGAACGCCATCCTCTGGCTGGTGCGCAACCATCCGGAACTGAAGGATGCGCAGATCATGCGGCTCGTCGGCACGACCAAGCCGACGATCCAGGCCATTCGCGAGCGGACCCACTGGAACTCGCCGAATCTGACGCCGTCCGATCCGGTCACGCTCGGCCTGTGCAGCCAGATCGAGCTCGACATGGAAGTCGAGAAGGCCGCCAAGAACCTGCCGCCGAGGCCCGAGACGGACGTGGAAGAGACCCTGCTGCCGGCCGACGAGACCACCTCGGAAGAGGCGATGGCGGCCGCCTTCGCCCGGCCCGCGCCGTCGCGGCCGGCGGAAGAGGAGTTCGACGCCGACGCCGTCTTCGCCAAGCTCAACTCGCTCAAGGGCGAGCCCGTTGCCGAGGACGAAGCCGAGGACGACGGCGCGGATGCGGCGAGCGCTGACGATGCGGCCGACGAAGGCATGGCAGACGACGACGATGGCGCGCAGAGCGACACGGACATGGCCGAGAGCGAGGACGAGACCGGGGACGACACACGGTCCTGATCCGCGCCGGTTCGCCCGTTCGGTCTTGCGCACGGACGACGGCGGGCTCGCGCCCCGGAATCGCCAAAGCCGGAAGACAAGGCCGCTTCGGATCCTCCGGAGCCGCCTTTTTCACGCCAGCTGGCCGGTTCATGCCGGCCGTTCATGCCGGCTGTCCGGTCGTCGCGCGGGCGGGGGCGTGCGTGCTGCGGGAAAGGCGAGGGAGGCCTTGCTCAGCGGCCGGTGAGCTTCAGCTCGATGCGGCGGTTGCGGGCCAGCGCTTCCGGATCGTCGCCCTCGTCGAGCGGCTGGAACTCGCCGAAGCCGGCGGCGACGAGCCGTTCGGGATCGACGCCCTGGTCAATGAGGAAGCGCACGACGGAAATGGCACGCGCCGCCGACAGCTCCCAGTTGTTGCGGAAGCGCCCGGTGCCCGACAGGGGGCGGGCGTCCGTGTGGCCGTCGACGCGCAGCACCCAGTCGATTTCCTCCGGGATCTGCGCCGAGAGCTCGTTGATCGCATCGGCGAGCTTGACCAGTTCCTCCCGGCCTTCGGGATTGATCGTGTCGGTGCCGGAGGGGAAGAGCACCTCCGACTGGAACACGAAGCGGTCGCCGACCACGCGGATGTCGGAACGCTGCGACAGGATCTCGCGCAGCCGGCCGAAGAAGTCGGAGCGGTAGCGCGACAGTTCCTGCACGCGCTGGGCCAGCGCCACATTGAGGCGCCGGCCGAGGTCGGCGATCTTGGCCTGACTTTCCCGGTCGCGCGTCTCGGAGGCGTCCAGCGCGTTTTCCAGCGCCGCGATCTGGCGGCGCAGGGCGGAGATCTGCTGGTTGAGCAGTTCCACCTGCGACAGCGCGCGCTGCGACAGGCGCCGTTCCTCGTCGAGTTCGCTTTCCAGCGTGGCGAGCGCGCCGCCCGCCTCGCCGGCTTCCGAGGAGGCGGCGTCGAGCAGCCCGGAAAGCCGGTCGCGGTCGGCCTCCGCGTCGCTCAGATTGGCGCTCAGCGTGGCGATCGTGTCTTCCAGGTCGCGGTTGCTCGCCCGCTCCAGCGCCAGCAGCTCGGTCAGCTCGCTGATCTGGGAATTGAGCCGGTTCAGCACCGTGTCGCGGCCCGAAAGCTGCTGGCCGAGGAAGAATTGCGCGAGCACGAAGATCGACAGCAGGAAGATGATGACCAGCAGCAGCGAGGCCATCGCGTCGACGAAGCCCGGCCAGTAGTCGGTGCGCGCGTCGCGTCGTCTCAGCCGCGTGCCAGCCATGGTGTGCCTTTCGCCGCGCTTGCGGTCATTTGCCCTCGTCCCTGAGGCGCCCGAAGGCGCCGGACATGGCGGTCAGCAATTCCTCGATGCGCTTTTGCTGCAGGGATTGCTCGTCCGCCCATTCGCGCATCATCTGCTGTTCGCTGCGCACGTGCTGCACGAGGCCCTGGATGCCTTCCGCCAGATTGGCCATGGCGACCGCGGCATTGCGGCCCGCCCCGCCGCCGCCGCCCTCGGCGACGGTCTTGCGCAGGTTCTCGATGGCGAAGCGCAATTCGTCGAGCCCGCCGCCGACCGGCGCGCCGCTTTCGTCGGTCTCGATCTCGGTCTGGGTCGACAGCCAGTCTTCCAGCTCGTTGTAGAAGCGGTTCTGCGCCTGACCCGCCTGCAGGTCGAGGAAGCCCAGAATGAGCGAGCCGGTCAGGCCGAAGAGCGAGGAGGAAAACGCCGTGCCCATGCCCGACAGCGGCGCTTCGAGCCCCGCTTTCAGATCCTCGAAGATGACATTGGCATCGCCCGAGCCAACGTCGAGGCTCTGGATCGTGACATTGACCGAGCCGACGGTCTGCAGCAGGCCCCAGAAGGTGCCGAGCAGCCCGAGGAAGACCAGCAGGCCGGTGAGATAGCGGGCCATCTCGCGCGCCTCGTCGAGGCGCATGCCGATGGAATCGAGGATCGAGCGGGTGGTGGCCGGCGACAGCATCGTCTCGCCCACGCGGTTGCCGAGAAGCGTCGCCATCGGCGCCAGCAGCACCGGCGGGCGGCGCACCTCCAGCCCCGGATCGCCGAGGCGGAAGCCGTTGACCCAGTTGACCTCCGGCACGAGACGGATGACCTGGCGGATGGCCAGCAGGATGCCGATCAGCCCGGTGGCGAGGATCAGGCCGTTGAGGCCCGGATTGCTCATGAAGGCGGTGGCGATCTGGCGGTAGAGGATGAGGGCGATGAAGCCCACCACGGCCAGGAAGATCGCCATGCGGATCAGATAGACCCAGGGACTGGACAGGCTGTACGGATCATAGGCACGCGCCATGAGGGCTTGTCTTCTCCCTGTTGAGGACGCGCCCTTGATAGCGTGATTGGCCCTTGTGTGAAAAGCCGTAATTCTCGCGCGCTTGCGGGCGGTCAGTCGCGCGCCTTGGCGAGCAGCTTGCGCAGCTGATCCTGCACCGCCTCGTTGCCGGCGACGATCGAGCCGCTCTCGAACATCTTGTCGCGCCCTTGCGGGTCGGTGACGAAGCCGCCGGCCTCGCGCACCATCAGGATGCCGGCGGCCATGTCCCAGGGCTTCAGGCCGTGTTCCCAGAAGCCGTCGAAGCGCCCGGCCGCCGTCCAGGCGAGGTCGAGCGCGGCCGCGCCGCAGCGGCGCAGACCGGCGACCTCGCCCATGACGTGGCGGATTTCCTTCAGCGAGCGGCCATGATCGCCGACGCCGAGGAAGGGAATGCCCGTGCCGATGACGCAGTCGGGCAGCGACTTGCGCCCGGCGACCCGAAGGCGGCGGTCGTTGAGGAAGGCGCCGCGTCCGCGCTCGGCGGTGTAGAGCTCGTCCATCGCCGGATTGTAGATCACGCCGGCGACGATCACCCCGTCGCGCTCCAGCGCGATGGAAATGTTGAAGATCGGAATGCCATGCAGGAAGTTCGTGGTGCCGTCGAGCGGATCGACGATCCAGCGGTGCTGCGGGTCGTCGCCGAGCGTCTCGCCGGATTCCTCCATCAGGAAGCCGTAGCCCGGGCGCGCCTTCTGCAGTTCCGCGCGCACGATCTTCTCTGCGTTGAGGTCGGCGGCGGAGACGAAGTCGCTCGGCCCCTTGCGCGACACCTGGAGGTTTTCCACCTCGCCGAAATCGCGGGCAAGGCTGCGGCCTGCCTTGAGCGCGGCCTGGACCATGACGTTGAGAATGGCGGAGCGGGACATCGCGGAACCTGATGGCGGGAACGAAAGGAAGCGCCGCAGCGATCCGGCGCTGCGGCGGGCAGAGGCGGGGTCGGGAGCGTCAGTCCGCGCGGCGGACGTATTCCACCAGACCGGTGTCGACGACGATCTTCTCGCCGGCCGTGACGAAAGGCGGCACCATCACGCGCACGCCGTTTTCCATCATCGCCGGCTTGTAGGACGAGGACTGGGTCTGGCCCTTGACGACGGCGTCGGCCTCGGTGACCTCCAGCGTCACATACTGCGGCAGGGTGATCCCGATCGGGCGCTCCTCATGGAGTTCCAGCGTGACCATCATGCCGTCTTGCAGGAAGGCGGCACGCTCGCCGACGAAATCCGCCTGAAGCTCGATCTGCTCGTAGGTCTCGGTGTCCATGAACACCAGCATGTCTTCCTGCGGATAGAGATACTGGAAGTCTTTCTGCTCCAGACGGACGCGCTCGACCTTGTCGGCGGAGCGGAAGCGTTCGTTCAGCTTGCGGCCGTCGAGGAGGTTCTTCATCTCCACCTGGGCGAAGGCACCGCCCTTGCCCGGCTTGACGTGTTCGACCTTGACGACCGCCCAAAGCGTGTCCTGGTGCTGCAGCACGTTGCCCGGTTTGATTTCGTTGCCATTGATCTTCATGAGGTCTGTCTCGCGGTTGGCTGTCGGCGCCGTCGGCGAAGGGGCCGTTCGGGCGCTGGCAAAATGCTGGGGACGCACGCCCCGTCCCGTCGGCCGACGGCCGGCTTTCGCCGTCGGGGCCGGAGCGGAATGCGGCACGGTGTTCGCTGCGCGGTTTGTCCACCACACTTCCGGGCGCCGATCAAGCAAAAAGGCGGGCGCGCGTCACGGCGTGGGGCGGTCGGGGTCGTCCGCAGGGGCCAGCGGCGAGATGGCGTAGTCCTGGGCAAAGGTCTGCGCCCGCTTGCGCGCCGCCTCGTCGAGATTGGCGATGATCCCGTCGAGCTGCAGGTCGGAGATGCCGGCGGCGCGTGCCGCCAGATGCCAGCCGGCGGCCTTTTCGGCATCCGCCTCGCGGCCGCGCCCGAAGGCGTAGACGCGCGCGAGCCGGTTCATGGCGACCGGGTTGCCCGAGGTCGCGGCGCGTTCGAACCAGTCGGCGGCATCCGCCTCGTCGGCCGCCACGCCGCGCCCGTTGAAGCGCAGGATGGCATAGCGCACCTGCGCCCCGATATGACCCTGGCGGGCGGCGCGGCCCATCCAGAAGGCGGCGCGGCGCTCGTCGCGGATATGCGCCGGACCGTCGAGATAGAACTGGGCGAGCTCGAAGCGGGCGTCCATGTCGCCGAGCTCGGCGGCCTGTTCCAGCAAGTCGCGCGCCCGGTTGGGGTCAAAGGGGCGGCCCTCGCCGGTGCGATAGAGCCCGGCGAGATTGAACAGCGCCTCGGGAATGCCGGCCTCGGAGGCGCGTTCGAACATGTCGCCGGCCCGCGCCTTGTCCTGTTCGACGCCGATGCCGCTCAGGAGCAGCAGCCCGTAGCGAAGGGCGGCGCGCGGATCGCCGTTGCCGGCCGCGATGGAGTACCAGCTCGCCGCGCGCTCCGCGTCCAGCGGCACACCGCGCCCGGTTTCGTAGAGCACGCCGACCAGCGTCTGGGCAGCGGTGTCGCCTTCCTCCGCGCGCGGTGTCGCGAGCGCCAGCGCGGTCAGATACCAGCCGCGCTGAAAGGCGCCATAGGCATAGTCGATGGTTTCGCCCTCGACCTCGAGCGGCAGCGGCGGGCGCTCGTTGAGCGGCGTCGGCAGGGAGCCGTCGGCGGTCGGGGTCGCGGGGGCGCCCGCGCCCATATCCGGAATGTCGGGAACCGCGATCTCCGGGGCGGCCGCGTCCGTCTCGCTCGCCGCCTCCGTCCGGTCCGCCTCGTCCGCGGTCTGCGCGGCGGCTGTCGGAAGCGCCGCAAGCGCGCCCGCAAGGGCGAGGGCGATCAGGCGTGCGGTCGATCCGGGGCGGGCGGGCCGGCGCGTCATGCGTCCTCCGTGTCCGCCAGATCGAAGCGGGCGAGGATCTCGTTGGCGGCCGCGACCGCCGCCTGCGGGCCTTGCGGGTGCGCCCAGACGGCCTCGCGCACGGCGACGAAATCGGCGCCGGTCGCGGCACAGGTCTCGATCCCGGCGAAGTCGGCGCCGGACAGAGCCACGCAGGGCGTTTCGAAGACCTCCGTCCACCAGCCCGCGAGCTTCAGCGTCTTGTCATGGGGCTCGGGGTCGGCGCTGCGCTCCAGCAGCCCGAAGAACACGTAGTCGACGCCGAGTTCCGCCACCGTCATCGCGTCGTGGCGGCCGCGCAGGTCGCCGACGCCGACGATGCCGTCGGGGCGAAAGGTCTTGAGCGCGCGTTCCAGATCCTCGGTGCCGCTGTCGACATGCACGCCGTCGGCGCGCGCGCGGCCCGCGACGCGGGTGTCGTTGTGCAGCAGCACGGCGGCGCCGGCGGCCTGGCCGAGCGGCACCAGCCGTTCGGCGAGCGCCTGATAGGCGGCCTCGCCCCGGCCGTCGTCGGCGATGAGCAGACAGGCGACGTCGCCGCCGGAAAGGGCAGCCTCGACATCGCGCACGAGCCGGTCGGCCTCGGGCTCGGGCGGCGTGATCAGATAAAGACGCGGATGCACGGCGAAAGCGGTCCCGGGTTCGGCGGTGGTGAATGCAAGGATCGCCGGCCGGAACTGGCCCGGCCGGCGATCCTCAGGGATGCGGGGCGATCACGGCAAAAGAGGGGCGATGCGCCCCTCTCGCGTGGTCTCGGGTGCGTGCCCGCGCGGGTCCCCTTGACGGGATCCCGGCGCGGGCCGGGGCTTGCGTGCCCTCGGGCGGTTTCCGCTCAGGCGGTTTCCAGATCCTTCGACCATGCGCCCTTGGCGGCGAGGCCGTTCATCTTCGCCCGGTGCAGGAAGGCGGCCTGCGCGGCCGGGACATTGTCCGTGGCGCCGCCCCAGGCCTTCAGCGCGGCCTGCTGCAGGGCGCGGCCGTAGGAGAAGGTCAGCTTCCACGGATGATCGCCGGCGGCGTTCATCAGGTGCAGGTGCTCGGTGGCGAGTTCGTCCGACTGGCCGCCCGACAGGAAGGCGATGCCCGGCACGGCGGCCGGCACGGTCGACTTCAGGCAGCGCAGGGTCAGCTCGGCGACTTCCTCCGGCGCGGCCTGGATGTCGGCGTTCTTGCCCGGCACGACCATGTTCGGCTTGAGGATCATGCCCTCCAGCAGCACGTCCATCTGGAACAGCTCGGAGAAGACGGTGTTCAGCGTCCACTCGGTCACTTCGTAGCAGGTCTCGATGTCGTGGCTGGAGGCCGGGCCGTCCATCAGGACTTCCGGCTCGACGATCGGCACGATGCCGGCTTCCTGGCACAGCGCGGCGTAGCGGGCGAGCGCATGGGCGTTGGCCTGGATGCAGGTGGAGGAGGGCAGGCCGTCGTCCTCGTTGATGTCGATGACCGCGCGCCACTTGGCGAAGCGCGCGCCGAGCGCATAATACTCGGCGAGGCGCTCGCGCAGGCCGTCGAGGCCCTCGGTCACGGTCTCGCCCGGGAAGCCGGCGAGCGCCTTGGCGCCCTTGTCGACCTTGATGCCCGGCACCGCGCCGGCGGCCTTGATCAGATCGACGAGCGGCGTTCCGTCGGCGGCGTTCTGGCGCAGCGTCTCGTCGAACAGGATGACGCCGGAGATGTAGTCGGTCATCGCCTCGTCGCTGCGGAACAGCATCTCGCGATAGTCGCGGCGATTGTCCTCGGTGTTGTCCACGCCGATCTGGTCGAAGCGCTTCTTGATGGTGCCGGTGCTTTCGTCGGCCGCCAGAATGCCCTGTCCGGTGGCCACCATGGCCGCCGCAATGTCCTCGAGACGCTCGCTCATGGCTCGTCCTTTTCCTTCTCGTCGCAAGTGCCGCCCGTGTCGGCGGCTTTCATACCAGACCCGGCGCGCTTTTGAAGATGCCGCGCGCGGGGATCGCCGAAAGTGTTAGCGCGCAAGGGCCGCGACGCCGGGAAGCGTCTTGCCCTCAAGCCATTCCAGGAACGCCCCGCCCGCCGTCGAGACATAGGAGAAGTCGTCGGCGACACCGGCGTGATTGAGGGCGGCGACCGTGTCGCCGCCGCCGGCCACCGTCACCAGCGGACCGTTCTTGGTGCGCGCCGCCGCATAGCGGGCGGCCGTCACCGTGGCGGCGTCGAAGGGCTCGATCTCGAAGGCGCCGAGCGGGCCGTTCCACACCAGCGTGGCGGCCGCGTCGATCCTGGCCTTGACGGCGGCGACCGTCTGCGGTCCGACGTCGAGGATCATGGCGGTGTCGGGGATCGCGTCGACGGCGACCGTCTCGCTCGCCGCGCCCGCCTTGAACTCGCGCGCCACGACCGCGTCGAGCGGCAGCACGATCTCGCAGCCGGCGTCTTGCGCCGCCGCGCGGATGGCCCGCGCGGTGTCGGCGAGGTCATGCTCGCACAGCGACTTGCCGACGTGCCGGCCCTCGGCGGCGAGGAAGGTGTTGGCCATGCCGCCGCCGATCACCAGGATGTCGACCTTCTTCACCAGGTTGGAGAGCAGGTCGATCTTGGAGGAGACCTTGGCGCCGCCGACCACCGCCATCACCGGGCGTTGCGGCGTCGTCAGCGCCTTTTCCAGCGCCTCGAGTTCCGCCTGCATGGTGCGTCCGGCGCAGGCCGGAAGACGGCGCGCCAAGCCCTCGGTCGAGGCATGCGCGCGATGGGCGGCGGAGAAGGCGTCGTTGACGTAGATGTCGCCGTTTGCGGCGAGCGCATCGGCGAAGGCGTCGTCGTTCGCTTCCTCGCCGGCATGAAAGCGGGTGTTTTCCAGAAGCAGCATGTCGCCGTCGCCGAGCGCGTCGACGGCGGTCTTCGCCACCTCGCCAATGCAATCGGCGGCGAAGGCGACCGGCTTGCCGAGCCGCTCGGTCAGCGCGGCGGCGACCGGCGCCAGGCTCATCTCGAGCACCGGCTTGCCTTTCGGCCGGCCGAAATGGGCGAGCAGCACGCCGCGTCCGCCCTTGTCGGCGATCTCGCGCAAGGTGGGCAGGATGCGGTCGATGCGCGTCGTGTCGGTCACGCGGTTGCCGTCCATCGGCACGTTGAGATCGACGCGCAGGAGCACGCGCCTGCCCGCGAGCGTGGGGAAATCGTCGAGAGTCTTGAAGGACATGTCAGGCAAATTCCGATGCTGAATCACGATCCCGCGCGCCGCCGGCGCGCGCGGATGCGGGATGGCAAAGGGGCGACGCTTTCACGCCGCCCCGAGGCCGTCAGATCTTGGCGGCGAGCGCCACCGCGGTGTCGGACATGCGGTTGGAGAAGCCCCACTCGTTGTCGTACCAGGTGAGAATGCGCACCAGCGTGCCGTCCATCACCTTGGTCTGGTCCATGTGGAACACGGACGAGTGGCTGTCGTGGTTGAAGTCGCAGGACACCAGCTTGTCGTCGGTGAAGCCCAGAACGCCCTTGAGCCTGCCGTTGGCGGCCGCGCGGATCGCCTCGTTGACTTCCTCGACGCTGGTCGCGCGCTTGGCCACGAACTTGAGGTCGACGACCGAGACGTTCGGGGTCGGCACGCGGATCGCGACGCCGTCGAGCTTGCCGTTGAGCTCCGGCAGCACGAGGCCGACCGCCTTGGCCGCGCCGGTCGACGTCGGGATCATCGACAGCGCCGCGGCGCGGGCGCGGTAGAGATCCTTGTGCATCGTGTCGAGCGTCGGCTGGTCGCCGGTGTAGGAGTGGATCGTGGTCATGAAGCCGGTCTCGATGCCGATGGCTTCGTTGAGCACGGAGGCGACCGGCGCCAGGCAGTTGGTGGTGCAGGACGCGTTGGAGACGACCAGATCCTCGCCCGTCAGCGCGTCGTGGTTCACGCCGTAGACGATGGTCTTGTCGGCGCCAGAGGCCGGCGCGGAGACGAGCACGCGCTTGGAACCGTTCTCCAGATGGGCGGCGGCCTTGTCGCGGTCGGCGAAGATGCCGGTGCATTCCATCGCGACGTCGACGCCGAGCTCGCCCCAGGGCAGCTCCTTGGGATCGCGGATCGCTGTGACCTTGATCGGGCCGCGACCGACGTCGATCGTGTCGCCGTCGACGGTCACCGTGGCCGGGAAGCGGCCATGCACGGAATCGTAACGCAGCAGATGCGCGTTGGTCTCGACCGGACCGAGATCGTTGATGGCCACGACCTCGATGTCGGTGCGCCCCGACTCGATGATGGCGCGCAGCACGTTGCGCCCGATGCGGCCGAATCCGTTGATGGCAACCTTAACCGTCATGCTTCGTCTCCCGTGTGGCGGCCCTGTGGCGGCGGGCCGCGGATCAAGCGATGGCCCCGCCGCGGGATGCGACGGGGATCAGGCGATGCGTCAGCTCTCGAGGCGCGCGCTCACGGCGGCGACGATGGCGTCCGCCGTGATGCCGAAATGCTCGTAGAGCGCCTTGTAGGGGGCGCTGGCGCCGAAGCCGGACATGCCGATGAAGATGCCGTCGCGGCCGATGATGCGGTCCCAGCCCTGACGCACGCCGGCCTCGACGGCGACCTTCACGCCGTCCGCGCCGATGATGGCGTCCTGATAGTCCTGTGACTGGCGCTCGAAGCGCTCCAGGCACGGCACGGAGACGACGCGCGTCGGCACGCCCTTCTCCTGCAGCGCCTCGCGCGCGGCGAGCGCGATCTCGACCTCCGAGCCGGAGGCGAAGAGCGTGGCCGCCGCCGCGCCGTCGGTGTCGGCCTCGGCGATCACATAGGCACCGCGCGCGCACAGATTGTCCTCCTCGAAGGAGGTGCGCACCGGGGTGAGGTTCTGCCGGGTCAGCGCCAGCACGCTCGGTGCTGTCTCGCTTTCCAGCGCCAGCTGCCAGCACTCCAGCGTCTCGGTCACGTCGGCCGGACGGTAGAAGTCGAGGTTGGGGATGGCGCGCAGCGCGGCATAGTGCTCGACCGGCTGGTGGGTGGGACCGTCCTCGCCCAGGCCGATGCTGTCGTGCGTCATCACGTGGATGACGCGCTGGCCCATCAGCGCGGCGAGGCGCATGGCCGGGCGGGCATAGTCGGAGAAGACCAGGAACGTGCCGGAATAGGGGATGACGCCGCCGTGCAGCGCCATGCCGTTCATCGCGGCGGCCATGCCGTGCTCGCGGATGCCCCAGTGCACGTAGCGCCCGGTGAAGTCGTCCGGCGTGATGGCGGCCGTTTCGCTCGTGCGGGTGTTGTTGGAGCCGGTGAGATCGGCGGAGCCGCCGATGGTTTCCGGCACGGCTTTGGTGATCGTGCCCAGCACGTATTCCGAGGCCTTGCGGGTCGCCATGGTCGGCTTGTCGGCGGCGATCTGCTTTTTCAGCGCCGACATCGCGTCGGCGAAGCCCGACGGCAGGTCGCCGCGCAGGCGGCGTTCGAACTCGCCGCGCGTGTCGGCATCGACGGCCGCGAGACGGGCTTCCCAGTCCTTGCGGGCCTGCCCGCAGCGCAAGCCCGCGATCCGCCAGGCGTCGAGCACGTCGCTCGGCACCTCGAAGGGCTCATGCGCCCAGCCGAGCGCCTTGCGCGTCGCGGCGAGTTCCTCGGCACCGAGCGGGGCGCCATGCACCTTCTCGGAGCCGGCCTTGTTGGGCGCGCCGAAGCCGATGGTGGTCTTGGCCGCGATCAGCGTCGGGCGGTCGCTTTCGCGCGCCGCCTTGAGTGCCGAGGCGATCGCCGCCGGATCGTGTCCGTCGATGGCGACCGTTTCCCAGCCGCTCGCCTCGAAGCGCTCGAGCTGGTTGGTGGAATCGGTGAGCGAGACCTTGCCGTCGATGGAGATGCCGTTGTCGTCCCAGATCACGATCAGGCGCGACAGCTTGAGATGGCCGGCGAGCGAGATCGCCTCCTGGCTGATGCCCTCCATCAGGCAGCCGTCGCCGGCCAGCACATAGGTGTGGTGGTCGGTGAGTTCCGCGCCGAAGGTCTCGCGCAGGTGGCGCTCGGCCATCGCCATGCCGACCGCATTGGCCAGACCCTGACCGAGCGGGCCGGTCGTCGTCTCGATGCCGGCGCCGTGGCCATATTCGGGGTGCCCGGCCGTCAGCGCGCCGAGCTGGCGGAAGTTCTTGAGCTGGTCGAGGGTGAAGTCCTCGGAGCCGAGCAGGTACTGCACCGCGTAGAGCAGCATCGAGCCGTGGCCGGCCGACAGCACGAAGCGGTCGCGGTCGGGCCAGTGCGGCGTCTTGACGTCGTGGCGCATCACCTGGGTGAAGAGCACCGTGGCGATGTCGGCCGCGCCCATCGGCAGGCCGGGATGGCCGGACTTCGCCGTCTCGACCGCGTCGGCGGCGAGGAAGCGGATGGCGTTGGCCATCTGGTTGTGCTTGTCGAGGTCGATCATCGGTCGGGTTCCGTCCTGTCCCAGTCGGAGGCCGCTGGCGCGGGCTTAATCGGGCATCGCGGCGTCCGGGCCGGTCGCCGTCGGGTGAGGGCGCGCCGCTTGGGAGACGGGCGCGCGGTCGTGTCAATGGTCGCCCGGCTCATGCCCCGGGCGAGGCGGCCCGACAAATATCAGGAACCTTCCGGGAGTCAACAAAGGCCGGCCTGCCGTTCGATCCGCCCGGCGGCGGGCGTCGCGCGGTGGCGAAACGGGGAGGGTGTCGCCCGTCTCGCCACACGTCTGGCCACACGTCTGGCCACACGTCTGGCCACACGTCTGGCCACCCGTCTGGCCGGCCCGCGCGCGGCCCGTCTCGCCAGCCCGCGCGCGGGATGATATAGCGGTCCGCTGGACGGGCGGCGCGCCGACGCGCGCGCCGGGAAACGGGCCGGAAAACGGGCCGGATAACGAGAAGGACGGAACGAGCGGCATGAACGGGCCGGACGACAGCAGGGCGGCGACGGGCGAGACGGCGATTTCGGCCGCGCTCGCGCGCCTCACGCGGGCCGTCGACCGGCTGGAGGCGGCCGTGGACCGGCGGCACGACGCCGACCGTTCGGTCTCGGGGCTGGAGGCGCAATTGCAGCGGTTGGGCGACGACCGGTCCGAGCTCGCGGCAATGCTCGACACCGCGGAGGCGCGCGCGGCCCGGCTGGAGGATGCCAACCGCGAGGTGTCGCGGCGGCTCGTCTCGGCGATGGAATCGATCCGCTCCGTCCTGGAAGAACACGGCGGGTGAGAGACGACATGGCGCAGATCATCGTCACCATCAACGGGCGCAGCTTCCGCATGGCCTGCGACGACGGCGAGGAGGAGCGGCTGACCGCGCTGGCGCGCCGCTTCGACGGGGCCATCGACACGCTGCGCGGCAGCTTCGGCGAGATCGGCGACCTGCGTCTCACGGTGATGGCCGGCATCATGGTGACGGACGAACTGGTGGAATGCGAGCGCCGGCTGAAGGCGCTCGAGGCGGAGGTGGCGGACCTGCGCGAGGCGCGCGCCGCCGCGCTGGAGCGCAACCGGCGCACCGAGACCGAGATCGCCACCGGCATCGCCGGCGCGGCGGAAAAGATCGAGGCGCTGACCGAGCGTCTGATGCATCCGGCGGGCGAGCGCGACGCCTGATCGACGTGCGAAAACCGCCCGCGCGGGGTCTGCCCGTCAAGCCGCTGTTGACGCCGCTCTTGTGTTTCCCCGCGCGCAAGCCCTATATGCGCAATTGGCGTGGCTGCGCGGTTCGTCAGGAGACATTTCCCCGGGGCCTTACGCATCCCATGGGAGCTGTTCCTGCCCTTGCCCGTGGGCTTGGGCACACGGCGCCCACCTACTTAGTAGGTCTCCCGGGATTGCGACCTCCAACGGCCGAGGCGGCCACGTCAAATCTTCCCGCGCCGCCTGTCCTGCGGGCGGCCGGTGGCCGTTGTGCCGCGACCGCACGCTTTTTCAGGCCCGTTTTTTAAGGAAAGGCGACGCGTGACGCCTCCTTCGACCATTCCCCCGAGCGATGCGCGCCCGCTTGCCGAGGTGAAGGCCGCCGTGCGCGCCGAGGCGCTGGGGCGCCGGGCGCAGCTCACGCCGGCGACGCGGATCGAGGGCGGGCTGGCGCTCGTCGATCATCTCGATGATCTTGGCCTTGCGCCCGGGTGCACTGTCGCCGGCTTCTGGCCGATCCGTGACGAGATCGATCCGCGTCCGCTCATGGACGGGCTGCGCGCGCGCGGCCACGCGCTGGCGCTGCCGGCGATGGTGGCCGACGATCTCGTCTTCCGCCGGCTCACCCGCGAGACGCGTCTCGTCAAGGCCGGCTTCGGCACCGTCGAGCCGCCGGCCGAGGCCGAGGCGCTGGTGCCGGACGCGTTGCTGGTGCCGCTTGCCGCCTTCGATGCGCGCGGCGGGCGGCTCGGCTACGGGCGGGGCTTTTACGACCGGGCGATCGCCGCGATCACGCGGGTGTGCGGTGCCGCGCCGCGCACGGTGGGCCTTGCCTTTTCCGTGCAGCAGGTCGCGCATGTCCCGGAGGAGGCGCACGACCGGCGCCTCGACGCCATCCTGACCGAAACCGGCTTCGTCGCGCTGACGGGGCGGACCACCCCCAAGGAGTGAGCATGCGGCTTCTGTTTCTCGGAGACCTCGTCGGCCGCAGCGGCCGCGAGGCGGTGATCGACCAGCTGCCCGCCCTCGTCGAGGATCACGCGCTCGACTTCGTGATCGTCAACGGCGAGAACGCGGCCGGCGGCTTCGGCATCACCGAGGAGATCCTGCAGAACGTGCTCGATGCCGGCGCCGACGTCGTCACCACCGGCAACCACGTGTGGGACCAGCGCGACACGCTGGTCTACATCGAACGCCAGGACCGCCTGCTGCGGCCGATCAACTTCCCCCCCGGCGCGCCGGGGCGCGGCGCCAACATCTTCACCGCCCGAAACGGCGCGCGCGTGCTCGTCGCCAATGCCATGGGCCGGGTGTTCATGGACAGTCTCGACGATCCCTTCACCGCCATCGACACGCTGCTGGAGACGACGCCGCTCGGGCGGGTGGTCGACGCCATCGTCATCGACATGCACGCCGAGGCGACCAGCGAGAAGCAGGCGATGGCGCATTTCGCCGACGGTCGCGCCACGCTGGTCGTCGGCACGCACACCCATGTGCCCACCGCCGACCACCAGATCCTGCCGGGCGGGACCGCCTATATGAGCGACGCGGGCATGTGCGGCGACTATGATTCGGTGCTCGGCATGGAGAAGGACGAGCCGATCTCGCGCTTCCTGCGCAAGATCCCGTCGGGCCGCTTTTCCCCGGCCAACGGCGAGGCCAGCATCAGCGGGGTCGCGGTGGAGATCGACGACGCCACCGGGCTCGCCCGCGAGATCGCCCCCTTGCGCATCGGCGGCCGGCTCAGCCCGGCGTTTCCGCCGGCCTGGCGCAGGTAAGGTCCGTCAGGCCTTCGGTCGGGTCCGCGTCGATGCGGCGTTCTGGATTTTTTTCCCCGCGCGGCCTATAACGCGGCGATCCGATCCCGGCGGGGAGCGGCCGGGCGCCGGGGTGGCCGGGGCAATCGCTCCATTGGCACGCCGCAAGCCCGTGTCAGACACTGTGTGCCGGACACTGTGTGCCGGACACCGTGTGCCAGACACTGTGTGTCAGACACCGTGCAAGGCACCGCTCCCGTCCGAGATCCCGCCCGGTTCAGGACGGCTGCGGTCCGCAGGGCCGAAAGGTCCGCGCCGGCGGCGACAGACCCACGCGACGAACCGGGTCCACGCGACGAAGCAGGACCACGCGACGAACCAGGACAGGACATGGCCGGACATTCGCAATTCAAGAACATCATGCACCGCAAGGGGCGTCAGGACGCCGCCCGGTCCAAGATGTTCTCCAAGCTCTCCAAGGAAATCACGGTCGCCGCGAAGATGGGCGGCCCGGATATCGCCTCCAATCCGCGCCTGCGTCTGGCGGTCCAGAACGCCAAGGCGCAGTCGATGCCCAAGGACAACATCCAGCGGGCGATCAACAAGTCGCAGGCCGGCGACGCCGACAATTACGAGGAAATCCGCTACGAGGGCTACGGCCCGGCCGGTGTCGCGGTGATCGTCGAGGCGCTCACCGACAACAAGAACCGCTCGGCGTCCAACGTGCGCTCCTACTTCTCCAAGTGCGGCGGATCGATGGGCGAGACGGGCTCGGTCGCCTTCATGTTCGACCGGGTCGGCGAGATCGTCTATCCCGCGTCCGCCGGCAGCGCCGACGCCATGCTCGAGGCGGCCATCGAGGCCGGCGCCGACGACGTGCAGTCCGACGAGACGAGCCATGTCGTCACCTGCGCCTTCGAGGATCTGGGCGACGTCTCCAAGGCGCTCGAGGAAAGCCTCGGCGAGGCCGAGACGGTCAAGACGATCTGGAAGCCGCAGACGCTGACCCCGGTCGACGCGGAGAAGGCGCAGACCATCTTCAAGCTGATCGCCATGCTCGAGGACGACGACGACGTGCAAAACGTCTACGCCAACTTCGACATCGACGAGGAAACGATGGCAAGCCTGACGGCCGCCTGATCCCGTTTCGGCGGTCTCTTTCAAGCTCTCGCGGCCGGCGTTTCGCCGGCCGTTTTGCGTTGCGGCGGGGGAACGCCCCCGCGTCTTCGCCTTTGGTCGCAACGCGCCGAAGTATTCCTCTGCGGAATATGAAACCTTTTGGCGAGAAAAGATTCGCATATCGCAAATCCGGCTGTGCGATATTTGCTCCAGAACCGGCTTTTAATGCGGTTTTTTCTTCCTTTTGTCCGATAAGTATATCTCCTGATCAAGTATTGCTTCTCTTTCATCTTTTCATTTAACGCATTTGAAAGCCGCCGGCGCGACCGTCTGGCGATCGGGAAGATGAACGAGACGCCGACACGGCTGCGGGGATTGCAATGACAGATATCGATGCGCTTGCCACACGGCGCGCCTTCTACGAACTGGACGATGCGGCGCTGGCGCTCCTGCGCGAGGCAAAGCCGTTTCTCCTGCGGGTGATGCCGGGCATCCTCGACGCGTTCTATCGCCATGTCGGGCGGTTCGAGGAAACCACCGTCTTCTTCGGAAGCGCGGACCACATGGCCCATGCCAAGCAGATGCAGCTCCAGCATTGGGACACGATTTCCGACGGCCGCTTCGACGCGGCATATTTTGCGTCGGTGACCCGGATCGGCGAGGCGCACAACGCGCTCGGGCTGGAGCCGATGTGGTACATCGGCGGCTACAGCTACCTGGTCGCCCGATTGATGGCCGCGATCCGCGCCGAGTACGCGGGCGGCGTTTTCTCGCGCGGGTCCGGGGTCCGGATCGATGCGCTGCAAAAGGCGGTTCAGGCCGCCGCCATGCTCGACCTCGATCTGGCGACCTCCGTCTACATCGACGCCGGCCGCCGCGACCGGCTGGAGACGCGGACCCGGATCGCCGCCGGGTTCGAGGAGACCGTGGCGACCATCGTGGGCACCTGCGTCGAGGCGGCCGCGGCGCTCGACGACACCGCCGTCGAACTTGGAAGCGTCTCGCGCGAGACGGTCGGGCGCTCCGAGACCACGCATGCGGCCTCCGTCGACGCCTCGCAGAACGTTCAGGCCGTTGCCTCGGCGGCGGAGGAACTGAGCGCCAGCATTCAGGAAATCGCCCGGCAGGTCAGCGAGGCCTCCAGGATCTCCGGGCTCGCCGTGGCGAACGCCGGCACGTCGACCGAGAAGATCGGGTCGCTGACCAGCGCCTCGCAGAGGATCGGGGACATCGTGAAGCTGATTTCCGACATCGCGGAGCAGACCAACCTGCTGGCGCTCAACGCAACAATAGAGGCGGCGCGCGCCGGCGAGGCCGGCAGGGGGTTTGCGGTCGTCGCGGCCGAGGTGAAGGGGCTTGCCGAGCAGACGGCGAAGGCGACGGCCGAGATCGCCGCGCAGATCGGCGAGATCCAGACGGCGACGTCGGAGTCGGCCGAGGCGATCGGACTGGTCGCGTCGACGATCCAGAACATGAACGACATCTCCACGGCGATTGCGGCGGCGGTGGAGGAACAGGGGGCCGCGACGGGCGAGATCTCGCGCAACATCTCCCGTGCCTCGGAAGGCACCGGGCAGGTCGCCACGGCGTCGCTCGACATCACGCGGGCGGCCGAACGCAGCGGCGCGGCGGCCACGACCGTCGGCGACCGGTCCGCCCTGCTCAAGAGCCATATCGCAGACCTCGACACGCGGGTCCGCGAGTTCGTCGAGACCGTGCGGGCCGCCTGAGCGGCGGCGCCGTGCCTGTCGTTCCCTTGCCGGCGCCTCGGTGCGGCGCCGGCGGCGATCCGCGGGAGAGTGTCGCCGCGCTTCGCAAGACTTTCCAATGGGGGACGGCCTTCCGGCGGGAGAAATCTTTTATCTCCCGTGTATACTTACGCCTTCTCCATATAAGAAGTATTCATTTGGTTGTCCGGGTTGGTAAAGCGGAGGTAAATTCAATCTCATGCAATCATATACGCCGTGTACATTATTTTGTCTCACTTTTTATCGATTTTCACTGATTTATAGTGGAATCTAACCTGCGCTGTTAACCTTCTCGCAACCCACGCCATCGATCCTCCTGCCGTCGGGGAATTCACGTATTATTCGCGGTCTGACCGAGGGATACCGATGGGTAAGAGCAATAAGATTGCGGAGCGCTGTGCGTTTTACGGTGTCGAGGGGGATACGCTTTCGTGTCTGCGAAAGGCGAAACCCCTTCTGATGCGGGTCATGCCCGCCATTCTGGACGACTTCTACCGGCACATCGCCCGCTTTCCGGAGACGAAGGCGTTCTTCACGTCGCCCGGGCACATGACCCATGCCCGGGACATGCAGCTCAGGCATTGGGACATTATTTCGGACGGTCGCTTCGACGAGGCCTATGTCGCCTCCGTCACCAAGGTCGGCGAGGCGCACAACAGGCTCGGCCTCGAGCCGCGCTGGTACATCGGCGGCTACAACTATCTGGTCGCCGGCCTGATGTCCGCGATCCGGGCCGAGTGCGACGGCGGGCTGTTGCGGCGCGGGCGCGGCGGGCGCATGGACGCGATGCAGCGGGCCGTGCTGGCGGCGGCGATGCTGGACATGGATCTGGCGATTTCGGTCTATATCGAGGCGGGCCGGCGTGATCGCCGCGAGACGCTGGAGCGGCTGGCCGGCGAGTTCGAGCAGGCGGTGAGCACCATCGTCGGCACCTGCGTGGAGGCCGCCCATGCGCTCGATGTCGCGTCCGGCGACCTGACGACGGTCGCGGGCGAGACCACCGGTCAGGCGCGGCAGGTGCAGAGTGTTTCGCTCGACGCCTCGCAGAACGTTCAGGCCGTCGCCTCGGCGGCGGAGGAACTGAGCGCCAGCATTCAGGAAATCGCCCGGCAGGTGAGCGAAGCCACCAGGATCTCCGATCTTGCGGTGGAAAACGCCGGCAGGTCGACCGAGAAGATCGGCTCGCTGACCAGCGCCTCGCAGAAGATCGGCGACATCGTGAGGCTGATCTCGGATATCGCCGAGCAGACCAATCTGCTGGCGCTCAATGCCACCATCGAGGCGGCGCGCGCCGGCGAGGCCGGCCGGGGCTTTGCCGTCGTCGCGGCCGAGGTGAAGGAACTGGCGACCCAGACGGCGAAGGCGACGGCGGAGATCGCCGCCCAGATCGGCGAGATCCAGACGGCGACGTCGGAGTCGGCGGAGGCGATCGACTCCGTGTCCACGACCATCCGGAGCATGAACGACATTTCCACGGCGATCGCGGCGGCGGTGGAGGAACAGGGGGCCGCGACGGGCGAGATCTCGCGCAACATCGCCCTGGCGTCGGAGGGCACCGGGCGGGTGACCGACGTGGCTGACGGCATCACCGGCGCCACCGAGCGCAGCAAGGCGGCGGCGGAAACCGTGCGCACCCAGTCGAGCGCGCTGAAGGGCCACATCGGCGACCTCAGCGCCCGCATGCGCGATCTCGTCGAGACCGTGCGCGCCGCCTGAGCCGGCGACTTGCGGGCACATGTTCCGCGAACACCGGGCCGGCGGGATCCGTCGCCGCCCGGTGCGTCTTTGTCGCCTCTTCTGTCCGGCGCCCGCGATCAGGACCCGCGCAGCAGCGGATCGAGCAGCGGCAGGCTGGAGAGCGCCGACAGCAGGATCACGACATAGGCGATGGGGCGGTAGACCTCCGGCCGGGACCGGCCGAAGCCGCGCGCGCCGAGGAACACGGCCGCCGCATAGATCGGGGCGAGGGCGATGACGAGCGCGACGACGCCCAGCGTATAGAAGCCGTTGTAGACGAAGGCCGTGAAGGCCGCGAGGCTGACGATGGCGAAGAAGGCGATCAGATTGGCGCGGATCACCATCGGCGGTTGCGGCCCGGCGGCCCAGAAGACGGCGACCGGCGGGGCGGAGACCTGCGACACGCCGGAGAGGAAGCCGGCCGTCGCGCCCACCGCGACGGAGACAAGCCGGCCCGGCGCCTTGCGATAGCGCCAACCGAGAATCAGCACGGTGACGGCAACCAGCACGATGGCCGACAACGCCCATCTCAGCGCCAATGTGTCGGCGCTCGCCAGGATCGCCGCGCCGACCGGCACCAGCGCCATCGCCGCCAGGCTTGCCGGCAGCACCGTCGACCAGTCGCAGCGGCGCACCGCGCCGGCCAGCAGCGGCAGCGTCACCAGCGTGTCGAGCAGCAGGAACCCGGCGGCGGCCGAGGCCGGATCGATCACCGTCGCGGCCGCCGGCATGAAGATCATCGCCGCGCCGAAGCCGGAAAAGCCGCGCACCACGCCGGCGAGCAGGATCGCGGTCGCGAGGACGGCAAGTCCCCCGGCATCGGGCAGGCGGGCGATCATGTCGGCAAGCACGGCGGGCGGCATCTCCTGAATGTAGGCCGGAGAGATGTTGTCGCATGTTTTGGCGCGCCGGTCGCCTCGCCGATTTTCCTGATGGTGTCGGGAGAGGGTGCGCAAGCGGCCGTCGGCAACTGTCGTCTGGTCACGGGGCGCGAATGGCGTTACCGATTTGTTCCATGACAGCGTCGATTCGCATCCTCGGGGTCGACCCCGGCCTGCGCCGCACCGGATGGGGCCTCATCACGGTGACAGGCAACCGCATGAGCTTCGTCGCGAGCGGCACGGTGACCTCCGACAACCGGCGCGATCTGGCCGAGCGCCTGCGCCAGCTGCACGACGGGTTGCAGGCGGTGCTCGTGGACTACGCTCCCGACGAGGCGGCGGTCGAGCACACCTTCGTGAACAAGGACGCGGGCGCGACGCTGAAGCTCGGTCAGGCGCGCGGGGTGGCGCTGCTCGTGCCGGCGCTCAACGCGGTGCCGGTCGCCGAATACGCGCCGAACCTCGTCAAGAAGACCGTGGTCGGGACCGGGCACGCGGAAAAGGATCAGATCCGGATGATGATCAAGGTGCTGATGCCAAAGGCCACTTTCAATTCCGACGACGCGGCCGACGCGCTGGCGATTGCCGTGTGTCACGCCCAGCATCGCAGGTCGGCGGAGGTCGCGGCCCGCATCGCGGAGAAACTCGCTCCATGATCGGCAAGCTCAAGGGCCGCGTGGAGGAGATCGGCGAGGACAGCGTCATCCTCGACGTCGGCGGCGTCGGTTATCTCGTCTATTGCCCCTCGCGGGTGCTGCAGGGGCTTCCCGGGCGCGGCGAGGCGGCGGAGCTGCACATCGAGACGATGGTGCGCGAGGACATGATCCGGCTCTACGGCTTCACATCGCGGGCCGAGAAGACCTGGTTCCAGCTGCTGATGACCGTGCAGGGCGTGGGCGCCAAGGTGGCGCTCGCGGCGCTTGGGGTGCTGTCGGCGAGCGAGATCGCCAATGCCATCGCGCTGGGCGACGCGGCGACGATCACCCGCGCGCCGGGCATCGGCAAGCGGGTCGCCGAGCGCATCGTGTCGGAACTCAAGAGCAAGGCGCCGTCCTATGCCAGCGTCGACGCGGGCACGCTCGCGGTCGCGGAGACGGCCGCCGCCGCAGCACCCTCCGCCGTGGGCGACGCGGTCTCCGCGCTGGTCAATCTCGGCTACGCCCAGCCGCAGGCGAGCGCGGCCGTGGCGGCGGCCGTCAAGTCGGCCGGTGAGGGGGCGGACACCGCCACGCTCATCCGTCTCGGGCTGAAGGAGTTGTCGGCATGAGCGATCCCGAGGGCCGGATCGTCTCGCCCGAGACGCGCGGCGACGAGATCGACACCACCATGCGCCCGCAGGCGCTCGACGAGTTCGTCGGCCAGGCGCAGGCGCGGGCCAATCTCAAGGTCTTCATCGGCGCGGCCAAGGCGCGCGGCGAGGCGCTCGATCACGTGCTCTTCGTCGGCCCGCCGGGCCTTGGCAAGACCACGCTGGCGCAGATCATGGCGCGCGAGCTCGGCGTGAATTTCCGCGCAACCTCCGGTCCCGTCATCGCCAAGGCCGGCGATCTCGCGGCACTTCTGACCAATCTCGAGGAACGCGACGTGCTGTTCATCGACGAGATCCACCGGCTCAATCCGGCGGTGGAGGAAGTGCTCTATCCGGCGATGGAGGATTTTCAGCTCGATCTCATCATCGGCGAGGGGCCTGCGGCGCGCTCGGTCAAGATCGATCTGGCGAAATTCACGCTGGTCGCCGCCACCACGCGGCTCGGGCTGCTGACGACGCCCTTGCGCGACCGCTTCGGCATTCCGGTGCGGCTGCAGTTCTACACCGACGCGGAGCTGGAACTGATCGTGCGCCGGGGGGCGAAGATCCTCGGCATCGGCATGGCGGACGACGGCGCGCGCGAGATCGCGCGGCGCGCGCGCGGCACGCCGCGCATCGCCGGCCGCCTGCTGCGCCGGGTGCGGGATTTCGCCGTCGTGGCCGGTCAGGACCGGGTGGACGCGAAGATCGCCGACACCGCGCTTACCCAGCTCGAGGTGGACAGCGCCGGGCTCGACCAGCTCGACCGGCGCTATCTCAACCAGATCGCGCTCAAGTTCGGCGGCGGGCCGGTCGGCATCGAGACGATTGCCGCCGCCCTGTCGGAGCCGCGCGACGCGATCGAGGAGATCGTCGAGCCCTATCTGATCCAGCAGGGCTACATCCAGCGCACGCCGCGCGGGCGCATCCTCACGCCGCAGGCGTTCCGGCATCTGGGCCTTGCCGCGCCGAACGGCCCCGGCGGGGCGCAACCGGGACTGTTCTCCGATGACGGCGAGGGATGAGGGCGCGCGCGGCTGGCCGGATCTCGCCGGGCGGCTGACCGGCGAGGGCCATGTGCTGGCCGTGCGCGTCTACTATGAGGACACGGATTTCACCGGCGTCGTCTATCACGCGGCCTATCTGAAGTTCATCGAGCGCGGACGCTCAGACTTCCTGCGCCTGTGCGGCATTCATCACGCGCGCCTTGCGGACGGGGCGCACGGGGAGGCGCTGGCCTTCGCCGTGCGCCACATGGAGATCGACTTCCACGCCCCGGCGCGCATCGACGACCTGCTCGAGGTGACGACGCGGCTGGACACCGCGCGCGGCGCCCGGCTCGTGCTCGTCCAGGAGGTGCGGCGGGGCGACGACGTGCTGTTTTCGGCGCGGGTGACCGTTGCGGTGATTTCCGCGCAAGGGCGGCCGCGCCGGCTGCCGGCGGATCTCGCCGCGCGGCTCGCGCCCGGCGGGCGCGAGGGCGCCTGACGCGCCCGAGCTAGGCCCGGCGGCTTCTTTTCCTCTCGAGCCGGGCCCGGCGGCTCCTTCTCCTCTCGAGCCGGGCCCGTCGGCTCTCTTGCCCGAGCCGGGCCCGTCGGCTCCTGACGTCTTAACGCGGCAGTAACCTTAACCCGCGCCTAATGCGGCGCGGGAGTGCGCGCGCCGTCAGTCCCAGTTTCGCCAGAATTGATCGCCATTGAGGCACACGACTTCCACACACGCGCGATCGCTCCGGGCGGAGGGCAGCCGGCAGGGTGCCTGCCGCCGTCGACGATTTCGGGCAAGAGGTCCAGGCATAGGTGACACCCGTGGATATTGCACAAACGACGTTGGCCGCGCCGCACGCGGACATGTCCTTCTTCGCGCTGTTCCTGCAGGCGCATCTTGTCGTCAAGGTCGTGATGATCGGCCTGGTGCTCGCTTCGGTCTGGTGCTGGGCGATCATCGTCGACAAGTGGCTGCTCTACGCGCGCACGCGCCGGCAGATGAGCCGGTTCGAGACCGTGTTCTGGTCGGGCCAGTCGCTGGAAGAACTCTACCGCACCCTGTCGGGGCGGGCGAACAACTCCATGGCGGCGCTCTTCGTCGCGGCGATGCGCGAGTGGAAACGCAGCCATGAGGGCGCGCGCCCCGCGGTCGCCAGTCTGCGCCAGCGCATCGACCGGGTGATGGACGTCACCATCGCGCGGGAGGCGGAGCGGCTGGAGGCGCGGCTGATGGTGCTCGCCACGGTGGGCTCGGCGGCACCCTTCATCGGCCTGTTCGGCACGGTGTGGGGCATCATGACGAGTTTCCAGGCGATTGCCGCGTCGAAGAACACCAATCTCGCGGTCGTCGCGCCCGGCATCGCCGAGGCGCTGCTGGCGACCGCGCTCGGCCTTGCCGCCGCCATTCCCGCCGTGATCGCCTACAACAAGCTGTCGGCGGACGCGGGCAAGCTGGCCGCGCGCATGGAAGGCTTCGCCGACGAGTTCTCCGCGATCCTGTCGCGCCAGATCGACGAGAGGAGCTGAGCCCATGGCCATGCAGATGGGCACGGCCGGCGACGACGCGGGCACGGGCCGCCGCCGGCGGCGCCGGCGCCACCAGCCGATGAGCGAGATCAACGTCACGCCCTTCGTGGACGTGATGCTGGTGCTCTTGATCATCTTCATGGTGGCCGCGCCGCTCTTGACCGTCGGCGTGCCGCTGGAACTGCCCGAAACCCAGGCGAAGCCGATGGAAGGCACCAACGAGCCGATCACCATCTCGATCGACGCCGAGGGACGGATCTTCATGCAGGAAACCGAGGTCTCGGCCGAGGAACTGATCCCCACGCTCTCCGCGATCGCGGAGAACGGCTACGAGGAACGCATCTTCGTGCGCGGCGACCGCAGCGCCGACTACGGCACGATCATGCGCGTGATGGGGCGGATCAATGCCGCCGGCTACACGCGCCTCGGTCTCGTCACGCTCGAAGAGCAAGAATAGGCGCGGGAGCGGCCGTCACCTCATGCGCATCGGGCTCATCGCATCGACCGCCGGCCATCTGGCCGTGCTGCTTTGGGGAGTGGTCTCCTTCCCCGATGCGCGTCCGTTCGACGTGCCGCCGGTCGACAGCCTGCCGGTGGAACTCGTGCCCGTCTCCGACATAACCAAGCTGCGCATCGGGGAAAAGGACGCCGAGGTGCGCGAGATCGAGGCGACCCGCCCGGTCGAAACGCCGGAACCGGAGACCCCCACCGAAACCCCGCCGGCCGAGACACCCGCGGACCGGCCGACGCCGGCCGAACCCGCTCCGACGCCGGCACCGACAGCCGCACCGGCTCCCGCGCCGGCCCCCGAACCCGAGCCGGAGCCGGCCCCGCCGGCGCCCGAGCCCGAGCCGGTGGAAGCCGAACCCGCGCCGGAGCCCGAACCCGCGCCGGAACCGGAGCCGGAGGTGGCCGAGGCGCCGCCGCCGCTGCCCGCCTCCGCGCGGCCGCGCACCAAGCCGACGCCGCCGCCCGAGCGCGAACGTCCGCGCGACGACTTCAATCCGAACGAGATCGCGGCGCTGCTCAACAAGGTGCAACCCGCCGGCGGCGGCGCGTCGTCGGCCTCCGACCAGCCCGCTTCGCTCGGCAGCCGCGAAGGCCTGAGCGGGGTGACCATGACGCAGTCGGAGCTCGACGCGCTGCGCGGCCAGATCTCGCGCTGCTGGAACCCGCCCGCCGGCGCCGCCGGGGCGCGCGATCTCGTGGTGCGGATCAAGGTCACGCTGACCCCGTCCGGGGCGGTCGACCGTCGTCCGGAGATCATGAACTCGAGTTCAAATCCCTCCTTCAACATCGCGGCCGAAAGCGCCCGGCGCGCCGTTCTGCGCTGCGCGCCCTATTCCCTTCCGGCCGCCAAATACGACGCGTGGAAAGAGGTCATCATCAACTTCGACCCGCGCGAACTCCTGGGGGGATGAGCAGAATGACGGCCGCATCGAACAGGAAGCCTGCAATGATGGAACCGCGAATGATGACGTCAGCGACGACACACACCGCATGGGCCACATCGGCCGGCTCGGGCGCGAGGCTCGCGCGCGTCCTGGCCTTCGCCCTCGCCGCGATGGCCGCCATCGCGATCCTGCTCGTCGCGCCGCCCGCGCGCGCGCAGGTCGAGATCGACATCACCCAGGGCAACATCGAACCGCTGCCCATCGCGATCCCCGTGTTCGAGGGCGTGGGCGGCGAGGCGGAGATGGCGGCCAACATCACCGAGGTGATCACGGCCAACCTGAGCCGCTCCGGCCTGTTCCGCCCGCTCGATCCCGAAAGCTTCATCGAGAAGGACGTCAGCACCAACCGGGCGCCGCAATTCGCCTCCTGGCGCCCGATCGGCGCGCAGGCGCTGGTGATCGGCGCGATCTCGCGCCAGGGCGACGGCCGCATCCGCGCCGAGTTTCGCCTGTGGGACGTCTTCGCCGGCCAGCAGATGCTGGGCCAGCAGTTCTTCACCACCGCCGAGAACTGGCGGCGCATGGCGCATATCATTTCCGATGCGATCTACGAGCGGCTGACCGGCGAGAAGGGCTATTTCGACACGCGCATCGTCTTCATCGACGAGACCGGCCCGAAGGACAAGCGCGTGAAGCGTCTGGCGATCATGGATCAGGACGGCGCCAATGTGCGCTATCTCACCAACGGCAACGAGCTTGTGCTCACGCCGCGCTTCTCGCCCTCGCGCCAGGAAATCACCTACATGGCCTATGTGGGCACCGATCCGAGGGTCTATCTGCTCAACATCGAAACGGGCCAGCGCGAGGTGGTCGGCAACTTCCCCGGCATGACCTTCGCGCCGCGCTTCTCGCCGGACGGCCAGCGGGTCGCGATGAGCCTTCAGCAGGGCGGCAACGCCAACATCTTCGTGATGGACCTGCGTTCGCGGCGCACCACCCGGCTGACCAACACGCCGGCGATCGACACCAGCCCGTCCTATGCGCCGGACGGCGGGCGGATCGTGTTCGAATCCGACCGGGGCGGCACGCAGCAGCTCTACGTGATGGACGCCAACGGCGGCAACGCGCAGCGCATCAGCTTCGGGCCCGGACGCTACTCGACGCCGGTCTGGTCGCCGCGCGGCGATCTCATCGCCTTCACCAAGATGCACCAGGGCCGCTTCATGATCGGCGTCATGCGGCCCGACGGATCGGGCGAGCGCATCCTGACCGAGGGCTATCACAACGAGGCCCCGGCCTGGGCGCCCAACGGCCGGGTGCTGGTGTTCTTCCGCGAAACGCCGGGCGCCAACGGCGGACCGCAATTGTGGACGGTGGATCTCACCGGCTACAACGAACGCCGCCTGCCGGTCCCGGCCTTCGCCTCGGACCCGGCGTGGTCGCCCTTGTTGGACTAGGCCGGGCGGGCTAGGCTTGGCGCCGGTCTTTCGTCGCGTGTCACGCGGACGGTAACCCTGTCTTAACCACGTTGCTGAACCGCGTTTTAACCGGTTTCGGTCTAGAACCGTTTACCCTGTCGGGGCCTGGGGATTCAGGAGTAGGAATTCATGATGCAATTCGGGATGCGGGGACGCGGCGTGCGTTTCGCCGCCGTCGTGGCGAGCGCGCTGGTGCTCGCGGCCTGTGCGCAAACCAAGCCGGACGGCCTGACCGGCAATGTCCAGCCGGGGACCGGCCAGGACTTCGTGGTCAATGTGGGCGACCGGGTGTTCTTCTCGAACGACCAGTCGACCCTGTCGTCGCAGGCGATGGCGACGCTCGACAAGCAGGCGCGCTGGCTGCAGAGCTACAGCCGCTACACGGTCACCATCGAGGGCCATGCGGACGAGCGCGGCACGCGCCAGTACAACATCGCGCTGGGCGCCCGGCGCGCCAACGCGGTGCGCGACTATCTGGCCTCCAAGGGGATCGCCGCCAGCCGGCTGAAGACGATCTCCTACGGCAAGGAACGTCCGGTCGCGGTGTGCAACAACGAGTCCTGCTGGTCGCAGAACCGCCGCGCCGTCACCGTGCTGGACAACGCCGGAAGCTGATCCGGCGCTCCCGCGATCTTTGGCCTCGATCTCCGGGGCCGCAGAGCGGGCACATCGTGGCGGATCGTCAACGCCGAAACACCCAACGGTCTTCCCGGCCGGGCGCGCAACGCCCGGCCGTCTTGCGTTGTCGACCCGGTTCGCGTGCCCGTCGCGCAGGGCATCGGCGCGCGGGGACGTCCGGTCAAAATTTGGCCGAACTCCCGGCGCCCTGTGCTAAACGACATCTTGTGCGAAACCCTCGCCTCGGGCGCCCCGCGCGGCGCACCCCGAGTGTTCGGAGCACGTGCTCGATTCAAGAGTTCGGGGCAAGAGCTTGGGGCAAGAGTTGGGGGTAAATGATCGGGGCGGACAATGTTGGGGCGGAGGATCGAATGACAGCTTTGAAATGGTCGCGCGGCGCGGCTCGTCCCGGGCGCCTGGCCGGGATTGCTCTGGCGGCGGCGCTTGTCGGCATGCTCGCCACGACGCCGGCGGCGGCGCAGCTCTTCGGCGGGCGCGACGACAGCCAGGCGAACGTGCGGATCAACCAGGTCGAGGAGCAGATGCGCGTCCTCACCGGGCAGATCGAGGAACTCAACTTCCAGATCCGGCAGTTGCAGGACCAGATCCGGCGCATGCAGGAAGACAATGAATACCGCTTCCAGCAGCTCGAGGGCGGCACCGGAAACCGTTCCGACGCGGGCGGCGGCGGCATGCGCGATCTGGCGGGCACGCTCGACGATACGACCGGCTACGGGCCGGCCGGCGGCGGCACGCTCGGCCAGCTTCCCGCCGATACGGGGTCGGGCGATGCGGACTATGGCAGCGAGGGCGGCTATGTCGCGGGCGGCGGCGCCGGACCGCTCGATCTCTCGGCGCTGGCGCGCGGGACCGGCGGGGGCTTCGCGCCCTCCGGGCCCGACACCGCGCCGCCGGGCGTGTCGAGCGGCGCCCCGCAGGACGACGGCTTCGCCACCGCCAGCGTCGATGCAGGCGGCGGCGACCCGCGCGCGGCCTATGATGCGGCCTACTCCCGGATCCTGTCGGGCGACTATGCGGGCGCGGAGGCCGGCTTTCGCCGATTTCTCGCGGATCATCCCAATGATGCGCTGGCCGCCAACGCGCAGTTCTGGCTGGGCGAAAGCCACTACGCGCGCGGCGATTACCGCGCGGCGGCCGACGCCTTCCTGAAGAGCTACACCGATTATCCCGACAGCGCGAAGGTTACCGACAGCCTGTTGAAGCTCGGCCTGTCGCTGCGCGGCATCGGCCAGACCGACGCGGCCTGCGCGACCTTCTCCGAACTGCTGACCAAATATCCCGGCGCCCCCACGGCCGTCCGCGCCGAGGCCGAGGCGCAGAAGCAGCGCAGTGGCTGCGCCTGATCCGCATTGTCCGACCGAGGCCGCGCCCGTTTCCTCCGACGAGGCGGATCGGCTCTTCGCGCCACTGCGCGGCTTGCACCGGGTCGGGATCGCCGTCTCCGGCGGCGTGGATTCGCTGGCCCTGATGGTGCTGCTCGCCGAATGGCGGACACACCGCCCCGACGCGCCGGATCTCATCGTTTTTACCGTCGATCATGGATTTCGTGCCGAAAGCGACGCGGAAACGCGTCATGTGGCGCAGCTTGCCGCGCGGCTCGGTCTGACCTGCCGGCGCCTGCGCCGCTTAGGCCCGACGCCGGCCGCCAATCTGCAGGCCGCCGCGCGCGCCGCGCGCCAGGCGCTCCTGTGCGACGCCCTGCGCGCCGAGGGCGGCGCGGCGCTGGTGCTGGCGCATCATCTGGACGATCAGGCCGAGACCTTTCTGTTGCGGCTGGCGCGCGGCAGCGGCGTGCAGGGCCTCGGCGCCATGCGCGAGGCCGACCGCTGGGGCGACACGCCGGTGCTGCGGCCCTTGCTCGGGGTTCCCAAGGCGCGCCTGCTCGCCACCTTGCGGGCGCGCGGGATCGGCTGGTGCGAGGATCCCTCGAACGCGGATCGCGCCCATGCGCGGGTGCGCATCCGCGCGCTGATGCCGGCGCTTGCCGAGGAAGGCCTGACCGCGCGCCGCCTGTCGGAGACGGCCGGGCGGCTCGCGCGGGCCGGTCAGGCGCTCGACGACCGCGTCGCGCGGCTGTTGCGCGATCACGCGAGGATGCACCCGGCCGGGCCGGTGCGTGTGTCCGTCGCGGCGCTGGCCGAGGTGCCGGAAGAGATCCTGCTGCGCACGCTCGCCTGCCTGCTGCAGCGGGTGGGCGGGGCCGCGTATCCGCCGCGCATGGAGCGGCTGGAGCGGCTGGTCGAAACGCTCTCCGGCGGCACGCGCGTGCAGGCGACGCTCGCCGGCGCGGTGGTGCGGCGGGCCGACGGGGTCCTTACCCTGTGGCGCGAGGCGGGCCGCGCGGGGATCGCCGCGCTCACCGTCACAGGGCCGGGCGTGTGGATCTGGGACGGGCGGTTCGTGCTGCGCGCGGACGCACCGGTGGCGCTCGATCTGCGCGCCCGGGGCGATCCGCAGGCCAGCGCGCCGGCGGTGCCGGAGGCCGCGCGTGCGCAAGGGTGGCCCGGCGAGGCCTTTGCGACCGCGCCCTGCCTGCAAAGCGGGCGCGGGGGCGATGCGTCCTATTGTCCCGGCCTTGGCGGGGACGGCCCGCCCAACGGGGTCGCGCTGACCCTGCTGGAGCGGTTTCAGCCTGTTGTTGCACCTCCCAATTCGCTCGCGCGGCGGGGAAATAACGAGATTTAAGGAAAATGGGAGCAGATTCGTGCGAATATCGCCGGCAACCTTGGCAGTCCGCCCCGCGGGACCTATCTTGCAAGGCATGTCTCTTATCCCCAGCGCAGACCGCCGCCTGCCCGCGGTGAAGGAAACGCAATGAACGCCAACTTTCGCAATTTCGCTCTGTGGGTGATCATCGGCCTCCTGCTGATCGCCCTGTTCCAGCTGTTCCAGAATCCGGGACAGCGGACGGTGACCAACGAGATCGCCTTCTCCCAGTTCCTCGATCAGACGGAACAGGGGCAGGTGCGCGAGGTCACCATTCAGGGACAGCAGGTCACCGGACAATATTCCAGCGGCGAGGCGTTCCAGACCTACGCGCCGGAATCGGCCGGCAACTACCTGGAGACCCTGCGCACCCAGGGCGTGCGCATCGTCGCGAAGCCGCCGGCGGAGAATTTCTCGCTGCTCGGCGCGCTGATCTCCTGGTTCCCGATGCTGATCATCCTGGGCATCTGGATCTTCGTGATGCGCCAGATGCAGGGCTCCGGCGGCAAGGCCATGGGCTTCGGCAAGTCGAAGGCCAAGCTTTTGACCGAGGCGCATGGCCGCGTCACCTTCGACGACGTGGCGGGCATCGACGAGGCCAAGGAAGACCTGCAGGAGATCGTGGAGTTCCTCCGCGATCCGCAGAAGTTCCAGCGGCTCGGCGGCCAGATCCCGCGCGGCGTGCTTCTGGTCGGCCCTCCGGGCACCGGTAAGACGCTGACCGCCCGCGCGGTCGCCGGCGAGGCGAATGTGCCGTTCTTCACCATCTCGGGCTCCGACTTCGTCGAGATGTTCGTCGGCGTCGGCGCGAGCCGGGTGCGCGACATGTTCGAACAGGCCAAGAAGAACGCGCCCTGCATCATCTTCATCGACGAGATCGACGCGGTCGGTCGCCATCGTGGCGCGGGCCTCGGCGGCGGCAACGACGAGCGCGAACAGACGCTCAACCAGCTGCTCGTCGAGATGGACGGCTTCGAGCCCAACGAGGGCGTGATCATCATCGCCGCCACCAACCGGCCGGACGTGCTCGATCCCGCGCTGCTGCGCCCGGGCCGGTTCGACCGCCAGATCGTGGTGCCGAACCCGGATGTCACGGGCCGCGAGAAGATCCTCAAGGTGCATATGCGCAAGGTGCCGCTGGCGCCCGACGTCAACGTGCGCACGCTGGCGCGCGGCACGCCGGGCTTCTCCGGCGCCGACCTGATGAACCTCGTCAACGAGGCGGCCCTGCTCGCCGCGCGGCGCGGCAAGCGTCTGGTCACCATGGCCGAGTTCGAGGATGCCAAGGACAAGGTGATGATGGGCGCGGAACGCCGCACGCTGGTCATGACCGACGAGGAAAAGAAGCTCACCGCCTATCACGAGGCCGGGCATGCGCTCGTCGCGCTGCACATGCCGGCGTCCGATCCGATCCACAAGGCGACGATCATCCCGCGCGGGCGTGCGCTCGGCATGGTGATGCGCCTGCCGGAAAAGGACCAGGTGTCGCTCACCCGCGCCAAGTGCAAGGCGGACCTTGCGGTCGCCATGGGCGGGCGTGTCGCCGAGGAGATGATCTTCGGCTACGAGAAGGTCACCTCCGGCGCCTCCGGCGACATCCAGATGGCGACCAAGCTGGCGCGCGCCATGGCGACGCAGTTCGGCATGTCCGACAAGCTCGGGCCGCTGCTCTACGGCGAGAACCAGGAAGAGGTGTTCCTCGGCCATTCGGTCGCCAAGAACCAGCATGTGTCGGAAGACACGCAGCGGATCGTCGATTCGGAGATCAAGTCCTTCGTGAACACCGGCTACGAGACGGCCAAGCGGGTGTTGACGGAGCACGAGGACCAGCTCCACACGATCGCCAACGGCCTGCTCGAATACGAGACGCTGTCGGGCGATGAAATCCGCGACCTGCTGGACGGCAAGCCCCCGGTGCGCGAGACCGACGACGATACGCCGCCGAGCCGCGTGTCGGCGGTGCCGAAGACCGGGGCAAAGCGCAGCGGCGAGGGCGATGCGCCGGCCGGTGGCATGGAGCCCCAGCCCCAGGGCTGACGCAACGCCGCGTCGGGCGATCGACGACTTCGCGAAAAGGCCCGGCGGGGATCCGCCGGGCCTTTTCGCGTGTGTAACGAATCAAAACACTTTTTGAACACGATCGCGCGATCATGGTGATAAAGAACAGCGGACACGACGACCTTCATTTCGCCGCGGTGGGTCCGCGGCGCGGATCGCCTTCCCGGACAGCCGGCAGGGTTGATGACCGGAATGAACGGCCGGATCGACACGCTGGACCGACACGCCGGAACAATACGCCGGAATGACACGCCGCATTGGGCTGAAGTGACAGGGCTGACATGACTCGCAAGTTTTTCGGAACCGACGGCATCCGCGGCACCGCAAACCGCGCGCCGATGACCCCCGACATCGCCTTGAAGGTGGGCATGGCGGCCGGTGTGGTGTTTCGCAACGGAGCCCATCGCCACCGCGTGGTGATCGGCAAGGACACGCGCCTGTCCGGCTACATGATCGAGAATGCCCTGGTGGCCGGCTTCACCTCCGTCGGGCTGGAGGCGCTGCTGCTCGGGCCGATGCCGACGCCGGCCGTGGCCATGCTCACGCGCTCGGTGCGCGCCGATCTCGGGGTGATGATCTCCGCTTCGCACAATCCCTATCAGGACAATGGCATCAAGTTCTTCGGCCCCGACGGCTACAAGCTGTCGGACGAGGTCGAGAAGCGGATCGAACGCCTGATCGAAGGCGACATTTCCCGCATGCTGGCGCCCCCGGCGGAGCTTGGCCGCGCGCGCCGGATCGACGGCATGCGCGACCGCTACGTGGAATTCGCCAAGCGGACGCTGCCGCGCGAGATGAGCCTGTCGGGGCTGAGGATCGTGGTCGATTGCGCCAATGGCGCGGCCTACAAGGTCGCTCCGGAAGCTTTGTGGGAGCTCGGGGCCGAGGTCATCGCCATCGGCGTCGATCCGGACGGTTACAACATCAACGACGGATGCGGCTCGACCGATCCGGACGCGCTGTGCCGCAAGGTGCATGAGGTACGCGCCGACATCGGCATCGCCCTCGACGGCGACGCGGACCGGGTCATCATCGTCGACGAGAACGGCCGGGTGGTGGACGGCGATCAGCTGATGGCGGTCGTCGCCCAGTCCTGGATGGAGGACGGGCGCCTGTCGGCCTCCGGCATCGTGGCGACGGTGATGTCCAACCTCGGGCTGGAGCGCTATCTCGACGGGCTCGGCCTGTCGCTGGCGCGCACCAAGGTGGGCGACCGCTATGTGGTCGAGCACATGCGCAAGCATGGCTACAACGTCGGCGGCGAGCAGTCCGGGCACATCGTGCTGTCGGACTATGCCACCACCGGCGACGGGCTGGTGGCCGCGCTGCAGGTGCTCGCCTGCGTCGCCAAGCTGCAGCGCCCGGTCTCGGAAGTCTGCCGGCGCTTCGATCCTGTGCCCCAGATCCTCAAGAACGTGCGCTACAGCGGCGCGACGCCGCTCGACAATCCGGCGGTGCAGGCGGCGATCGAGGAAGGCCGCAAGGCGCTCGGCAACGGCGGGCGTCTGCTCATCCGCCCGTCGGGCACCGAGCCGCTGATCCGGGTGATGGGCGAGGCCGACAACGAGGATCTGCTGTCGGGCGTGGTCGACAAGATCGCCGAGGCGGTGGCGCGCGCCGCCGCCTGACCCGGCGGTTCGCGGGCGCAAATCACAGGTCCCGATGCGCCTGTTGTCCCGTTCCCCTGACCTGCCGTTTCCCTGACTTCCCGTTCCCCAGACGTTCAGGTCCCCGGGCGCGGAGCCGCCGTGCCGCGTCGGCCCGGCGCCGCAGCTTCGGCGCGCGGCCGCGCCGGGGTTCGCCGGGGCCGCAGGGGGCGCCGGACACAGGCGCCGGCCGCCGGTCGGCGCCCGGGCGTGGCGCGTTGTTGCAACGCGAGAGGTCTTCTTCGCGTATTTACCTTTTCTTAAGGTAAAAAATCACGGTTAAAGAACAGGGTTAAGCGCCTCTTAAGTATTTTGAGCAATCCTCGTCACGTGTTTCAAGCGTGCGGCCGGCAAGACCTGACTTTTCGGACGCTATCAACGAGGACCGAGACATGAGCAGCCATTTGAAGAAAATGTGCCTGGCTGGCGTCGCGATGATCGTCTCGTCAGCCGTCCATGCGGCGGACATGCCGATTCCCGTGATCGAGCATACGCCGCAGGTGCCGGTGGTGACCGGCAACTGGTATCTGCGCGGCGACATCGGCTACAAGGTGTACCAGGATCCCAGCCTGAGCTACGGCGGGACCCAGTGGGCGCACGAGAAGATGAACGACACCGGCATGATCGGCGTCGGCGTCGGCTACAAGTTCTCCGACTACCTGCGCGGCGACATCACGCTGGACTACGAGTTCCCGGCCAAGGTCAAGGGCGAGGCGCCCTGTCCGACGCCGTGCGGCGGTCTCGGCGCCGGTCTCTTCTCCGACGAGACGGCCAAGATCGACGTGCTGACGATGCTGGTGAACGGCTATGTCGACATCGGCACCTGGCGCGGCTTCACGCCCTATGTCGGCGCCGGCATCGGCGTGTCGCACGTCACGACCAGCGACATCGCCTTCCGCAATCCCGATGGCGCCACCGGCAGCTATCCGGGCGACAGCACCTGGAACTTCTCCTGGGCGCTGATGGCCGGCGGCTCCTATGCGGTGACGCCGAACTGGTCCATCGACGCGGGCTACCGCTACCTGAACATCGGCAACGCCTATTCGGCGAGCTTCAGCACCGGCGGGCCGAACCCGTCGCGCAAGATCAAGTACGAGGATCTGCAGGCGCACGAGTTCCGCATCGGCGCGCGGTACACGTTCAACTCGGGCCCGAGCTATATCTCCGAGCCGATCGTCACCAAGTACTGATCGCGCCTGCGAAAACATCCGCGAAAGGCCGGGTCGCGCGCCCGGCCTTTTTGCGTCTTCCCGTCGGTCCTCCGCCGGTCCGCCTGGCCGCGGGGACCGGCCTTCGCGGTTCTCCTTCCAGTCGGGTCGCAATGCGACCTTGCGCGCCGTGGCCGGCTCGGATAAGCCGATACGCGGGACACCCCTCCCCAACGAGGGGCACCTATCTGGAAGGATAGCCAATGACCGATGTGCATGAACCGGCCGTGCGGCCGGACAATCCCCGTTTTTCCTCCGGCCCCTGCGCCAAACGTCCCGGCTGGAGCCTGGATGCCCTCTGCGATGCGCCGCTCGGGCGCTCGCACCGCGCGAAGCCCGGCAAGGCCAAGCTGGCCGAAGCCATCGAGCTGACCCGCGCCGTGCTCGGCGTTCCCGACGACTATCGCATCGGCATCGTGCCCGCCTCCGACACCGGCGCGGTGGAGATGGCCATGTGGTCGCTGCTGGGCGCGCGCGGCGTCGACCTGCTGGCCTGGGAAAGCTTCGGCAAGGGCTGGGTCACCGACGCCGTCAAACAGCTGAAACTCAAGGACGCGCGCGTTCTGGAAGCGCCCTACGGCGAGCTTCCCGATCTTTCCACGGTCGATTTTGCCCGCGATGTCGTCTTCACCTGGAACGGCACGACCTCCGGCGTGCGCGTGCCGGACGCCGACTGGATCCCGGCGGACCGCGCGGGCCTGACCATTTGCGACGCGACGTCGGCGGCCTTCGCGCAGGCGCTCGATTTCGCCAAGCTCGATGTCGTCACCTTCTCCTGGCAGAAGGTGCTGGGCGGCGAGGCGGCGCATGGCATGCTGATCCTCAGCCCGCGTGCTGTGGAGCGGCTGGAAAGCTACACGCCGGCCTGGCCGCTGCCGAAGATCTTCCGCATGACCAAGGGCGGCAAGCTGATCGAGGGCATCTTCCGGGGCGAGACCATCAACACGCCCTCGATGCTTTGCGTCGAGGACTATCTCGACGCCTTGAAATGGGCGCGGGACCTCGGCGGGCTCGAGGCGCTGATCGCGCGCGCGGACGCCAATGCCGGCGCGATCGCCGATTGGGTCGCGCGCACCGACTGGGTGGACTTTCTCGCCGTCGATCCCGCGACGCGGTCCAATACCTCCGTGTGCCTGAAGATCGTCGATCCGCGGGTGGCGTCGCTTGAGGCCGAGGCCCAGGCGGCTTTCGCCAAGGGGCTGACCGCCGCGCTCGACGGCGCGGGCGTGGCCTTCGACATCGGCGCCTATCGCGATGCGCCGAGCGGGCTTCGCATCTGGTGCGGCGCCACGGTCGAGACGGCGGACGTCGAGGCGCTGCTGCCCTGGCTCGACTGGGCCTTCGCCCGTCAGATCGCTTCGCTCGCGGACGCGGCCTGAGCGGCCCGCGTCCCGCAACTCCGCTTCAGTTCAGGCTCGAGGCGCCCTCCCGGACAGGCATCCGGGAGCGGCCGCCGCCATCCGGAGGTTTCCCATGGCACCCAGGGTTCTCATTTCCGACAAGCTGTCCCCGGCCGCCGTCGAGATTTTCAAGTCGCGCGGCGTGGAGGTCGACTATCAGCCCGACCTCGGCAAGGACAAGGACAAGCTGCTTGCCGTCATCGGCCAGTATGACGGGCTGGCCATCCGCTCCGCCACCAAGGTGACCGACAAGCTGATCCAGGCCGCCGACCGGCTGAAGGTCGTCGGCCGGGCCGGGATCGGCGTCGACAACGTCGACATTCCCGCCGCCAGCGCGCGCGGCGTGATCGTCATGAACACGCCCTTCGGCAATTCCATCACGACGGCGGAGCACGCCATCGCCATGATGTTCGCGGTGGCCCGCCAGATCCCGAAGGCTGACGCCTCGACCCAGGCCGGCAAGTGGGAAAAGTCGAAATTCATGGGCGCGGAGATCACCTCCAAGACGCTCGGACTGATCGGCTGCGGCAACATCGGCTCGATCGTGGCGGATCGGGCCATCGGGCTGAAGATGCGCGTGATCGCCTTCGATCCGTTCCTGTCGGAAGAGCGCGCTCAGGACCTCGGCGTGGAGAAGGTGGATCTGGACGCGCTGTTCGCGCGCGCCGACATCATCACGCTGCACACGCCGCTCACCGACAAGACCCGCAACATCATCGACGCGAATGCGATCGCGGCCATGCGCGACGGGGTCATCCTGATCAATTGCGCGCGCGGCGGGCTGATCGACGAGGCGGCCCTGCGCGCCGGGCTCGACAGCGGCAAGGTGGCGGGCGCCGGCGTCGACGTCTTCGTGGAAGAGCCGGCGACGGACAACATCCTGTTCGGCGCGCCGAACCTGGTGTGCACCCCGCATCTGGGCGCCTCCACCTCCGAGGCGCAGGAAAACGTCGCGCTGCAGGTGGCCGAGCAGATGTCCGACTACCTCACCAAGGGGGCGGTGTCGAACGCGCTCAACATGCCCTCGATCACGGCGGAGGAAGCGCCGCGCCTGACGCCCTTCGTGCGGCTTGCCGAGCAGCTCGGCTCCTTCGCCGGGCAACTCACCGAGACGGGCCTGTCCGGCATTCGTCTTGAGTATGCCGGCGATGTCGCCGAGATGAACACCAAGGCGCTGACGGCCGCCGCGGTTACCGGCCTCCTGCAGCCGCTGCTGCAGACGGTGAACATGGTGTCCGCGCCGCTGCTCGCACGCGAGCGCGGGATCTCGGTGGAAGAGGTCCGCCGGCCGCAGTCGGGCGCCTATGAGACCTACATCCGCCTCACGGTGAAGACCGAACGGCAGGAGCGCTCCGTCGCCGGGACGGTGTTCGCGGACGGAAAGCCCAGGATCATCCAGGTCAAGGGCATCAACATGGAAGCCGAACTCGGCGCCCACATGCTCTATGTGACCAACGAGGACAAGCCGGGCTTCATCGGCGAACTCGGCATGGCGCTCGGCGGTGCCGGGGTCAACATCGCGACCTTCAACCTGGGCCGGACCGCGCCGGGCGAGGATGCGATCTGTCTGGTCGAGGTCGACGGGCCGGTGCCGGAGCAGGTTCTGGCCCGCATCCGCGCGATTTCGCACGTCAAGCAGGCGAAGCCGCTCGCCTTCTGAAGCGCCGGTGGGCGCCACGACGGCGTGACAGATTTCAATTTCTGAAAGCAGACGGCGGCGGGGCGACCCGCTGCCGTTTCTTTTTGCGATCGAGGGAGTTTTGCGGTCCGGGGACAAGGCAACCGCCGGTGCGCGCGACCGTCGCGCCGGAGGGGGCGCGCCCCGTGCATGACGGACCGGAGCCTTGTCCGGAGCGAAGGGCATCGGACCCGGACAAGCGCGGTCAATGTGCGGAGGACCTCGCGCGGGCCTGGAGAGCCTATTCGGCAGACCAGGCGGCGACGGCCTGTTCCACGGCGCGTGTGCCGGGCGTTCCCTTCTCGAGCGTCAGAATGGCGCGCTTGCGATTCTCGTAGAGCATCGGCAGGTCGATCCAGGCGCGGTCGCGCAGAAGCTGCAGGTTGCGCTCCCGCTCGTCGGGAATGCTCGACAGCGCCACCCAGAAGAAGCCGTCGGCCACCTTCACGGAGGCGCCGATGAGCGCGTCGCCACGGGCTTCCTCGGTCGTCTTCATGACGAGACCCGGCATTTCCGCGACGCCCTGTCCGGTGAAATCCTCCGGCAGGTCGAAGCGCACCTCCAGCAGGTGGCTGGCGGGCAGCGACTGGTCGCGATTCGGCCGCAGCGACATGTTGGCGATGATGTCGCGGTCCGGCACCTCGACCCGCATGCGCAGAACGGTCTCCGTGCGCCCGTCGACGGTTTCGGTGTCGACGTCCCAGATCGTGCGGCCGGAGGAGGCCTGTCCGGCGCTGCCGGCCTCCGGTCCTTCCTCATAGAGGAAGGCGCGCTGCCCGACGATGGCGGTGTCCGATGCGGGTGCCGGCGCGGGATCGGCCGGTTGCGCCGTTTCCGCTGTTGCGCTCGGGCTTTCGGCGGCGGGCGGCGTTGCCGGTTCGGCGGGGGGGGCCGGGGTTTCCGGCTCGACCGCGCGCACGCTCTCGCCGGCCGGGGCCGTTTCCGGAGCCGTCGCCGATGTCTCGCCGGAGGGCGCGGACGGGGTGATCCGGGTGGTCGTGACGCTGCGCGCGTCCGGCGCGACGGCGGTTTCCCCGTTCTCCAGAAGACGCGCGCTGTCCTTGCGCGATTCGTCGGCCTCCGGTTCGGGCGTTTCGGCGGTTTGTTGCGGCGCCGGCTGAGGCGTGTCGGAGCCGGCGAAGAGATCGGTCAGCGCGTCGCGCTGCGAATAGCCGACGGCGGCCAGTCCGATCACCAGCAGCAGCACGGCCGCGCCGCCGAGAAGCGCGGGCAGGCGCGAGGGGCGGGCGCTGTCGAGCGGCGGCAGCGGCCGGCCCTCGGTCCCGCCGAGCGGCCTGCGGTTGTCTCCGACCGGCGCGCGGGATTCGCCGGTCAGGCCTTCCAGGCCGGTGGAGATCTTCGGCGATCCGGTTGCGGCAGCGCTTGCCCCTTGCGTGTAGCTGCCGGAGGCCGGCGCGTCAGGGGGCGGGGTGTCGAGTGTCGGTTCCCGCTTGCGCTCATCCGGACCTTCGCCCTCCAGCGCGCGCCGCGCGCTGCGTCCGGCGCTCTCGGCCGAAGTCCCCAGTTTGCGGGCGTCGTCGATGGCCGCCTTCAGTGTGTCCGCGCCAGGACTTGCCGAGGCGCCCTGGCTCGCGGCGCGCGTCGGCTCGGGCCGTGGGGGCTCCGCGGCCGGCGACCTCGGAGGCGTGGCCTCGCCGGGCGACGATGCCGCGGGTGGGGGCGTGGCGGGCGCCGCCGGAGCGGGCGGTTGTGTCGGTTGCGGCGGTTGCGCGGGCGGCGTTGCCGCGGCGGCGGGGGCCGGTGCGGGCTTGGGCGTTTCGGACGGCTGCGGCGCGGAGGCGCCGAGCGTCGCGCGCGCGGCTTCGGCCTCGACCTTGCGGATCGCCTCTTCCAGCCGCAGTTGCTCGGCCGTGATATCGGAGGGCGAGAGCGGTGGATCGTAGGCCTTGAGTTGCGCGACGATGGCTTTTCGGGCGCGCTGATAGATCTCGCGCCGCGCCGCGCCCGTGTTCTGCGGGAGCGCAGCAACGGTTTTCTTCAAAACCGGGTAATAGTCAGCCATGTCATCAACTCGTCATCGCCGCCCTGGGGTCGCCGCGACTCGCGACCCCTCGATCAAGCCTTAATCCTGAAACGGATTCTGGACAAGGATTGTGTCGTCGCGTTCCGGCGAAGTCGACAGTAGCGCGACCGGCGCGCCGATCAACTCCTCGACGTGCCGAACGTATTTGACCGCCTGCGCGGGCAGGTCCGCCCAGCTGCGCGCGCCTTCCGTCGATTCCTTCCAGCCCGGCAGCGTCTCGTAGATCGGCGTGATGCGCGCCTGCGCGCCCTGCGAGGCCGGAAGATGGTCGATGCGCTTGCCGTCGAGCTCGTAGCCGACGCAGATCTTGATCTCGTCGAGGCCGTCGAGCACGTCGAGCTTGGTGAGCGCGATGCCGTGAATGCCGTTGATCGAGCAGCTCTGGCGCACCAGCACCGCGTCGAACCAGCCGCAGCGGCGCTCGCGCCCCGTGACCGTGCCGAACTCGTGACCGCGCGTGCCGAGGAACCGGCCGATCTCGTTCTTCTGCTCGGTCGGGAAGGGGCCCTCGCCGACGCGCGTCGTATAGGCCTTGGTGATGCCGAGCACATAGCCGACGGAGCCGGGGCCCAGGCCGCTGCCGGCGGCCGCCTGGCCGGACACGGTGTTGGAGGAGGTCACGAAGGGATAGGTGCCGTGGTCGATGTCCAGCAGCGTGCCCTGCGCGCCCTCGAAGAGGATGCGCTTGCCTTCGCGGCGCTTGGCGTCGAGCAGCGACCACACCGGCGTCATATAGGGAAGCAGTGCCTCGGCGACCTGTTCCAGCTCGCCGTAGATCGCGCCCGGATCGATCTCCGGCTCGCCGAGGCCGCGGCGCAGCGCATTGTGATGGGTGAGCAAGCGCTCGATCTTGGCCGGCAGGGTCTTCAGGTTGGCCAGATCCATGACGCGCACGGCGCGGCGGCCGACCTTGTCCTCATAGGCCGGGCCGATGCCGCGCTTGGTGGTGCCGATCTTGGTGCCGGTGGCGGCCGCGTTCTCGCGCAGCGCGTCGAGCTCGCGGTGCAGCGACAGGATCAGCGTCGCATTGTCGGCGATGGCGAGCGTGTCCGGGGAGACCGTCACGCCCTGCTCGGCCAGGCGGGCGATCTCGGCCACCAGGGCATGCGGGTCGATCACCACGCCGTTGCCGATCACCGAGAGCTTGCCGCGCACCACGCCGGACGGCAGCAGCGACAGCTTGTAGCTCACGCCGTCGATGACCAGCGTGTGGCCGGCGTTGTGGCCGCCCTGAAAGCGCACGACGACATCGGCCTGTTCCGACAGCCAGTCGACGATCTTGCCCTTTCCTTCGTCACCCCACTGCGAGCCGACAACGACGACATTTGCCATGATCAATCCATTCTCTTCCAGAGCGCCGGAGCGGCCCCCGGGGAGCCGCATGCGCGCACGAAAAACCCCGGCTTTCGAACCGGGGCACAGGTGGCGCGACTATAGCCAAGGCGGGGCCGCGTGACGAGCCCCCCCGACACGCTTTCGCCCTGCTTTCGACGCGCTTTTTCCTCCTGATGCGGATTTTGGAGCGGGCGGGCCGATGCCGGCGGTCCGGTTCAGCGGGGGCGATCCCTGCCCGCGCCGCGTCCGCTGCGCGCCAGGCGGAAGATCATCGGCGAGGTGCGCAGCAGCCACACGAACCGCTTGCGCCGGTCGGCCGGGACGGCGGAGCGCTTGGCCAGCCGCATCAGCACGAAGCCGACGAAGGCGAGATGCAGCGTCGCGGTGTAGACGAAAAAGGCGCCGGGGCCGAAGCGGTCCATCACCAGCGAGGCGAGCAGCGGCCCGGTCATCGCGCCGAGCGCGAAGAACAGCGTCAGACCGGCCGCAAGCTCCACATACTGGCCCGCGCGGGCGTGGTCGTTGGCATGCGCCGCAGACAGCGAATAGAGCGGCAGCGCGAAGCCGCCGAACAGGAACCCGCCGACGTAGATCGCCGCCGGCAGCGTCGCGCCGGACAGGAACAGGCAGGCGGTGCCCGCGCCGACGGTCGCGACGATCAGCACGAAGCGGCGGTCGGTGCGGTCCGACGCCCAGCCGAGCGGGTACTGAAAGAGCGCGCCGGCGAGCACCCACAGGCTGATCAGCAGCGCCAGGCCTTCCGCATCCAGACCCACCGCCTGGGCATAGACCGGCCCGACCGTTCGGAAGGCGCCATTTGTCAGCCCGATGGTGAGCACGCCGACGGCCGCGACCGGCGAGATGCGCCACAGCGCCAGATAGTTGATGCGCCCGGGCGACTGCTTCGGCGGATTGTTCTCGCGCGACAGCGACACGGGGATCAGGGCCGCGCAGAAGAGAAGCCCGATGACGACGAGGATTTCCATCCCGCCCGCGCCGAAGGCCGGCAACAGGAACTGGAAACCGGTGACCGCGCCGAGATCGACGATCCGGTAGACGCTGAGGATGCGGCCGCGCTCGGAGTTGGAGGCGAGCGTGTTGAGCCAGCTTTCCAGCACCATGGCGGTGCCGCAGAAGGCCGCGCCGCTGGCGAAGCGCAACACCGCCCAGGAGACCCAGGGCTCGCTCACCAGAAGCAGCAGCACCGACATGGCGCTCATGGAGGCGAGCGCGGCGAAGACCCGGATGTGCCCGACGCGGCGAATCAGCAGCGGCGCCAGCAGCACCGCGACGATGAAGCCGGCGTAATAGGCGGAGCCGAACAGGCCGATCACCGTGTCCGACAGGCCGACCTCCCGCCCGCGCACGGCGACCACCGTCATGGCGAGCCCGTTGGCGCCGAGCAGCAGCGCGGCGGCGATCAGAAGCGGGACGAGGCGCGCGAGAAGCGGCGGGGAACTCCCGTGCGTGCGCGCGGCCGGTCCCTGCGCTGCGTCGACGGGCGCGCGCCCCTCGGGATCGATCTCGGACGTATCGTCCCGGGCGAGGTCTGCGGCGGAAGGGCTGGACATCGGTCGTGGTCGGTCGTGGTCGGTCTGGTCTGGCCGCCCCGTCGGGGCGCGGATCGCTTGACGGGCGAGGGCATTTGAAGCGGCGAGGATCGCTCGAACCACAGTGCGCCGCCGATTGCGGCGGAGCAAGGGCGGGGGCCGCCCGGTCCCTGCATGGCGGCCCCGCGACCGCCGCCGGTCCGGCGATGCGTCACCCCCGTGCGCAAATCCGGGTCTCGCAAGTCGGGCGCTCGCAAATCGGGTGTCTTGCGCCGTGCGTCGCTGCTACCGGTGCCTCGACACACCGGACCGGGAGACCCGCATGAGCCTGACGAACTGGGCGCTCTTGATCACATTGTCGATCCTTTGGGGCGGCACGTTTCTTCTCGCCCGGATCGCCGTCGTGGAGGTTCCGCCGCTGACGCTGGTCTTCCTGCGCGTCGCGCTCGCCGCATTGACGCTGCATGCCGTGCTGCGGGTTCGCGGCCTGCGGTTTCCGCTGGAGCCCCGCTTGCTCGGCGCCTTCGCCGTCATGGGGCTGTTGAACAATGCCATTCCCTTTTCGCTGATCTTCTGGGGGCAGACGGTGCTCACCGCCAGTCTCGCCTCGATCCTCAACGCGACGACGCCGATCTTCACCGTGATCGTCGCCGCCGCGATCGTCGCGCAGGAGCCGCTGCGCGGGCATCGGATCGCGGGCATCGCGGTGGGGTTCGCCGGGGTGGTTCTGCTGCTGCTGCCGGGACTGCGCGGCCTTGGCGTCTCTCCGGTGTGGGCGCAACTGCTGTGTCTGGGCGGGGCGCTGTCCTATGCGTTTGCCGCGACCTTCGCCAGGCGCTTCAGGGGCGTGCCCGTGCTCGTTGCGGCGGCTGGACAATTGAGCGCCTCGAGCCTCCTGGTGCTGCCCCTGGCGGCCTGGCAGGCGGCGACCTGGCAGGGCACCGGCTGGGCGGTCGCCGACACCGGCGCCGGCGTCTGGCTCTCCGTCGTGGCGCTTGGCACCCTGTGCACGGCGCTGGCCTATCTGATCTATTTCCGCCTGCTGGTGGAGGCGGGCGCAACCAACGCCTCGCTGGTCACGCTGCTGATCCCGGTGACGGCGAGCGTGCTGGGCGCGCTGACGCTCGGCGAAAGCCTGACGGGTCCGCAGCTTTCCGGCATGGCCGTGCTGCTCGTCGGTCTGGCGCTTCTCGACGGCCGGATCCTGCGTTGGCGCCGGTCGTCCGCGCTCGCGCCCGGCGACGATTGACGCCGGCTCATGCTTTCGCCGGGGACGGTCCGCCTTCGGGCAGGGCCGCGACGCGGGCGGCGAAGCGGTCGTAAAAGGCGCCGAGATGCGCCGGCGCCTCGGCCCGGCAGGCCTTGAGGGCCGCATTTGCAGCCGCCGCATCGCCGGCCGACAGCGCCTCGATCAGCCGGGCGTGCATGGCTGCGAGCCGCCTGAAGCCGTCGCTTGCCGCATGATCCGGATCGCCGACCAGCGCGAAGAGCCTCACCGCCACGCTCTTGCCCTTGAGCGGGATCGCATCGGCCTCGAGAAGCGCGAAGTCGGCGGCGGCTTTCGCGGTCGCTTCCGAGACGAGGCAGTCGGCGCCGATGGCCTTGCAGCTCGATTCGATGCGCGCCGCCACATTCACCGCGTCGCCGATCACCGAATAGTTGAAGCGCCGGTCGGAGCCCATGTTGCCGACGCAGGCCTCGCCCGTGTTGAGGCCGATGCCGATCCGCACGGTTTGCGCCGCAAGGCCGCGCGCCTGGAAGCCGAAGGCGTCGCGCGCGTTGAGCGCGTCCACTTTGCGCGTCATGGCAAGGGCCGCCCGGCAGGCGTGGCGGGCATGGTCCTCCACCGTCATCGGCGCGTTCCAGAAGGCCATGATGCTGTCGCCGATGTATTTGTCGATGGTTCCGCCCTCGGCCTGGATTTCCTCGCTCAGCGGCGACAGAAGATCGTTGAGGAAGGCGACGAGATCGGTCGGCGCGAGCTGTTCGGAAATCGGCGTGAAGCCGCGCACGTCCATGAAGAGGATCGTCATGTCGCGCATCTCGCCGCCGAGCCTGAGCGTGTCGGGCGCGCTTTCCAGCCGCTTGACCATTTCGGGCGCCAGATACTGGCCAAAGGCTGCGCGCACGAAGCGTTTCTCCCGCTCCGTCAACACGTAGAGCAGGGCGGTCGCCGCCGCATAGACGACGAAGAGCGTGACGGCGGTCGGATAGACCGGATCGAGCAAAAGGCCTTGCGTCTGGAAGAGGTGGATCGCGCCGCCGTAGAGCCCGGCCGCGAGCACGCCGCCGATGGCCGCCGCCCACAGCGCGCCGAGCGTCACCACCAGCGCGATGACGGCGAGGCCGAGCAGGAAGGTCGCGATGACCTCCGCCCCGTCGGCCCAGTCGGGGCGGCTGAGAAACGCGCCCGACAGGATCTGCTCGGTCGCCTGCGCATGGACGGAAACGCCCGGCACGAGCTCGCCGAGCGGGGTCGCGCGGATGTCGAGCAGGCCGACGGAGGAGGTGCCGACGAAGACGATCTGGCCCTCGATCAACGCCCGCACCGCGTCGCGGCGCGCGGGGTCGAGAATGTCCGCGGCGGAGACGTAGCGCTCCGGCCGGTCGGCGTTGAAATGGACCCAGAGTTCGCCGTCCTGCGTTGTCGGGAAGGGGATTGCCCCGACCTTGATGTCGGTGACGGCGGTCGTGCCGACGTCCAGCTCGCCGCTCGCGGCTGCGGTGCGCACGATGTGACCGCGCGCGCCCTGCGCCACCCGCAGGGCCTCCAGTGCGAGACTGGGATAGAGCCGGTCCCCGTCGGAAAAGAGCATCGGCACGCGGCGCACGATGCCGGTCGTGTCCAGCCGCGACAGGCTGATCCCGCCGACCCCGGTCGCGGCGGCCTCCAGCTGCTCGAGATTGGTCAGCGCGGAGGCGAAGGCCGGCAGACTTTCGGTCGGATCCGCGCCGGAATAGGCGAAGCCGGCCTTCAGCGGCGGGCGCGTCTCTCCCGTCCGGGGCATGACGGCGAAGCCGAGCACGACGGGGCCTTGCGCGATCGCCTCGGCGAAGCGCGCGTCCGTATCGGGCAGCGCGGCGCGCAGCGTTTCCGGCGTGGCGAGGTCCGGGCGTTCGCCGATCAGCTCGGGAAGGTAGCGATGCGGCGAGAGGCGATCCGCCTCGGCGAAGAGAATGTCGAAGGCGATGACGGCCGCACCCATCTCGGTGAGCGCGGCGGTCAGTTCCGCCAGCCGGTCGCGGCGCCAGGGCCACTGGCCGTGAACTGCGAGCGCGCGCTCGTCGATGTCGACGATGCGCACCGGAAGCTCCTGATGCGGGCGGGGCCACAGGCGCTGATAGCCGTCGAAGCCGATCAGCCGCACGGCCGAGACGAAGCCCGGATCGGCGGCACGCAGCAGCGTCACGCCAACCAGCACGAGACCGGCCGTGAGGGCGACGAACAGGCGTTTGCGGCGAATGATGCGCATCTCTTGCGGCCCCCCGCGTCAGACCTCCGCTTGGGCGGAGGGCCACGCGCGGAAAGCCTAGGAGATGGCGGTGGGCCTCGCAAGCAACGGAGGCGAAGCCGGGGAGACCCGGCGCGGGCAAGCCGACACGGGTCCCTCAACAGTGGGATGGCAGCGCGCGGACGCGCGCCGCTGACCCGTGCCGGCGATGTCCGGCGAGGGGTTACGCTTGCGCGGTCAGTTCCGCCGGGCGCTGTTCCAGATCGCGCGCGCTGCGCCGCACGGCCTTTTGCACCTTTTCGAAGGCGCGCACCTCGATCTGGCGCACGCGTTCGCGGCTGACGCCGAATTCGCCCGAGAGATCCTCCAGCGTCATCGGGTCTTCCGACAGCCGGCGCGCCTCGAAGATGCGCCGTTCGCGCTCGTTGAGCACCTCCATCGCCTCGCTCAGCATCTTGCGGCGCTGTTCGAGCTCTTCCTGCTGGGCGTAGATGGCTTCCTGGTTCTCGCTGTCGTCGACGAGCCAGTCCTGCCACTCGCCGCCTTCCGATTCCGCGCGGATCGGGGCGTTGAGCGAGGCGTCGCCGGTCAGGCGACGGTTCATCGAGATCACGTCGGTTTCGGTGACACCGAGCTTGGTGGCGATCTCGGTGACCTGTTCCGGCTTCAGATCGCCCTCGTCGAGCGCCTGGATCTTGCCCTTCAGCCGGCGCAGGTTGAAGAACAGCCGCTTCTGGTTGGCGGTCGTGCCCATCTTCACCAGCGACCAGGAGCGCAGGATGTATTCCTGGATCGCCGCCTTGATCCACCACATGGCGTAGGTGGCGAGACGAAAGCCCTTGTCGGGCTCGAAGCGCTTGACCGCCTGCATCAGGCCGACGTTGCCTTCCGAGATCACCTCGGAAATCGGCAGGCCGTAGCCGCGATAGCCCATGGCGATCTTCGCCACCAGACGCAGGTGCGAGGTCACCAGGCGTTCGGCCGCCTGCGGGTCCTCGTGCTCCTTGAAGCGCTTGGCGAGCATGTATTCTTCCTGCGGTTGCAGCATCGGAAACCGCCGGATTTCATCGAGATAACGGCTCAGTCCGCCTTCGGCCGAACTCGGAACCGGAATGTTCTGGGCCATCTGTGCACCCTTTCTCCCACTGGATCCCCAAAGACCCCTGGATCCCGAAAGACCGTTAGATCTTCAAAGACCACTAGATCCCAGAGGATCGACGACCCCTCCGGACCCGGTCGCACCGGATCGCCGCATGCGCGGGTCCCTCGACGGGCATCTTCACCGGCGCCCTGTCGGCACGCCGGTCTTCCAATATATGCGGCATCGTGACGAAAACACGGCCTGATTTGTCGTCAGACGTGGGAAATCGCGCGAAACGCCGCGACGAGGGCGGCAAGATCCGCCGGCAACGGACTTTCGAAGCGCAGGGTCTCGCCGCTCGTGGGATGCGCGAAGGCGAGCAGGCGGGCATGGAGGGCCTGACGGGGAAAGGCGGAGGCGGTTTCGCGCGCCGGATCGGGCAGTGTCGCCGCCTTGGTGCGAAAGCCCGCGCCATAATCCGCATCGCCGATGAGCGGATGGCCGATATGGGCCATGTGGACGCGGATCTGATGGGTGCGGCCCGTTTCCAGCCGGCAGGCGAGCAGGGCGGCGACCGGCGCGCGGCCCGCATCGCGCGCGCCTTTCGCGTAGAAGCGTTCCTCTACCTGCCAGTGGGTGACGGCATGGCGGCCGCCGGAGCGGGCGACCGCGATCTTCTGCCGGTTGGCGGCGGAGCGGGCGAGATCGGCGTCGACCGTGCCCTTGAGCTGCGACGGCGCGCCCCAGACCAGCGCGCAATATTCGCGCTCGAGCGGGCCCGTGCGGCCGTGATCGGCGAATTGGGCGGAGAGCGCCTGATGCGCCCGGTCGGTCTTGGCGACCACCAGAAGCCCGCTGGTGTCCTTGTCGAGACGATGGACGATGCCGGGACGGCGCACGCCGCCGATGCCCGACAGGCTGTCGCCGCAGTGATGCAGCAGGGCATTGACCAGCGTGCCGGTGGCATGCCCGGCACCGGGATGGACGACGAGCCCGGCCGGCTTGTCGACGACGATCACCTCGTCGTCTTCATGGACGACGGTAAGCGCGATGGCCTCGCCTTGCGGCTCGGCCGGCTCGGGTTCGGGCAGGTCGAGCGCGAGGGCCTCGCCCGCGTTGACCCGGTATTTGGGCTCGACTATGGTCCGCCCGCCGACGCGGACCCGGCCGTCCCGGATCAGGGACTGGACCCGGCTGCGGCTCAGCTCCTCGACATGACGCGCCAGGCACTGGTCGAGCCGCGCGCCGTCCTCTTCCGCTGCAACCGTAACCTCGACCCGATCGGTTTCGGGCGACTCTGGGGTGGACATCGACATGACTCATCCGGGTTTGAACGACGACGAGACGGATCGCGAGCCGCCGCTCGACCCGGCAGCGGAACGCCTTCAGGCGAAACTGAAACGCCTGCTCGCCGTTTCCGGTCTGATCATGACGCTCGGTTTCATGGCGGTCTTCGCGGCCATCATCTACAGGCTGTCCGAGGGCGGCTCCGCCCCGGATGCTGGCGATATAGCCGCAACCATTGCCATCGGCAAGGACGCGCGGGTGGAGAGCATGGCCCAGGCGGAGGGCATGCTGATCCTGCTGGTGCGCGAGGGCGCGGCCAGCAAGCTCCTCTATCTCGACCCGGCAACCGGGCGGGTCCTCGGCGAGACCGCCTTCGTCGCCCGCTGAAGTGTCCCGCCGCGCGGCGCGCGCGTCGCTGAGCCGGCTGTGGAGAATTTCGCAACACGGGTCTTGCATTCGCGGCGAAGAGCGTCTAGATACGCGGCTCTTCGTCACGAAGACCCGCGATGCCCCCATCGTCTAGCGGTCTAGGACGCCGCCCTCTCACGGCGGAAACAGGGGTTCGAGTCCCCTTGGGGGTACCATTTTCCCGGACGACCCATGCCCGGGACGTGCAGTGTTTTCCTGCTTTCCCAAGTAAGCCTCCCTGAAATCCGGTGTTTCCTGGCGCCTTGCCGCATGGCCCGTGCGATTGCGCGGGGGGATGACCCTTGCCGTTCCGGCGTCGGGCCGTCAGGCCGTTGATCCGGCCTGACGTCGGTACCGGCACGCGTTGCGCGGCCTTTCTCCCTCTTCGCGGCTCAGGTTCCGCAAAAGGTCTGCAGCACCCGCTCCCCGGCGGCCGGCGGCGTCGTGTAGGCGGCGCGGTCGGGGCGGTCCGTGTAAGGGTCGGCCAGCGCGTCGAGCAGATCATGCAGCGGGCGCAGGTCGTTACGGGTTGCGGCGGCAAGCGCCTCCTCGACCTTGTGATTGCGCGGAATGACGGCCGGATTCGCCGCCCGCATCAGACAGAGCGACGACTTTGTCGGCTTGGGGTTCTCGCCGAGCCGCGCGCTCCAGCGCGCGTGCCAGGCGGCGAAGCCTGCATCGTCGAAGGCCCCGCCCGCCGGGCGCCTGTCTTCGGCGAGGGCACTCGCGAGATCGCGGAAGGTGTTGGTGTAATCGGCGCTTGCGGTGTGCATCCAGTCGAGCAGATCCGCGATCAGGGCCTCGTCGCCCTCGCGCTCTCCGAACAGGCCGAGTTTCTTGCGCATCATCGCGAGCCAATGCGTCTTGAAGCGGGCCGGAAAGCCGTTCACGCATTTTTCGGCCTGCGCGATGGCCGCGTCGGTGTCGGCGTCGATCAGCGGCAGCAGCGTTTCGGCGAAGCGGGCGAGGTTCCACTGCGCGATCACCGGCTGGTTGGCATAGGCGTAGCGGCCCATGCGGTCGATGGAGCTGAACACCGTGGCCGGGTCGTAGACATCCATGAAGGCGCAGGGGCCGTAGTCGATGGTTTCGCCCGACAGCGCGACATTGTCGGTGTTCATCACGCCGTGGATGAAGCCGACGCGCATCCACTCGGCGATCAGCGCCGCCTGACGCTCGGCCATGGCATCGAGCACGGCGAGCGCCGGGGTGTCGGCGGACGCCGCTTCGGGAAAATGCCGCTCGAGCGCATGGGCGAAGAGGGCCGGCAGCAGCGCGGGATCCCGATGGGCCGCCGCATACTGGAAGGTCCCGACGCGGATGTGGGAGCGCGCGACCCGCGTCAGGATGGCGCCGGGCTGGGGCGTGTCGCGAAACACCGCCTCGCCGGTCTTGACGACGGCGAGCGCGCGGGTGGTCGGCACCTTGAGCGCGTGCATCGCCTCGCTGACGATGTATTCGCGCAGCATCGGCCCGAGTGCTGCGCGCCCGTCGCCGCCGCGCGAATAGGGGGTGCGCCCCGATCCCTTGAACTGCAGATCGACGCGGGTGCCGTCGGGGGTCACATGTTCGCCCCAGACGACCGCACGGCCGTCGCCGAGCATGGTGAAATGCCCGAACTGGTGCCCGGCGTAGGCCTGCGCGAAGGGGGTGGCGCCGGTGGGCGGCGTATTCCCCGAAAACAGCTTCGCCAGACCGTCGCCGTCGAGCGCGGAGAGGTCGAGACCGAGCGTTTCGGCGAGGGCGTGATTGACGATCACCGTCTCGGGGGCCGCGACCGGCTGCGGCGGCAGGGCGGTGTAGAAGGCTTGCGGAAGCCGGGTGTAGGTCGTGTCGAAGCGAAAGCCCGGGTCGATCGTCACTGCGTGGCCTCGATTGCGTGCTGGCGAAGGATCTCAAGGGGAACGTAGTCCAACGCATGGGCGTCGCAAGCCTCGAGAATGACCGGCGGCGCCACGTCCGCCTCGAGCGCTTCGCGCCAGCGCAGCGCGCACAGGCACCAGCGGTCGCCGGGAGCGAGGCCGGGAAACGCGAACTCCGGACGCGGCGTCGACAGGTCGTTGCCGCGCGCCCGGGTGAAGGCCAGGAACGCCTCGGTCATCTGCGCGCAGATCACATGTCGCCCCCGGTCGCGGTCGTCCGTGCGGCACAGGCCGTCGCGAAAGAAGCCGGTACGCGGGGCAAGGCAGCAGCTGCGCAGCGCGCCGCCGAGGACGTTGCGCGGGGCGGGATGCGGAATGACGTCGCTTGCCATAGGCGGATCCTCTTCGGTCACATGTGCGAACGGGGGCTCCGGCCCCGGATTGCAGGCTGCGCCAGGTTCCGCGCGGCCGCACACCCCCTGTCGTAGGCAGGTGGGCGGAACGCGACGGATCGGCGGTTTGCGTTGCCGCGTAACACGCATAAACTGCCGTAACGTCGCCGCCCGGGCAATCCGGCGCGAGGCGGACGCGGCATTTGTGAGCCGTCTTCTGCAGGGGCGGGTTTTGCAAGCAAGAGCGTCCGGATGCGGCGTGTGCGGTGAAAGGGCGCGCGTGGACATGGATGAACCCGTGCGGTCCGGCGAGGCCGGAAGCAGACAGACCCGCGGGGAGACCGCGGGGGAGGACAACGCACCGTCGTTCGATCCACATGCTGACCGTCGCGCGCCGGAGCCCCCCCCAGCGTCGGGTTTGCACGCGCAGGAAATCAAAGCGTCGGGCTTGCACGCGCAGGAGAACAAAGCGTCGGGCTTGCACGCGCAGGAGAACAAAGCGTCGGGCTTGCACGCGCAGGAGAGCAAAGCGTCGGGCTTGCACGCGCAGGAGAGCAAAGCGTCGGGCTTGCACGCGCAGGAGAACAAAGCGTCGGGCTTGCACGCGCAAGGAAGAAACCCGTCGGGCTTGCACGCGCAGGAAATCAAAGCGTCGGGCTTGCACGCGCAGGAAATCAAAGCGCCGGGCTTGCACGCGCAGGGGACAGAAGCCCGGGCGCCGGCCGAGCCCCTGACGCCGGGCGGTCCTGCATTGGACCCGGGCGTCTGCCGCGATCCGGATGACCGACGTGCCGGGGCCGCCCCGGACGACAAGGCGCGATCCGACCCACCGGCTCCTGCCGACTTCGGGCGGGCGGAGTGGGAAGGCGCGGCGCTGCGCCTCGCTCTGGAGACGGCGACGACGCCGATCTACGTCTGCGATCGCGATTACATCATCCGATTTGCGAATGACGCCTATGCGGGAATCGAAAGCAGGGATGCGTCCGATATCATCGGGCGGCCGGTGGCCGAAACCATCGGCCATGACCTGTTCCGGCTGCGCAAGCCGAACATCGACCGTGCGCTGGCCGGGGACGCCGTGTCGTTTCGCGCCTGGATCTGGTCGCGGACCGAGCGGCGGGGCGATCAGTACGAGGTGTCCTACCATCCGGTCCGCGATGCCGCCGGGCGGGTGACGGCCGTGCTGGCGCGGGCCGAGCCGATCCGTCCCAGCGAGGCGCCGCAGGCCAGCGAGCAGGCCTACCGGAAGATCTTCCGTCTGTCGCAGGACGGGCTTCTTCGCCTGACGCCGGTGCGCAGACCGGACGGGCGGCCGATCAATTACCTGATCATGGAAGCCAACCCCGCGATTGCCCGCGCGGCGGCGCGCGAGTTGCGCGAGCTGGAGGGGGCCTTGCTGTTCGATGTGCTGGCGCGCCTGCTGCCGGGCGATCTGCCGGCCCGTTTCGCCGAGGTGCTGGCGACCGGCGCGCCGCAGCAGTTCGAGTATCACCATCACCTCGATGCCGAGCGCGGCTGGTGGCGGATCAGCATGTTCCGAAGCGCCGAGGAGGAGCTGACGGTGCTGTTCAGCAACATCAGCGCCACCGTCGATCGGCGGCGCGAGTTGCAGGTGCTCACGCATCGTCTGGGCGAGGACAAGCGCCGCCTCGAGCGCCTTTACCGAACCGCGCCGGCGCTCTTGGTGTCGCTGTCCGACGCCGGCGTGGTGGAGGAGGCGAGCGAGGCCTTTCTCGACCGCCTCGACCGCCCGCGCGACGAGGTGATCGGACGGTCCTTCGGGGAGCTCGTGGCGCCCGAAGCGCTGGACAGTCTGAACGAGGAAATCTGGCCGCGCCTGTTTCGCACGCGCAGCGTCGCCAACGAGCCGTGCCGCCTGTGCGTCGGTCCCGAGCTTTCCGTCGTCGATGTGGAGCTTTCCGCGCAGCTTCTGGAGGACGACAGCGGGATGCGCAAGGTGACGATGATGCTGACCGACGTCACCCGTCGCAATCGCGCGCTCTACGAAAGCCGCCGCGCGGAACGCGACTATCGTCTTCTCGTCGACCGCCTGCCCGACCTGATCTCGCGGGCGCATCCCGATACCACGCTGTTTTTCGCCAACCGTCACTACATCGATTTCTTCGGCCCCGACGAAGAGGCGCTGATGGGTCGGCGCTTCATGGAACTCGTGCCGGCCAAGTTTCGCGAGCCGCTGATGGCGCAGCTCGCCGCCATGACCCGGGAACACCCCGTGTCGATGCAGGAACAGGTCAACCACGATCACGCGGGCCGGGCGCGCAACATCCTGTGGATCAGCATGCTGATCCACGACCTGAGCGGGCGGCCGCGCGAAATCCTGTCGATCGGGCGGGACGTGACCCCGCTCAGGGAGGCGAACAACCGCCTGCTCGATCACGCGTCGCGGCTGGAGGCGGCGAACGAAAGCCTCAAGCAATTCGCCTTCGTCGCATCGCACGACCTGCAGGAGCCCCTGCGCAAGATCCGGCTCTACGCCGATGTGATGCAGACCGCGCTCGGCGCCGAGGACGAGGCGGAATTGCAGTCCGCGCTGGAGGTGATCGTGCGCGCGGCGCGCAACGGCAGCCGCCTGATTTCCGACCTGCTGAGCTACACGCAGGCGACCAACCGGCCGCTGGAGCGCACCCAGCTCCGGGTGGAGACGGTGGTGGCGCAGGTGCTCGACGACCTCAAGGAGGAGATCCAGGCCGCCGGCACGGCGGTGGAGGTCGAGACCGACCCGGTCCCGATCAGCGCGGATCCGGTCTCCTTGCGGGAGATCGTCTACAATCTGATCACCAATGCGCTCAAGTATCGCGCGGCCGACCGGACTCCGCATCTGCGGGTGCGCTTTCAGGCCTGCGCCGACGACGAGGCGCATTGCCTGACCGTTGAGGACAATGGCATCGGCTTCGACCCGGAGGGGGCGGAGACCATGTTCCAGCCGTTCAAACGCCTGCACGGCCGGGCCGTGGCCGATGGCAGCGGCATCGGGCTCGCCATCTGCGAGGCGGCCGCCAACCGGCATGGCTGGACGGTGACGGCGCGCGGGTGGCCGGGCACCGGCGCGCGCTTCGAAATCCGCATGCCCCGCTGAGCGAATGCCCCGCTGAGCGCATGCCCCGTTGAGCGCAGGGCCCGACAAGCGCAAGCTTTGACAAGCGCAGGGTCGCGGATGGGCGGCGGCGGGCAATCTCATGCCGGCCCGGGTTCCGGGTGTCGCGATCCAGCCGCGATCCGGGACGCGCCCGGCGGTTCAGCCGCCGGCCTTGCGCTTCGACCGGTCGCCGGCGCGGTGCCCGGTCTTGCGCCCGGAGGGGGCCGTGGCGGCATCCGTGGCGGCGCTTGCCGTGTCGTCCGGCTCCGCTGCCGCCGGCTTGTCGGTCTTCAGCCGCTTGCGCGCGGCACCGATGCGCGCCGACAGCGACTGCGCCACGGAGGAGAGCGAGCGCTCCTCGTCGCCCCGGGCCGACACGCCCGCCGGCGGCGGCGTGGCCTCCGACGCCGGTTGCACGGTCGGCGGGGCGTCCGGCGAGGGCGCGGAAGACACCTCCGGCGCTTCGGCCGTCGGGGGGGCGGCTGTCGGGGTTTCGGGTGCGGGCTGCGCGTCGAGGCGCGCGCTGACGATGTCCGCCAGATCGGTCAGTTCGCGGCGCAGCGAGGCGAAGGCGTCGTTGCTGTGCAGGTCGGCCCGCAAGCGGGCGTTCTCCGCCTCCAGCCGGTCGGTTTCGGCATCGAGCCGGGCGAGGCGTTCGGCATCGACCGGCGACAGCCCGGCGTCGGACTCGGGCGCGGCGGCGCGCGCGTCTTCCAGCAGCACCGACAGGCGGGTGATTTCCGCCTGGGCGGCGATCAGCTTGGATTCGGTGTCGAACAGCCGGTCGTCGCGGGCGCGTCGGGCCTGTCGATCGGCGGGGCGCTCGCTCCCGGCGCTGTCGCCGCCGGTGCCGGCCTGCGCGACCTTCAAGGCGCGGCGCAGGGCGGCGAGTTCGCTCTCCAGCGAGGCGATGCGCGCCAGATCCGAGGACCGCCGCAGATCGCCCGTTCCGTCCTCCGGGACGGCGGCGGGCGCCTCCGACGTTTCCGGCGCGGCGCTCAGCCGCTTGAGGCTGCGCTCCAGATCGCGTTGGCGGGCCCGGGCGCGGGCCAGCGCCTCCTCGTGCTCCTTGAGGTCGCGGCGCAATTCCTCCTCGCGGGCATGCGCCTCCAACAGCGCCTGATCGCGCGCGACGAACTCCTTGCGCAGGTCGCTGGCCGCGGCCTCCGCGCGGTCGCGGGCGACCCGGTTGGAGACGAGCTCGTTCTGCAGGCGCTCCAGACCGGTCTCGAGCCGGCGCTGTTCAAGCGCGTTGCGGGCCTTGAGGGCGCCGATCTCGGCGCGGACATCGGCATGGCGCATGGGCGAGGTCGCCTCGACCGCCTGCCGCGTGAGCCGGACGGCGCGCCGCCACACGGCGGACAGGACCGCCAACGCCAGCAGACCGGCGGCGCAGAACCCGAGCGCGACATACATCGCCGCTTCGATCACGGCCGGTCACCATCGTGTTGCGAGGCCGCGCGTGGCGGGGCGGCGTGGTGCAGGGCGGGCATTCTGGGGCTCGTCGCGTTGGAGATTGCCTCCCTTGCTTACCCGACGCGCGCATTTCCGCCAAGCATCCAGCGTGGCGCAGGGTCAAAAAGGATTCCAGGTGGGCTCCGGCGTGAACTTCAGATAGCCGATGTTGACCCCGAGCCGGGCGCCGACGCCGGCGCGCACCGGCACCACGTAGATGTCGTGGTTGGACAGGACCGTCATGCCGAAGCCGCCCACCAGATAGGCGGATCCGTTCACCCCGACATAGCGCCGGTGGATCGCGTCCGTGGAGGGAAGATTGTAGACCAGCATCATGACGCGCGCGCCGTCGCCGCCGATGTCCCAGCCGAAGGACGGGCCCTGCCAGAAGACCTTGTGGGTACCGGCATTGCGGGTGAAGAGCTGCCCCTCGCCGTAACGCGCGCCGGCGAGCAAGGCGCCCGAGCCCTCCTGCCCGAGGATATAGCCGTTCGGCTGTCCGTAGGTCGACACGGCCCGCTCGATGACCGAGGCGAGACCGCCGGAAACCTGGCCGAAGAACCGGTGACCGGCATTGACCATCTCCGCCTGGCTGTATTCGTCGGGTCGGGCAACCGGTTCGCTTTGCGCCAGTGCGGGACGGGCGCCGTCGAGGGCGAGGACCGCGAGCAGGCCGAGCGCGAGGCACAGGGCGTGCATCCGGTCGTGCATCTTGGGGAGACGGAACGCGGCGAAGCCGAAAGAGACCATGGAAAATGTCCTTTCCTGCGGGTTCCGGCACCGGCGCGCGGCGCGGGCTTGCCGGACTCTGCAAATCGGGGGCACAGTCGCACCGGGCGACCGCTTGAGGCGGGGCGGCCCGGGAGGCGGTTCGGGATTGATTCGGTGCCAGAGTGTAATGGAAATCGGAGCAGAATAAGGTGGAGCCGGGCGGCCGTAGCGGCGGCCGTGGCCGGCGGCCTTTTCGTGGCCGCACCCGCCCGCGCGCCGGCTCAGGACTTCGCCACGGACGTGATGACCGGCTATGCGCTCGCGGGGCACGATCCGGTAGCCTACTTCATCGACAGGCGACCGCGCGAAGGCCGGCCCGATCACGAAGTGCGCTGGGGCGAGAGCGTCTGGGTGTTTCTCAACGAGGGCAACCGGGCGGCCTTCGAGGCCGATCCCAGGACCTATGCGCCCGCGTTCGCGGGCTGCGACCCCTACGCGCTGGCGGCGGGCTTCACGACTGCCGGCAAACCGCAGCTGTTCGCGCTGAACGGCCGGCGGCTGCTTCTCTTCCACTCCGAGATCAACCGGTTTCTGTTTCTCGCCGATCCGCGCACCTATCTGGCCGCCGCGGAAGACAATGCGGAGCGGCTCGGCTGCCTGGCGCCGTGACCGCGTCGCCGCGGCGGGGCCGCGGCTCGCTTGGCAGCGCGCCGGCGGGGATGTAACGCTTTTCCAAACGCGCGAATCAGCGGCCGCGCCGGGGCGGGCGTGCCCGGAAGGCCCCGGCCCGCAAGACCTGAACAAGGACATCCGGCGCCGCAGTCGCTGAGGCCCAAATTTACCAAGGACGACCGCATGACCTCCATCGACGACCTTTCCGCCCTCGACCTCGCCGCGCTGGTGGCCAGCCGGGTGTGCCACGACATCATCTCCCCCGTCGGCGCCATCACCAACGGGCTGGAAGTGCTCGACGAGGAAGACAGCGAGGACATGAAGGAATTCGCGATGGACCTGATCCGCAAGAGCGCGCGTCAGGCTTCCGCGAAGCTGCAGTTCGCGCGTCTCGCCTTCGGTGCGGCCGGATCTGCCGGGGCGGAGATCGATCTCGGCGACGCCCAGTCGGTCGCCTCGGGGTTCCTGGCCAACGAAAAGGCCGACCTGGAATGGAACGTGCCGCGCCTGCTGATGGGGAAGAACCGGGTGAAGCTTCTGCTCAACCTGATCCTGCTCGCCAACCAGTGCGTGCCGCGCGGCGGCCTGATCAAGGTGTCCATGGAGGGCGAGGCGAGCGCCCCCCGCTTCGAGCTGCGCGTGACCGGATCGACCACGCGCGTGCCGGCGGTGCTCACCGACATGATGTCCGGGCAGGAGCCCGAGCGGATCGATGCCCATACGGTGCAGCCGGTTTACGCAATGCTTCTTGCACGGGATTCGGGAATGAATTTAGAAGTCGTTAAGGAAGAAGACGGTGTAAAAATCACCGCCACGACAGCTGAATGATCCGCTTCTTCCCGTGTTCGACAGGTTTCAATCTATCTTAACTGTTTGAGCTTCATTCTCACGCCGAGGGATGGGTGGTCCGGTCGTTGGTCCGGGCTTAGTGCCAGTAACCAGTCGGGTGAGTTTGACCATGGACGACTTGCTTAGCGAGTTCCTGACAGAAACGAACGAGAGCCTCGATGTCGTCGACGTCGAACTCGTGAAGTTCGAACAGGAACCGAACAACGCGAAAATTCTCGATAACGTTTTCCGGTTGGTGCACACCATCAAGGGAACGTGCGGGTTTCTCGGCCTGCCGCGCCTGGAGGCGCTCGCCCATGCCGCCGAGACGCTGATGGGCAAGTTCCGGGACGGCGCGCCGGTCACCGGCGAGGCCGTCACGCTGATCCTGAACTCGATCGACCGGATCAAGGACATCCTGGCCGATCTCGAGGCGCAGGGCGGCGCGGAGCCGGAAGGCAGCGACCTGGACCTCATCTCCGAACTGGAGCGCATGTCGCTGGCCGCCGAAGCGCATGCCGACGGATCCGACGAGGCCACCGCCGAGGCGGAGGCCGACGACGGCATGGCGCACGGCGATCTGGTCGACCAGACGCTGGAACGCCCGCTGCGCCCCGGCGAGGTGTCGCTCGACGAGCTGGAACGCGCCTTCCGCGAGGCGGAAGTCGAGGTCGAACTGCCGGCCGAGGCGGAGGCCGAGGCCGACGCGGACGAGCCGGCCGCCCAGACGCCTGCGGCGGCGCTCGCCGAGCAGGCCAAGGCGAAGGCCCGGGACGCCGCCGCCGGCAAGACGCAGGACAAGGGCCAGGCGGCCGCGTCCGGCGAGAAGAAGGCGTCGGTGTCCAGCCAGTCGATCCGGGTCGCGGTCGAGACGCTGGAAGACCTCATGACGATGGTCTCCGAGCTCGTGCTGACCCGCAACCAGCTGCTCGAGATCGTGCGCCGCCACGAGGATTCCGAATTCAAGGTGCCGCTGCAGCGTCTATCCAACGTGACGGCGGAACTGCAGGAAGGCGTCATGAAGACGCGGATGCAGCCGATCGGCAACGCCTGGCAGAAGCTGCCGCGCATCGTGCGCGATCTCAGCCAGGAACTCGACAAGCCGATCGAGCTCGAGATGCTCGGCGCCGAGACGGAACTCGACCGTCAGGTGCTGGAGTTGATCAAGGATCCGCTGACGCACATGATCCGCAACTCGGCCGACCACGGGCTCGAGATGCCGGCCGACCGGCGCGCCGTCGGCAAGCCGGAAAAGGGCACGATCACCCTGTCGGCCTATCATGAGGGCGGGCACATCATCATCGAGGTGCGCGACGACGGCCGCGGGATCGATGTCGACCGGGTCAAGGCCAAGTGCATCGAACGCGGGCTCGCCACCGAGGCCGAACTGGAGAAGATGACGGATCAGCAGATCCACAAGTACATCTTCCACGCCGGCTTCTCCACGGCCGCCAACGTCACCTCGGTCTCGGGCCGCGGCGTGGGCATGGACGTGGTGCGCAACAACGTCGAGCTGATCGGCGGGTCCATCGACCTGCGCTCGGTGTCCGGCAAGGGCTCGAGCTTCATCATCAAGATTCCGCTGACGCTGGCGATCGTCTCGGCGCTGATCGTCGAGGCGGGCGGCGACCGCTTCGCCATTCCGCAGCTGTCGGTCGTCGAACTGGTGCGCGTCCAGAACGACTCCGAGCCTTGCATCGAGCGGATCAAGGACACACCCGTGCTGCGGCTGCGCAACAAGCTGCTGCCGCTGGTGCAGATGTCCCATCTGCTCGGCGTCAACCCGGACGTGGCGGAAGCCTCGGTCGACTCCGACACCGGCTTCATCGTCGTCATGCAGGTCGGCAGCCAGACCTTCGGCGTGGTGGTGGACGCGGTCTTCCACACGGAGGAAATCGTCGTCAAGCCGATGTCGACGATGCTGCGCAACCTGACCATGTTCTCCGGCAACACCATCCTGGGCGATGGTGCGGTGATCATGATCATCGACCCGAACGGCGTCGCGGCGGCGATGGCCAGCCACGCCTCGAGCATGGTCGCGGAGGAAGAGCGCAAGGAGCAGGAAGAGGCAATCACGGCGGCCCTCGACGGCCAGTCGACGGTCTCCATGCTGCTGTTCCGCGCCGGTTCGGCCGAACCCAAGGCGGTGCCGCTGTCGCTGGTCACCCGGCTGGAGGAATTCGATGTCGCGAGCATCGAGCACTCCAACGGCCGCGATCTGGTGCAGTATCGCGGCGCGCTCATGCCGCTGGTCTACATCGACCCGGCGCAGACGCGCCGAGCCGAGGGCACGCAGCCGATGCTGGTGTTCTCCGATGCCGGCCGCTCGATGGGCCTCGTGGTCGACGAGATCGTCGACATCGTCGAGGACCGGATGAACATCGAGGTCGGCTCGGACCGGCCGGGCGTTCTCGGCTCGGCGGTCATCAAGGAGCGGGCGACCGAGGTGATCGATCTCGGCTACTTCCTGCCGCAGGCCTTCGAGGACTGGTTCATGCGCAAGGAGATGGACATCGCCGCGCTGACCAAGAAGGTGCTGCTGGTCGACGACAGCGCGTTCTTCCGCAACATGCTGACCCCGGTTCTCAAGGCGGCCGGCTATGACGTGACCGCCGTGCACAGCGCGGCCCAGGCCTTCGAGCTGCTGGAAAACGGCGACACGTTCCACGCGGTCGTGTCCGACATCGAGATGCCGGAAATCAACGGCTTCGAGTTCTGCGAGGCGCTCCGGCGCGACCCGCGGTTCCGCAAGCTGCCGATCCTGGCGCTGTCGGCGGTCGTCTCGCCGGCCTCCATCGAGCGCGGGCGCCAGGCCGGCTTCGACGACTATGTGGCCAAGTTCGATCGTCCGGGGCTGATCGCCTCGCTCAAGGACATGTTCTCCGGTGAAGTGGAGATTGCGGCATGAGCAACGCCGAAAACAACGGGATGAACTCGGACGACGTCATCCAGTATGTGACCGTCGTCATCGGGGGGCAGCTCTTCGGACTGCCGATCAGCCAGGTGCACGACGTCTTCGTGCCCGATCGCGTGACGCGCGTGCCGCTGGCCGCGCCCGAGGTCGCGGGCGTCCTCAACCTGCGCGGGCGGATCGTCACGGCGATCGACATGCGCAAGCGCCTGCATCTGCCCGAGCGCGACGAGAACACGCCGGTGATGGCGGTGGGGATCGAACACAAGGGCGAGAGCTACGGCCTGGTGATCGACACGGTGGGCGAGGTGCTGCGCCTGTCCTCCGGGTCGCAGGAGCCCAACCCGTCCAACCTCGACAAGCGCTGGGCGGAGATCTCCGGCGGCGTGCATCGCCTGGACGGCAAACTGATGATCATCCTCGACGTGGCGCGTCTGTTCGGCGCCATGGTGGAACAACCCAAGGCGGCCGCGTAAGCGGTCGTCCTTCGCCCCTGGGCTGTCAGGCCGGGTTCGGCACTCGGGAGTTACTGAAATGAAGCATTGTCTCGTCGTCGACGATTCCAGCGTGATCCGCAAGGTCGCCCGTCGCATCCTGGAGGATCTCGACTTCACGATCTCGGAAGCCGAGGACGGGCTCAAGGCCCTGACCGCCTGCCGCGAGCACATGCCGGATGCGATCCTGCTCGACTGGAACATGCCGGAGATGGACGGACTGGAGTTCCTGCTCTCGCTGCGCCGCGAGGACGGGGGCGACCGGCCGGTCGTCGTCTTCTGCACGACGGAAAACGATGTCGCCCACATCACCCGCGCCATGCGCGCCGGGGCCAACGAATACATCATGAAGCCGTTCGACAAGGACATCGTGGAAGCGAAGTTCCAGGAAGCCGGACTTATCTGATCACCTCGCGGGGTTCCTTACATGATCGCTCCTTCTTCTGCGGCGGCCACCCAGGGCGGCGCACACCCCGATAGTGTCCGGGTCATGGTCGTGGACGACAGTGTCGTCATTCGCGGCCTGCTCAGCCGGTGGGTCGACGCCGATCCCGCGCTCAACCTCGTCGCCTCGCATCGCAACGGCCGTCTCGCGGTCGAGGACATCGAGCGCAGCAATCCGGACGTGGTCGTCCTCGACATCGAGATGCCGGAGATGGACGGCCTCACGGCACTGCCGCTGATGCTCAAGAAGAAGCGCGATCTCATCGTGGTCATGGCCTCGACGCTGACGCGGCGCAACGCGGAAATCAGCCTGCGCGCCCTGTCGCTCGGCGCGCAGGACTATGTGCCCAAGCCCGAGAGCAACAGCGAGGTCACGACCTCCGTCGACTTCCGCCGCGAACTGATCGAGAAGGTCAAGGCGCTCGGACAGCGCAGGCGCGCGTCGGCGCTGCGCGGCCGGCCGATGCGGGCCCAGACGGCGGCCGGCAAGACCGTGTCGCAGCTTCCCGTGTCGCGCGGAGGCGAGGCGGCCAAGGGCTACACCCGCATGGCCGCCGCGCCCGTGGCGGCGCCCGCCCGCGTCGGGTTTCAGACGCGGCCCTATTCGAACGTGCGCCCGCGCATCGTGGCGATCGGCTCGTCGACCGGCGGTCCGCAGGCGCTGCAGCAGGTGCTCGCCGACATCGGCCCCGCGATCCGCGACGTGCCGGTCGTGGTGACCCAGCACATGCCCCCGACCTTCACCGCCATCCTTGCCGAGCATCTTGCCAAGGCGGCCATGCGTCCGGCCAAGGAGGCGGAGGACGGCGAGGTGCTCAAGCCCGGCCATGTCTATGTGGCGCCGGGCGGCCGCCACCTGACGCTGACCAAGGACGGCGGCCAGCCGGTGGCGCGGCTGGAGGACGGTCCGCCGATCAATTTCTGCAAGCCCGCCGTCGATCCGTTGTTCGACAGCGTGGCCAAGGTCTATGGCTCCGCCGCCCTCGCGGTCGTTCTGACCGGGATGGGCCATGACGGCGCCAATGGCGTGAAGACGATCTCCGCCGGCGGCGGAAGCGTCATCGCGCAGGATGAAGAAACCAGCGTCGTGTGGGGTATGCCGGGCGCAGCCGCGCAGACCGGCGTGTGCTGCGACATTCTTCCGGTGTCGCGGATCGGCCCGAAAATCGTCGGCTTGTTGAGTGGAGGCCCCAGGTGATTGCGTCCCAGTTCGAGTTTCTCAAGCAGTACCTGAAGGCCAATTCCGGGCTCGTGCTCAGCAACGAGAAGCAGTATCTCGTCGAGAGCCGGCTGCTTCCGGTCGCGCGCCGGCACGGTCTCGCCAGCCTCGGGGATCTGATCCAGGCGATGCAGCGCCCCGGCGCGCGGCAGATCGCGACGGATGTGGTCGAGGCGATGACGACGAACGAGTCGTTCTTCTTCCGCGACGCCACGCCGTTCAAGCATTTCCGCGAGGTGATGCTGCCGGCCATGCTCAAGGCCCGCGCCGACCGGCGCGCGGTGCGCATCTGGTGCGCCGCCGCCTCCACCGGCCAGGAGCCCTATTCGCTGGCGATCTGTCTCAAGGAGGAAGCGCAGAAGATCGGCGGCTTCCGCTTCGAGATCATCGGCACGGATCTCTCCGGCGAGGTGCTCGACAAGGCCCGCGGCGGCATCTACTCGCAGTTCGAGGTGCAGCGCGGCCTGCCGATCCAGATGCTGCTCAAGTACTTCACCCAGAAGGGCGATCTCTGGCAGATCAATCCCGAACTGCGGTCGATGGTGCAGTGGCGCAAGCTGAACCTGCTGGAGAGCTTCTCGTCGCTCGGCACCTTCGACATCGTGTTCTGCCGCAACGTGCTGATCTACTTCGACCAGCCGACCAAGGTGGATGTGCTGCAGCGGGTGTCGCGCCAGATGGCCGGCGACGGCTATCTGGTGCTCGGCGCGGCGGAAACGGTGGTCGGCCTCACCGATGCCTTCCGCCCGGTGCCCGAGCATCGCGGCCTCTACCAGACGACGGCCGGCGCGTCGACGGCCGGTCTGACGCGCTCGCGCTTCACCGTCGCGGCCGGCTGAGGCGCCGCCGGGGCGGCGCGGCGCTCAAGGCGCGCGAGCCGGCACACGAGCGGGACGACGACACGGCAACGGCCGGCCCTTTGCGGGGCTGGCCGTTTTCGCGTTTTCGGCATCGCGTTTTCGCGCGGGGGGGCTACCAGGCGAGCGTCTTGACCTTGGGATCGAAGAGCAGGCTCTCGATGGCCGGCCAGCTGCCCATCTCCACCCCGTCGATATAGTCGTCCTTCGTCAGCCCCGCCGCCTGGGAGCAGGCGCCGCACATCACCACGCGGCCGCCGTCGGCCATGAAGGCGGTGAGCATGTCCTGGATCGAGGCATTGTCGTCGCGCATCAGACCGTGGACGTGGGACGGGCGCTTCTTGTCCGCCAGGTAGACGGCCCGCACGTTGAGCCAGATCGCCACCGGCTTGTGGCCACCCTTGAGGACGCGCTGATGGGCGAACATGATGGCCTTCGCCGCCGCCCAGGTGTCGTCGGTCGTCAGGTTCACGAACAGACCGGCGGTCTTGTCCGGCTCGGCCTGCGCGGCCGGCGCCGACGCGAAAACGGCGAAAACCGTGAGAAGGGCGGTGAGGAGGAGAGGGGGCAGGGCGCGCATGCGGGAGGCTCCTAATGGTTTCGAAACAATGAATCCTTAAGGAGCGGCGGGCCCGTCGACCTTGAGAAAGATCAAGGTCGGGGCGGGAGAGGCGCACTGTTCCGGCGACGACGCCCGGGCAAAAAGCGAAGGCCCCGCGCGGAGGGTCCGCACAGGGCCTTTGCGATGGGACAGACCATCGAGTGCAGGGGATTATTGGCGGTGCCGAAAGGCCGTGCGGCCTCAGGCCGCCTTTTCTTCCGGCTCGCGCAGAACGTAGCCGCGTCCCCAGACCGTCTCGATGTAGTTCTTGCCGGACGTCGCGGCGGCGAGCTTCTTGCGAAGCTTGCAGATGAAGACGTCGATGATCTTCAGTTCCGGCTCGTCCATGCCGCCGTAGAGATGATTGAGGAACATCTCCTTGGTGAGCGTGGTGCCCTTGCGCAGCGAGAGCAGCTCGAGCATCTGGTACTCCTTGCCGGTGAGATGCACGCGCTGGCCTGCGACCTCCACCGTCTTGGTGTCCAGATTGACCACCAGATCGCCCGTGGTGATGACCGACTGCGCATGCCCCTTGGAGCGGCGCACGATTGCATGGATGCGGGCGACCAGCTCGTCCTTGTGGAACGGCTTGGTCATGTAGTCGTCGGCGCCGAAGCCGAGGCCGCGAACCTTGTCCTCGATACCGGCGAGGCCGGACAGGATCAGGATCGGCGTCTTGACCTTGGAGACGCGCAACGTCCGCAGGACCTCGTATCCCGACATGTCGGGAAGGTTGAGATCCAGCATGATGATGTCGTAATCGTAGAGCTTGCCGAGGTCGATTCCCTCCTCGCCAAGATCCGTCGTGTAGACGTTAAAGTTCTCGGATTTGAGCATCAGCTCGATGCTCTGCGCCGTCGCGCCGTCATCCTCGATCAACAGGACACGCATGCCAATCCCCTATGTCTGCCTATCCTGGGCAAGCCGCGCCGGCGGGTACGCTCCCGGTGCGAAGGACTGCGGTTAACCTCCGACTCACTGTGTGAGACAATGGTTAACAAATTCTGATTCACACTCGCAAGCACCGATGAGGCCGTATTGGGAAACTTTCCCAATCTCTTGAAAAACCTGAGGAAATCCTTTCCTCAAAATCTTCAAGTGCCACATTAACAAGCCGGGGTAACCGACTCATGCGACTCAGCCTCTACGCCGGGCACGGGCCCAAGGACGGCTCACCATCCAACGAAAGCCCTCCCTGTTAAGATTAATCAGAGTCGTAAATGATACGTTACCTTGAAGCATAAACCTGCAAATCGCCATAACCTCTCGGTAGCAATTGGCGCGGAAATGCCGGGAAACCGCGGGTTTCATGGGTTAGACTGAAGGGCGCGCCGGCGTGCGCGGACGACGCGGAGCGAGGCCATGGAGCCGCTTTTTGCCGAAATCGAGTCCTTGATGGCCGCCGAGGTGTTCGGCCGGGTCGTCTCGGTTCAGGGTCTGTTGCTGGAGGTCGCGGGGCCGATCCACGAGATGAGCGTCGGCGCCCGCCTCGAGGTGGAGACGGGCGAGGGCGTGCCGCCGGTGCCGGCGGAGGTGGTCGGCTTTCGCGACGGCCACGCGCTGTGCATGCCCTTCGCCGGGCTGGAGGGCGTGCGCATGGGATGCCGGGCGGTGCTTTCCGCGCGCGAGAGCCTCGCCTATCCCTGCAATGCCTGGCTGGGGCGCGTCGTCAACGCCATGGGCGAGCCGATCGACGGGCGCGGGCCGCTGCCCACGGGCGGCTCGGCCCGCCGGCTGCGCTCGACCCCGCCGCCGGCCAACGAGCGCGGGCGGGTCGGTCCGCCGCTCGATCTCGGCGTGCGCGCGCTCAACACTTTCGTGACCTGTTGCCAGGGCCAGCGCATGGGCATCTTCGCCGGCTCGGGCGTGGGCAAGTCCGTGCTGATGTCGATGATCGCGCGCAACATGACCGCGGATGTGGCGGTGATCGGCCTGATCGGCGAGCGCGGGCGCGAGGTGCAGGAATTCATCGAGGACGACCTCGGGCCGGAGGGCCTCGCCCGCTCGGTCGTCGTCGTCGCCACCTCCGACGAAAGCGTGCTGATGCGCCGGCAGGCGGCCTATATGACGCTGACGGTGGCCGAGCACTTCCGCGACGCCGGGCGCAATGTCATGTGCATGATGGATTCCGTCACGCGCTTCGCCATGGCGCAGCGCGAGATCGGCCTGTCGATCGGCGAGCCGCCGACCTCCAAGGGGTATACGCCAACGGTCTTCACCGAACTGCCGCGCCTGCTGGAGCGCGCCGGGCCGGGCCGGGCGGGCACGGGCACCATCACGGGGCTGTTCACGGTGCTGGTGGAGGGCGACAATCACAACGAGCCCGTGGCCGACGCGGTGCGCGGCATTCTCGACGGTCATATCGTGATGGAGCGGGCCATTGCCGAACGCGGTCGCTACCCGGCGATCAACGTGCTCAAGTCGGTCTCGCGCACCATGCCGCGCTGCGTGCCGGAGCCGGTGGAGCCGGTGTTGCGCCGGGCGAAACAGTTGATGGCCACCTATTCCGACATGGAGGAGCTGATCCGGCTCGGCGCCTACAAGCGCGGCTCGGATCCGGTGGTGGACGAGGCGATCGGGCGTCACGACGCGCTGGAAACCTTCCTTGCGCAGGGCAAGGGCGAGGCGACGCGCCTTGATGAAGGATACACCGATCTTGCCAACCTTTTGGAAATGACTCTCGCGTAATCTGAGCTTGAAAAGGGAGTTTTCGAGTAATGAAGTCGCGTGAGAGTCTCATTCGCCTGAAGCAGTTCCAGGTCGACGAGCGCCGTCGGCAACTGGCGCAGATCGAGTCGATGGTCGACGAGTTCAAGCGCATGGCGCAGGAGCTCGACGACCAGATTGCGGCCGAGCAGGAGCGGGTCGGCATCACGGATGTGAGCCATTTCGCCTATCCCACCTTCGCCAAGGCGGCCGCGCAACGGCGCGACAATCTGCTGGAGTCGGCCGACGAGCTGACCGGTCAGCTGGAGGCCGCGCGCGAGGCCCTGCGCGAGGCGCTCGAGGAACTCAAGAAATTCGAACTGCTCGAGGAGCGCGACCAGATCCGCGAGCGCAACGAGCGCGAGGCCGCCGAACAGGACGCCCTCGACGAGGTCGCCGCGCGCCGTCACATGCGCTGACCGACGTCTCCGCGAGGACGCGGTGCGGCGGGGAAGACGGGAGGCCGCCGCCGGGGCTGGCCTTTGCCCGTTGGTTCGGGAATAGTCGCAGGGGACTGCTCGCCCGGGAGGCGTGGCGGGCTCCGCCCGCCGCCCGCCCCCGGTCCCAGGATCGCCCGCGCACCCGGATCCGTCCACATGTCTTCGTCCCCATGTCTTCGCGTCCCGTGATCCCGCGTCTTGCGATCGCGGTTCTGCTGCCCGTCGCCACCTTCAGCTTCGCGCTCGGCCTGGTGTTGCCGCTGATGCGCTTCGAGCGGCTTTTCCTGCTGGAGGACCGCCCGTCGTTGCTCGACATCGTCGCCGGTCTGTGGCGCGACGGGGACGCCGCGCTTGCCACCGTGATCGCGGCCGTGTCGATCGTCTTTCCCGCCCTCAAGATCCTGCTCGTTCATGTCACCGCGCTGACCGGCGCGCGCACGCGCCCGCTCGCCGTGATGAACGCGCTCGGCAAGTGGTCGATGATGGATGTGATGCTGGTCGCGCTGGTGATCTTCGCGGCCAAGTCCAGCGGTCTGGCGGCGGCCGCGACCCTGCCGGGCCTGTGGTTCTACGCGACCGCCACCTTCGCCACGGCGCTGGCGGCGACGCTGGCGCGCAGGGCCGGGTGAGAGGCGCCGGGCAGACCAGCGGTGGCGGCTACGACGGGCGCTTCCGGTCGGACGGGTCCGGGTGCGGCGGCGGGGCCTGCTCCATCACCCTTCGGAAGGTCTCCAGCCATCGCATCGCCTGGTTCTCCGGGATGCGCAGATGCTTGCATCGCAGATGGGCGAGCGCCAGAAAGACCTGATCCGACAGGCCGGCGGCGTGGCACATGTTGATCAACTCGTCGATGCCGGCCTGATAGATGGCCCGCTGCACCGCCTTGAGGGAATGCTGCGTATGCGCGGCGATCATCTGGAAGGCGTCGTGGCTGCGTCCCTCGGCAAGCAGCACGAGGATGATCGTCCCAAGCCGGTATTCGCCGTCCTTCACCAGCTGCTGCAGCTCCGCGACGCCGCAGGTCTCCAGAAAGATGTCGAAGCGCCGTCGCAGATCCTGACGCACGTTGTCGGGCGCGGCGACGTCGCGCGGGTCGCTGCCCGAGAGGATCGCCTCGAGCCGGACACGCGTGGAGGCGTTGACGTGGGGGATCAGCCACTCGCAGATCAGCGGCGTGAGATCCGGGCGCGCGCTCATCCGCGCCCGCAGCGGAGCGTCCGACAGGGAGCGCTTGGCAAGCGTGCGCAGCGCCCAGTCGGAGTAGGTCGAATTGACGTTCCCCGCCATCTCGCGCCAGACCTTGGTGCGCCCGACCTCCACCAGCGTGTCGGACAGCCGGCACGGCATGTCGGCGCGCCGCGCCAGCGCGACGAGGTGGGACTGGGGCATGCGTCGGGCCAGCTTGATCAGATCCGCCTCGCTGAGGCTCGGGCTGTGCTCCAGCATGGGCGCGGCCACCTTGATCTCGTCGCTGGCCAGCCGATAGGCGACCGCCTGCGGCGTGTCGCGCCACGGCGCCATGCGGTGCGACAGGCGCGCGCGTTCCTCCGTCTCGCTGCCGTCCAGAAGCTTCAGGATGATCTCGCAAAACAACTCCAGCTCCGCCGGGGTATGATGGCCCACGCGGTCGAGAAACACGTCGGCAACGCGCTGCAAAAGCTTTGCGCGCGCGTCCGGCGCAGGATTTCGTGCGAGCTGCAGCAGGTCGCGGAGCATGAAGTCATCCCTTTTCCCAGATTATCATGCCGGCCGGCTTGTTACCATTCGGTTGAAAAATTCTGGCATTACATCTTCTTCACAAGGTTTTCCGTTTGCATGAGTGCATTGTGCCCGTCGTCGGTTGACGGGGACTTCTGGTTCGATAGGTAAGGGAAACCGCAGACCGTACGTTCGCGTATCGGGCGGGCCTTGATAAAGTGACCGGCATCGGCCGGTTCTCTCGCGCCGGTACTGCGCCCCGCGTGCGCCATGGAGGTTACATGTCACGTTTCCCGTTTGCCGCCATCGCTCTTGCGATTGCCGTTCTCGTGTCGGGGCCGGCGCCGGTCATGGCGCAGGAGGCGTCGCCGGCAACGGCCGGGGCCCTGCAGGACGCGGCCGAGCGCGCGAACGCGCCGGAGGGCGGCTCCGGGTCGGCGCCGGCGGCACAGGCTGGCGGGTCTTCGCCTGCGCCGACGGCACAGGCCGATGGGTCGTCGTCTGCGCCGACGACGGGCGAACCGGGCGCGGATGCGCTGATCCGGCTTCTCAATGATCCCGGCGTGCGGGACGCACTGACCGACTATCTGCGCACGCAGGAGGCCGCGACCGCCGGCGGGCGCGGCGGCGGCTCGGGCGCGGCCCGGGGCACGCCCGCCCCGGCGGCCGAGGGGGGCGCGGACACGACCGCCGACGGCGGCGGCGGCGAGGCTGCGGCGGAGACGGGCGAGGATCCGCCCGCCCCGCATCTGGCCGTGCGGATCGCGGAGGCGACGCAGGCGCTCATCGAGGAGGGGCGCGATTTCCTCAACAAGATCAAGCGTGCCTTCACGGCCCTGCCGACCGCATTGTCCTATGCCAGCGGCGCGGACTGGTCGGACGTGCAGGAGGCCGCGATCCAGTTGCTGCTGATCGCCGTGGCGGCACTCGGCATTCTCTATGCGCTGCGGCGGCTCGCCGATCACCTCTTCGCCCGCCTGGTGGCGCGCACCCGGGCCGCGACGGTGCTGCGCCGCGCGGGCCTGCTTCTGGCGCGCGCCCTCGTCGAAGCCCTGGTGGTCGCGATCGCCTTCGGCGGCGGCTATCTGGTGGCGATTTCGTCCGGTCCGGAGGGCGGCCGGGTGGACCTGGTGGAATCGCTGTTCCTCAATGCCTTCTTCTTCATCCAGATCGCCAAGGTGTGCACCCGCTTCGCCCTCAGCCCGAAGTTCTCCGAGCTGCGGCTTGTGCCGCTCGACGATGCGCAGGCGCTTTACTGGCGGCGCTGGCTGTTCGCGATCTACAACCTGCTCGGCTACGGCACGATGGTCGTCGTGCCGGTGGTCTCCGACGACATTTCCTTCGTGCTCGCCAATTCGCTCAGGATGTTCATCGTGCTCGGCAGCGTGGGGCTGGCGATCGTCGCGGTGCTGCGCAACCGGGTCGCGACCCGCGACCGGATCCTCGGCTATGCGGAAGCACGCGGCAATGCCATCGCCTCCGGCATGATCGAGCTCGCCGCGCGCACCTGGCACCTGTTCGCGATCTTCTACGTGCTGCTGCTGTTTTCCGTGTGGCTGTCGCGCCCCTTCGGCGCGACCACCTTCATGCTGCGCGCCACCGTGCTGTCGGTGCTGGCGATCATGATCGGGACGCTGGTGTCGCTGGCGCTCACCCGCACCATCACCGGCGGCATCCGCCTGCCGGCGACGGTCCACGCGCGTCTGCCGATGCTCGAACGCCGGCTCAACGCCTTCATTCCGCGAGTCCTCTCGATCGTGCGGCTCGGCGTCTTCTTCGGGGTGCTGATCGCCATCCTGCATGCCTGGGGCGCCGTCGACGTCACCGGCTGGTCCGCCTCGCGCGACGGTCAGGAGTGGATCGGCCGGGCCATGTCGGCCGGCATCGTGATCCTGATCGGGTTCTTCATCTGGCTGGCGGTGATCTCGTGGATCGATTTCCGCCTCAATCCCGTCAGCCGCATGCCGACCTCGCGCGAGAAGACGCTGTTCGGCCTGTTCCGGAACGCCTTTTCCATCATTCTCGTGATCATGGTGTCGTTGCTGGCGCTGTCGGAGATCGGCGTCAACATCGGGCCGCTGATCGCCGGTGCCGGTGTCTTCGGTCTGGCGATCTCCTTCGGTTCGCAGAAACTCGTCCAGGACATCATCACCGGCGCCTTCATCCAGGTGGAAAACGCGATGAACGAGGGCGATGTCGTGACGCTGGGCGGCGTCACCGGAACGGTGGAGAAGCTGACCATCCGCTCGGTGCGGCTGCGCGACCTCGACGGAACGGCCCACGTCATTCCCTTCTCGACCGTCGACCGGGTGGCGAACTTCATGCGCGGCTTCGCCTATCACGTCGCCCAGATCGGGGTGGCCTACGACAGCGACATCGGCGAGGTGAAGATGGCGATGCATGTCGCCTTCGACCGGCTGAAGGAAGGCGACCTCGGTCCGGAGATCCTGGAACCGCTCGAGATGCACGGCGTGACCACCTTCGGCGACAGCGCCATCACGGTGCGCGCCCGGATCAAGACGACGCCGGGCATGCAATGGGCGGTCGGGCGCGCCTACAACGAGCAGGTCAAGCGCGCGTTCGACGAGCGCGGCATCGAGATCCCCTTCCCGCAGGTCACCTACCATCCGGGCAAGGAGGCGCTCGCGCCGCCCCAGACCTCTGTCCAGGGCGCGCCGCAAGGCGCGTCTCAAGGGGCATCGCAGGGGGCATCTCCGGGCGCGTCCGCCGGCGACGGCGCGGATGGAGCCTCGGGTCAGGCGTCCGAGGTCGGCGCGCAGGAGGCGCGCGAGCGCCTGCCGCGCCGCATCCGCCGCTCCGGCCGGCGCTGGCGCGGACGGCGGACCCGGGACAGCGCCCCCGATGTGCCCGACGACGGCGACGACGGCTGAGGCACGTCGCCGCAGGGCCGGATCGCGCCCGGGCGCCGGTTTCACCGGCGAAGCCGGCAGCGACGCGACGGCGGGGTCGAGGCGCGAATTTTTTCGAGACGTGAAAATTCTCTCAAGGTCGGGGCATTCGGGAAAAATCATTCCCCGAATGCCCGAATATAGAGTTTCACAACCTATTGTGGCCCGGTTCTCGCAGGACTAGGGTGCGCAAAGGGGCGTTCAGGCGAAAACTGATTGCCGGGGGCGATGCGTGTGAAAGACGCGTCCGCTCCGCCCCATTCAATAGATCGGGAGAGAATAGATGATCATCCGCCGCACCATGAAAGCTGCACTCATGGGCGTCAGTCTCGCCATGTTCGCGGCTTCGGCCGCCTCGGCGAAGACCCTGGTGTATTGTTCCGAAGGGTCGCCGGAAGGCTTCGATTCGGCGCTCTACACGACGGGCACGACCTTCGACGCCGCCGCCAAGCCGGTGTTCAACCGCCTTGTGGAATTCAAGCGCGGAACGACGGAGGTCCAGCCGGGCCTGGCCGAAAGCTGGGAGGTTTCGGAGGACGGGCTGGAGTACACCTTCAACCTGCGCAAGGGCGTGAAGTTCCATTCCACCGAAGGGTTCACGCCGACCCGGGACTTCAACGCCGACGATGTGATCTTCACCTTCGAGCGTCAGCGGGACAAGGACCATCCGTGGTATTCCTATACCGCCGGCGCGTCCTGGGAGTATTTCAACGGCATGTCCATGCCGGACCTCATCAAGGAGATCGTCCGGGTTGACGACTACACGGTGAAGTTCGTGCTGACGCGGCCCGAAGCGCCGATGATGGGCAATCTGGCGATGGACTTCGCTTCGATCCAGTCGGCCGAATATGCCGACAAGCTGGCCGCCGACGGTCAGATGGACATGATGAACCAGGTGCCGGTCGGAACCGGTCCGTTCCAGTTCGTCGGGTACCAGAAGGACGCGGTCATCCGCTACCAGGCGTTCGCGGATTACTGGAAGGGCAAGCAGCCGGTCGACAATCTCGTCTTCGCGATCACGCCGGACGCCTCCGTGCGGCTTCAGAAGCTGAAGGCGGGCGAGTGCCACATCATGCCGTATCCGGCGCCGGCCGATATCGCCGACATCAAGGCCGACGAAAACCTGACGCTCATGGAGCAGCAGGGCCTCAACGTCGGCTATCTGGCCTACAACACGCAGGTCGCGCCTTTCGACAATCCGAAGGTGCGCAAGGCGCTCAACATGGCCATCAACAAGCAGGCCATTCTCGACGCCGTGTTCCAGGGCTCCGGCATGGCGGCCAAGAACCCGATCCCGCCCACGATGTGGTCCTACAATGACGCCATCGAGGACGACCCCTACGATCCCGAGGCGGCCAAGAAGATGCTCGAGGCAGCCGGCGTGACCGACCTCGACATGAAGATCTGGGCGATGCCGGTGCAGCGTCCCTACAACCCGAACGCGCGTCGCATGGCCGAGGTGATCCAGGCGGATTTCGCCAAGATCGGCGTCGACGTGGAGATCGTCTCCTATGAGTGGGGCGAGTATCTGAAGCGCTCCACGGAGCTGGATCGCGACGGCGCGGTGCTGCTCGGCTGGACCGGTGACAATGGCGATCCGGACAACTTCCTCGCCGTGCTGCTCGGCTGCGATGGCGTTGGCGGCTCGAACCGCGCCCATTGGTGCCACCAGCCGTTCGAGGACGTGATCCAGAAGGCCAAGACGGTCTCCGACAAGGAGCAGCGCACCAAGCTGTACGAAGAAGCGCAGTTCATCTTCAAGCAGCAGGCGCCCTGGGCCACCATCGCGCATTCGGTCGTCTTCATGCCGATGTCGTCGAAGGTCACCGGCTACGTGATGGATCCGCTTGGCGGCCACTGGTTCGACGGCGTCGACCTCGCGGAGTAACCCGCCGGACTGACCGGCGCCGCGCCTGCCTGACCGCGGGGCGCGGTGCCGGTGCCATACTTTCGCACCGGCCGGCTGCCGGCCGGTGCCTGCCTCTGGACCCCTTCGATGATCCGCTTTCTCGTCAGCCGCCTGGCGCTGCTCGTGCCCACCTTCCTGGGCGTGACCATCGTCGCCTTCGGTTTCATTCGTCTTCTTCCCGGCGATCCGGTCCTTCTTCTGGCCGGCGAACGCGGGGTTTCCGATGAACGCTATGCCGAACTCATGGAGCAGTTCGGCTTTTCCAGACCGATCTGGGAACAGTATTTCGATTATCTGGTCGGGATCCTGAACGGCGATCTGGGCGTGTCCATCGTCACCAAGAAGCCGGTCGTCACCGAGTTCATGACGCTGTTTCCCGCGACCGCCGAACTTGCGCTCTGCGCCATCATCATCGCGGTGGCCTTCGGCATTCCCGCCGGCATCTTCGCCGCGGTGAAGCGCGGCTCGTTCTACGACCAGACGATCATGGGCACCGCGCTGGTCGGCTATTCCATGCCGATCTTCTGGTGGGGCCTGCTGCTCATCATCCTGTTTTCCGGCATCCTGCAGTGGACGCCGGTGTCGGGCCGCATCTCGCTGATGTTCTTCTTCCCGCAGCAGACCGGCTTCATGCTGATCGACAGCCTGCTGTCGGGCCAGCCGGGCGCCTTCACCTCGGCCGTGCGGCATCTGATCCTGCCGTCCATCGTGCTGGCGACGATCCCGCTGGCGGTGATCGCCCGTCAGACCCGGTCCGCCATGCTCGAGGTGCTGGGCGAGGATTATGTGCGCACCGCCCGCGCCAAGGGGCTGCGGCCGAGCCGGGTCATCGGCCTGCACGCGCTGCGCAACGCGCTCATTCCCGTGGTGACCACCATCGGCCTTCAGGTCGGGGTGCTGCTCGGCGGCGCGATCCTGACCGAGACGATCTTCTCCTGGCCGGGGATCGGCAAGTGGATGGTCGAAAGCATCGCGCGGCGGGACTACCCGGTCGTGCAGGGCGGGCTGCTGATGATCGCGGCCATCGTCATGCTGGTGAACCTCACGGTCGATCTGCTCTACGGGCTGATCAATCCGCGTATCCGCCACACCTGAGATCCGAGACCGGGACACCTCATGAGTGAACTCGACACGAGTGCCGCCGTCGAGGCGGAAAGCCGGAGCGCCACGCGCAAGATGCTGGCGGAATTCTGGTTCTATTTTTCCCAGAACACGGGCGCGGTGATCGGGCTGGTGTTCTTTGTCGCGCTGGTGGTGGTGGCGCTGGCCGCGCCGGTGATCGCGCCACACGATCCCGGTGTGCAGTTCCGCGAGTATTTCCTGGTTCCGCCGGCCTGGTCGGAAGGGGGCACGACCACCTTCCTGCTGGGAACCGACGCCGTGGGGCGCGACATTCTTTCGCGGCTGATCTACGGGGCCCGCTTTTCGCTGTTCATCGGCGTTCTGGTCGTCGGCATCGCGCTGAGCGGCGGCATCGTCATCGGTCTGATCGCCGGGTTTTTCCGCGGCTGGGTCGATACGGCGATCATGCGGGTGATGGATGTGATCCTCGCCTTTCCGTCGTTGCTGCTGGCGCTGGTGCTGGTCGCCGTGCTGGGGCCGGGGCTGATGAATGCGATGATCGCCATCGCCATCGTGCTGCAGCCCCATTTCGTGCGTCTGACGCGCGCCGCCGTGCTGGCGGAGCGCTCGCGCGACTATGTGGTCGCCGCGCGGCTCGCCGGCGCGGGCCGGTTGCGGCTGATGTTCAAGACCATCCTGCCGAACTGTCTGGCCCCGCTGATCGTGCAGGCGACGCTGTCGTTCTCGACCGCGATCCTCGATGCCGCGGCGCTCGGCTTCCTGGGCATGGGCGCGCAGCCGCCGACGCCGGAGTGGGGCACCATGCTCGCGGAAGCGCGCGAGTTCATCCTGCGCGCCTGGTGGGTCGTGACCTTCCCGGGCCTTGCGATCCTGGTCACGGTGCTTGCCATCAACCTTGTGGGCGACGGCTTGCGCGACGCCCTCGATCCCAAGCTGAAGCGGAGCTGAGCCATGGCGCTTCTCGAGATCCGCAATCTGAGCGTCGAGTTCGACACCGCGCAGGGGCCGTTCCGGGCGCTCAAGGGCGTGGACTATACGGTCGAGGGGGGCGAGGTGCTCGCCATCGTCGGCGAATCGGGCTCGGGCAAGTCGGTCGCCATGCTGGCGCTGATGGGGCTCCTGCCCGACAGCGCCACGGTCACCGCCGACGTGCTGGCCTTCGAGGGGCGCGACCTGCGCGACCTCTCGCCGGCGGCGCGGCGCAAGGTGATCGGCAAGGAGATCTCGATGATCTTCCAGGAGCCGATCGCCAGCCTCAATCCCTGCTTCACGGTGGGCTTCCAACTCGACGAGGCGCTCAAGGCGCATACCGATCTCAACCGCCGCCAGCGCAAGGACCGGGTGATCGACCTGCTCGAGGCGGTCGGCATTCCCGAGCCCGCGCGGCGGGTCTCGGCCTTTCCGCACCAGATGTCCGGCGGGCAGTGCCAGCGCGTGATGATCGCCATCGCCACCGCCTGTCACCCCAAGCTGCTGATCGCCGACGAGCCGACCACGGCGCTCGACGTGACCATTCAGAAGCAGATCCTCGATCTTCTGACCCGGCTGCAACGCGACACCGGCATGGGCCTCATCATGATCACCCACGACATGGGCGTCGTCGCCGAGACGGCCGACCGCGTCGTCGTGCAGTATCAGGGCCAGCAGATGGAAACGGCGGACGTTCTCACGCTGTTCGAAAACCCCTCGCATGCCTATACGCGCGCGCTGCTTTCGGCGCTGCCGGAAAACGCCACCGGCGACCGCCTGCCGACGGTGGCCGACTACGCGCAGAGCATCGCCGCCGAGACCGTGGCCGAAACCGGGGAGACGCGGACATGAGCGACGTGATCCTGAAGGTCCGCGACCTCAAGCGCGACTATGTCATCCCCGGCGGCCTGTTTTCCAAGCCGAAGCTGCTGCATGCGGTGAAGGGCGTGAGCTTCGATGTCGAACGCGGGTCGACGCTCGCGGTGGTGGGCGAGTCCGGCTGCGGCAAGTCGACGCTCGCGCGCATGCTGACGATGATCGATCCGCCGACGTCGGGCACCATCGAGATCGACGGCATGGAGATCGACATCGCGAGGAAGGGCATTACCCGGGAGATGCGCCAGCAGGTGCAGATCGTCTTCCAGAACCCCTACGGCTCGCTCAACCCGCGCCAGAAGATCGGTGCCGTGCTGGAGGAACCGCTCCTGCTCAACACCGACATGCCGGCCGCCGAGCGCCGCGACGCCGCGCTCGCGATGCTGGAGAAGGTCGGGCTCAAGCCCGAGCATTACGGGCGCTACCCGCATATGTTCTCCGGCGGCCAGCGCCAGCGCGTGGCGATCGCGCGGGCGATCATGCTGCGCCCGAAGCTGCTCGTCCTCGACGAGCCGGTGTCCGCGCTCGATCTCTCGGTGCAGGCGCAGATCCTCAATCTGCTCGCCGACCTGCAGGACGAGTTCAACCTCACCTATGTCTTCATCAGCCACGATCTGTCGGTGGTGCGCTACATCGCCGATCAGGTGATGGTGATGTACTTCGGCGAGGCGGTGGAGCACGGGACCCGCGACGCGGTGTTCGAGAACCCGCAGCACGACTACACGAAGACGCTGTTCGCCGCGACGCCGCGCGCCGACGTCGACAGCATCCGCAAGCGGCTCGCGGCGAAGGCCTCCGCCGCCTGAGGCGGAAGGGACCGGCCTCCGGGCCGGGGTCGCCGTCCCCGATCCTGCAAGCCCCCGCGCCCGCGCGGGGGCTTTTTCGTTCGTTGCATATGTGACGCGCGTGTGACGCGGGCGGTGTCATCGAACCGTCACTTGACGGCGCTAAATATTTCGATATTTCTCGAAATATGGATAAGTCAAACGCCATTCTCGCGCTCGCAGCGCTGGGTCAGGACACGCGTCTCGATGTCTTTCGCCATCTGGTGAAGGTCTCGCCGGAGCGCGTGTCGGCCGGTGACCTCGCCGAGCGGTTCGCCGTCAGGCCGAACACGCTGTCGACCCATCTGGCGCAGCTCCAGCGCGCCGGGCTGATCGCCTCGGAGCGCGAGGGGCGTCTTATCCGCTACCGGGCCGATCACGAGGGCATCGCCGGGCTATTGGATTTTCTGGTCGGCGACTGCTGCGGCGGGCGGCCGGAGGTGTGCGGGTCGCTGACGCTGGTGGCGGCGGCGGACGGGCGGGGTGTCGTCGGGACCGACTGACGAGCCGACAGGATCACTGTGCAACGGGGGCAAACCACCCATGAGTGTTTTCGAGCGTTATCTTTCCGTCTGGGTGGGGCTGTGCATCCTCGCGGGCATTCTTCTGGGCAACCTTCTGCCGGGGCTGTTTTCGGGGTTGGCCCGGCTGGAATACGCCTCGGTGAATTTCGTCGTCGCGATCCTGATCTGGGCGATGGTCTATCCGATGATGGTCGCGGTGGATTTCGCCAGCCTGCGCGACATCGGCCGCAGGCCCAAGGGGCTGGTGATCACCGTGGTGATCAACTGGCTGATCAAGCCGTTCACGATGGCCGCGCTTGGGGTGTTGTTCTTCCAGCATGTGTTCGCGGACCTGATTCCGCAGGAGAACGCGTCGCAATACATCGCCGGTTTGATCCTGCTGGGCGCCGCACCCTGTACGGCGATGGTGTTCGTCTGGTCGCAGCTGACGCGCGGCGATGCCAATTACACGCTGGTGCAGGTCTCCCTGAACGATGTGATCATGGTGTTTGCCTTCGCGCCCATCGTCGCGTTCCTGCTCGGGGTGACGGATATCGCCGTTCCCTGGGAAACCCTGCTGCTGTCCGTCGGCCTCTATGTGATCATTCCGCTGGCCGCCGGCGCGCTGACCCGGTCCGCCCTGCTGCGCGGGGGCGACGGCGCGGCGCTCGACCGGTTCAACGCCCGGGTGAAGCCTGCGTCGATGGTCGGCCTGCTGATGACGGTCGTTTTGCTTTTCGGCTTTCAGGGGCGGATCATACTGGAAAGTCCGGCCCTGATCGCGCTCCTGGCGGTGCCGATCCTCGTTCAGTCCTATGGCATTTTCGCGCTGGGTTACCTCTGGGCCTATCTGTGGCGCGTGCCGCATGCCGTCGCCGCCCCCTGCGCCCTGATCGGGACGTCCAACTTCTTCGAGCTTGCGGTGGCGGTCGCCATCGGGCTCTTCGGACTGAACTCCGGGGCGGCGCTCGTCACGGTGGTCGGCGTTCTGGTCGAGGTGCCGGTCATGCTGAGCCTGGTTGCCGTTGCCAACCGCACGCGCGCGGCCTTTCCGGAGAGCGGGGCGCAGCCGTCGTGACAGGAGCAAGGCGTGCCGTTCCCCTTCTCGGTCTCACCCAGATCGTCGGCTATGGCACGCTGATCTATGCGGTCGTCCTCACCGCGCCGCGCATTGCCGAGGACATGGGCTGGTCGCGCGCGCTGACGCTGGGCGGGCTGTCTTTCGGCCTGCTGGTCGCGGGTCTTCTTTCGCCGCATGTCGGCGCGCGCATCGAGAGCTGGGGCGGGCGCCGGGTGATGGCGACCGGCTCGCTCGTCGCCGCCCTCGGGCTTGCGGCGATGGCCTCGGTGTCGCACCCGCTCGCCTATTTCGCCGTGTGGGGCGTGCTGGGGGCGGCGATGTCGATGGCGCTCTACGACCCGGCCTTCGCCACGCTCGGCACGCTGTTTCGCGAAGGCGCGCGCAGCCGCATCACGGCGCTGACGCTGATCGCGGGCTTCGCCTCCACGCTCTCCTGGCCCGTGACGCACTGGCTGCTGGAGGCGCTCGACTGGCGCGGCACCTATCTCGTTTATGCCGGCGCCATGCTGGGCCTTGCCCTGCCGGCGCATCTGCTGCTGCCGGTGCCGCCGCGCGATGCGGAGGCGACCACCGCCCGGTCCGCGCCGACGCCGGCCGCCGGGGACCATCTCTTCGCCGATGCGGCCGCTCGGGGCGCGCGCGCCGCCTTCTGGGGGCTGGCCATCGGCTTCAGCGCCAATGCGTTCCTCTTCATCGGCCTGTCGGCGCATCTGCTCGCCGTGTTCATCGATCTGGGGCTGGCGGCGGCAGCCGCCGTTACCGTCGGCACGGTGATCGGCCCCTCGCAGGTGGGCGCGCGGATGCTGGAATTCGCCGTGGCGCGGCGGGTGTCGCCGCTCATCGTGGGGCTCACCGCCGCCGCGACCCTGCCGCTCGCCTTTCTGCTGCTGGCAACGCTCGGGCTGACCCCGGCCTCGGCGGCGGCCTTCGCCGTGCTTTACGGTGGGGCGAACGGGCTCGTCACCATCGTGCGCGGCACGCTGCCGCTCGCCCTCTTCGGCCCCGACGGCTATGCGCGGCTTCTGGGACGCATCGCGCGGCCCGTGCTGATCACCGGCGCGCTCGCGCCCTTCGCCATGGGCGCGGCCATCGATCTCGCCGGGCCGACCGCGCCGCTGCTGCTCGGCTTCGCCGCCGCCTGCCTGTCCTTCGCCGGGCTTGCCTGGGTCGTCGCCGTCCGCCGACGGGTCCACGCGTCGCGCGCGACCTGATCTTCCGCTCCCGCTCTCGACGTGTCCGGCGATCTCGGGCACAACACCGGAACGAAGTCGCGGCAACCGGGGGAGCGAAAACGTCCATGAGCGCGCGCGGACACGTGCATATTCTCGGGGCCGGCATCGTCGGGCTCGCCACGGCCGCGACGCTGCAGGCGCGCGGGCATGAGGTCACGCTGATCGACCGGGCGGAGCCCGGCTCGCAGACCTCGCGCGGCAATGCCTCGGGCATCGCCTGGACCGATGTGGCGCCGCTCGCCTCTCCGGATGTGTGGCGCAAGGCGCCCGGCTGGCTGCTCGATCCGCTCGGGCCCCTGTCGATCCGCCCCGCCTATGCGCTGTCGATCCTGCCGTGGATGCTGCGCTTTCTCGCCGCCTCGCGGCCCTCCGCGATGCGCCGCTCCGTGGCCGCGATCGCCGCGCTCAACGCCGAAGCGCTGCCGGCCTGGGAGCGGCTGTGGACGCAGACGCAGACCGGCGGGCGGGCGCGCCACGAAGGCTGTCTCGACGTCTTCGACAAGCCGGGCGAGGTGGCCCGCGCGCGGCCGGGCTGGCAGCTCCAGCGCGACCACGGCATCGAGGTGCGGGAACTCTCCGGCGACGAGATCCGCGCCATGGAGCCCGATCTCGGGCCCACGGTCGCCGGCGGCGCCTTCATTCCAGGCTGGGCCCATCTCGACGATCCCTTCGCCATGTGCGGCGATCTGGAGAGGGTGGTGCGGGCACGCGGCGGCACGATCCTGCGCGGCGAGGTGGTCGGCCTGACCGCAAACGCGGATGCGGTCCAGCTGTCGCTGCGCGACGGGCCGCTCATCGCGGCCGAGCATCTGGTGATCGCCGGGGGCGCCTGGTCGCGGCGTCTGGCCGCAGCCCTGGGCGAGGACGTGCCGCTCGATACCGAACGCGGCTACAACATCACCGTGCCGAAGCCCGGCGTGTCCTTCCGCCGCTTCATCATGTTAGCCGGCTATGGATTCGTGCTCTCGCCGATCGCGGCGGGCTTGCGGATCGGCGGCGCGGTCGAGTTCGCCGGCCTGACGGCGGAGCCGAACTGGGCGCGCGTCGACGCGCTGGTGGCCCGCGCCCGGCGCGTGGTGCCGGGTCTGAAGGCGGAGACGGGCGAGCGCTGGATGGGCTTTCGCCCCTCGCTGCCCGACAGCCTGCCGGTGATTTCCAGGAGCCGCACGGTGCCGCGCGTGGTCTATGCCTTCGGCCATGCCCATCACGGATTGACCCAGGCGGCGACGACCGGCGAACTGGTGGCCGATCTGATCGCGGGCCGGGCGCCCGGGATCGATCTCGCGCCCTATGCCGTCGACCGCTTCTGAAGGAGGATCTTCCATGGCGCGCCACACGTTCTTCTGTCTCGACGGGCATACCTGCGGCAATCCGGTGCGGCTGGTGGCCGGCGGCGGGCCGCAGCTTGCCGGCGACACGATGCTGGCGCGGCGTGCCGATTTCCTCGAGCGCTTCGACTGGATCCGCACGGGCCTGATGTTCGAGCCGCGCGGCCACGACATGATGTCGGGCGCGATCCTCTATCCCCCGACGCGCGACGATTGCGATGTCGGCGTGCTCTACATCGAAACCTCCGGCTGCCTGCCGATGTGCGGCCACGGCACCATCGGCACGGTGACCATGGCGCTGGAGGAAGGCCTGCTCACGCCCGCCGAGCCGGGTGTCGCGCGGCTCGACACGCCGGCCGGTCTCGTGCTGGCGGAGTACGTGCGCGAGGGCGAACACGTCGTGTCGGTGCGGCTGACCAATGTGGCGTCCTTTCTGGCGGCGACGGATCTGGAGATCGACTGCCCGGAGCTTGGCCGGCTTACCTTCGATGTCGCCTATGGCGGAAACTTCTACGCCATCATCGAGCCGCAGGCGCATTTTCCGGGCGTCGGCGCCATCGACGTCGACCGGCTGGTGGCGATCAGTCCGGTCTTGCGCGCGCGCATGAACGAGGTCTTCGAGATGGTGCACCCGGACGATCCGCGCATTCGCGGCATCACCCACATCCAGTGGACGGGGCCGGCGACGGTGCCGGGCGCCCATGCCCGCAACGCGGTGTTCTACGGCGACAAGGCCATCGACCGCAGCCCCTGCGGCACGGGCACTTCGGCGCGGATCGCCCAGCTGCACGCGCGCGGTCAGCTGGGCGTCGGCGATGCCTTCGTGCATGAAAGCGTGATCGGCTCGACCTTCACCGGCGGCATCGCGCGCGAAACCACCGTCGGCGGGCGGCCCGCCGTCGTGCCGACCATCGAGGGCTGGGCGATCCGCACCGGCACCTCCACCATTACGCTCGACACCCGCGATCCCTATATGGCCGGCTTTTCCGTCGCCGGCACCGGCGTGAAGCGCTATCCCGGGCCGTGAGCCGGACCGCTCGGTCCGTTGGGCGGGGAGGGTGCGCGGCGGCCGCAAACCGGATAGGTAGGGGCGGCAACTCAAGGGAATCGCGTCATGGATTGGTCCCCCCAACAGGAGGCTGCGCTCGCCGAGGTCGCGCGCTGGCTGAAATCCCGCGACAAGCAGGTGTTCCGGCTCTTCGGCTTCGCCGGCACCGGCAAGACGACGCTCGCCCGCCATCTGGCGGACGGGATCGACGGCGACGTCGCCTTCGGGGCCTTCACCGGCAAGGCGGCGCATGTGCTGCGCCAGAAGGGCTGCGACGGGGCGACCACGATCCACGCGATGATCTACCGTCCGCGCGGGCGCAAGGACGAGGATGAGGACGAGGAGGAGGGCGCGCTCAGCTTCTCCATCAACCGCGATTCGGTCGCCGCCAAGGCGAGCCTCATCGTCATCGACGAATGCTCGATGGTCGACGAGGATCTGGGCCGCGATCTCCTGTCCTTCGGCACGCCGGTGCTGGTGCTGGGCGATCCGGCGCAGCTGCCGCCGGTGAAGGGCGGGGGCTTCTTCACCGAGGCCGAGCCCGACGTGATGCTCACCGAGGTGCACCGCCAGGCGCGTGACAATCCGATCGTCCACATGTCGATGCTGATCCGCGAGGGCGAGGATCTGGCGCGCGGCGACTATGGCGACAGCCGGATCATCTCGCGGCGCGAGATCGACGCCGGCGCGATCCTGGCCGCCGATCAGGTGCTGGTCGGCACCAACCGCACGCGCCGGCTCTACAACGGCCGCATTCGCGAGCTGAAGGGCTTCACCACGCCGATGCCGGCGGTCGGCGACAAGCTGGTGTGTCTCAGGAACGACAAGACCAAGGGGCTGCTCAATGGCGGGCTTTGGACGGTCAAGCGCCTGCGCCCGTCGAAGGGCAACACGCTGCGCTTCGACGTGAAGCCGGAGGAGGGCGAGACGCGCTCCAAGGTGGTGTCGGTCAAGGTGCTGCCCGGGCTCTTCGAGGAAGGGGGCGAGCAGATCCCCTATGCCATGCGCCGGCGCTCCGACGAGTTCGACTACGGCTATGCGCTCACCGTCCACAAGGCGCAGGGCTCGCAATGGGACGATCTGGTGCTCTTCGACGAGAGCTGGGCCTTCCGCGAGTATCGCGACCGCTGGCTCTACACGGCGGTGACGCGGGCGGCCGAACGCATCACGGTGGTGCGGTAAGTCCGGCGGTGCGCTGACCGCCGCCCGCGCCCTGTGGGCAAGCGGCCTCGCGAGATCGGGCAAGACTGGTGCGGCGCCGGGCGGCCGCGTAGAGTGCGCTCCCCGCGCGGCGCTGCTCGCGGCGCGCCGGGGCTTCCTGTTTTTTGCGAAGGATCCGTTCCATGACCGAGACCGCGTCCGCCCCGACTTCCGGCGCCCCGAATGCGAAGACCGCCGGCCTGCCGCCGGCGGTGGCCGCCAGGATCTGCCGGCGCATCGCGGAGGATCTGGCGTGCCGGCCCGAACAGGTGTCGGCAACGGTGGAGCTGCTGGACGGCGGGGCGACGGTGCCCTTCGTCGCGCGCTACCGCAAGGAGGCGACCGGCGGGCTCGACGACACGCAGCTGCGCACGCTGGAGGAACGGCTCGGCTATCTGCGCGAGCTCGAGGACCGGCGCGCGTCGATCGTCGCCTCCATCGACGAACAGGGCAAGCTCGACGACGATCTGGCAAAGAAGATCGCCGCCGCCGACACCAAGGCGCAGCTTGAGGATCTCTATCTTCCCTTCAAGAAGAAGCGGCGCACCAAGGCGCAGATCGCGCGCGAGGCGGGGCTGGAACCGCTCGCCGACCGGCTGCTCGCCGATCCCTCCCGCGATCCGCAGACGGAGGCCGCCGGCTTCCTCGACGCGGACAAGGGCGTTGCGGACGAAAAGGCCGCGCTCGACGGCGCGCGCCAGATCCTGATGGAGCGTTTCGCCGAGAATGCCACGCTCGTCGGCCGGCTGCGCGACCATCTGATGCGCGGGGCCGTGGTGCGCTCGCGCGTGGTCGAGGGACAGGAGGAGGCCGGCGCCAAGTTCTCCGACTATTTCGACTATTCGGAAAAATGGGCCGACATCCCGAGCCACCGGGCGCTCGCCCTGCTGCGCGGACGCAACGAGGGCGTGCTGGCGCTCGATCTCGCGGTCGACGCGGAGGACCCCGCGCCCGTGCCGCCGGTGGAGCGCATGGTGCGGGCGGCGGCCGGGATCTCCGACGAGGGCCGGCCGGGCGACCGCTGGCTTTGCGAGACCGCGCGCTGGGCATGGAAGGTGAAGCTGGCGCTGCATCTGGAACTCGATCTGATGACGCGGCTGCGCGAACGCGCCGAGGACGACGCCATCCAGGTCTTCGCGCGCAACCTCAAGGATCTTCTGCTCGCCGCGCCGGCCGGGGCGACCTCCGTGCTCGGCCTCGATCCGGGCATCCGCACCGGGGTCAAGGTGGCGGTGGTCGACGCGACCGGCAAGCTGGTGGACACGGCCACCATCTACCCCTTCCAGCCGCGCAATGACGTCTCGGGCGCGCGCGCCGCGCTGCTGGCGCTGATCGCAAAGCATGACATCGCGCTGATCGCGATCGGCAACGGCACGGCGAGCCGCGAGACGGATCGCCTGGTCGCCGATGCGCTCGGCGACGTGCCGGTCGGCCGGCGCCCGGTCAAGGTGATCGTCAACGAGGCGGGCGCCTCGATCTATTCGGCGAGCGCGCTGGCGGCGCGCGAACTGCCCGACGTCGACGTGTCGCTGCGCGGCGCGGCCTCCATCGCCCGCCGTCTGCAGGACCCGCTCGCCGAACTGGTCAAGATCGAGCCCAAGTCCATCGGCGTCGGCCAGTATCAGCACGACGTCAACCAGACCAAGCTCGCCCGCGCGCTGGATGCGGTGGTGGAAGACGCGGTGAACGCCGTCGGCGTCGATCTCAACACCGCCTCGGCGCCTCTTCTCACGCGTGTCTCCGGCCTGTCGGCGGGGCTCGCGGAGGCCATCGTCGCCCATCGCGACGCCAATGGCGCCTTCGCCAGCCGCCGGGACCTGCTCGCCGTGCCGCGTCTGGGGCCCAAGGCATTCGAGCAATGCGCCGGCTTCCTGCGGATCGCCAACGGCACGAACCCGCTCGACGCCTCGGCCGTGCACCCGGAGGCCTATCCGGTGGCCGAGCGCATCGTCGCCGCCTGCGGACGGCCGCTCTCGGAGGTGATGGGCAATGCCGCGCAACTGAAGGCGCTCGACCCCGAGCGCTTCGTGGACGACACCTTCGGCCTGCCGACGGTGCGCGACATCCTGGCCGAGCTGGAAAAGCCCGGCCGCGATCCGCGACCCGAGTTCAAGACGGCGAAGCTGACGGACGGCGTGGAGACCATGGCGGACCTCAAGCCCGGCATGTCGCTGGAAGGGACCGTCACCAATGTCACCAACTTCGGCGCCTTCGTCGACATCGGCGTGCATCAGGACGGGCTGGTGCATGTCTCGCAGATCGCCGACCGTTTCGTGCGCGACCCGTCCGAGGTGGTGAAGGCCGGCGACATCGTGCGCGTGCGGGTGATGGAGGTCGACATGGCCCGCAAGCGTATCGGTCTTTCGATGCGCAAGGACGCGGGAACGGGCGATGCGGCCGGCGGCCGCCCCGGCGCGGATCGCGGACCGGGTCCGAAGCGCGGGGCGGGGGCGAAGGGCGCGCCCGGAAAAGGCCCGGCCAAGGGGCGGGGGCAGGGATCGGGCCAGCGCGACGCGGGCGGCAATGGCGCCATGGCCGCCGCCCTCGCCGAGGCCTTCAACAAGAAGAAGCGGTGACGGGGCACGCGGCCGGCGCGCCGGTTCACGTCGCCCCGTATTGCGCCTGCATGTAGGTCCAGTAGTTGCCGAGGTGGTGCTGCCAGAAAAAGTCCGACGGGTCGTCCGGATTGCCGCCGGGCGTGGCGAAGAGCGGGACGCGCGCGCCGGCGTCGGTGTAGTTCAGCGACAGTTGCAGGTGCGACAGGGCGGAATCGACAAGGTGTGAAAGCGCCGCTCCGTCAACGGCGGCGGTCTCGCCCGTAGGCACCGGAACGGCCCCGACGGGCCGCGTTTCGGCGGCGAGTTGCGCCTTGAGCGTGTCGGTGAGCGCGCGGGCCTGCAGCTCGGACTGCTTGCGCAGGGCCACGCTCATCGGCTCGAGCGCCGCCTGCAGGGTCGCGAGGCGCGGATCGAGGGTCGCGGGCGGCGTCCCCTCATAGGCGCGCAGCGGATTGGGCGTGTTCAGATCGCTCGGGATCTGCAGCGTGAAGGGCACCTGCGGCACCCATCCCTGCGTGCTCAACACCGTCCAGGCCAACCCGCGCACCCCGGCGATGGCGGCGTAGTCGTTGCCGTAATGGTCGTTGCCGGGCTTCGCAGGGGCAAAGACGTAGGTCTTGGCGGCGGCCTTGGAAATGCTCGCGAAGGGGCCGGAGGCATGGCGCACGAAGGAGGTCAGAAGGGTCGCCAGCGATGCGCCCTGGCTGTGCCCGGTGATGAAGATCTCCGCGTCCGGGTTGGCCGAAAGCGCCAGCAGCGTCAGGAGAAGCGGCCGGTCGGTGGTCAGCAGCATCAGGAGCAGGCCCAGCGTGAAGCCCAGATGCGTGCCGGCGACCACCGCGCTGCCCGCCTCGTCGCGGGCGAGGTGAAACGGGATGTCGATCTCCTTGCCGCCGGCGGGGATCTTCAGATCGAGCCGCGCGTCGACCAGCGGAAACAGCAGGTCGGCCAGAATGCTGGGCGTGGTGTCCACCGTGCCGCGCACGACGATGGCGTGGCGGTTCGGATTGGCCTCGTCGCGCCACACCTGCCAGAGATTGTCGAGCAGCGTCGCCCGGGACGGCGAGAGGATGTCCACCTTCGACCAGCCGAGCGCGGCCGGATCGGGGGTCGGCACGGGGATCGCCGGCACGCCGTAGATCGCCTGCGACAGCGCGAGCATGGCTTTCGCTTCGTCGAAATCGAAACCGGACTGGATCATCTAGCACGCCTTTCGCATTCAAGCCGGTGCAGGTGCACCTCGGACGCGCAGGATAGACCGGAAACAGATCCCATGATTGTAATATTGGAGACTGCACGCAAAAAAGCCCGCCGGAACCCGGCGGGCCTTGTCATTCGGTCGGTATCCGACATGCAGCCGAAAGCGCCTGCGCCCGAGACCGTCCGGCCCCGGGCGTTGGTCCAGGCGCCTCGCCTCCTGACGGGGGCGCCGCAGAGTCTTATTCGGCTTCGTCGGCCGAGCCGGAGTTGAGCAGCGCGTAGCGCTCGGCGCCGATCTTGTCGAGAAGCTCGAGCTGGGTCTCGAGGAAGTCGATGTGGCCTTCCTCGTCGGCCAGCAGATCCTCGAAGATCTTCATCGAGACATAGTCGCCCTCGTCATGGCAGATGTCGCGCGACTTGGCGTAGGAGGCGCGCGCGTCATGCTCGCCGGCGAGATCGGCCTCGAGCACTTCCTTGACGTTCTGCCCGATGCGCAGCGGCGCGACCTTCTGCAGATTCGGGTGTCCTTCGAGGAAGAGGATGCGCTCGACGAGCTTGTCGGCGTGCTGCATTTCCTCGATCGACTCCTCGCGCTCCTTCTTGGCGAGCTTGGTCAGCCCCCAATCGTCGAGCATGCGGTAGTGCAGCCAGTACTGATTGACCGCCCCGAGCTCCAGATAGAGCGCCTCGTTCAGTCGCTCGATGACCTTTTCACTGCCCTTCATGCGAAATCTCCTGAGGTTCCAGCGTCCGGCGATGGGTTCTGTCCGGGCGCGCAATGGGTACAGCTTAGAATTATTCCAAACTTCTGTGAAGGCTTTACGCCGAGATTTCCCCTTCGGATCTTGTGCCCCGCCGCGAGACATGGTGTCGCAAGCCATTGCGGCAAAAGCCGGCGCCTTGTGAACCGGAGGCCGTCCGCTTGCGTTTACCCAGTGTTGGAATTGCAGGGGACCGTGAATGTCTTATGTCATTGCTTATCTGGCGACGGCAGTCGTGTTTTTCGGGATCGACTATGTCTGGCTCACCCGGGTCGCCGGGTCGTTCTACCGCGACCGGCTGGGCGCGCTGATGGCCGACGAGGTCAATTTTCCCGTCGCGGGTGCCTTTTATGCCGTCTATGTGGTCGGCATCGTGATTTTTGCGGTGTCGCCGGCGCTCAAGTCCGGCCAGTGGCAGGACGCGTTGATCTACGGCCTGCTGTTCGGTTTCTTCGCCTATGCCACCTACGATTTCACCAATCTCGCCACCTTGCGCGACTGGCCCGTGGTGGTAACGCTGGTCGACGTGACCTGGGGCACGACGGTCACCGGCGTGTCGGCCTGGGCCGGCTACATGATCACGCGCCAGTTCGTCTGATTCTCCGGAACCGTTCGGGCAACCTTCGGGCTGGCAATCCGCTTGCCTTGACCGCGCCGCCTCGGCCATCCTGCGCGCCAGAAACAGCGCCAGACAGAGCGCAAGGCACAGCGCAAGGCAGGGGAGGGCGAACATGGCCGGAGCGGGCGACGTGGCATTGGTGACGGGGGCGAGCGCCGGGGTCGGGCGGGCCTGCGCGATTGCCTTTCTCAAAGCCGGATACAGGACGGTGCTGGCCGGGCGGCGGGCGGACAGGCTGGAGGAGACGGTTGCGCTTTCCGGCGCGGACGCCGATCTCGCGCTCTGCGTGCCCTGCGACGTGAGCGACCCGGTCGCCGTGGACGATCTCTTCGGCGCCATCGCGGACCGCTTCGGCCGGCTCGACGTCGTCTTCAACAATGCGGGCACCACAGTGCTGGGCAAGCCGGTCGGCGATCTCACCTTCGAGGACTGGCGCAAGGTGATGTCGGTGAATGTCGACGGCGCCTTTCTGGTCGCGCGCGCGGCCTTCAACCAGATGCGGGCGCAGGACCCGCAGGGCGGACGCATCATCAACAACGGCTCGATTTCCGCCCATGTGCCGCGCCCCGGCTCGGCCGCCTATACCGCGTCCAAGCACGCCATCACCGGGCTGACGCGCTCCATCTCGCTGGACGGCCGCCCCTTCGACATCGCCTGCGGACAGATCGACATCGGCAACGCGGCCTCCGACATGACGGCGAAGATGCCCGACGGCGTGCCGCAGCCGGACGGCTCCGTGCGCCCCGAGGCGGTGATGGATGCTGCCCATGTGGCGAGTTCCGTGCTGCACATGGCCGCGCTGCCGCTCGACGCCAACGTGCAGTTCATGACCGTGATGGCGACGAAAATGCCCTATATCGGGCGCGGCTGAGCCGGACATGGCCGGCTGCCACGCCGCGTCCTCCCGGACGTCGCGTGAGCGACGATCCGGGACCGGGGAGGCACGGCCTTTCGATCTCGCGGCGCTTGGAACGCGCGCCCGGTGGCTCTCCGATCCCGGCTTGCCGCTGCGCTGCAGCCGGGATTGTTCGTTTGAAGGAGTGTTAGAGTGGGGGCGGTCTCCCGGCCCATAGATTGCCGGGAGACCGGTGGCAGGCGACCGTTCCGGGATTGGGTTTCCACCCGTCGTCATCAGGGTCCCTGCCGCTTCCTTTTCCCGCTTGGAGAGTTGATGGGGCCTCTGGCTGTCACCACGCCCGCGAACAATCCGAAGCCTGATCAGGATACCACCGCCATGGCTTTTCTGGAACATGCCCCACCCCATGTCGTCGGCATCGATGTCTCGAAGCAGACGCTGGCCGTCTCCGCCTGTCGCGGCAATGCGGCGCGCAGCGTCGCCAACACGACCCGCGCGATCCGCAAGCTCGTCGCCGGCCTGCCTTCCGGCACGCTGGTCGTCTGCGAGCCGACCGGCGGATATGAACGCCTGCTGCTGGTTGAACTCAGGGCCGCAGGGGTCCCCTGCCACCGGGCCGACACCTTGAAGGTCAAGGCTTTCGCACGCTCCTTCGGACGCCTGGCCAAGACCGACGCGATCGACGCCGGTCTGCTCGCCGCCTACGGGCAGGAGCGCTGGCAGCGCCTGTCGCTGCATCAGCCAAGCGGAGACACACAGGCCAGGCTGGCCGCGCTCGTGGCCCGTAGGCAGGATCTCATGGCGATCCGGGTCGCCGAGCTCAATCGGGCCAAGTCTCCGGGCTGCGCGTTGATTGCCTCTTCCTGCAAGGCGCTCCTGCGGACGCTGGACCGGCAACTGGCGGCGCTCGATACAGCCATCGACGCGCTGTGCGTCCGCTGCAGACTGCTTGCCCGGCGCATCGCTCTTTACCGCAGCCTTCCGGGCGTGGGGCCGCGAACCGCCATCGCACTCGCCGCCACCATGCCCGAACTGGGGACGATGACCGGCAAGCAGGCCGCCTCTCTCGCTGGCCTTGCTCCGCACCCCAGAGACAGCGGGACACTCCGGGGCTACAGAAAGACCCGCGGCGGACGCCCGCAGATCCGCTCCCTCCTGTTCATGGCCGCCCTTGGCGCGGCACGCAGCAAGGGCCCGTTAAAGCCCTTCTATCAACGACTTGTCGAAAACGGAAAGAAGAAGCTCGTCGCTCTCACGGCCGTCATGAGAAAGATCGTCGTCATCCTAAATGCACGCATGAGAGACGAACTCAACGCAATGAGTTGATGACGCGGAGAGTGCGGTCTATCTTTGTCGGCAGTCTCGCGCGCGGCTGAGCCGCGCCGCTCACACGGTGAGATGCGCGCGCACGGCGCGCTCCTCCATTTCGTGCGCGTCGCCGGCGAGCACGACCTCGCCCCGGTCCATGACGGCGAAGCGGTCGGCAAGATCGCGGGCGAACTCGAAATACTGCTCCACCAGCACGATCGCCATCTCGCCGGTGTCGCGCAGATAGGCGATCGCCCGGCCGATGTCCTTGATGATCGAAGGCTGGATGCCTTCCGTCGGCTCGTCGAGCAGCAGCAGGCGCGGACGCATGACGATGGCGCGGGCGATCGCGAGCTGCTGCTGCTGGCCGCCGGAGAGATCGCCGCCGCGCCGCCGGAGCATGTCCTTGAGCACGGGGAACAGCTCGAACACCGTGTCGGGCACCTTCCGGTCGCGGCGCGGCAGCACGGAAAAACCGGTCTCCAGGTTTTCCTTCACGCTCAGCAGCGGGAAGATGTCGCGCCCCTGCGGCACCAGCGCGATGCCGGCGCGCGCGCGGGCATAGGGCGTCAGGCGGGAGATGTCGCGCCCGTCCCACAGGATCTTGCCGGACGAGATCGGATGCTGGCCGGAAATCGCGCGCAAGGTCGACGTCTTGCCGACGCCGTTTCGGCCCATCACGCAGGTGACGTGACCCGGCACCGCCTCCAGGCTCACGGCCTTGAGGGCCTGGGCCGCGCCATAGTGGAGGTCGATCCGCTCCACCGCGAGGCGGGCGGCGGCGGTCTCGATCCCGGTCCCGGGCCCGGTCTTTCGGGCGGTCTCGGGGGCAGTCTCGGGGGCGGGGTCAGCGGCCGAGATAGACATCGATCACCCTCTGGTCGTTGGAGACATGGTCGAGTGAGCCTTCCGCCAGAACGGAGCCTTCGTGCAGCACGGTCACCTTCACGTCGAGGGCGCGCACGAACTCCATGTCGTGTTCCACCACGACGACCGAATGGGTCGCCGAAATGTCGCGCAGCAGCGTTGCCGTTGCCGCCGTCTCGGCGTCGGTCATGCCGGCGGCCGGTTCGTCGATGAGCAGCAGTTCCGGGTCCTGGGCGAGCAGCATGCCGATCTCCAGCCATTGCTTCTGGCCGTGGCTGAGGTTGCCGGCGAGATCGCCGCGCCGCTCGGCGAGGCGGATCAGCGTCAGCAGATCGTCGATGCGCGCCGTTTCTTCCCGGGTCCTGCGGTGAAACAGCGTCGCCCAGGGCGTGCGCGGGGCCTTGAGCGCCAGCGCGATGTTGGTCTCCACGGTGTGGCTTTCGAAGACCGTCGGCTTCTGGAATTTCCGCCCGATGCCGAAGCCGGCGATCTCCGCCTCGTCATGCGCGGTCAGATCGATCCCGCCCTTGAAGGTGAGGTCGCCGGTGTCGGGGCGGGTCTTGCCGGTGATCACGTCCATCATGGTCGTCTTGCCGGCGCCGTTGGGGCCGATGATGGCGCGCATCTCGCCGCGCCCGATCAGAAAGGAGAGGTTGTTGAGCGCCTTGAAGCCGTCGAAGGAGACGCTGACGCCGTCGAGGTAGAGAAGCGTGTCGGTCACGGTCATCGGCTTACTCCGCGGCCTGGCGGCTGTCGGTGGACGCGGGGGCGTCCGTGTCCCGGCCCGAGTCGGTCCGTGCGGGCTTGCGCGTTGCGCGCGCCTTCAGGGACACGGCGAGGCCGACGATCCCCTTGGGCAGGAACAGCGTGACGACGACGAAGAGCCCGCCAAGCGCGAACAGCCAGAACTCCGGCAGGGCGGCGGTGAACCAGCTCTTCGCGAAGTTGACGAGGCCGGCCCCCAGGATCGGGCCGATCAGCGTGCCGCGCCCGCCGACGGCGACCCAGATCACCGCCTCGATGGAGTTGGCCGGGGCGAATTCGCCGGGATTGATGATGCCGACCTGCGGCACGTAGAGCGCGCCGGCAAGCCCCGCCATCATGGCCGAGAGCGTCCACACGAAGAGCTTGTAGTGCTCCACACGGTAGCCGATGAAGCGGGTGCGGCTTTCCGCGTCGCGCACGGCGATCAGCACCTGGCCGAGCTTGGAGGAGGTGAGCGCGATGGCGAGCAGCAGCGCGCCGGCGAGCGTCAGGGCGGAAGCCGCGAACAGGCCGGCGCGGGTCGCATCCGCCTGCAGGTCGAAGCCGAGCAGGTCCTTGAAGTCGGTGAGCCCGTTGTTGCCGCCGAAGCCCATGTCGTTGCGGAAGAAGGCGAGCATCAGCGCGAAGGTCATCGCCTGTGTGATGATCGACAGATACACGCCGGTCACCCGCGAGCGGAAGGCGAACCAGCCGAAGACGAAGGCGAGCACCCCCGGCACGACGAGCGCCATCAGCAGCGCGAACGGAAAGAGATCGAAGCCGGTCCAGTACCAGGGCAGGGCGTCCCAGTTCAGGAACACCATGAAGTCGGGCAGCAGCGGGTCGCCATAGACGCCGCGCGATCCGATCTGGCGCATCAGATACATGCCCATGGCATAGCCGCCGAGCGCGAAGAAGGCGGCATGGCCGAGCGAGAGAATGCCGCAATAGCCCCACACCAGATCGAGCGCCAGCGCCAGCAGCGCATAGGTGAGATATTTGCCCATCAAGGTGACGGCATAGGTGGGCACATGCAGCGGATGGCTCTCGGGCAGGGCCAGATTGAGCGCGGGCACGAGGATGGCGAGCGCCACGAGGGCGATCAGCAGGGCGAGGCGTCCGCCGGTCAGCCCGCCGGCAAGATAGCGGTGCATCATGATTCCACCGCCCGGCCCTTGAGCGCGAACAGACCGCGCGGGCGCTTCTGGATGAACAGGATGATGAAGACCAGCACCAGGATCTTGGCGAGCACCGCGCCGGCGAAGGGCTCCAGGAACTTGTTGGCGACGCCCAGCGTCATCGCGCCGAGCAGCGTGCCCCAGAGATTTCCGACGCCGCCGAAGACCACCACCATGAAACTGTCGATGATGTAGGCCTGACCGAGGTTGGGCGAGACGTTGTCGATCTGCGACAGGGCGACGCCGGCGATGCCGGCGATGCCGGAGCCGAGCCCGAAGGTGAGCGCGTCGATCACCGGCGTGCGGATGCCCATGGAGGCGGACATGCGCCGGTTCTGCGTCACCGCGCGCACGGTCAGGCCGAAGCGGGTCGCCTTCATCAAGAGCAGCAGCCCGGCGAAGACGACGAGCGAGAAGACCACGATCCACAGCCGGTTGTAGGTGATCGTCATCTGCCCGATCTCGAAGGCGCCGGACATGAAGGAGGGATTGCCGACCTCCTGGTTGGTGGGGCCGAAGATCGTGCGCACGCCCTGCTGCAGGATCAGCGACACGCCCCAGGTGGCGAGCAGCGTCTCCAGCGGCCGGTCGTGCAGGAAGCGGATGATGCCGCGCTCGATGGCGATCCCGACGAGGGCGGCGACCAGAAAGGCGGCCGGCAGCGCGACCAGCAGCGAATAGTCGAAGAATTCCGGCGCGTGCGCGCGAAACAGGCTCTGGATCACGAAGGTGGTGTAGGCGCCGAGCATCACCATCTCGCCATGCGCCATGTTGATGACGCCCATCACGCCGAAGGTGATGGCGAGCCCGATGGCGGCCAAGAGCAGCACGGAACCGAGCGAGATCCCGAACCACACGTTGCGCGCCATGTCCCAGGCGGCCTGAACGCGCTCGATCCGCTCGATGGCGGCGTTGGCCTGGTCGTGCAGATCGGCCTGGGCGGCGTCGCTGGAAAGCCCGGTCAGCAGCGACAGCGCGTCCCGGTCGCCGCGCGCGGCCAGCACGTCGATGGCCGCGCGCTTGTCCTCCAGCGGCCGGTCGGAGGCCAGAAGCGCGGCCGCACGCGCCTCGCCGAGGGCCGTGGCGACGGCCGGATCGGTCTCGGCGGCGAGGGCCGCCTCCAGCGCGTCGAGACTGTCGACGTCCTGCGCCTTGAAGATCGCGTCGGCGGCGGCCAGCCGGATGGCGGGATCGGGGGCGCGCAGGGTGAGCGTGCCGAGTGCTGTGCGAATGGCCCGGCGCAGCCGGTTGTTGACGCGGATCTTGTCGACCGCGCGGCGCGCGGCGGTTCCGGCGTCCGCGCCGGTCAGCGGATCGGTCAGCCGGTAGTCGCGCCCGTCCCGCGCGCCGACGAAGACCCGGCCGTCGCTTGCGCGGGCGTAGAGATCGCCCTCGGCCAGCGCCTCCAGCACGGGGGCCGCGCGGGGATCGCCGGTCGCGGCGAGCGCGTCGATCTGCGCCTGGGTCTCGTCGAAGCCGCCGCCGGCGAGCGCGTCGACGAGCGGGCGCAGCACCTCGACGTCGGATTTGTCGTTGGACTGGGCACGCGCCGTTGACGGGCCGAGCGCGAGGCTCAGCGCGCAGACAAGCGCCGCGAGGAACGGCAGCAGGAGACGCGCGGCGCGCGGGCGAAACGGTCGGACGCGGTCTGGCGGCATGGGGAGACGGTCACCGGCTTTGGAGAAACGGAAAGGACGATCCGGGATCGGAAGGGCCGCGACGGGCCTTGGCGTGTCATGGATCGGGCGGAACGTCGCGGGGGGGTCGGGGGAGGCGGGTGCATTGCCCGCCTCCCTCCCCCCTGGATGCGACGGCGGGCGTCAGGTGCCCGAGCCGCCGCATTTTCCGGTGGCGGTGTTGAAGTTTCCGCAGGACAGCGGCTTGCGCCAGTCGGCGATCAGGTCCTTCGAGCCTTCGAGGTAGTCGGACCAGGCATCGCCGACGACCATGCCGGAGGTCTCCCACACGATCTCGAACTGGCCGTCGTCCTGGATCTCGCCGATCAGCACGGGCTTGGTGATGTGGTGGTTCGGCATCATCGCCGAATAGCCGCCGGTGAGATTGGGCACGGTCACGCCGATGATGGCGTCGATCACCGCGTCGGGATCGGTGGTGCCGGCCTTCTCGACCGCCTCGACCCACATGTTGAAGCCGATGAAATGGGCTTCCATCGGGTCGTTGGTCACGCGGGTGTCGTCGCCGGTGAAGGCGTGCCAGGCGTCGATGAACTCGGCGTTGATGTCCGTGTCGACGGACTGGAAGTAGTTCCAGGCGGCGAGATGGCCGACCAGCGGCTCGGTGTCGAGCCCGGCGAGTTCCTCCTCGCCGACGGAGAAGGCGACGACCGGAATGTCCTCGGCGCGGATGCCGGCGTTGCCCAGCTCCTTGTAGAAGGGCACATTGGCGTCGCCGTTGATCGTCGAGACGACGGCCGTCTTCTTGCCGGCGGAGCCGAAGGCCTTGATGTCGGAGACGATGGTCTGCCAGTCGCTGTGGCCGAAGGGCGTGTAGTTGATCATGATGTCCTCGGCGGCCACGCCCTTGGACTTCAGATAGGCTTCCAGGATCTTGTTGGTGGTGCGCGGATAGACATAATCCGTGCCGGCCAGCACCCAGCGCTCCACGCCTTCCTCGTTCATCAGATAGTCGACGGCCGGGATCGCCTGCTGGTTGGGCGCGGCGCCGGTGTAGAAGACGTTGCGCTGGCTTTCCTCGCCCTCGTATTGCACGGGGTAGAAGAGCAGGCTGTTCAGCTCCTCGAAGACCGGCAGAACGGACTTGCGCGACACCGAGGTCCAGCAGCCGAAGACCGCCGCGACCTCGTTGACCTCGATCAGCTCGCGCGCCTTTTCCGCGAACAGCGGCCAGTCGGACGCCGGATCGACCACCACCGGCTCCAGCTTCTTGCCGAGCAGGCCGCCCTTTTCGTTCTGCTGCTCGATGAGCATCAGCATGGCGTCCTTGAGCGTGGTCTCGGAGATCGCCATGGTGCCGGAGAGCGAATGCAGGATGCCGACCTTGATGGTCTCCTCGGCCTGCGCCGGGCTGGTGAGCGCCGTGGTGGCGATCAGCGCGCCGACCACGGCCCCAATCGCGAAACGTCTGGACTGGATTTTCATTGGGTTCCCCTCTGTCGCGTCTGTTCTGGAAGGAAGAGACGACAGACGAGGAGATCAAGAACCGTGCCAGCCGCGGTTTCGGAGCGGCCTCGGGACGAAGGTCATTTTCCTAACAAAGCGTTACCTTACGTCCGTCGCCAGGTCGCGCGCGCAAGGCCGGTCGGCCTCGCGGTGCATAATTGTGCGCCGCGAGGATGAATTGCATAAACTTTTTGCAGTGCAATAAATCTGGGCGCCGCCGCCGGGGCGGCCTCAGCGGGCCTCGACCACGCCGGCCTTTTCGTGGGCCGCGATGGTCTCGTCGCTCAGGCCCAGGACCTCGGCGAGCACGGAGCGGGTGTGCTGGCCGAGCGCGGGCGGGGCGACGGTGTCGTCGACCGGCGTCCTGGAGAAGCGCAGGGGGCTCGCGACGCCCGGCACCTCCATGCCGCCGGCATGGGTCATGCGCGTGGCGAGGCCGCGCGCCTTGGCCTGGGGTTCCTCGAACACCTGGTCGATGGTGTTGATCGGCCCGCAGGGCACGGCGGCCGGTTCCAGCGCTGCGATCCACTCGCGGGTGGTGCGGGTCTTGAGGATCTCCGCGACCTGCGGCGCAAGCGTCTCGCGGTTGGCGACGCGGGCACTGTTGGTGGCGAAGGCGGGATCGGCGGAAAGCTCCGGCCGGCCGGCGAGCTCGCAGAAGCGGGCGAACTGCCCGTCGTTGCCGACGGCGAGGATCAGATGACCGTCCGCCGTCTCGAAGGCCTGATAGGGCACGATGTTGGGATGCGCGTTGCCGAGCCGGGTCGGCGGGGTGCCGGAGGCCAGATAGTTGAGCGCCTGATTGGCGAGCGAGGCGACCTGTACGTCGAACAGGGCGAGGTCGATGTGCTGGCCCTCGCCGGTGCGCTCGCGATGGCTGAGCGCGCCGAGGATCGCGACCGTCGCGTTCAGCCCGGTGAGAATGTCGGCGAGCGCCACGCCGACCTTCTGCGGTCCGCCGCCGGGCCTGCCGTCCGCCTCGCCGGTGACCGACATCAGCCCTGCCATGCCCTGGATCATGAAGTCGTACCCGGCCCGCTTGGCGTAGGGGCCGGTCTGGCCGAAGCCGGTGATGGAGCAGTAGATCAGGCCCGGATTGATCTTCGACAGACTGTCGTAGTCGAGGCCATATTTGGTCAGTCCGCCGACCTTGTAGTTCTCGACCAGAATGTCGGACTTTTCCGCGAGCCGGGTGAGCAGCGCGCGTCCCTCTTCCGTCGTGATATCGACGGCGACGGATTTCTTGCCGCGGTTGGCGGAGAGGAAATAGGCGCTCTCGCGGGTGTCGCCCTCCGGCCCCTCGATGTAGGGCGGGCCCCAGCCGCGCGTGTCGTCGCCCGTGCCGGGACGCTCGATCTTGATCACCTCGGCGCCCATGTCTGCCAGCGTCTGGGTCGCCCAGGGCCCGGCGAGCACGCGGGAAAGGTCGAGGACGCGCAGATGCGACAAGGGGCCGGTCATGAGGGATCTCGCTGAATGATGTGAGAATTTGGCGCAAGTGGTAGCCCGCCTGTGCCGGGGCGTCCAATGACTTAGCGGAGAAACCCCATTCCGGGCGGTCTTGTAGGGGGGAAGCCGGCGGGCGGGCCGTCTCAGGCCGCCTGGCGTAGCGAGAAGCCGCGCCCGTCGGCGCTGGAGACGAGCCCGAGCCGGTGCAGCGCGGCAAGCACGGCGGTGACGGCCGGCAGGCAGCGCCGGCCCTGCTTGAAGGAGGCGGCGATGGTGGCGGCGTCGAGGGGGCCGTCGGCCTCCATCAGGCGGGCGAGCACCGCCGGCGTCTGATCGCGCTCGGCGCGCGGGAAGGCGGGCTTGGGGCCGCGCGCGACGGCGACCGGCGCGACGCCCAGATCGGCCTCGATCTGCTCGGCCTTGTCGGCGTCGGAGCCGAAGCGCGGGATCTGATAGTCGGGGCGCAGCCAGCGCACATGACCGCGCGCTTCCTCGCGGGCCCGCTCCTTGTTGAGCGCGACGAGGCGGGCGAGGATCTCCTCTTCGCCCAAATCCGCCGGCCAGCCGTAGGCGGCGGCGACGGCCGCGTCGAGCCGCTCGTGCAACTCCTTGAGGATCAGCACCAGCCCGTCGTCGAGGATCGTCCGCTCCTTGTCGGAGAGGTCGCCGGCGGCGGCCCCGGCCTTCAGCCGCTCCAGCACGTTGTAGAGCCCGGTGAGCGTCAGGTGATCGTGGTCTTCGAGCACCTTCTTGCGATGCGCATCCAGCTCCTCGGCGATTGCGCCGATCTCCGCCCGCTGCTCCAAGGCCGCGTCGGGGAAGGGGAAGGGATCGAAGCAGCGGGATTTCGAGTAGCGCGGATCGTTGCCGACGCCGAGCCAGCCGCCAGCGCGCAAGGCCCAAAGCCCATGAATGCGCGACGAGAGAACGCCGAGGGCGAAGGGATCGTCGAGACCGATGGCGACCAGCATGTTGTCCGGCAGGATCTCCTGTCCAAGGAACTGGAACACCCGGTGCTTGGTCGTTTCCACGGTGGCGATGTAGCGGGGGAGATCGGCGAGGGCGGGACGAAGCTCGCTGCGGGGTTTGCCGAAGAGCCACCAATTCTGGGCGTAGGAGATCGCGTCCTTTGTCGGGGTTGCCGCATCGGCAACGTGCTTGTCGCGCGTCGCCTTCACCGTCACCTGCAAATGCTGATAGACCTCGGGAAACCGGTGACGCACCTCCTCCGCCGTGAGCCCGAAGAGATCGATCACCATGACGCCGCGCGGCCGGCCGGTGAGATCGCGGCCGTTGCGATAGGCGCGGATGTGATTCTCCAGCCCCGGCCGGCGCCCGAGACCGAGATGCGCGGCCTCTTGCGGCGTGACGATGAAGCCGGAGCCGTGGAGTGCCATGCCGCGGGACGACAGGCCCTCGTTGGCCTTGAGCTCCTGCACCGACGACACATCCACGCCGACCGTGAGGTCGGAATGGATGATCCCGCGCTTGTCGCGAAAGGCGATCACCGGGCTGTCGCTGTCGAGGCCGGCTTCCGCGACCACCTCGCGCAGCCGGCCCTCGTGGGTGCCGGCGCGCGCCACCGTCATGGCGATGCGCACCGCCGCGCTGTCGCGAGTGACCTTGGTCCAGGGGTGGTCGGGGATCGCCAGAACGAGCGACAGCGGCTTCTTGGCGGTGAGATGGCGCACCATCACCCGGCGCTGGAACACCTGGCTGATCGAGTTGGTCGTCACGAAGCCGAAGCGCTTCAGCCTTGTCCTGGGGCGCAAGAGGATCTCCGCCGCCCGGTCCCACCAGTACATGACGAAATCCGCGCTTTCGTTCATGTGCGGGTGGGCCGCCCAGAGCGCTTGCGCATAGGCCGAGCCCATGCGCGCGCGGATGTCCTTGCCGCCGACGAAGGGCGGATTGCCGACGATGTAGTCGGCCTTGGGCCAATCGGGCACGCGCGGGTCGGGCAGCACCTCCTTGCCGTCGACCACCCGCGGCAGCGGCTGGCCGTCCCAGGCGAGCACCGCGTCCATGCAGCGGATATTGTCGAACTTGCGCAGGATCGGCTCGGTCGGCGCGACGCCCCGGTTCTTGAAGTGCCATTGCAGATGGCCGATCCACAGCACCAGCTCGGCGATGGCGGCGGCGCGCGGGTTGACTTCCAGTCCCAGGAACTGATGCGGGTCGACCGCGTGCCGGTCGAGCGCCAGCGCCTCCTGCCCGCCGAGATCGACGAGCGTTTCCAGCACCTTGCCCTCGAGCTTCTTCATCAGCTCCAGCGAGACATAGAGAAAGTTGCCGGTGCCGCAGGCCGGGTCGAGCACCAGCGTCTCGCAGAGTTTCTCGTGAAAGGCCCGGGCGATGGCCACCGCGTCCCTGTCGCGCCCGTCGGCGCGCAGCCGCTCGATGGTGGCGAGGCTTTCGTCCCATTCGCCCTGCAACGGGTCGATCACGGTGGCGATGACGAGGCGTTCGACATAGGCGCGCGGGGTGTAATGCGCGCCGAGCTTGCGCCGCTCGCCCGGATCGAGCGCCTGCTCCAGAAAGGTGCCGAAGATCGCCGGCTCCACGTCCTTCCAGTCGTGGCTGGCGGCCGCGACGAGTTCGTCGATTTCCTCCCGCGCGAGCTTCAGCGCCCGGCGGTTGGCGAAGAACGCGCCGTTGAAGCGCTTGACCTTCTCGCGGATCGTGGCGGTGAAGCCGCCCTCGTCCATCGCCTTCCACAGATCCTCCATCATGCCGGGGAAGATCTCGGGCTTGTCGGCGCAGTCCTTCAGCAGTGTCTTGAAGCTGTCCCTGGGCAGAAGCTCGACATCCTCCGCGAACATCGTGAAGAGCACGCGCATGAGGAACATCGCGACCTCTTCCGCCGGATAGCCCTCGCGCTCCAGCGCCTGGCTCACCCGGGCGATGCGGCCCGCGATCTCGCGCGTCACCTTGGCGGCGTGGCGCGAGGGGTCGAGGTCCATCGGCGCGCGCCAGATCGCGGCGAGCCGCGCGCGCACTTGCGGGTCGCGCAGGTCCTCCAGATAGATGCGGAAGGAGCGGCGGTCGGGAAACTGGTCGTAGGCCTTCCCGTCGCGGCGGAAGTTGGCATAGACCTCGATGCAGTGGCCGACGTCGCAGACCAGCACGAAGGGCGGCGGCTCATGGCCCGCCGGCAGCAGGCGGACGTAGTTTTCCGCCTGCTTGTAGGCGTTGATCATCAGCGAGTCCCAGGCGCGGTCCGCGCCCGAGCGCCGGCCGCGCGGGGCGGCGTCGAGGCCGGGCGGGGGCGGCGCCTCGCCCATCTTCTTGTCGCCCGACCAGCGGCTCTGCTTGGCCTCCAGCACGAAACAGTCGCGCTTGTAGAGGTCGATGCGCTTGTGGGAGACCGTGCCGTCGCGCGCGGTTTCGCGCACCACGCGTTCGAAGACGTAGTCATTTTCGGCATGACTCGCGCCGGCGCCGTCGGGATGGGGTTCGCCCAGCACGTCGCACAGCTCGGTGAGGAAGAGGGCGTAATTGGCGCGCTCCTGGCCGCCTTCCCGACCCTGCCATTTGGCGATGAACGCTTCCACCTCGGATTGCATCCGGCCCCGACTCCCTCGCCTCAGTCCTGACGCTTTTCGCCCAAGACCGGCCGCCGTGCAAGCGCCGCGCGCGCCGTCAGCCGGCGCGTTGGATCGCGTGCGCCGTCAGTCGGCGCGTTGGATCGTGTGCGCCGTCAGCCGGCGCGGCGGGCGCGGGCGAGATCGCGGGTATAGTCGCCGAGCGCGGTGAGCGCGGCCAGCGCCGCGTCGGTGTCGCGGGCGGCGAGCGCGTCGGCCAGCGCCGCGTGCAGGTCGGCGATGCGGGTGCGGTCGCGCATGCGGTAGGTCAGCATGTTCATCAAGGGCTGCATCGCCTCGATGACCCCGGCCATCTGGAAGGACAGCACCGGGTTGTCGGCGGCCTCCACCAGCGCGCGGTGGAAGCGCACGTCGGAGGCGCAAAAGGCCTCGTCGGTCAGCGGGTCGTCGGTCAGGGCGTCGCCGCGCTGGGCGGCGGCCTCGGCGCGCAGAACCGCGAGATGATCGTCCGTGCGCCGTTCGGCGGCGAAGGGCACGCAGGCGGCTTCCAGCGCGAAGCGGGCCTCGATCGCCGCCTCGATGGGGATCTCGTTCATGCCGATCAGCAGCGTCGAGGTGGTGACCAGCGCGTCATGCGCCTCCGACCAGCTCAGCCGGTTGACGAAGGCGCCCCCCGTCGGCCCGCGCTGGGTGCGGATGAGATTTTGCGCCGCCAGCCGCTTCAAGGCCTCGCGCACGGTCGGGCGCGACACGCCGAAGCGCTCGGCCAGCTCCGTCTCGCTCGGCAGCCGCTCGTCCACCATCAGCCGGCCGTCGACGATGGCGTCGCGGATGGCGTCGGCGATCTGCTTGGACAGGCCCTCGCGGGTGATGCCGGAATACTCGATTGCCATGGGCTCTCCCTCGGCGCGCGAGCTTAGAGAGCTGATTGAGCGCGGTCAAATGTCAATCCAATAAATGTCAGACAAAATAATGTTTGACATTAACGGACCCGTTTTCGATGCTTCCGGCCGAAGAGGGGCGGGCCGATGGCGTGGCGGGATCGCGTGGCATCGCCGCTCCGGACAAACGTGCACCCAAGAGAGCGTGCACGAGGATCGGCAGGGCCGGGGGAAACGCGCATGGGAGACCGTGCTGGCAACGGCTTCGGGGACGCGGTGCTTGGCGCCGCTGGTGGAGCGATAACGACGGCGGGGGCGATGCGTGCGGGTCGGGCGCGGGCGTTTGCCTGGGTCTCCTTCTTCGCGCTGGTGCTCGCCGCCTGGGCGGTGCTGACGGCGATGGCCGCCGCCGTGCAGCTTCCGCCCGGAGCCGAGGTCTTCGGCGCCGACTACTGGCGCGCGCTGTGCACCGTGACGCCCGGGCTCGCGGGCCTGCCCGCCCTCGTCGCCATGTGGGGCGTCATGAGCCTTGCCATGATGGCGCCGACGGCGGTGCCGGCTCTCAGGACCTATCTCGATCTGGCGTCGGCGGGCGCTGGCGGGATCGCCGGCTTCCTCGCGCTTCTCGGCGGTTATCTGGCCGCCTGGCTCGGGTTTTCGGTCGTCGGCGCGGGGCTGCAACTGTGGTTTTCCGCGCAAGGGCTGCTGCGGCCCGACGGCGTGCTGCTGGCGCCCGGCCTCGCCGCGCTGCTGCTGCTGGGGGCCGGGCTCTATCAGCTGTCGCCGGCCAAGGCGGCCTGTCTCAGCCAGTGCCGGGCGCCGCTCACCTTCTTTCTGGGGCATTGGCGCGCGGGCGTCGCGGGTGCCGCGCGCATGGGGCTGCGGCTGGGGCTTGTCTGCGTCGGCTGCTGCTGGGCGCTGATGCTGCTCGCCTTCGTCGGCGGCACGATGAACCTCGCCTTCATGGGGCTCGCGACGCTGGTCATGGTGGTGGAAAAGCTGCCCGACATCGGCCGCTTCGTCACCCGGCCGCTGGCCGGGGCGCTGATCCTCGCGGCCGCGTGGCAGGGCGCGGCGGCCGCCGGCCTGATCTGAGTTCGGAACTGAAAAACGTCAAACCCAAAAGACAATCGGGGAAGGAAACGGCATGGCGAGTTGGGCCATCAAGGGGGAGTTGATCCTCAACTGCAATTGCACGGTGTTCTGCCCGTGCGTCGTGTCGCTCGGCAAGCATCCGCCGACGGAAGGCTATTGCCAGGCCTGGGCGGGCGTGCGCATCGACGCCGGTCACTATGAGGGGGAAGACCTGTCGGGCCTCAACGTCGGTCTCATTCTCGACATTCCGGGCCAGATGGCGCGCGGCAACTGGAAATGCGCCGCCTATATCGACGAGCGGGCGTCCGAGGCGGCCTACGACGGGCTGATCGAGATCTTCTCGGGCCGCGCGAGGGGCACCACGGGGCTGTTCAAGGTGCTGGTCTCGGAGTTCCTCGGCGCGGAGCGCGCGCCTGTCGACTTCGTGACCGAGGGCAAGACCCGGCGGCTGACGGTCGGCAAGGCGATCCAGGGTGCTGTCGCGCCAATCGAGGGGCCGGATCCGGATACCGACGTCATGGTCACCAACACCGGTTACTGGATGGGGCCGGATGTCACCGTCGCGACGGCCTCCAAGGGGCGGGTGCGCGCCTTCGGCCGGGTGTGGGACTTCGACGGCCGCAGCGCCGAGATTTGCCAGATCGACTGGGCCGGGCAAGGCTGAGGCGGAGCCGCGCGCGAAACAACCGCGCAAGACGACCACACGACAGGAGGGACGAGCATGAGCTTCAAGGCGCTGATCGTGGACAAGGACGACGAGGGCAAGACCTCGGCGGGCGTGCAGACGATCGACGAAAGCCGCTTGCCGGAGGGCGACGTGACGGTGGCGGTCGAGTATTCCACCGTGAACTACAAGGACGGGCTGTGCCTCGGGTCCGGCGGCGGGCTGGTCAAGACCTATCCGCATGTGCCGGGGATCGACTTCGCCGGCACGGTCGAGGCCTCCGACGATCCGCGCTACACGCCCGGCGACAAGGTGGTGCTCACCGGCTGGCGCGTCGGCGAGATCTGGTGGGGCGGCTATGCGCAGAAGGCGCGGGTCAAGGCCGACTGGCTTGTACCGCTGCCGGACGGGCTCACGACCCGCGACGCGATGGCCGTCGGCACGGCCGGCTTCACCGCGATGCTCGCGGTGATGGCGCTGGAGGATCACGGTCTCAAGCCGGGCGACGGTCCGGTGCTGGTGACCGGCGCGGCCGGCGGCGTGGGGTCGGTCGCGACCGCGATCCTGGCGCATCTCGGTCACGAGGTCGCCGCCGTCACCGGACGGCCGGAGACGGCGGACTATCTCACGGGCCTCGGCGCGAGCCGGATCGTGGCGCGCGAGGAGATCAACGAGACGGTGAAGCGCCCGCTGGAAGCCGAGACCTGGGCCGGCTGCGTCGACGCGGTGGGCGGGGCGATGCTCGCCCGCGTGCTGGGGCAGATGAAGTACGGCGCCTCGGTTGCCGCCGTCGGTCTGGCCGGCGGCGCGGGGCTGCCGGCGACCGTCGTTCCCTTCCTGCTGCGCGGGGTGAACCTGCTCGGCATCGATTCCGTCATGCGGCCCCATGACGACCGGCTGCGCGCCTGGGGACGGATCGCGCGGGATCTGCCGATGGACAAGCTCGCCGACATGATCCAGCCGGCGACGCTCGCCGACCTGCCGGAGCTCGGCCGCGCGATCCTCAAGGGCGGCGTGCGCGGGCGTGTCGTGGTCGACGTCAACGCGTAGGAGCCAGGCGGCGGGTCGGTGTCCGCGCACGACCGGCCCGGCCCGCTGCTTTTCTTTTGCCGGCATCTTCGCTACGACTGTTTCCCGCCGTAGAGGGACCGGGTCGCCGCGCCCTCCGGCAGGGGGAACGTGCCATGACCATGACCGCATCGTCGCTTTCGTCCGACAACCCGTTCCGCGTCAGCCGCGCGATGCGCGACGACGAGGCGCGGCGCTATGCCGACGACGGCTTCGTGCTCGTGTCCGGTGCCTTCGACCGCGCGGCACTTGCGACAATCGAGGCGGAGGTGGCCCGGCTCGAGGCCCTGCCCGAGCGCTCCGGACAGCATTGGGTCTACGGCGAGACGATCGCCGATCCCGACCCGCGCCGGATCGTCGCGCGGATGGAGAACCTCGCCGCGCATTCGCCGGTGTTCGACGCCCTCAACGCGGCGCTGCTCGACTATGCGGAGGTGGCGCTGGGCGAACCGGCGGTCCTGTTCAAGGAAAAGCTCAACTTCAAGCGCCCGGGCGGGGCCGGCTTCACGCCCCATCAGGACCAGCAGGCGGGCTGGTGGACCTATGCCAGCCGGTTCGTCTCGATCATGGTGTCGATCGACGCCGCGACGGTGGAAAACGGCTGCGTGGAATTCGCCGCCGGCCATCACCGGCGCGGCATGTTCCGCGAATGGGAGCCCTTGAGCGACGCGGACATGGCGGACATGACCTTCGTGCCGGTGGAAACCGAGCCCGGCGACGTGGTGCTGATCGACAGCTTCTGCCCGCATCGCTCGCAGACGAACCGCGCGTCGACGCAGCGGCGCCTGTACTTCGCCACCTACAACCCGGCGCGCGAAGGCGATCATCTCGCCCGCTATTATGCCGACAAGCATGCGAATTATCCTCCCGACGTGGACCGGGACGCGGCGCGCGACTACACGTTCCGCGTCTGACGACCGGCAGGGTGGCGGGTGCCGTGGCGTGCCGCCCGGCCCGGCGCGACCGGGACCCCGGTCCCATGCGATGACGATACCGGCCCACGCGATCACGATACAGGAAAGGCCCGACCTTGCTCCGCACTCCCGCTTCGACCCCGGCCGGCGACCGGCCGGCCAAGTTCACCCGTCTTCGCCAGCTCCTCACCCGTCCCGAGCTTGCCTTCCTGATGGAAGCGCACAGCGGGCTGTCGGCGCGCATCGTCGAGGAGGCCGGCTTCGAGGGGATCTGGGCGTCGGGCCTGTCGATGTCGGCGACGCTCGGCGTGCGCGACAACAACGAGCTGTCCTGGACCCAGGTGCTCGACATGCTGGAATACATGTCGGACGCCTCGTCCCTGCCGATCCTGGTCGACGGCGACACCGGCTACGGCAACTTCAACAATTTCCGCCGCTTCGTGCGGAAGCTGTGCGAGCGCGACGTCGCCGGCGTGTGCATCGAGGACAAGATCTTCCCCAAGACCAATTCGTTCCTGGGTGAGAACCAGCCGCTCGCCGACATCGACGAGTTCTGCGGGAAGATCAAGGCGGGCAAGGACACGCAGCTTCACCCCGACTTCACGATCATCGCCCGCATCGAGGCGCTGATCGCCGGGCGCGGCGTGGACGAGGCGCTGACCCGCGCCCACGCCTATGTCGAGGCCGGGGCGGATGCCATCGTCATCCACTCCAAGAAGAGCACGGCCGACGAGATCTTCGACTTCTGCCGCCAGTGGGACAACCGGGCGCCGGTGGTGCTTATTCCCACCAAGTATTACCGCACGCCGACCGAGCGCTTCCGCGAGATCGGCGCGTCGATGGTGATCTGGGCGAACCACAATCTGCGCAGCTCGATCCAGGCGATGCGCGACACCTGCGCCAGGCTCAAGGCGGAGGAGACGCTGCTGGAGGTCGAGGGCGCCGTCGCGCCGCTGGGCGACGTCTTCGCGCTCGCGGGCGCGGCCGAACTGGAAGAGGCGGAGAAGCGCTATCTCGCCGCCGAGACCCCGGCGCGCGCGGTGATCCTGGCGGCCACAAGGGGCGAGAGCCTCGGGGACCTCACCGCCGACAAGCCCAAGTGCATGCTGCCGGTGCGCGGCCAGTCGCTGCTGGAACGGCAGGTGGAGGCGATGACCCGCCAGGGTGTCGGCGACATTTCCGTCGTCGTCGGCTATCGCGCCGATGCGGTCGACGTGCCGGGCATCGCCAAGATCGACAATCCCGCGCATGACACGAGCGGCGAGGCGCGCTCGCTGTCGCTTGCACTCGCGGAAGGCGACGGCGACGTGATCGTCGCCTTCGGCGATATCCTCTACCGGCCGTTCTTCCTGTCGCTCTTCGACGATCGCGACGAGGACATCGTGATCCTGGTCGATCCTGCCCCCGACACGGACGGCGGCGAGACCGTGCGCGACGGCGTGGCCTGCAGCGCGCCCTTCCGCGACGAGATGGCGCTCGACAGCGCCGCGCCCGTGCTGGAACGTTTCGAGGCCGGTGGCCGGGACGGCGTCTGGGTCGGGCTCTTGCGGGCGAACGCGCGCGGCGCGGCGTTGATTCGCGCGGCGCTCGCCGCGCTGGAGGCCGAGGGCGCGCTCGATACCGCCGACATCGGCGCCGTGCTGACCCGCCTTGCCGAAGAGGGCACGCGGATCGGGGTGGTCTACGTGCGGGGCTACTGGCGCAACGTCAACGATCTGATGGATCTCGCCCAGGCGCGGGACGCGGTGTGAGGACGCGATGATCGAGGCTTCCGACTTTCTCGGCGCCGCCAAAAGCGCCGGCATCGACGTCTTCACCGGCGTGCCCTGCAGCTTTCTCACGCCCCTGATGAACGCGGCGATCTCCGATCCGCAGACCTCCTATGTCGGGGCGACCAGCGAGGGCGAGGCGGTGGCGATTGCCGCCGGAGCCTGGTTCGCCGGGCGCGAGACGGCGGTGATGTGCCAGAACTCCGGGCTCGGCAACGCCGTCAATCCGGTGACCTCGCTCAATCATCCCTTCGAGATCCCGACGCTCCTGATCACCACCTGGCGGGGCGAGCCGGGCGTCAAGGACGAGCCCCAGCACGCGCTGATGGGCGAGATCACGCCGCGCCTGCTCGACCTGATCGGCGCGATCCGCTTTCCCTTCCCCGACACGGCGGAAGCGGTCGGCCCGGCACTCGCCCGGGCGGTCGCGACCATGCGCGACACGGGCCGGGTCGCCGCCATGGTGCAGCCGAAGGGGGCAATCGCGCCGCAGCCGCTGGAAGAGTCCGAGGCGCGGCCCGCGCCGCGCGCGACCGTGCTGGACTTCACGCCGGACGCGGCACCCGAATCGCGGATGGACGTGATGGCGGCGCTGATCGCGGATCTGCCCGCGCGCGCCGGCGTGATCGCCACCACGGGCCACACCGGGCGCGAGCTGTTCACGCTGGAGGATCACGCCCGCAACCTCTATTGCGTCGGCTCCATGGGCGGGGCGAGCGCCATCGGCCTCGGCGCGGCGCTCAACAGCCGCCGGGAGATCGTGGTGCTCGACGGCGACGGCGCCGCACTCATGAAGCTCGGCAATTTCGCGACCATCGGCGCCGAGGCGCCGGCCAATCTGACGCATGTGCTGCTCGACAACGGCCAGCATCTGTCGACCGGCGGCCAGGCGACGGTCTCGCCGCATGTGGATTTCGCGGCCGTGGCGGCGGCGTGCGGCTATCGCTTCGCGGCGCGGGCGAGCGGCGTTCAGGCATCGCGTGCGGCGCTTGCCTCGGCGCTGGCGAGCCCGGGGCCGCGCTTCCTGCATCTGCGGGTCGCGCCGCAGGCGGTGTCCGGTCTCGGCCGGCCGACCGTTCCCCCGCGCGAGGTGGCGCGGCGGTTCCGCGGCTTCCTGACGGAGAGCGGGGCATGAGCGACAGTCCGATCCTGCTCACGCCGGGACCGCTGACCACCAGCGCCCGCGTGCGCCAGGCGATGCTGCGCGACTGGGGCTCGCGCGATCCGGCCTTCATCGCCCTGTCCGCCGGCGTCATGGACCGGCTGACGCGGATTGCCGGCGGCGACGGGCGTCATGTCTGCGTGCCGCTTCAGGGCAGCGGCACTTTCGCCATCGAGGCGATGCTCGCGACGCTCGTGCCGCGCGGCGCGCGGGTGCTCCTGCTGGTCAACGGCGCCTATGGCCGCCGCATGGCCGATATCTGCCGGCGGATCGCCCGCGACTGCGAGATCTACGAGGTCGGCGAGACCGAAACGCACGACCCGGCGGAGGTCACCCGGCGGCTGGAGGCCGATCCGCGTCTCGCCTTCGCGGCGATGGTCCATTGCGAAACGACATCGGGCCTGCTCAATCCGCTGGCCGAGATCGCCGCGGCGGTGCGCGCGGCCGGCCGGCATCTGCTGGTCGATTCCATGAGCGGCTTCGGCGCGCTGCCGATCGACATGGCGGCGCATGATCTCGCCGCCGTCGCGGCCTCTTCAAACAAGTGCCTGCAGGGCGTGCCCGGGCTTTCCTTCGTGGTCTGTCGCCGCGACCTTCTCGAGGCGGGGCGCGAGAACGCCGGCTCGGTCGTGCTCGACCTCGCCGCGCAGGCGCAGGGGCTTGAGGCGGACGGGCAATGGCGCTTCACGCCGCCGACCCATGTGGTCGCGGCACTTGCGGCCGCGCTGGACGAGCTGGACGAGGAGGGCGGCCCGCCGGCCCGGCTTGCCCGCTACGGTGAGAACTGCCGGCGCCTGACCCAGGGCATGGCCGATCTCGGCTTTTCGACCGCGCTGGACCCGGGCGTGCAGGCGCCGGTCATCGTCTCCTTTGTCGAGCCGGAGGCGCGCTGGTTCGACTTTCAGACCTTTTACGACGCCCTGCGGGCGCGGGGCTTCGCGATCTACGCGGGCAAGATGCGGGCGCTCGGCACGTTCCGCATCGGCGTGATCGGCGCCATCGACCCGCCGGTGATCGAGGCGTTCCTGGAGGCGGCCGACGGCGTTGTTACAGAAATGAAACAGAAATTGATCCGCTGACGCCCCGCGCCGCGACGCCCGCCGCACCGGCCCGTCCGGCGGGCGCGGCATCGCGATCCGGCGGTCTTCGCGCCGCGCCGGGCGGGCGGGCTGTCTCCAGGCGCGACGAGAAAAGTCCTTGAAAACCGACCCTCCACCGACCGGCGTCGCGCGTGTCTCCCGACCGGCACCGGCGGCATGCCGCCTGTGAGGCAGCTTCCGCCGGCCGGTGCGCGTTGCGCGCGTCGCATGTGGATGTGACCATTGCAACTTTGTGAAGCCGGGATCGCTTGTCCGGCTTACTCGACAGCCTGGGGACTTTCCGATACTTAGCGGGGTCTGCACACTGCGGAAGGCCGATCGCGCCGCGCCCGGGTTCCGCAACGGACCAAGGGCCGGCGCCCGCGACCTGTTCGGAGCCGATGGCACGAACACGGGGTCAGCGGTTGCGACGGATCTTGAGTCGATAGCCGGCTTCGGGAGCTTTCGTTTGCCTGCAGGCGGTTGCGCCGCACCGAGTTGACACGATCCGGATTGTCTCCGACAGTTCTCCGGATTTGGGGGTACACAAGAATGAAGCCTGACCGGCCGAGCTTTTCCGTGGTTGCCGAACGTCGATTTCGCCTTGCGGGAAAGGCGATCATCGAACAGCACAATCCCTACTTCCTGCCGGTCGACCAGCAGCGCGAGGCGTGCGAACGCCAGGGCATCCCCTTTGTCAGTTTTGCCCATTACGACTATCTGGGCCTCGGACAGCACCCGGATGTGATCGACCGCGCCCGCGCGGAACTTGAGCGCCTGGGTGCCGGCGTCGGCGCCTCCCGTCTGGTCGGCGGCGAGCGGGCCGGTCACCGCGCCTTCGAGACGGAGCTTGCGGAGTTTCTCGGCGTCGGCGACGTGATGACCCTGGTCAGCGGTTATCTGGTCAATGTCTCCCTGATCAATTTCCTGATGGGCCCGCGCGATCTGGTGCTCATCGACGAGCTGGCGCACAACTCCATTTTCGTTGGCGCCAAGAACGGGCGCTATGACCATCGCACCTTCGCCCATAACGACATGGACGATCTCCAGCGCCAGCTCGAGGAGCTGCGCGGGCAGTATCGCAACGTGCTGGTCGTGGTCGAGGGGCTCTATTCGATGGATGGCGACATCCCCGATCTGCCGCGTCTCGTCGAGCTCAAGGACGAGCACGATGCCTGGCTGCTGGTGGACGAGGCCCATTCCTACGGCGTGGTCGGCAAGACCGGTCGCGGGCTTTGCGAGCATTACGGCATCGATCCCAAGCGCATCGAACTGACCGTCGGCACGCTGTCCAAGTCCTTCGTCTCCTCCGGCGGCTTCGTCTGCGCCGAGAAGGGGGTGATCGACTGGTTTCGCTTCACGCTTCCCGGCTTCGTCTACAGCGTCGGTCTGTCGCCGGCGACGCTCGGCAGCGCGCACGGGGCCCTGGCGCATCTCAAGGCGCATCCCGAGCGGGTCACGCGGTTGCACGAGAATTCCGTCTACTTCCGCGACGCCGCGCAGGCGGCCGGGCTCGATACGGGGGCGGCGATCGGCTACGGCGTGGTGCCGATCCTCTTCGCCTCGCCCGAGCAGACGATGATCGCCTCGCAGGCGCTGCTGGAAAACGGGATCTATGCGCCCCCCATCGTCCAGATCGGGGTGCCGAAGGATCAGCCGCGCATCCGCTTCTTCATCTCCGCCGAGCACACCAGGGCCGAGATGGATCGGGCGGTGGAGATCGTCGCCGGGATCGTGACCGGAAACGACGACGCGAGAGCGCCACGCTCCGCGGCGGCCGGAGGCTGATCGCGCTGATCGTGCGCGGGGCCGGGTCGCGCGCCGGCGCGCAGGGCCGAGAGGTGATCGGAACGATGCGTCGCAAGCACGCACTGCGGAGAGCGGGACGGGGGGGAGCGAGACGGGCGGCGGGCCTGACCGCAGGTGTCGCCGCGCTCGCCGGTCTGCTGTGGACCGCACCGGCGGTCGCGCAGGAAGGCACCGAGATCCGCCACGCGCCACAGCAGAAGGCGGTCGGCTCGCAGGTCGAGATCGTCGACGAACTGCCGGTGATCCGCCCCGAGTTTCCGGTGCCGGACGAGCCGAACATGCTGTTCTATCTGCAGCGTTCGACCAATCCGAACACCATCGTCTATGCCGCGCAGTTTCGCGAGGACGGGCGGCTCGATCCGCGCGAGCCGGTCGTCGCCTACTGGCGGCGCTTCAACACCACCGGCGAGCGCAAGCCGCTGAAGATGATGGAAGATGCCTTCGCCTTCGGCGTGCGGGCGCAGGCCACCGGCGATCCGGACGTCTTCGACCTCTATGTGGTGTCCTACCCCGAGCGGAAAGCCACGGTGCGTCTGGTCGAGCCCGGCAGGGCGGAACTGGTCCTGCAGTCGGGCCGCCACGCAATGCGGCCGCTCTACGCCTATGTCGACGTGGACGAAAGCGGTCTGGTGCCGAGCGTGCGCAAGGTCGTGGTGCTCGGCCGCGACGCGGAGACCGGCAAGGCGCTGGTGGAACGCATCCAGATAGAGTAACCCTTCACCGCCGTCCCGAACCGGCCCCGCACGACCGCGCCGCGCGGCGCGTGCGCGGACCCTTCCGGGCATGCAGAAGAACGAGAAACCGCCGGCGGCGCGACGGGCGTGCCTTGAGCCGGACGAGGGTCAGAGGTTGACAGGAACATGACGATGTCTTCCGCCAGGGCGATCCGCACCGCGATCGTTGGAGCCGGCAATTGCGCGAGTTCGCTTGTGCAGGGCGTGGCCTATTGCCGCGCCATGGGCGATGCGGCGGTCGGGGTGCCCTTCCCCGAACTCGGCGGCTATGTGCCCGGCGACGTGGAGATCGTGGCGGCCTTCGAGGTCGATGCGCGCAAGGTCGGCAAGACGGTCGGCGAGGCGGCGGTGGCGCTGCCCAACTGCACGGAAATCTTCCACACCGATCTCGCCGCCATGACGGCGCCGGTGCTGCGCGGGCCGGATCTCGACGGCGTCTCGGCCTTCATGCGCAACCAGGCGCCGGACCGCAGCTTCGTCGTCTCGCCGGAGCCGGCGCTCGACAAGGCCGGCGTCATCGCCGCGCTGAAGGAGGCGCGCGCCGAGGTGGTGATCAACTTCCTGCCCGTGGGGTCCATCGAGGCGACGGAGTTCTACGCCGAATGCGCGCTGGAGGCCGGCTGCGCCTTCGTCAACGGCATTCCGGTCTTCATCGCCTCCGATCCGGCCTGGGCCGAGCGGTTCCGCGCGGCCGGCGTGCCGATCCTCGGCGACGACTTCAAGGCGCAGTTCGGCGCGACCATCACCCACCGCGCGCTCGCGCGGCTTGCCGACATGCGTGGCGTGAAGATCGACAGGACCTACCAGCTCAACGTCGGCGGCAACACCGACTTCCTCAACATGATGGACGGCGACCGGCTCGCGACCAAGCGCGAATCGAAGACCGAGGCGGTGCAGACGGCGATGCACGACCGCCTGTCCGACAACGAGATCCGCATCGGCCCGTCCGACTATGTGCCGTGGCTCGACGACCGCAAGGTCGCCTATGTGCGGCTCGAGGGGCGGTTGTTCGGCGGCGTGCGCACGCATGTCGAGATGCGGCTGGAGGTCGAGGATTCTCCCAATGCCGCGGCCATGGCGATGATCGCCATCCGCTGCGCGAAGATCGCCCGCGACCGGGGCCTTGCCGGCCCGATCGAGGATGCGAGCGCCTTCCTGTTCAAGCACCCGCCGGTTCAGGTGGAGGATGCGGAAGGCTACCAGCGTCTGCTCGCCTTCACGGGCGACGCGGAGGGCTGAGCCGTGGTGCGCCCGGCCGAGCCCGCGCGCCCGGTGGCGCTGATCACCGGCGGCAGCAGCGGCATCGGTCTGGCGCTGGCCCTGCGTCTTGCGCGCAAGGGGTACGATCTGGCGCTGCTGGCGCGCCGCATCGAGCGGCTCGACGACGCAGCGTGCAGGATCGCCGAGGCCGTTCCGGCGGCGCGAGTTGCGCGCCTTGCCGTCGATGTCGGCGACGAGGCGCAGGTTGCCGAGGCCGTCGCCACCGTGAACGCAACGCTCGGGACGCCGCGCTTCGCGGTGCTCAACGCCGGCATCGCGCGGCCGGGCAAGTTTCTCGAACAGCCCCTGTCCGACCACAGCGAACAGATGCGCACCAATTACCTCGGCGCGCTGCATGTGGCGCATGCGCTCGCGCCGGCGATGCGCGCGGCCGGCGGCGGGCACATGGTGTTCGTCTCCTCCGGCGCGGCCTTCTTCGGCATCTACGGCTATGGCGCCTATGCGCCGTCGAAATTCGCCATGCGCGGGCTGGCCGAGGTGCTCAGGGTGGAACTCGCGCCGCTGAACATCAAGGTCACGCTCGCCTATCCGCCGGACACCGACACGCCGCAACTGGAGGCGGAAAACCGCACCAAGCCGGCCGCCACAAGGGCGATCACCGCCGGCGGCGGCCTGTGGTCGGCGGACCGGGTCGCGGAGCGCATTCTCGCCGGCGCCGAGCGCGGCCGTTTCGTCGTGGCGCCCGGCGCGCAGATGCGGCTGCTGGCGCATGGGCACAGTCTGCTCGCGCCGCTTTTGCGCCGCTACCAGATCCGGCTTGCGCGAAAGCACGAGCCGTGACCCCCGCTCTTTCCCCCTTCGTCGTCGCGCCGGTCTCTCCGGTGCTGGCCGCAGGCGCGATCCTCGCCGTGCTGGGTGTCGGGACGCTGGCGCTGGCGGTCGCGAGCCTCGTGCCGGCGACCGCGCAAAAGGCCCGCGACCTGTGGCCGACGCTCGGCACGGAGGTGGTGATCGTCGCCGCCGGCGTCGTTCCGTTTCTCATCGGTGGGATCGTGCTGCACGCGGCGCTCGGTGCCCTGCTCGCACGCCTCGGCTACGAGGCCGCGCATGTGGCCTGGACGCAGGCACGGGGCGCGCGCGCAGGTCCCGCGATCGCCTTCGGCCTGTGTCTCACGGCCGCCGCCGTCGGGCTGGTGCTGTGGCCGTCGCGTCTCGAAGAGCTCGGCCTGGCGCCGCTCATCGCGGGCGGTGCCGGGGTGGCGCTGGTCGCTTGCCTTGTCGCGCGGGCGCTGCCGCGCGGGCGGGTCCGCAGCGCGGCGGAGCTGATCGCCTTTCCCGGCGTGCCGGCGGTGCTGTTCGCGGCCTGTGCGCTCACGCCCGGCTACGGCGGACTGGTGCTGCTCGCCTTCCTGCTGGTGGAAACCTACGACAGTTACGCCCTGTTCGGCGGCAAGCTGTTCGGCCGTCGGCCGGCCTTTCCGGTGCTCAGCCCGCGCAAGACGGTCGAGGGGCTGGCCATCGGCGGGATCATGCTCGCGCTCACCGCCGCGCTGCTCGGCCCTCTGGTCTTCGGCTGGGGTCTTGCCGCGTCGTTGCTGGCCGCGCTGGTGATCTCGGCGGCGGCGGTGGTCGGCGATCTCGCCGCCTCGCGGTTGAAACGCGCGGCCGGGGTCAAGGACTATCCGGCGGTCCTGCCGCGCCAGGGCGGCGCGCTCGACATCGTCGATGCCTGGCTGATCGCCGCGCCGGCGCTGGTTCTGGTCGCGGAGGTGGCTGCCTGACGACGGCGGCTCTAGAACAGAAACGCAAGGGCGGCCGGCAGCGGCCCCAGAAGCGCGATGGCATAGGCGGCGGCGGCCGCGTCGTCGGCCATGATCCCGAGCCCGCCCTTCACCCTGTCCTGCACCCAGTCGACGGGCCAGGGCTTGAGGATGTCGAAGGCGCGAAAGGCGATGAAGCCCGCGATCCACCACACAGGATGCTCGGGCAGGGCGATCAGCACGGCGGCGGCGCCGAAGGTCTCGTCGATGACGACGATCTGCGGATCCTCCTCGCCGGTGTCGCGGGCGACGACCGCCGACGCCCAGACACCGACGGCGAAGACCAGCGCCAGCGCGGCGATCTGGACCGGCAGCTGCAGCGGCAAGAGGGCGGCCGCCAGCGGCAGTCCCAGCGCCGCGCCGACCGTGCCGGGCCACACAGGCGACAGGCCGGCGCCGAAGGAAAGGGCGAGGAGACGGGCAAGACGGGCCATGGCGGGACGCCTATGATGGACGGCGGGAATCGCGGATGCGGCGGTGCCTTAGCATGAAACGAAAATGCGGGCGATGACGGGATCAATGGGACAGCCGGAGAGGACTTCGCGGACTGGCGTGCGCGGACCCGGGCGCGCACCCTTTCGCGTACTTTGGCGCGAAGCGGGGGGCGGCGCATGAGGGCGTTCGGCTCGCTCGCCGCGCGCGCGCTTTTTCTGCGCGTGGTCCTCAAGGCCGCGATCGTGGTCGGCGTGATCGAGATCGTGTTTCTCGCCGAGGGGCTGACCGGCACGCTGGAGCGTGTGCTCGCCAATGGGGGCACGGTGCCGGTCGCGGTGTCGGTGCTGCTGCTCACCGCGCCGGAGATCTTCGACTTCGCGCTGGCGCTCGCGTGCGTCATCGGCGGCTATTTCGCCTTCGTGGCCGCGCGCGAGGAGCGCGAACTGGTGGTTCTGTCGGCGGCCGGCGTGTCGCAGGGGCTCGCCGTGCGCGTCGCGCTGGCGGTCGGCGTGGTCGCCTTCGCCGCGAGCCTGCTGGTGTCGGGCTTCGTCGATCCGCTGGCGCGCAGCGTCAACCGGACCGTCGTATTCGACCTGAAGCGCGACCTGCTGTTTCGCCGCATCACCGAGCCGAGCGAGGGAACGCTCATCGAGACGATCCGGGGCAAGACCTTCGCCGCGCTGAGCGATGCCAGCGTCGCCCCGCCGCACGAAAGCCTCTTCGTGCATCAGCCGGGCGAGGACGGGAGCTGGCGCGTGACCCAGGCCGGCGACTGGCGGCTGATCGGTCCCGATGCCGACGGCACCTACAACCTCGGCCTCGGGCGGGTCATCGCCTATGATTTCATCCGGGTCGACGCGGCCCGGGATCGTGGCGTGCTGCAGGGCGGACGCGGGCCCAACCTGCGCGCCCTCGCCGACCCCGATATCGCCGGCGTGCCGCGCCTGCCGCAGGTGAAGGTGGAAAACGTCTCGGTGCCGGTCAGTCTGGAAAACGTGCTGCGTCACGTACCGCGCGGCGAGGTGGCCGAGGAATGGACCCTGCTGGAAGCGCTCGAGCCGCGCATCGCCGCCGATCCGGCGGGCCGCGAGGCGCGCGAGATCGCCGGGGAGCGCGCGGCGCGGGCGCTGGTCGTGTTCCTGGCGCCGCTTCTGGCGCTGCTGGCGTGCACCTTCGCCGGCGGCGGACTGGGGCGCTACTTCGCCCTGCCGCTCGCCTGCACCGGGCTCCTGGCGCTCGATGTCGTGGCGCGGGCGCTGCTGGGAGAGCTCGCCGTCGGCGCCCCGCTGGCGATGGCCGGCGTGGGAGTCGCGGGCGCGGCCGCGCTCGCGCTCATGCTGGTGCTCGCGGTCACCGCGCGCGCGGCCACGCTGCTGCGCCCGGTGACGGAGCGGGCATGATCATGGACGCGCGGCCGCTTGTCCCGGCGAGACTGGCGCCCGGCCTGCGCGCCGTTCGCGCGCCGGTGCTCGGCATCGCCGGGCGGCGCGCGCTCGGGCTTTACGTGCGGGTGACGGCGCTGGTGATGACCATGTTCCTGATCATCGCCTGGGCGATCGATCTGGCCGAGCAACTGGACGGCATCCTCGCCCGCGCCGAGGCGCTGGAGCGGTCGCCCGCCGGCCTGTTGGCGATCTATCTCGTCTACCGGATGGCGGATATCGTCACGCGGCTTTTTCCCGTCGCCTGTTTCATCGGCCTCTTCGCCAGCGAGCTCTATCGCCTGTTCAACCGCGAGACGACGATCCTGGGGGCGGCCGGCTGGTCGCCGCGCCAGACGCTGCTGGTGGTCGGCGTCTTCGCGCTGATGGCTGGGGCGTTCCAGTTCACGCTGGAGCGCTGGCTGCGGCCGGCGGCCGTCTTCGCGCAGGCCGACCTGCAGCTCGGCGGCTATGGCGCGCGTTTCGTCGAGGGGCGCGTGTCGGGAAAGCGCTGGTTCGTGGTCGATGGCAACGCCATCCGCGCCCATGTGGTGCGCAGCGCCACGCCCCATCTCACGGATCTGGAGGTCTATCGCGGCGTGGTCGCGGGCGATTTGCGCGACGTGCTCGTGGCGGAACGCGCCGAGCCGACCGGGCGGCCGGGCTTCTGGCGCTTCCGGAACGTCCATCTGTGGGCGAGCCTGCCCGGCGAGGACGGGCGCGGCGGGGAGGGAGCCGGCGCGGGTGAGGCGGCGGGCGCCGGTTTCGCGCAGCGTTCGCTCTACATGATCTCGCGCTACGACACGCTCGAGGTGCGCCTCGACCTGCTTCCCGAAACGCTGAGCTACTACGACGTGCCGGCCTTCTATCTGCCGCAGGCGCCGCTGGAAGCGCTGGCGCAGGAGAGCAACCCTCTGAAAACGCCGGACGTGGATGCCGCGCTGTGGCGGCGCTGGGCCGCCTTCATCCTGCCGGGCGCCTACGCCCTGCTCGGGGCCAGTCTCGCGCCCATCGCCGGCTCGGGCCGCATGGTCGCGCCGGGGCGGATCGTGGTGCTGGCGATGGTCGGCTATTTCGCGCTGGTGGCGACGAAAGTGTCCTGGGCGATGGGCGAGATCGGAGCCCTGTCCGGTTTCACCAGCAGCTGGATGGGGGTCTGGCTGGCGCTTGCCGGCGTCGTCGTCGCGCAGGCGATCCTGTCGCGCCCGCATTAGCGGCGGTCCGGTGGACCGGGAGCTACGGCGGCGTGGGCGCCCGTCGGCGATGCGCGCCCGGCGTCAGCCGTCCATGCGAGGATGCGCGCTGCGGGCCGCCGCGATGCGCGGATAGACGTGCTCGGCGGCGCGGGCGAGCATCTCCTCGTTGTCGACCTCGGCCCAGGCCAGATCCTCGATCTTCGGCAGGGTGATCGGGTGGCTGCGGCCGAGCGCGACCATGCCGCTTTCGTAGTCGGCCATGGCGTTGGCGGCGACCATCTGCGGGCCGATGGCCTTGAGGTGCGCCACCGCCGCGCCGGTCAGATAGGTCACGCCGACCAGTTCGCCGCGCGGGGCTTCGTCCCACTGCGTGCGCTGCTTGGACATGTCGCGCAGGCAGGGGCCCGGCTCCCGCTCCTGCGCCCAGACGTAGACCTCGTCGCCGGCCCCGGTCGCACCGGACACGAGCAGGGCCGACATGTCGCGCGCGGCGAGCGTCGTCTCGATGGCGCGCGGCTCGAAGATCAGGTCCGATTCCAGCACCAGACAGGGCCCGTCCTGGCCCTCCAGCCCGACAAGCAGGCTGTGCAGCGAGCCCTTCTCGCTGAAGGCGGGATTGTGACGCAGCTCGATCCCCGGCAGACGCGTGTCGACCAGCTCGCGATACTGATCGGCGAGATGTCCGGTCACGATCCGGATCGCCGCGACTTCATGCGCGCGCAGGGTCGCGACCGCGTCTTCCATGAAGGTGCGCGTCCCGATCGACAGAAGCCCCTTGGGGGTGATGCGCCCGCGCGCGCCCATACGGACGCCGCGCCCGGCGGCAAGAAAAATCGCTGTGATGTCGACCATGGACCCGTCGGCGTGTGATAAGGCGACGGCAGGTATAGGCGAGGGCCGAACGGTGAGCAAGAACCCCGGCGTTTCCCGGGAGGGGCGCGGGGTGTGCGGCCCGAAGCAAGGCCCGAAGCATGGCCCGAAGCAAGGACAGACAAGAATGCGTGCGGAACCCAACCGCCCCCCCCGATACCGGGATCTCCTTGACGCCCATCGACGTGAGAAAGGCGCCGCCGAATGGCGTGGCGACTGGGGGGTGGCCCTGTTCGCCCGGCCGGCGAGTTTCCCGCTGGTGTGGCTGCTGGCGCGCACGCGCGTCTCGCCCACGGCCGTCACCCTGTCCTCGGTGCCGCTGGTGGCGGCGATGCCGGCGATCGCGCTGCTTGCCCCGCCCGCGCTCGCGGGGCCGCTCGTCGTGCTGTGCGCCTGTCTGTTTCAGGTGATCGATTGCGTCGACGGCGGGCTGGCGCGCGCCACCGGGCGCTTTTCGCGGCTCGGCGGGACGCTCGATTTCCTCATCGACATGGTGCAATGGGGCGTTTTCTACGCGACCGTGGGGCTGCTGGCGGATCAGGCGCTCGGGACCGGTGCGCTGTGGACAGCGCTGGGTCTCGTCGCGGGCTGGACGCGTCTTTACGCGCGCGTCGTGCGCGATGCGGCGGAGCCGGCGCGCGTCGAAACCGCCGGGGAGGGCGGCGAGACCGCTCCCGCCGGCCGGATGACGCCGCTCGATCTGATCCATGCCTTTTTCGCCGGCCTGAGCGGGGCGCTTCCGGTGGCGCTTCTGCTGGCCTGGTGGGCGGAGGCGCTGCCGGCCCTGCTGGTGTTTCTGCTCCTCTATTCGGCGGCCGACGTGATCGAGGCGCTGGCGCTCACCGTGCGGCGTCAGGCCCAATGACCCGCGACGCGCGAAAGTCGGGCGGCCTGCGCATCGTCCAGATCTGCCCCTACGACATGGCCCGGCCCGGGGGCGTGCAGACCCATGTGCGCGATCTCGCCGCCTGGCTCGCAGGCGAGGGGCATGCGGTGCGCATCGTCGCGCCCGAGCCGGTGGAGGGGGTCCGCCAGCCCGGCATCGATCATTGCGGACGGGCCCGGCGGGTGAAACTCTTCGGCACCGGCTTCGAGATCAGCTTCGCGGGCCGCGCGCACCGGCGGCGTCTCGTTGCGGAGCTGAGAGATTGGGGCGCGGATCTGGTGCATCTGCACACGCCCTGGACGCCGCTGATGGCCTGGCAGGTCTGGCGGGACCTCGCCCTGCCGACGGTCACCACGTTTCATGCCACGCTGCCCGACGCCAGCGCGCGGGGGCTTGCGGCGCGGGCGCTGCGCCTTGCCGCGCGCCACTTTCTGCTGCGCTCGCGCGCCGTGATCGTGCCCTCGCCGACACCGCTTGCGCATTTGCGGCCCGAGGCGGTGGGGGTGGCCGCGCAGGTGCTGCCGCCCAGCATCGATCTCGCGCCATGGCGGGCCGCCGGCGAGGCGCCGTCGCAGCCGGCGGGCGAGCGCTTGGGGGAGGGGGAGATTTCCCTCGTCTTTCTCGGCCGCTTCGAGGCGCGCAAGGGGCTCGACGTGCTGCTCGACGCCTGGCCGGAGATCGCGGCGCGCGCGTCGGGCGTGCGGCTGACGGTCGCCGGCGGCGGGCCGATGGAACCGCTGCTGCGCTCAGCCCTTCAGGGGCCGGCGGGCGACCGGCTGACGTTCGTGCCGACGCCGGATGCCGCCACCGCGCGCCGGCTGGTGGCCGATGCGGATCTCCTCGCCGCGCCGTCGCGCTATGGCGAGAGCTTCGGGCTCGTCCTGATCGAGGCGATGGCGGCGGGCACCCTGCCGGTCGCCGCGGCGAATGCGGGATACCGGACGGTGCTCACCGGTCCCGGCGCCGATCTCCTGGTGCCGCCCGGCGATGCGGGGGCGCTGGCCGGCCGAATCGTGGCGCTCGCGCGGGACGCGGCGGCCCGCGCCGCGCTCACCGACTGGGCGGCGGCACATGCGACGACCTTCGGGATCGCGGCCACGGGACCGCGTTTCGTCGAGGTATACCGGCGGGCGCTCGCGCCGGATCAGGTGCCTCCGGATCGGGCCCTGAAAGGTCAGCCGGGCAGCGTCGCGTCGGCGCGCTCGAAGCGCGAGGGCTGAGGGAACCAGCCCCGCAGGGTGTTGCGCACATGGGCGACGACGCGGGGATTGGGCGCCTTGTTGAAACTGTCGTTGAGGGTGGCGGTCACCGGCCGCTGCCGGTCGAGCCGCAGCAGCTGGTACCAGGTCCAGGGCAGGAAGTTCTCCAGCGACGCGTAGCCCGTCATGCGGCGGCTGTCGGTTGCGTCGGCGAGCACCGCCCGTCCCGTCTCCAGAAGGTAATGCGGGTAGAGATACTCCGGCGGAACATTGTCGCCGGTGCGGAAGCGCGCGGTGCGGGTCGCCGCGATCTCGGCGGGGAAGCGGTCGCACATCTCCTCGAAGACGGCACGCTCGATCAGCCGCGGCCCATGCGCCAGAAAGCGTCTGCGGTGGGGAGAAAACTCCCGGTCCAGCGCGACATTCGCCGTGGCCAGCGCCAGGTTCCACGGGGTTTCCGTGTCCGCCTTGAGCTGCGAATGGACGGGCGCGAGGCGGGCCTTGGCGAAGATCTTCGCCCGCCCGTCACGGCTGAGAAAATCCGCGAGGCGCGCGTCGTTCAGGAACAGCATGTCGTCCTCGCAGTAGAGGAAGCGTTCCGAGACGCCGGGCAGTTTCGCCAGATGGCTGACGATGGCGAAGGAGTTGAAGGTCGGCAGGATCGCCGGGTCCATCACCGCGTCGTGGTGATGGACGACGACATCAGGATGCTCCGTGTCGAGCCACCCGGGCACCTGCGGGCGGCAGGTCAACAGATGCACCTTGCGCACGAAGGGCGCGAAGCGCTCCAGCGAGCGCAGGGAAAAGCGCAGGATCTCGAGATTGTCGCGGGTGCGGTTCGGGTTGCGGTCGTGTCCGGTCGCGGCATATTGCCCGAGCTGGTCGGCGTAGCCGGGAAAGGTGTCGTCCACCCAGGTGTAGACGACATCGATGGCGTCGGGGCAGATGGCGGTATCCGGCATGCGGGCGGGCCTTTCGTCGCAAGGGGCGTCGGCGCGGGCGGTCGGCGCGCGCGATCCGCCGGGCCGGCGTGACGGGCGGCGGGGGCGGCGGTCGGAGGGAGTTCATTTTTGTCGCCGATCTCTATAAACCCGGTCGCGAAGCTCACGCAATTCGGGACCGGACGGGGACGTTTTGACAAGCACCATGCAGCCGCGCGCCGAGGATCTGGTGATCGCGGCGGATTTCGGCACCTCGGGCGTGAAGGTCGCCGCGCTCGATCCGCAGCTTGCGCTCATCGCCACCGCGACGGCCGCCTATCCGCTCTCCTTTCCCGGTCCCGACCGGGCGGAACAGGCGCCCGACGACTGGTGGGCGGCGCTGGGGCAGGCCCTTGCCGAGCTCGCCCGCGCGATCCCGGACCTCGATGCCCGCGCCCGGGCGCTGGTGTTCTGCGCGCAGATGTGCGGCCTTGTCTGCGTCGACGCGCGCGCGCGCCTGCTGCGCCCGGCGATCATCTGGATGGACAAGCGTGCGGGCGCGCTGTCGCGCGACATGAACGGCGGATTTCCCGCGATTGCCGGATACCGGATCGACAAGCTCTTGATGTGGACGCGCATCGCCAATGGCGCGCCGTCGCACAACGGCATGGACCCGCCGGCCAAGATGTTGTGGCTCAAGCGCCACGAACCGGAGGTCTGGGCGGCCGCCGACAAGCTGCTCGACGTCAAGGACTGGCTGATCCTCAAGGCCACCGGCGCCTGCGTGACGACCGCCGACAGCGCCAATCTGACCTGGATGATGGACACGCGCCCGGGCCGCGAGGGGTGGTCGCCCCGCCTTGCCGGCCGGCTCGGGATCCCGCTCGACAAGCTGCCGGAGATCGTCGACGGCACGGCGGTCGCCGGGCATCTGGGCGCGGCGGCGGCGGCCGATCTCGGCCTGACAGAGGGCCTGCCGGTGATCGCCGGCGCGGGCGACGTCGGCGCGACGGCCATCGGCTCCGGCGCCATGGCCGACGGACAGCTGCACGCCTATGCCGGCACCAGCGCCTGGCTGAGCGGATTCTTTCCCTCCCGGCGGATCGACATCTTTCATGCCTTCGCGACCATTTCGAGCAGCGCGTCCTATCGCCCGCTGCTGATCGCCACGCAGGAGAGCGCCGGCACGGCCTTTGCCTGGGCGGCGCGGCTGATGGGTGGCGCGGCCGGCGACGGGGATGCCGCGCTCGCCGCGCTCTACGAGGGGATCGGCGAGGGGCGGGCGGACGATCCCGTCTTCGTGCCGTGGCTCGCGGGCGAGCGCGTGCCGGTCGACGACGACCGGCTGCGCGGCGTCTTCTACGGGTTGAGCGCGCAGCACGACCGCGCGGCGCTGCTGCGCGCGACGCTCGAAGGGGTCGCGCTCAACATGCGCTGGGCGCTCGACAAGGTCGCGCGGCAAAAGGGCGTGCGCCACGATCTGCCCATTCCGCTGGTCGGCGGGGCGGCGGTGAACCCCGTGTTCGCGCAGATGCTTGCCGATGCGCTCAAGCGGCGGATCGAGGTGCGCGCGCCGCGTCACGCGGGCGTGCGCGGGGCCGCCGCGCTCGCCGGCACGGCGCTCGGCTGGTTCGACCGGGTGGAGGCGGCGACACCGGTGCTTGCGTCGGGCCCGGTCGCGGTCTACGAGCCGCAAGAGGCGGGCATGGCGCGTCTCGATGCGCGCGCCGCATGGCTCGACCGCCACCGCAAGGCGCTGATTTCGCTCTATCGCTGAGCGTGCCCGGCAAGGAGAAGGCCCGATGATCGACGGATTGTTCAAGCGCCACATCGACCCGCTGTGGGAGAGCCTGTCGACCCCGCTCATCCGCCTCGGCATGACGCCGAATCAGGTGACGGGCACGGGGCTCGTCCTCGTCGCGGCGGTCTCGGCAGCCTATCTGTGGCACGAGAACGCGGCGCTCTTCGGCCTGACGCTGGCGGTGGCCTTCGCCTTCGACGCGCTCGACGGCGCGGTGGCGCGCCGCCGCGCCATGTGCACCAGGTCGGGCGGCTATTTCGATGCCATGGTCGACCGCTACCAGGAACTGGTGGTGCTCGCGGCCATCGCCGCCGTGCACGATCTGTGGGCGCTGGCGCTCTTCGCGCTCGCCGGCGGGGTCTTCACCAGCTACGCCAAGGCCCGCACGGCCATCGAGATCCCCATCTCCAACGAGGCCTGGCCGGATCTGTTCGAGCGGCTGGAGCGCGTCATCTTCCTGTGCGCGATGCTGCTCGTGGCCGGGGCCGCGCCGCTGGCCGGGCTGACGGCGACGGGCGTCGTCACGGTCGGGCTCGCGGTCTATGCGGGCCTGTCGCATCTCACGGCGGTGCAGCGCATGCGCCGGGCGGTGGCGATGCTCACCGCCGCCGACCGGGAGCGCGACGGCTGAGGGGCGTCAGCACAGCCAGCAATCTGCGGGCACGGTCGGCGCGCTGACCGGATTGCCGGCATCGATCCAGCCGACGATGCCGCGCGTGACGTGATCGACCTTGTCGTAGCCGGCGCGGGTGGCGAGATAGCGCGCGACCATCTCGGAGCGGTTGCCCGTCCGGCACACCAGCACGACCGGGTCGTCGGGTCCCGCGACGGCCTTGATCTCCTCAAGGAAATTCGGGTTTGCCTTGCCGTTCTCGTCGAAGACGGTGACGAGCCGCGCGCCCTCGATGACGCCGGTGTGGGCCCATTCGTCCGGGCGGCGGATGTCGACCAGTACCGCGCCTTCCGCCAGTTTGGCCTTCAGCGCGTCATTGTCGAGATTGCCGAAATCCGGGCCCTTCACGGCGAGCAGTTCGACGTCGAACTTCAACGTGGCATTCGGCGGGATGACACGGCCCGCGCCGCGCGCGCCGTAGCCCATCTCGGGCGGAATGATCAGCTCGCGCCGGCCGCCGACCTTCATGCCGGCAACACCCTCGTCCCACCCGGGAATGACCCGGCCCGCGCCGAGGGGAAAGGAGAAGGGCTCGCCACGATCACGACTGGAATCAAACTTCGTGCCGTCTTCGAGCCAGCCGGTGTAATGCACCGTGACGGTGGCGCCGGGCACGGCCTCGGCGCCGGTGCCGACGGTCAGATCGGTGATCTTCAATTCACCGGCCGCGGCCGGGACGATCAGGAACACAAGGGCGGCTAGCGCCGTCAGAAATCGGGACATGGAAAGCCTTTGCGGATGAAGCGTCTCTCACGTCCAAGACTAACGCGCCCGACCCATGCGGCAAACCGTGACATCCGGTCGCCGGGTCACAACCGCGTGTGGCTTGCACGGTGCGCGCCGGGTCGCCATCCTGCGTGAGCGCGCCCTGGCGCGCCTGTACGGCAGGTGAGTGTCGCATGGGGGAGCGCAATGGGGAGCGCCGCAATGACCGGGAATGATCCGCAACCCGTTTCGCCACAAGGGCTCGATCCGGCGGACGCGCGGCTTGCCGACGAGTTGCTGTCAATCGCGGACGGGGCCGGGAACCGCGCACCGATCACCGATGGGGACCCGGGCTTCGATCTGGCGCGTGCCTATCGCGTGTCGGCGGCGATCCGGGATCGGCGCATCGCGCGCGGCGCGCGCGCGCTCGGGTGGAAGATCGGCTTCACCAACCGCACCATCTGGGACGAATACGATGTGCATGCGCCGATCTTCGGGCCGGTTTACGACACGACGGTCGCGCGGATCGACGGCGAGGCGCGCTGCGGCATCGCGCATCTGATGGAGCCGCGCATCGAGCCGGAGATCGTGTTTCGCATCGCGGCACCGCTTGCGCCGGGCCTGAGCGAGGCGGAGCTTCTGGCGCGGATCGACGGCGTGGCGCTCGGCTTCGAACTCGTCCAGTCGCCCTATCCGGGCTGGCGGTTTCAGGCGGCCGACACGGTGGCGGCCTTCGCGCTGCACGGGCTGTTGCGGCATCGCCCGTTCGTCGCCATCGCGCCGGACACCCGCGCCGATTGGCTCGCGCGATTGTCGACCTTCTCCCTGACGCTTGCGAAGGACGGGGTCGCTGTCGACCGGGGACACGCGGACAACGTGCTCGGCGGTCCGCTCAGCGCCCTGAAGGCGCTGGTCGACGGTCTCCCGGACACCGCGCTCGCGCAAGCGATCGGCCCCGGCGTCCTCGTCACCACGGGCACGCTGACGCGCGCCTTTCCGGTCGCGCCGGGCGAAACCTGGGAAACCCGGATCGACGGTCTGCCGCTTCCGGACATCCGTCTCGAGATGACGGTCTGAGCGTCGACCCGCGGGCTTCGGCTGTCCGGAGAATGCGTGCATGACGCAGCGTAAGTGGCGGATCCGTCAGGCGAAACCGGCGCCGTTTTTGGGATTGAAACGCCGGGTGTCGGGCCTAAACTGCGCGCGACCCGCCCCGCCGCCCGTTCCTTCTAGTTGGGAGACTGTCTCGTGACCGAGCCCGTTCGTTACTCCGTCGATCAGGACATCGCGCTGATCGCCGTCGACAATCCGCCGGTGAACGCGCTGTCGCAGGCCGTGCGTGCCGGCCTCAAGGCGGCCATGGAGCGTTTCGCCGCGGACCCGCAGGCCAGGATCGCGGTTCTCTACGGCCTCGGGCGCACCTTCATCGCCGGCGCGGACATCAAGGAATTCGGCAAGCCGATGGCCGAGCCGTTCCTGCCGGACGTCATCGCCGCCATCGAGGCCTCGGACAAGCCGGTGATCGCCGCGCTGCACGGCACGGCGCTCGGCGGCGGGCTGGAAGTGGCGCTTGGCTGTCATGCCCGCGTGGCGCTTGCCACCGCCAAGGTGGGACTGCCGGAGGTCACGCTCGGCATTCTGCCCGGAGCGGGCGGCACCCAGCGCCTGCCGCGTCTGACGGGGGCGGAGGCCGCGCTCGACCTCATCACCAGCGGCCGGCACGTCGGCGCGCGCGAGGCGGAAACGCTCGGCATCGTGGATGCGGTCGTGGAGGGCGACGACGTGCTCGAGGCGGGTCGCGTCTTCGCGCGCGGGTTTCTGGAAGGGGGCGCCGCGCTTCGGCGCACGGGCGAGATCGATCCGGGCGCCAAGCCCGAGGAGGTCTTTGCTTCCGTGCGGGCCGCGACGAAAAAGCGGGCGCGCGGCCAGCTCTCGCCGATGGTGGCCATCGACGCGGTGGAAGCGGCCTATGATTTGCCCTTCGCCGACGGCATGGCGCGCGAGCGCGCGCTCTTTACCGAGCTGATGAACTCCGACCAGCGCGCCGGGCTGATCCACGCCTTCTTCGCCGAACGCGCGGTCTCCAAGATCCCCGAGGCCGGCACGGCGACGGCGCGGCGGGTGGAGAGCGTCGGCGTGATCGGCGGCGGCACCATGGGCAGCGGCATTGCCGTCGCGGCGCTCAATTCCGGGCTCTCCGTCACGCTGATCGAGCGCGACGCGGAGAGCGTGGAGCGCGCGCGCGGCATTGTCTCCAGGCTGCTCGACGACGGGGTGCGGCGCGGCAAGCTCACGCAAGACAAGCGCGATGCGCTGCTGTCGGAGGCCTTTTCCACCAGCACGGAGTATGCCGCCCTGTCCGACGCCGATCTGGTGATCGAGGCGGTCTTCGAGGACATGGACGTCAAGAAGCAGGTCTTCGCGAAGCTCGACGCGGTCGCGAAGCCCGGCGCGATCCTGGCGACGAACACCTCCTACCTCGACGTCAACGAGATCGCGGCGGCCACCACGCGCCCGCAGGACGTGATCGGCTTCCACTTCTTCTCGCCCGCCCATGTGATGCGGCTCCTGGAGGTGGTCGTCGCCGACAAGACGGCGCCCGACACGGTGGTCACCGGCTTCGCGCTCGCCAAGCGCATGAAGAAGGTCGCGGTGCGCGCCGGCGTGTGCGACGGCTTCATCGGCAACCGGTTGCTCAACACCTACCGCAAGGCCGCCGACTACATGGTCGAGGACGGGGCGAGCCCTTACGAGATCGACAAGGCGCTGGTCGACTTCGGCTTCGCGATGGGGCCCTTCGCCGTCGGCGATCTCGCCGGTCTCGACATCGCCTGGGCGGGCCGCAAGCGGCGCGCGGCGACCCGCGACCCGCGCGAGCGCGTCGTCGGCTTCGCGGACCGTCTTTGCGAACGCGGCTGGTTCGGCCAGAAGACCGGGCGCGGGTTCTACCTTTACGAAGAGGGCGCCCGGCGCGGCACGCCCGACCCGGAGGTGATCGCGATCATCGAGGCGGAGCGGGCGGAAAAGGGCATTACTCCGCGCGACTTCACGCATGAGGAGATCATCCGCCGCTACATGGCGGCGATGGTCAACGAAGCGGCGAAGACCGTGGAGGAAGGCATTGCGCTGCGTCCGCTCGACGTCGATGTCACCATGCTGATGGGCTACGGCTTCCCGCGCTGGCGCGGCGGGCCGATGCATTATGCCGACGCGCAAGGGCTCGACACCATCCTCGCCGACCTGCGCCGCTTCGGCGAGGAAGACGCCTTCTTCTGGGAGCCGGCGCCGCTGCTGGTCAAACTGGCCGAGGCGGGCGAGACCTTCGCCTCGCTCAACGACAGGAACTGAGCGTCGGGAGCGGCGTGTCCGGGGCTTCCCGGACGCGGGCGGTGCCCTAAAACCTGATCCATCGAAGGCCTCGCCGATCTCCCGGCGGGGCCTTTTCAAGATCGCTCGTGCCCGTTTCCCGGAGCCGGATGCCCGGCCCCGCAAGATCCCCGGAGCCCATGGATTCTCTCACGCAATTCGCCCTCGGGGCCGCCGTGTCGACGGCCTGTCTCGGCAAGACGCTGGGCCCGCGCAAGGCGGCGCTCGTCGGCGGGGTGCTCGGCACGCTGCCCGATCTCGACGTGTTCCTGCCCTTCGACGATCCGGTCGACAGCTTCGTGTTTCATCGCGGCTGGACGCATTCGCTGATCGTGCATGCGCTCGCCGCGCCGCTGATCGGCGAGGTGCTGGTGCGCCTTTTCCGCGCCTTGCGCACGCAGCGCCTGTGGGTCTACGCGACCGTCTATCTGTGCTTCGCCACCCATGCGCTGATCGATGCGATCACCGTCTATGGCACGCGCATCCTGTGGCCGCTTTACCCCGATCCGGTGGGTGTGGGATCGGTCTTCATCATCGATCCGCTCTATACGCTGCCGCTGCTCGCGGCGGTGATATGGGCGCTGTTCAAACGCGACTGGGGCCGCGGCTTCGCGCGCGGACTGACGGCCGCGCTCGTCGTCAGCACGGCCTATCTCGGCCTTTCCGTCGTCCTGCAGGACCGGATGGAGGCGCGCGCCCGCACCATCTTCGCCGACGCGGGCCTCGCGCCGGAGCGCGTCTTCGCCATCGCCGCGCCCTTCACGACCCTCGTGTGGAAGGTGATCGGCCTGGAGGACGGGCGCTACCACAATCTCTATCTGTCGTTTCTCGACGATCCGGACGCGCGCCCGCGCATCTACACGCATGCGCGCGGCGCCGATCTGGCGCGCTGCCTGGACGAGACGCCGGCCTTCGACAAGCTCGCCTGGTTCAGCCGGGGGTTTTACCGCGTGGAGTGGGTGGACGACAGGATCGTCGTCTCCGATCTGCGGATGGGGCTGACGCCGGGCTATGCCTTCCGCTTCGCCATCGCCCGGGAGACGGGGGACGGCGCGACGGTCGCCATCTACCCCGAACGGGACCTCAGCCATCGCCGCAACGCGGACGGGGACGTCGACTGGCTGCTGGCGCGCCTGCAGGGCCGGCCGGCGGTGCGGATGGCCGAGGATCTCTCGCCGGATCCGGACGGACCCGTCCGGCGGATGTGCTGACGGCGACCCGCGCCGGCGCGAGCGGGATTGCCGGCGGGCGCGCGCGGGTGTAGGTCGAAGGACGCGCATGCGCGGGGGACGCGCAACCGGGGGGCGTTCGAATGCGACAGACGGAAGGGTTCGGCGACGCCGTCAGGCGCAGCTTCGCGACGGGCGGCGTGGACAGCGCCTATGCCTGGGCGCGGCTCGTCCTGTCGATGCTGCTCGCCACCATCGGCGGGGTCGGCATGTGGTCCGTCGTCGTCGTGCTGCCGGCGGTGCAGGAGGAATTCGGCGTCGACCGGGCTGACGCCTCGCTGCCCTACACGGCGACCATGGTGGGTTTCGCGCTCGGCAATCTGCTCATCGGCCGCTTCGTCGACCGCTACGGGGTGACGGCGCCGCTGGCGCTCGCCTCCGCGGCCCTTGGAACCGGCTTCCTGCTGGCCGCGCAATCGCCCGATCTCATCGTTTTCACCGCGCTTCAGGGGGCGGCGATCGGCTTCGGCGCGGCCGCGACCTTCGGGCCGCTGCTCGCCGATGTGTCGCACTGGTTCGAAAAGCGGCGCGGGCTCGCGGTCGCGGCGACCGCATCGGGCAACTATTTCGCCGGCGCGCTGTGGCCGCTGGTCCTGCAGGCCGTGATGCAGGATCACGGCTGGCGCGGGGCCTATCTCTTTGCCGGCATCGTCTGCCTCGTCGTGCTCATTCCGGTCGCCTTCCTGCTGCGTCGCCCGCCGCCCCACATGCGCGCGGCGTCCGATCTCGTCCCGCGCGCCGAGCCGATGCCGGCGCGACGCATCGACCTCAGCCCCAACCAGCTGCAGGGGCTGCTGATCGTGGCGGGGCTCGGCTGCTGCGTGGCCATGGCCATGCCGCAGGTGCATATCGTCGCCTATTGCGTCGATCTCGGCTATGGCGTCGCGCGGGGCGCGGAGATGCTGTCGCTGATGCTCGCCGCCGGGATCGCCAGCCGGCTGATCTCCGGCGTGCTCGCCGACAAGATCGGCGGCGTGCCGACGCTGCTGATCGGCGCGGTGCTGCAATGTCTCGCGCTCTTTCTCTACATCCCCTACGACGGGCTTGCCTCGCTCTATCTCGTGTCGCTGATCTTCGGCCTGTCGCAGGGCGGGATCGTGTCGAGCTACGCGATCGTGGTGCGCGAGTATCTGCCCGCGCGCGAGGCGGGGCGGCGCGTCGGCACGGTGATCACCGCGACCATCGTCGGCATGGCGCTGGGCGGCTGGATGTCGGGCTGGATCTACGATCTCACCGCGTCCTATCAGGCGGCCTTCCTCAATGGCATCGCCTGGAACGGGCTCAACATTCTGGTGATGGTGTTCATTCTCTGGCGCACGCGCCCGGCCCGGCTGGCGCCGGCCTGACCCCGCTAGTCGGACGATCCGCCGGCATGGACGCGGGCGATGAGCGCCAACGCCTGCCGGTTGCAGCCCTTGTCGATCATCCAGGCGAGCAGCGCGCCCGGCGCGGCGCCGGCGAGGTCCGCCGGGCGCAAGGCGACCTGAAAGTCCCGCATCGTGCCGTCGAGCGAGACCAGCAGGCGACCGTCCCCGGCGAGCGTGTCGCGGGGCAGCGCCAGATCGTTGTCCCCGGCCGGCCAGACGAGATCCGCATGGCGGGCGTTGTCCGAGCGCAGCGTGACGGAGACGGCGTGCGCCGCCTCGCGTCGCCACAGCAGGAAGCTTTCCGGGCGGGCGCAGCGCGGACCCGAACTGTCGGCGCTCATGTGCCACAGGCCGGGCGGCGGCGGCAGGTCGCCGGCATCGGCGCGCGCCGCGCCGAGCACGCTGGAGCGGGCCGTCTCGCCGGCGAGCAGGCCCTTCAGTCCGGATAGCAGTCCGCCGCGCGGCGTGCCCGGGGCGGCGCCGTCCCCGGGTGTCGCGGCAGGGCCCTGATGCGGCCCGGTGAGCGTGATCATGCGCCCGTCGCGGGCGATCAGCGTCAGTCTGGCCCCGGCGGGCAGGTCGAGCGTTGCATCGGCGGTGAGCTCCGTGCCCGGCGCGTAAGTCTCGGGCACGGCACTTGCGGCGGCCACGACGAAATCGGCGGCGCGCGCCGGCGACGGCGTCAGCGCGCAGATCGCCAGACCCAACGTCAGACCCAACGTCAGACCCAACGCCAGGACGACGGCATGCGGTGCCCGGCGCGGCGACGGGCGATGCGCGGTTTGCGAAGTGGGCCGTGTATCCACGCGCGGCATCCTTATTTGCTTTCGAGGGTCACTGTCGCGCCCCTTGCCCCGGCGTGCAAGCGGGCGAGATGGAACCGCGCCAGCGGATCGTCGGGGCGCTCCGCCAGAAGGGTCTCCAAGGCCCGCGCGGCCGCGTCGGGATCGGTGTCGAGGCTGGCATAGGCCGCGCGATAGGCGGCGAGCCAGCCGGCGCTTGCCGCGTCCGGGGCAAGCGGCTCGAAACAGGCGAGCGGCGTCGAGCGGCCCTTGAGCAGGAGGCGGGCTGCGGGGCGCAGGATCTGATCGCCGGCGCAGGCGGCGGCGACCGTCTCGCTGACGAGCAGGCGCGTGCCGAGCGCCTTGTTGGCGCCTTCGAGCCGCGCGGCGGTGTTCACCGTGTCGCCGAGGCCGGTGTAATCGAAGAAGCGGGCGCCGCCGAAATTGCCGACGATGGCCGGCCCCTTGTGCACGCCGATGCGGGTCACGCCGAGGGTGAGCCCTTCCGTCGCGAGGGCTTTCCGGTGGTCTTGCGAGAAGGCGTCGAGCGCCAGCGCGAGGCGCACCGCATGGGCGGCCTGATCGGGATCGTCGTCGGGCGCGCCGAAGAAGCCGATCACCGCGTCGCCGACGATCTTGTCGATGGTCGCGCCATGTGCGGTCATCCTGTCGCACAGACCGTCGAGATAGCCGTTGAGCACCCGGCCGACCTCCTGCGGCGGGAGGGTTTCGGCGAGCGTCGTGAACCCTTCCAGATCGGTGAAGACATAGGTGACCTCGCGCGTTTCGCCGCCGAGCGCGAGCGACAGCCGGCCGCTGGCGATCCGCGAGACCACCGCCGGACTCACATAACGGGCGAAGGCGTCCTGCAGAAACGCGCGCTCCGCCCGCTCGGCGCGCCAGCGCGCGAGCCCGAGAAGCAGCGCGGTCGCAAGGCCAGCAAGCGGCGGACCGGCGAGCGGCGGCAGCATCACGCCCGCGCGGATCAGCCCGGCGGCACCGGCGGCATAGGCTGCAAGCCCGGCAAGACCGCCGAGCCACAGCCACGCGGGGCGGGCGGTGCGCCCGACGCCCGCCACCAAAAGCGCCACGGCAAGGGTGAGCGCGAGCGACAGGCCCGGCGGCGGGGTCGGCAGCGTCAGTCCCGCGAGATGCTGTGCGGTCAAATGGGCATGGATCGTCACGCCGGGCAGGCTGCCGGCTTGCGCGCCCCGGGTCGCCACGAGGGGTGTCGGATGCCGGTCGATTGTGGGCAGATCGGTGCCGATCAGCACGATCCTGTCGGCGAACCAGACATCGGGCAGCAGGGCGGCGGTGTGGGCCGGATAGGTGGCGAAGGCCGGGGCCCCGTCCGACCCGTGCGAGTAGAGGATACGGCCCGCCCGCTCCGGCGCCGGAAGGGCCGGCGGCGTGCCGACGAGTGCCTCCGCGAAGCTTGGCGTCTGCGTGCCGTGAGGCCCTCGCGGACGGGGCAGGTGGCGGACGATGCCGTCGACCTCGTCGCGCTCCAGCGCGATCCAGCCGCTCGTCCGCCCCGCGAGCCCATCGGCAAGGTAGGCGGCCTGCCGCGCGCTCAACCCGTCGTCCGTGTCGGCGCGCGCCAGCACCACCGGTGTCGCGACCGTCTCCAGCGCGGCGATCAGATGCGCGTCCTTCGCCGGGTCGCTCGGCTGGTCGAGCAGGATGTCGAGGCCGATGGCCCGTGCGCCGGCGGCATCGAGGCGCAGGATCAGGTCAGCGAGAAAGCCCCGGTCGATGGGCGAGCGATAGGCGAAGCCGGCGAGCGTGTCCTCGGTGATCGTCAGCACGGCGATCTTGTCGCGCACCTGAGCGTCCGGCGTCGGCGCGAGCGCCAGCGCGCGGTCGCCAAGCGCGGGATCGAGCCGATGTCCGACGGCGAGGGCGACAAGGCTGGCGAGCAGGGCGGCGACCAGCATCTGCGCGCGGCCGACGCCGCGCGGCGGACGCGGGATCATGAGGCGGGGTTTGCGGTCATTGCGGCGTGTCGAAGCGCTTGATGTCGGACTGCGTCCCGTCGCGATAGGTGAGCTGGACGCTCACATAGCCGACCGACTTCGCAATGTCCGCATGAACCGTGGAGCCCGGCCCGCTGCGCGGGATCGCATGCGGATTGTCCGGGTCGCAGGGGCCGATCTCGAACACCCGGTCGGGCGTGTCGGTGTCATAGCCGTAGCGCACTTCCTCGATGGCGCAGCGGTAGCTGATCAGATGCGTGAAATAGACAAGCCGCCGGTCGTCCCAGTCCTGAAACGACAGCCAGCCGGTGGACAGACGCTCCAGAATGTCCTTCTGGCCCGCGATGAGCGCGCCCGCCGGGGTGAAGGTCACGGGAAACGGCCCCTGCATCTGCCCGCGGATGTCGCGGTAGCTCACCGCGATCTCCGTGTCGCCCACGGAGCCTGGAAGCTCGATCATCGGATAGGGCACCGGCTGCCCGGTCGTGGGATCGACGGCGCCGGGCACGAAGCCGGTGGAGCGCATCTCCTCGCCGGGCAACTGGACGAACACCTCCTGCGCCCGGTCGGCGATGGCGAGCGTCAGCATCCAGCCCTGATTGGAGCGCATGGCGTTGAGTGTCACCGGATTGGCGATGGCCGCCGTGTTGAGCGTCGACAGGGCGGCGAGCCGGCTCTTGGCGTCCTCGATCTGCTCCGCCGCCATCTGCTGGTCGATGAAATAGCCGAGGAACCGCCCCTCCTCGACGCCCGTCATGAAGCGTTCGAGCAGCGCCTTCTCGCGCGTCTTGTCGGCGGTGGTCTGTTGGCCGAGGCGGGCCTGGCTGTAGTCCTGCGACAGCGCATAGGCCGCCGGCGTGAAGTCGGGATGGGCCTCGAGAAAGGCGCTCAGCCGGCGCACCCGCTCCTCGCGCTCGGCGAGCAGGATCTCGGCGAAGAGCGTCGTCGGGTCCTGGCGGCCCTGCGACAGCGCGCGGTAGACCTCGCGGGCGCCGGCCGGGCCTTCCTGGATCTTCAGCACCGCCTGAAAGCGCAGATGCGGGTCGACCTGCGGCATGCCGAAGGCGAAGTACTTGAGATAATCCTGCCGGGCCTTGGGATAATCGCCCCGGATCTCGCGCAGCCGTGCGTTGGAATAGAACTCGTGCGGCCGAGTCGGTGTCTCGACGAGCAGCGAGCGGCTGGCGAGCCGGGCGAACAGGCGCTCGACCTCGCCGGCGCCGCCGGCCTCGGCCGCCGCCAGCCGGTCGCGGGCAAGGGCCGCGAAGGTGCCGTCGGGAAAGCGGGCGAGATAGGCGCGGATCTGATCCGCGTCGCCGCTGTCCTTCACGTCGTTCCACAGTTGCAGTTCGAGCTGAACGTCGGAGGTCTGCGCCGGGGCCCGGGCGTCCGGCGCGGTCGCGACGCCGCCCGGCAGGAAGACGACGTCGGCGGTCAGCGAGGAATGGTCCCAGGGCACCTGCGCGCCCCCGGTCTCTTCCACCACGCGCCGGCGCACGGCCTTGAACACCGCCTCCACGGTCGCGCCGGGGGCGAGCAGTTCGGCCGCGATGGCCGCCGTATAGGGGCTGTTGAGCCCGGCGCCATCGGCCGCCACGCTGCCCGGTGCGGTGGCGAAGGAGATGAAACTCCCGCGCGGCGTCGATTGCAGCAGCGCAAAGCCCCCCGCATTGCCGGCCGAGCGCGTCAGCGCGGTGTTGCGGCAGGCATCCAGGATCACGACGTTGGCGCCGTCGTGGGCGGCTTCCACGCGCGACAGCAGCCAGTCGACGCTGAGCGCCTCGAACTCCGCGTCCACCTCGTCGCGCAGATCGGCGCCCAGCGGCGCGAGATAATTCTTGCCGCCGGCCTGGAAGCCGTGACCGGAATAGTAAAGCGCGGCGAGCGTGTCGTCGCCGGCCGCGGACAGCGTGTCGGTGAAGTCGCGCACGGCGCGTTTCATGTCCCGCAGGTCCGCGTCGAGCACCAGCGTCACCTCGAAGCCGGCGCGCTCCAGCGTGTCGGCGATGAGCGCCGCGTCGTTGCCGGGGTTGGCCAGCGGGCTCAGCGTGTCGCTGTCGTAATTCGCGTTGCCGATGACCAGCGCATGGCGCGCGGCCATCGCGGGACCCGCGCCCAGCACGACCGCCAGGGCAAGAAACAGGACAAGCCGGGCGGCGACGCGCGCGGGCCAATGCGGCCGGCGAGAGCGGGAACGCAGGGGCGGGTGTGCGGTCATGGCAATCGGTCCTGTCTTCGGGCGCCTTGCGGCCTCTTTGGACATGCAGTCCGTTTCGGGAATTGCAGCCCATCGGGCGCGGCGCGTCAATGCACGCTGCCCCGCGCGGCGCGGCGATGTTTCCGATCTTCGCCCGCCTGCGCTACCCTGTCCGTGATGAAGACCACATTTCGCCCCTCCCACCCCTATCTCGCCGGGCCCGGCTTTCACGCCTTCGCCCATCGCGGCGGCGCGCTGGAGTTTCCCGAAAACAGCCGCCAGGCGTTTCGCGCCGTGCGCGATCTCGGCTACCGCTTCATCGAGATCGACGTGCAGGCGACGTCCGACGGACAGGTCGTCGTCTTTCACGACGACACGCTGGAGCGCACCACGGACGGGCGCGGCGTGGTGTCGGCGCAGCGCATGTCCGATCTCGCCGGCGTGCGCATGGAGGGCGGCGAACCCCTGCTGACGCTCGCCGAAGCGCTCGAGGATTATCCCGACATGCGCTTCAACATCGACATCAAGACCGATCAGGCGCTTGCGCCGACGTTGGCGCTTCTGAAGGCGATGAGCTGTCTCGAGCGGGTTTGCGTCGCCTCCTTTTCCGACCGGCGGCTGGCGATCGCCAAAGCCGAGCTGGGGCGGGAGCTTTGCGTGAGTTCGGGGCCGCGCAGCGTCGCGGCGTTGCGCTTCGGGTCGTGGAAGATGCCGGTGCGCACCCCCGACGTCGCCTGCGCGCAGATCCCGTTGACGCAATACGGCGTGCCGCTCGCCACGCGCGGCTTCCTGCGCCACTGCAATGCCCGGGGCATCGCCGTGCATGTGTGGACCATCGACGACGAGGCCGAGATGCGCCGGCTGATCCGCAAGGGGGTGAACGGCCTCGTCACCGACCGGCCGGCCCTGCTCAAGCGCGTGGCGCAGGAAGAGGGCGTCTGGTGACGGGCCCGACGCGGCGCGCCGGTTCTTGATTCCGTTTCGCGGCTCACCGATATCTGGGCGGCCCGGGCCGCGCGCGGCCCCGGCGCCGACTTTCCAACGACGTCACCAAGAGGAGCTTCGCGCACCCATGACGAGCGAAACGACGAGCGCGGCGCAGGATGCCGCGCCGCAGTCCCACGCCTTTCAGGCCGAGGTTGCCCGGCTTTTGCACCTGATGGTGCATTCGGTCTATTCCAACAAGGACATCTTCCTGCGCGAGCTGATTTCCAACGCGGCCGACGCCTGCGAGCGGCTGCGCCATGCCGCGCTGACCGCCCCCGATCTGACCCGCGAGGATCCCGACTTCCGCATCCGTCTGGAGGCCGATGCCGACGCGAAGCGGCTCGCCATCGTCGACAACGGCATCGGCATGAGCGAGGAGGAGATGATCGCCAATCTCGGCACCATCGCCCGCTCCGGCACCCGCGCCTTCATGGACAAGCTGGAGGAGGCGAAGGACGGCTCGGCGCTGATCGGCCAGTTCGGCGTCGGCTTCTACTCCGCCTTCATGGTTGCCGACCGGGTCGAGGTCACGAGCCGCGCGGCCGGCAGCGATCAGGCCCACCGCTGGATCTCCGACGGCACGGGCACCTTCACCGTCGAGCCGGTCGACCCGTCCGGTGACGACGTGCCGGCGCGCGGCACACGGGTCGTGCTGCATCTGAAGGACGACGCGGGCGACTATGCGACGCCGGCGACGCTGGAGCGCATCGTGCGCGCCTATTCCGCGCATGTGCCCGTGCCCATCGTGCTTGTCGGCGCGACACCGGCGGAGACGGAGGACGGGGACGCGGAGGCGACCACCGAGCGCCAGCTCGCCGATGGCACCGCCTTGTGGACCAGGTCGAAGTCCGAGGTCAGCGCCGAGGAATACGCTGAATTCTACGGCCATGTGTCGGGTCAGTTCGACGAGCCGGCGCTGACGCTGCACTATCGCGCGGAAGGCCGGCACGAGTATTCCGTGCTGATCTTCCTGCCCTCGATGAAGCCCTTCGACCTGTTCGATCCCGACCGCAAGGGCCGGGTGAAACTCTATGTGCGCCGCGTCTTCATCGCCGACGACGCGGACCTCCTGCCGGCGTGGCTGCGGTTCGCGCGCGGCGTGATCGACAGCGCCGATCTGCCGCTCAACCTCTCGCGCGAGATGCTGCAGCACAATCCGGTGCTGGAGGCGATCCGCAAGGGGGTGACGAACCGCATTCTCTCCGAGTTGCAGAAGCTCGCGGACAATGACAGCGAGACCTACCTGAAGATCTGGGAAAACTTCGGCGCGGTGCTGAAGGAAGGCATCTACGAGGACTTCGAGCGCAAGGACAAGCTGCTCGGCCTCGCCCGTTTCCGCTCGTCGAAGGACGGTGGCGCGACCTGGCGCTCGCTCGCCGACTATGTCGCCGACATGAAGGAGAACCAGACGCAGATCTTCTACGCCACCGGCGCGAGCCAGGAGGCGATTGCCGCAAGCCCGCATCTGGAAGGTTTCCGGGCGCGCGGCGTGGAGGTTCTGTATCTCGCCGATCCGGTCGACGCCTTCTGGGTGCAGATGGCGCAGGGCTACGACGGCAAGCCGTTCCAGTCGGTGACGCAAGGGGCGGCGGCGCTCGACCAGATCCCGCGCGACGACGCGGCGGACACGGAGGCCGAAACGGCCGACGACGCGGGCGCGTCGAAGACCGACGAAGGGCTCGTCACCGCCTTCCTGAAGGAGACGCTCGGCGACAAGGTGGCCGATGTGCGCGCGTCCGTGCGGCTTGCGGAAAGCCCGGTCTGTCTGGTCGCGCCGGAGCATGGTCCGGACCGGCAGCTCGAAAAGCTGATGGCGCGCCAGGCCGGCGGAGCGGCGGGCTTTGCCCCCGTGCTGGAGTTCAACCCCGGCCACGGGCTGGTCAAGGCGCTGTCGGGCAAGCTCGAGGCGGCCGGCGACAAGAGCGATCTCGCCGATATGGCCTGGCTCCTGTTCGACCAGGCGCTGATCCTCGACGGCGAGGTGCCGGGCGATACGGCCGCCTTCGCCCGGCGCATGGCCGGGGTCATGCAGAAGGGCCTTGCCTGACGCGCGGCACAATTGGTCGGGCACGATCGGTCGCGAAAGGAAGCGGCCCGGCGCGTTTCGGCGTGCCGGGCCTTGTCATGCGGGTTTTTGCGGTGGGGCGGCTCAGTCGCCGAGCACGACCAGCACCATGGAGATCACCAGCAGGAGCGCCATGGCGATGTTGAAGAGGCGTGCGTGACGCGGGTCGTGCAGGAAGCGCCCGACCACGGCCCCGAAGGCGAGCCACGGCAGGCAGCCGACGATGGCCGCCAGGATGAAGACGGCGGCCAGCACGCCGGCCTGCGCAAGCACCGCCTCGCCCGGCTGCAGATAGGCGGTGATCGCGCCGGCGGCGATCAGCCAGGCCTTGGGATTGACCCATTGAAACAGCGCGGCGCCCAGGAAGCTGCCCTTGCGGCCGAGATCGCGCGCGCCATCCGCGCCCTCGCTGGCGCCGACGGGGGCGGTGGCGATCTGCCAGGCCAGCCAGGCGAGCACGGCGAGGCCGACGATCTTCATCGTGTCGACCACATAGGCGATGGTGAAGACGGTCTCGCCCAGACCGACGGCCAGCGCGAAGATCATCGCCGCGAAGCCGAAGACGATGCCCCACAGCACCGGCAGGCCGCGCCGCACGCCGACCGCGCCACCCACGGCCGTCAGCAGCACGTTGTTGGGACCCGGCGTCGCCGAGCCGACGAAGGCGAAAAGGGCGAAGGCGTAAAGCTGTTCGACGCTCATGTGATGGTTCCGACCCCTGACCGGCCCGGCGTCTCACGCCGACCTGCGTTCACTCCGCTTTCTGTTCCGCTTCCTGTATCAGCCCGTAACTCCGCGTGTCGACCCTGGCGAAGGGGCCGGCCGCATAATCGTATCCGCCCAGCTCGTTCGGCCCGATGGCGGGATCGCGCGGGGCGGCGTAATAGACCCGCACCTCCCGGATCTTGCCCGTCGCTGCGAAGCGGAAGACATCCACGCCGCGAAACCAGATCTTCTGCGCCGGCTTGACCGCCGTCCATTCGGCGACGGCCGTGCCGGCCTGCGGATCGGCGAAGACGGTGTCCAGCACCCAATAGGCGCCGTTGTCCTCCGCGTCCCGCCGCCACTGCACATAGAGGCTTTCCACATCCGTGAACGGCCCGAACATCCCCTTGGGCAGATAGTGACAGGCATTGTCCTCGAACAGGGAGAAGAAAGCCGATTTCTCGCCTGAGTTGCAAGCCCGAAAATAGGCCTCGACCGCCTGGACCAGCGCTGCCCTTGCCGGGTCTTCCGATTTCGGAAAAGGGGCAAGCGTCATGACGCGACCGTCTCGCGCGCGGGCCGGCTTGCGGCGAGACCGGCGCGGGTGAAGGCAAGCGCGGGCGGGGCCGGATGGCGCGCGAGCGCGGAAGCCTCGACCGCGGCCGGGCGGGCGAAGCGGCCCGTGCCGGTCGCCGGGGGCAGATACCGGCGAACCAGTTCCCTGGCGGCGGCGAGATAGGCCTCGTCGGGGCGGCGTTCGATTTCCGACACCTCGGCGATGAAGGCCCGCGCCGCCGCCGGTATCCCGGCGAGATCGAGGCGGAGCCGCCCTTCGGGCCCGTGCGAAAGCAGGCCGTGTTCCTCGAAGACGGCGAAGAGGATCAGCCCCGTGCCGGAATCGAAGTTGCGGTTCCAGTCGGGCTCCAGCGGATAGCGGAAGCTGCGGTCGAGCAGGATGAACTCCGCCACCGCCTCGGCGTCGACCAGATCGCTCTCCCGGCAGGCCAGATAGGACTGCAGGTCGACCTTGATCTCCTCGAGCAGGCCCGTGAACCAGCGGGTCTTGATCGCGACATTGGTGTCGAAGGGGCGCGCGCCCTGATGGTGGAAATAATCGTGCAGATAACCCCAGACGCAGCGCGCCTTGTAGTTGGCGCGCGGATCGGGACCGGTCGGATTGCGGATCGCGAGACCGTCGGCGGCCGCGCGCACGGCGGGCAATGTGATCTCGTTGTAGATGCGGTGGAACTTGTTGAAGAAGAAGACCGCATAGTCCTGCTTCGCGACCGGCGTCGCGGCCTGGATGTTTTCGGGAAAGAACACGATGTTGTTGCCGCTCATCAGCCCGGCCGTTCCGTCGATGAGATGCGACGACTGGCAGATGTTTGCCGGGTGGGGAAAGCGCGCGTAGAGCCGCAGATAGGCGGGGTCGGAGGGTTCCTCGCGCCAGGCGAGGAAGGTTTCGAAGCGCCAGCCCGTGCGTCCCCCGTTGGCGAGACGCAGCGGCCCGAAGAAGAAGAAGGGCGCGCCATCGCGCGGCGGCACGATGGCGTCGCGCGCCGCGCCGAAATCCGGCGGCGTGTCGAGACCGGCCGCGATCCATCTCTCGATGTCGGCGGCGAGGGCCTTTGCATAGGCGGCTTGCCCGCAGGCGCGGGCGGTCGCGCCCGCGAGATCCGCCGCGACGGGCAGGAGTTCCCGGGCCCGCGCATGCCGGGCGGGGGCGATGGTGCCGTCCGCCTCCTGCAGGTCGGCGAGCGCGTGCGTGGCCGCGATCAGCGCCGGATCGAGCAGCGTGTCGAGATCACAGGGTCGGAACATGGATCGTGAACCCCATCGGCACGGCGCCGTGATCCTTGACGACGGTGAGACCTTCCTTCTCCACCGCGGCGAGCGTCGTAATGCAGCCGTCGAAGTCTCCGGCCGCGCAGCGGCGGGCCGCCTCGGCATTGCTGGTGACGAGCGTCAGGTCGTGGAAGGGCGAGACCAGCGAACTCGGCGCCGGGTGGCTTGCCACCGAGCGGATCGGCGCCTTCGGGTCGCGGGCGGCGAAGACCATGTTGAAGGTGTCGAACAGGAAGAGATCGGCGAGCACCATCTTCCCCAGATAGGGAAAGACCAGATTGTGCAGGTCGGGATAGACGACGCAGCCGAGAAGCGCGGAATCCGGCTCGGCGACGACCATCTCGATCGCCTCTTCCAGCGTTGCGTGCAGCGCGACCTCGGCGGTGAGATCCCGCTGGCCGATGTAGTGGCGGGCGGCGGCCTCGCAGTTGGTGCCGCCGGGCCCCAGCGTGCGGATCAGGCGGATGCGCTCGAGCGCGGATGGCGGCTTGACGGCGATGTTCATGTCGGTCTCCGGGCTTGGGTCTGGCGCCGGCCTGACAGGAGCCCGGATGGGCCCCGGCCGGTCGCGGTGCGGCGCACGCGCAGGGGCGGCCGCTCCCTGTCGGACGCGCTCCGTCGTGCGTGTGGTCTGGATTGGCTCGGGAATGGCGGCCAGTCGCGGCGCGCCAGTCGCATGGGGTCGTTAAGTCATTTTCCGACTAACTGGTCCTTGGCTGCCTTTTCCTTGACGGTCTCGTCCCTGGTGGGGCGATGGCGGGGCGATGGTCTCGTCGTGCGGTGCGTCCTGGGTCCGATGCGCAACTTGAATGTGCATGGTGTCAGATTTATGATTTTTGCGTGTATTTGAAATTCGAAATTCATTCGAGTTCGCCGGTAAATATCTATTTCTGCTACGCTCCGGACGGTCGTGTGGGGCCGCGTCCCTCGATTGCCGGACCGGGCGCCGCCGACTAGGTTTATGCGCGCGCGGCCCCGGGCGGCGGCGCGCAGGGACGCGCGAGAACGCCAGGGCCTGCCAAGCGCAGCGGACAACGCCGGAGAGACGTCAGTGTTCGAACTCAAGGACATCGAGATCCTGCAGGACATCGTGCGCGCGGGCGGCTTTCGGGCGGCGGCGCAGAAGTACGGCCTGTCGCAATCGGCGATCTCCAACCGGGTGCTGGCGCTGGAGAAGCGGCTCGGCATCCAGATCTTCGACCGCGGCCGGCGCCAGGTGCGCCTCACGCCGGTGGGGCGCCGGTTCCTGGAGGAGGCGCAGCGTCTCGTCGCCGCGCGCGACCGTCTGGTTCAGGAGATCACCCGGCCGGGCGGGCTGAGCGGCACGGTGCGCATCGGGGTCGCGGAGACCATCGTGCACACGCTGCTGTCCGATCTTCTCAACCAGCTCAAGGCGCGCCATCCCAAGGTGCGCTTCGAATTGTCCGTCGACACCTCCCGGCAGTTGAGCGCGGCGCTTGCTGACGACGATCTCGACGTCGCGATCCTGCTGAGCGAGAGCGTGCCGCGCGGGGCGGCCTCGGTGCCGCTCGCGCCGCTGGAACTCGGCTGGTACGAGGCGGCGACGCGCCCGCCGCGCGACGCGGCGATGCCGGTCGCCGAGCTTGCCCGATGCACGATCGTGAGTTTTCCCAAGGCGACGCCGCCGTTCCGCGAGCTGGAATCCGTGCTCGCGGCGCCGGATCTGCCACCGCCCGAACTGCACGGCTCCGCCTCGCTGTCCACGGTGATCCATCTGGTCGCCGACGGCTTCGGCATCGGGGTGCTGCCCGAGCGCATGGCGGACGCGCCGCCCTTCGATCGTCAGATCCGCGCGCTGCCGGTCGCGGAGGCGGCCCGGCTGACGCCGCTGCGCTTCGTGGTTGCCTATATGCCGGAGCGAAATCGCGAGGTGGGGGCGGAAGTTGCCGCGGTCGCGAAGGCCTGTGATCAAACTGATGCATAAAAACGATCAAAAAACTTTTAGTATGATAACTTGACAAGATCAAAAGCGCTCGCGATCCTTCCCGCACAAGGTTCACCAGTGGGAGGCGCGTGCCTGTGTCCGTTGCAGCTTCGTCGAAGGACCTGTCTTTCCAGCAGGTGCGCGATCTCGGCCCGCGCGATCTGCGCAGGGCGATCCGGGCCGGGCGCTACGCCGGTCCGACGGCCGGCTGCGCCCCGGGACGTCTGCAGGGCAATCTGGCGATCCTCCCCGGCGATCTCGCCGACGATTTCCTGCGGTTCTGCCTGAGAAACCCGAAGCCCTGTCCGGTGATCGGCGTCTCGGAGCCGGGCGACCCGCATATCCCGGCGCTTGGCGCGGATCTCGACATCCGCACGGATCTCGGCGGCTATCGCGTGTTTCGCGGCAGTGACGGCGGCCGGCATGTCGGGACCGACGATCTGACCGCGATCTGGCGCGACGATCTCGTCGCCTTCGTGCTGGGCTGCTCGTTCTCCTTCGAGGACGCGGTGGTGCGCGCCGGCATTCCGCTGCCGCATGTCGCGGCGGGGCGCAATGTGGCGATGTATGTCACCTCGCTGCAGACCGCGCCGTCGGGACCGTTTCGCGGGCCGGTGGTGGTCTCCATGCGCGCCTTCTCGCCGTCCAACGCCATCCACGCGATCCTGCTGTCGGACCGCTACCGTCTGGCGCATGGCGCGCCGGTGCACATCGGCGATCCGGCGGCCATCGGGATCGCCGATCTGTCGAAGCCCGATTTCGGCGACGCGCCGGATCTGGCGCCGGGCGACATTCCGGTGTTCTGGGCCTGCGGCGTGACTCCGCAGATGGCGATCCGCGCCGCCCGACCCGACCTCGCCGTCACCCATGAGCCCGGCCACATGCTGGTCACCGATCTTTCCGCCGATGCCGCCGAGCACACGCTGGGCGGGGTCGGTCCCGCGTCGACGTCAACCATATCCAGAGGAGCCACATCATGACGCGCATCTTCACCCGCCTTGCCGCCGCTTCGGCGGTGTCGCTCATCGCGCTTTCCCCGGCGCTTGCCGAGGAGCTGTCGGTCGTCGGCAGCTGGAGCAACCTGCCGCTGCACCAGCAGTTCGAGGCGCCGTTCTGGACCGAGACCCTGCCCGCGGCGTCCAACGGCGAGATCTCCGTGCAGATGACCACCCACAACCAGATGGGCATCCAGGGCAGCGACGTGTTCCGCATGCTCGGCGACGGCGTCTTCGACGTCGGCATGACGGTCGCCGACTATGCCGTCGGCGACGCGCCGGAACTGGAAGGCCTCGACGTGCCGCTCGTCGCCACCACCCCGGCCGAGGCGAAGGCCATGGTCGCCGCCGCGCGGCCGATGGTGGAGGAAATCTTCGCCGACCGCTTCAACGCCAAGCTGCTCGCGATCGCGCCCTATCCGCCGCAGGTCGTCTTCTGCAAGGGCGAGGTGACCGGCCTCGACGATCTCGCGGGCAAGAAGATCCGCGGATCGGGCCGCATGACCACCAAGTTCCTCGAGGCGCTGGGCGCGGAAGGCGTCAACGTCGGCTTTTCGGAAGTGCCGGGCGCGCTGGAGCGCGGCGTCATCGACTGCGCCGTCACCGGCTCCGGCTCGGGCTACAGCGCCGGCTGGTGGGAAGTCACCGACACGCTGATGACGCTGCCGCTCGGCGGCTGGGACTCGGTCGTCACCGCGATGAACATGGATCGCTGGGAGAGCCTCTCCGAGGAGACCCAGGCGCTCATCCAGACCGAGATCGAGACCAACTTCGAGGCGGCGGCCTGGGACGTGTCGGCCGGCTCGCTGGAGACCGATATCGCCTGCCTCACCGGAAACGGCGAGTGCCCGATGGGTGAGCCCGCGGCCCTGACCCACGTCGCCCCCAACGACGCGGATGTCGCCAAGGCCCGCGCGATCCTGACCGACACCGTGCTGCCCGAGTGGGCCGAGCGCGCCGGTCCGGACTGGGCGATGCGGTGGAACGCGAGCGTCGGCAAGGCCGTCGGCGTCGAGATCCCGCTGCAGTAACCGAAACGATCCGGCGGAGGCGACACTCTCATGATCGATGCAACCGTTCACGCGCTCCGGCGTGTCAATGCGGGGCTCGCGCTCGTTCTCGGCGTGGTTCTGATCGTCACCGCCGGCTTCGTCATTCTCGACATCACCCTGCGCCAGTTCGCCCGCTCCCTCGGTGGGTCGGACGAGATCTCCGGTTATGTGATGGCCGGGGTGGCGAGCTGGGGGCTCTCCTATGCGCTCACCGAGCTTGCCCATGTGCGCATCGATCTGGTGCGCCAGCGGCTGGCCGCCGGCGGGCGGGCCCTGATGGATCTCTTTTCCATCACCGTGCTCGCCGGCACCGCCGTGATCATCGCCGTGCAGGCCTGGCCGGTGCTGGAAAAGACTTTGGCGCGCGGCTCGCGCGCCAACACCGCGCTTGAAACGCCCCTGTGGATCCCGCAGCTCGTGTGGTTTTCCGGCTGGCTGTGGTTCGCCGTCTCGGCCTCGCTGCTGGTCGTGCTGACCGCCGTTCTGGTGGCCCGGCGCGATCTCGGCACGGCGGAAAACCTCGTCGGGGCGGGCACCGACACCGGTGAGCGGGAGGACGCGCGATGATCTGGAGTGTCGCCGCCGCGCTGATGGGCCTGCTCGCGCTGTCGATCCCCGTCGGCATCGTGCTCTTTCTGCTGGGCTTCGGGATCGACCAGTTCTTCACGCCGTTTCCGCTGCTGCGCGGGCTCGGCCAGGTGGTCTGGTCCGCCTCGAACTCCTCGACGCTGATCGCCATTCCCTTCTTCGTGCTGCTCGGCGAGGTGCTGGTGCGCGGGGGCGTGGCGGAAAAGACCTATGCCTCGCTCGACAAGTGGTTTTCCTGGCTGCCGGGCGGGCTGATCCACGCCAACATCGGCACGGCGACCATGTTCTCGGCCACCTCGGGATCCTCGGTCGCCACCGCCGCGACGGTCGCCACCGTCGCCATGCCCCAGGCCGAACGGCTCGGCTACGATCCCAGGCTCTTCTCCGGCGCGATCGCCGCGGGCGGCACGCTCGGCATCCTCATTCCGCCGTCGATCAATCTGATCGTCTACGGCTTTCTCACCGAGACCTCGATCCCGCGCCTGTTCCTCGCCGGTCTCTTGCCGGGTCTGCTGATGGCGCTCGCCTTCGTCGTGGTGACGGCGATCCTGTGCAAGATCCGTCCCGGGCTCGGCGGGGTGAGCCGCAGTTTCACCTGGGGCGAGCGGCTCGCCAGCTTGACGCAGCTCGTGCCGATCATGATCCTGTTCACCACCGTGATCGGCTCGATCTACGCCGGCTGGGCGACGCCGACGGAATCGGCGGCCGTCGGCGTCGCGATCGCACTCGCCATCGCCGCCGCCCATGGCGGCATTTCCGGGCGGATGATGCGCGAGAGCCTGCTCGGCACCATCCGCATCACCGCGATGATCATGCTGGTCATCGCCGGCGCCTATTTCCTGAACTTCACGCTTGCCTCGGCGGGGCTGGGGCGGGAGTTGCAGGACCTGCTCGGCGGTCTCAACATGTCGCCGCTCGGCACGCTGCTCGTGGTCATCGCGCTCTACATCGTGCTCGGCTTCTTCATCGAGACGCTGTCGCTGATGGTGGCGACGATCCCGATCATCGTTCCGGTGATGGCGGGGCTCGGCTACGACAAGGTCTGGTTCGGCATCCTGATGATCGTGCTGGTCGAGATGGCGCTGATCACGCCGCCGGTCGGGCTCAATCTCTATGTGGTGCAGGGCGCGCGCAAATCGGGGCGCATGACCGAGGTGATGCTCGGCACCATCCCCTATGTGCTCGTCATGCTGGCCATGGTCGCGCTTCTGGTGCTCGTGCCGGACGTCGCGCTCTTCCTTCCCGACAGCCTTTGAGGACACCCATGCAGTTTACCGCGAATGACGTGCCGCTTCCCGCGCGGCTCGACGCGCTCACCGTGGCCGGCTGGACGGGCCGCAACGAAGACACCATCCGCCATCACATCGAGGAACTGGCCGCGCTCGGCGTGACGCCGCCCTCCGCCGTGCCGCTCTACTACCGGGTCGCGACCGATCTGCTGACCTTCGCCGATGCCATCCAGGTGGTGGGCGAAGGAACCTCGGGCGAGGTCGAGCCGCTCTTGGTGACGACCGGCGGGCGGCTTTACCTCGGGCTTGCCTCCGACCACACCGACCGCGATCTGGAGACCCACTCCGTCGCCCTGTCGAAACAGGCCTGCGCCAAGCCGGCGGCGAAAACCCTGTGGCCCTTCGCCGAGGTCGAGGATCATCTGGAGGCGCTGGAGCTGCGCTCCTGGATCCGCGAGACGCCGGAGGCCGAGTGGACGCTCTATCAGGAGGGAACGCTCGCGTCGATCCGGCCGCTGGACGAGCTGATCGAGGCGTCCGGTCTCGAAGCCGCGCGGGCGGGCGGGACGACGGCGGCGATGCTGTGCGGCACGCTCGGCGCGATCGGCGGGGTGCGTCCCGCCGCCGCCTTCCGGATGGAGATGCGGGACCCGGTCCTTGATCGCACGCTCTCGCACGGGTACCAGATCGAGACGCTTCCGATCGTGGCCTGAATCTCGGCCAAAGATCTGGCCAGTGTCCTGGCCACGGCCCCGGCGGGGGGCATGGCGGGGTCGCACACCCCTTTCACCAACACCGAGGAGCTTCATGGGAGAGATCGTCGAGAAGGCAAAGTCCGCCATTGCACGGGTCGAGGCGCTGGGAGAGGGCGAGGGACAGCTGTTCACGGAGTTCAGCGCGCCGCGCATCCTGTCCGCCGCGCTGGAGGCCGAGGCCCGCGTCGCCGCGGCCCCCGAACCGCTTCCGCTCGCCGGATTGCTCGTCTCGGTCAAGGATCTCTACGATGAAGCCGGCCAGCGCACCACGGCCGCCTCGCGGCTGCTCATGGAGCGGGCACCGGCCAAACAGGATTGCCCGGTCGTCGGGGCCGTGAAGGTTGCCGGCGGCGTGCCCTTCGGTCGCACCACGATGAGCGAGCTGGCCTATTCCGGCGTCGGGCTCAACCCGCATTACGGCACGCCCGGCAATGCCTTCGACGCCGAGGGCATTCCCGGCGGATCGACGTCGGGCGGCGCGCTCACCGTGGCGCTCGGGCTCGCCGACGTGGCGCTCGGCACCGACACGGGCGGCTCCGTGCGCATTCCCGCCGCGATCAACGGGCTCTACGGTCACAAGCCGAGCCAGGATCTGGTGTCGATGCAGGGCGTGCATCCGCTGGCCAGATCCTTTGACAGCTGCGGCCCGCTGGCGCGCGATTTCGCCACCATGCTGGCCGCGCTGCGGGTGATGAGCGGGCGGACCGGTCTCGACGGGACGCCGGCGGACGGGAGCTTGCGTCTGGCGGTGCCGACCGGCGCCTTCACCGGCGATCTCGACCCCTGGGCGGAGGCGCATTTCGAGGCGGCCAAGGAACGGCTCGCCGCCTGCGGCCACGAGCTCATTCCCCTCGATCTCGGCTTTCTCCACGATGCGCTGCCCGCCAACCGGCTGCTGGTGTCGGCGGAAGCGCATGAGGTCTACGGCCGGGATCTGGAAACGCTGGAAGAGATCGGCGACCCCCGCGTGCTGGCGCGCATCCGCATCAGCGAAGGTGCGACCCCCGAAGAAATCACGACGGCGCGCAGCGTGCGGGCCGATGTGATCGCCCGTCTCGCCACCGCGCTGTCGCGCTTCGACGCGCTGATCGCGCCGACGCTGCAGATGCACCCGCCGAAGATCGCCGAGGCCGAGGCCGACTTCGACCGGGTCAATGCCGCGATGCTGCGCAACACCTCGATGCTCAACTTCGCCGATGCCTGCGCGCTGACGCTGCCGACGAGGACGACCGGCGAGGGACGTCCGGGCGCGCTGATGGTCGGCGGGGCGAAGGGGGCGGATGCCCGCGTGCTCGCCGTCGGCGCCCGGCTCGACCGGGATCTCAACGGCTGAGGCCACGGCCGACGCAGGGAACAAGGGACGGCGTCGCGCGGGCGGCGCCGTCTTTTTTTGGATGTTCGCTCCGGTGTCCGGCTCAGGTCCACTCGACCCTTGCGCCAAGCTCCGTCAGCTTCTCCACGAAGCGCGGGTGGGCGCGGCGGATCGGATCGGCCTTCTTGATCAGCGACTCGCCCTCCACCTGGATCGCGGCGAGGAACAGCCCCAGCACGACGCGGATGATATAGGGCGCTTCGACCACGGCCGGGCGCAGGGCATTGCCGCCGAAGACGATCAGCCGGTGCGGATCGGACAGATGTACCCTTGCGCCGAACTTGGCCAGTTCGGAGCTCCAGGCGAGCGCGCCCTCATAGATCTTGTTCCAGAACATGATCTCGCTGTTGCAGCCGACCGCCACGCCGATGGCCTGCGGCAGCAGGTCGGCCGGGAAATAGGGCCAGGGCGCGGCCTCGATCTTGGGTAGCATCTCGCGGGTGTAGGGACGCTGGATCTCGCGGGTCCAGCCGGTCACGGTGATGGCCTCGTCCGTGACCTCGAATTCCAGCCCGAGTTTCGCGAGCTGGCGCAGGATCAGCGTCATATGCGGGGTGATGTCGGTCTTGACGCTCACCCGGCCGCCGGTGACGCCGCCGATCGCCAGGAAGGTCGCCACCTCGTGGTGATCGTCGGGCACACGCACCCGCGCTCCGCCCAGTTCGTCGACGCCGGTAATCGTCAGCCGCGAGGTGCCGAGCCCCTCGATCTTCGCGCCCATCGCCGTGAGCATGGCGCACACCGCCTGAACATGCGGCTCGGAGGCCGCGTTCATCAGCACCGAGGTGCCCCTGGCGGTCGCCGCCATCATGGCGAAGGTCTCGGTCGCCGTCACGGAGGCGTAGTCGGCCCAGATCTCCTGCGCCGCCGGCCGGCTGGAGCAGCGGATGTCATAGGGCTGTGTGGAGACGATGCGGCTGCCGAACTGCTCCAGGATCTCCAGATGCGGATCGATCTCGCGCAGGCCGAGCGCGCAGCCCTTGGCGTCCGTGTCGAAGATCAACTGCCCGGTGCGCACCATGACGGGCGCGAGCAGCAGCACCGCGGAGCGAATGCCCAGCGGAAGCTCCGCGCGCGCGGCGCGAAAGGCGGTGAAGTCGTGGCGGATCGTCAGCGTCGCCCCGTCGTCGGCGCGCGCGACGCTTGCCCCCATTTCCTCGAAATAGGCGAGGATCTTCGCCACGTCGCTGATCTGCGGCACATTCTCGATGGTGACCGGCTCGTCGGTCAGCAGCGTTGCGCACAACATCGGCAACACGGCATTCTTGTTGCCCGACGGGACCACCGTGCCCGAGATCGGGATGCCGCCGTGTACGAGAAGGTCGGCCATGCGATACGCGCTCTCCAGATGACGGCGCCGGCGCGGCCCTTCAAGGCCGACCGGCCCGGGCCGAAGCCGCAACGGCTCCGGCGGGGTGACGGCCGGGCGCGCGTCCCGCGCGACCCGACGATTCTCGATATCCTTCCGAAGGTCGTTTCCTACTGGAGAAAGCGCGCGACGGCAAACCTTCCCGCATGACCGGGCCGCGTGCCGTCGGTCGTGCGGCGGGCCTCAGCCCGTCTGGCGCGCCGCGCCGGTCTTGCGCGTGTCCGAGACGATGCGGCCCGCCTCCATGCGGATCAGCCGGTCGCACTGGTCGAAGCGGTGTTCGTCGTGGGTGACCGCGATGACGAGATGCCCGTCGCGCGCCATCTGCGGCACCAGGACGTCGTAGAAGAGCGCGCGCCGGACCGGATCCTGGTCGGCGGCGAATTCGTCGAGCACGACGATGGGGTGCCCCTCGGCCAGCGCGACGGAAAGCGCCAGCCGCCGCTTCTGCCCGCTCGACAGCTCCAGCGTGGAGAAGCGGTCGTCCTCCACCCGGACGCGATGGGCCAGGTCCAGCGTCTCCAGATGCGCCGGCAGGGCCGCGCGTTCCTCCGCGTCGAGGCCATAAAGCCGCGAGAAGAGGTGGAAGTCGCTGAAGACCGTGCTGAACAGATGCCGGTAGCGCGGCAGATCGGCCGCCGTGACCGGCGCGCCGTCGATCAGGATCTCGCCGGCATCCGGCCGGCGCAGGCCGGTGAGCACGGAAATCAGCGTCGACTTGCCGGCGCCGTTGCCGCCGCACACGAAGACCACCTCGCCGGGCGTCAGCGTGAGGTCGATGGGCCCCACGGTGAAGCTCTCGTCGGTGCCGCCCGCGCTGGTGCTGGTCAGCGTCGCCGTCACGCCGCGCAGCTCGATCCGGCGGAAGGCCGGGCCCGTTGCGCTTTTCGGCGCAGGAACCGCGTCCGGTTCGCTCTCGGCGATGAGATCGCGCTCCAGATCGTCGATCATGCGTTTGGCCACGGCCGCGCGGGCGAAGGACGAGAGATTGCCCATCACCGTCTCGATCGGCCCGTAGGTGAGCAGCACGACGGTGAGGATCTGCAGCACCGTGCCGGTGTCGGTGCCGGCCAGAAGCGGCAGGCCCACCACGATGACGCACAGGAGGCCCATCATCGCGCCCTGGCCGATCACATTGCCGAGGCTGAAGTAGCGCTCCGACACCACCTTGAGCGCCCGTTCGCGGGCCACCGTCTCGTCGATGTCGGCTTCCAGATCCGCCCTTCGGCTGCGGCGCAGGCGCAACTCCTTGTAGCCGCGCAGCACGTCGTTGACGCGGTCGAAGAAGCTCCATTCGATGCGCGCGGCTTCCTCCGCGGTCGCCTGCGCCGGACGTTGCGCGAGCACATAGCCGAGCCCGCCGATGACGACGGCGGCAAGCGTGGCGAGCCCGCTCGGCCACGACAGATAGAACAAGTACGGGATGCAGAAGGCGATCAGCAGCGCGGCTTCCAGCGACTCGATGAAGTTGGTCGAGGCGTTGGCGATGTGGTTCACGCCCTGGGTGACGATGGAATAGACCTTGCCCTGGTCGCGGCGTGCGAGATAGTCGGCGCGCGCGTCGAGCAGGCGACGGGCGAGGCGCACGCGCAGCCGTCGCTTGGTCGTCTCGACCAGACGGAAGCTGCCGACCCGGGCGAGATGCGAAAACGTCAGCGTCAGCAGGATGGAGCCGGCCAGCAAAGCGATGTTGCCGGTGGCAAGGGCCGCGCCGCCCGCGATCGCGTTGATCGCATAGATCATCGAGGTGCGCGTCAGGCTTGCCAGGATGGCGTAGACCAGCACCGGCGAACGCAACAGGTTGCCGTCGCGCACCAGGAACGAGACGAGCAGAACGAGGCTTGCCGTCGGGGCGTCGCTCTTGTCGGGGCCCTGTGCCGGCTTGGTTTTTTCCTCGCGTTGCGTCACGCGCTCGCTCTCCGCCTTGTCGCGCCTGATTCCGTCGCGTCTGCCCCGTCGCGTCCGGTGCCTCCGTTCGTGCGATCGCCCCCGCCCGTCGCGGCCCCTCGTCCTAGGCCAGTTGCCGGTTTCGGGCAAGCCGAAAGCCGGGGCGGGGGGCGCCGGGGGAGACCCGCGGGCGCCGGTGTTCGCGTCTCCGGGGGACATGGTCGCGCCGCCAGCGCCCGGTGGCCCGGAACGCGGGGGCGGGGAGGGCGATCTCCACGGCGTCGCGCAACGCCGGGCGGGTCAGGTCTTCGTCGCAAGCGTCCCGCGCACGAAGGCCTCGATCTCGCCGGCCGGGTGGGCGCCGGCCAGCCGGGCCACCTCCTTGCCCTTGTGCCACAGGATCAGCAGCGGAATGCCGCGGATCCCGAGATCCTGCGAGACGCGGGGATAGTCTTGCGTGTCGATCTTCGCGAAGCGGACGCGCGGCGCCATGGCCTTGGCCGCCCTGGCGAACTCCGGCGCCATCATGCGGCAGGGGCCGCACCAGGGGGCCCAGTAGTCGACCACCAGCGCCACCTCGTCGGAACGCGTCGCCTTGTCATGGGTCGTCAGGTCGAGGACGGCCACCGTCCCGTCGGCGAGCGCGGCGCCGCACGCGCCGCATTTGGGCCTGGCCGACAGCCGTGCGGCCGGAAGCCGGTTGGTCCGACCGCAGACCGCGCAGGTTGCCTTGACAGTATCTTGCATGGCCGATCCCTCGATATATTCATCTTGACGAATATATGGGCGCGAGCCTGACCGGGAACAAGACGGGTCCGTGGCGCGCGCTCCGGCGGGATCGACGGGGCTCTGCGCCGGCACCGCACGCCGGCTGGGGAAACGCGCGCAGGCACCGCCGAGATCCCTTGACAGGCCGCGTCGGCGCCGACTATATGCGGCCATCGTTCGCGCGCAGGCCTCGCCGCGCGCCGGATGGCGGAGTAGCTCAGTCGGTTAGAGCAGCGGAATCATAATCCGCGTGTCGGGGGTTCGAGTCCCTCCTCCGCTACCATTCCTCCAGAAATCGCAATACTTTAGAGCAATCCTGCTGCCGTCGGCGTTGGGCTGGGGGCGATGTTGTCAGGTCGGATTTCAACGTCCAGCGCGTTGACCGGCGAGCGCCTGTCATGCGCGCCAGCGTGAACAGCGCGAAGCCGCTTTTTCCTTTCGACAGGGCCCGGTTGAGATTCCGCCGGCCGTCACCTCGGCCTCGGCGAAGCCGTCCGTGCCGGTCGGGTGGAAGCGAAGACGGTTCCCGGCCTGTGTGCCATTGCCGAGCCGTCGATGTGACCGGGTGGCTGGGCGCGTGTCACTTCACATGGGCCTGGTCTTCCGGGCGGGTCGCCAGACGGTCCGTTTCCGCAAGGCGCCGGCGCTGACCGGTTCGTTCTTCGGCCAGGAGCACGGATGTTTCCGTTGTGCTCCGCACCCCAAAAGGACATCCGTGCGACCCGGCATCCGGCCGACGCAACGCGCCGGCCGAATGCCGTGTCAGGATGGCGGTCGCGGTAGGCCGTTCAGGCGAAGCGGCGACAGGCCTTCCGTAAGCGGAGCATCAAAGGCCCTCAAGACATGCCAGCAGCTTGTCCGGCTCCAGCGCCTTGCAGATGTGACCCGGCGGCCGGGCCGTCGGCGTGTCCTCGGCCGCGAGCATGGCATTCAGGATTGCCTCGTCCACGGCCTCGACGGTCGCCAAGTAAACCGGGTCCAGACATTCGTCGTTGAGCGAGACCAGCGTCTTGAACGGGGCGCTCACCTGCGGCAGGTCCATTTCGTTGGCCGTGCTGAAGGCCAGAAAGATATCGCCGGAGTTGTTGCCGCCGGGCGTTCCGCCGCGCCCGATCCCGATGCTGCCACGGCGGGCCAGCCGGTCGAGTTGCGAGGGAAGCAGCGGGAGATCGGTCGCGATCACCGCGATGATCGAGCCGCGCTCCGTTTCAAACCCCGGCAGCCGGTCGTCGCGCATCGTCTCTCCGACCGACTTGCCGAGCACCTTGAGCCAGGGCCGCAGACCGTGGTTCGCCTGAACGAGCACGCCGATGGTGTAGGCACCGCCGTCGATCTCGATCACGCGCGACGCGGTTCCCGTTCCTCCCTTGTATTCGTAACAGATCATGCCGGCACCGCCGCCGACATTGCCCTCGCGCACGGGGCCGCCCGCGGCGTTGGCGAGCGCGCGCAAGGCGTGGTCGGGTCGCACGTGGAGCCCGTTGATATCGTTCAGAACGCCATCGTAGGTCTCCGCCACGACCGGCATGGCCCACAGATGATGGCGCTCCCAGGTCTCGCGATAGGTGTCGAGGATCCAGCGGACGGCGCCCTCATGCGCCGCGCCCACGCTGTGGGTGTTGGTGATCAGGACTGGTCCGACGAAATAGCCGCCATCGCGAATCCAGTGGCTCCCGGTCATCTCGCCATTGCCATTGAGCGCGTGAATGCCGGCAAACACGGGCCTCGGGGTCGGTTCGTTGCCGCGCGGAAGGATCGCGGTCACGCCGGTCTGGACCGGCAGGCCGCCGGTGGCGAGTGCCGGATCGCGACAGGACGACAGGGTCTCGAAGCCGACGAGCACCCCACCGACATCGGTGATGGCATTGTGCCGCCCTGGCACTCCGGGAAGCGTCAGGCCAAGGTCGCGGGCGCGGTTCTTTTTCATGGGGGTGCTCATCTTTTGCGGGCCCGCAGGTAGAGGCCGATCGATGCGATCACGAAGGACGCGAGCAGCATGATCGTCGCGATCGCGTTGATCTCCGGTTTGATCCCGCGCCGCAGCATTCCGTAGATGTGAACCGGCAGGGTCGTGGAATCGACGCCGGAGATGAAATAGGTGATCACCAGATCGTCCATCGAGATGATGAAGGCGAGCATGGCGCCGCCGATGACCCCCGGCGCGATCATCGGAAGCGTGATCCGCCGGAACGTGGTCCAGCCGTCGGCGCCGAGATCGGCGGACGCCTCCTCCAGACTTTCATCCATATCCGCCAGACGCGCGCTGACGACCACGAAGACATAGCTGCACAGGAACGTCGTGTGCCCGATCACGATCGTCTGAAGACCGAGGCTGAAGCCGAAGGAGACGAAGAAGATCAGCAGCGCGATGCCCAGAATGATGTCGGGCATGATCATCGGCATGAACATCAGTGCCCGGTAGAAGCCCTTCAGCCGAAACCGGAAGCGGGCCACCGCCAGCGCCACGGCCGTTCCGAAGATCGTCGAGACGAGCGTCGTCAGGAAGGCGACCGTCAGGCTGTTGAGGACGGCACTGTAGAGCTGGGCGGTCGATTCCACATAGAGCGTCTGCTCGTTCAGCGTCGTGGGAAAGCCGAAGATCGTCCGGTACCAGTCGAGCGTGAACCCTTCCCAGATCATCATGTTGACCGGGTTGGCGTTGAACGAGAACACGACGATCAGCAGGATCGGGACGTAGATGAAGGTCAGGAACAGCCAGCCGAAGACGGACAGGAAAACGGCGCCGGGCCGCATCCGGGTTTTCATCGTTCATCCTCCTCGCGCGCCTGTCGCGCCTCGGCCCGACGGTCCTCGCGCGACAGAACCCTGACGTAGATCATGAGCAGGACGAGAACGGCGGCCATGACCATCATTCCGAGCGCCGAGCCGAACGGCCAGTTGCGCGCCGACAGGAATTGCTGCTCGATGAGATTGCCGATCATCACCACCCGGGCGCCCCCCAGAAGCGAGGGCACGATGAAGTTCCCGAGACTTGGAATGAAGACGATGATCGAGCCGCCGACGATGCCGGGCAATGTCATCGGCAGGATCACCCGCAGGAAGGTCTGCAAGGGGCTGGCGCCCAGGTCCTGCGAGGCCTCGATCAGGCTTCCGTCCAGCTTCTCGATGCTCGAATAGAGCGGCAGGAACATGAAGGGGATGAAGACGTAGGTCATCCCGATGACCACCGCGATATCGGTGAAGATGATATCCAGCGGAGCGTCGACCAGTCCCAGGCCCAGCAGTGCCTGGTTGAGAAAGCCGGTCGGACGCAGGATGAGAACCCAGGCGAACAGGCGCACGATCAGGCTGATGAAGAACGGCAGGGTGATCAGGAAGATGAAGAAGTTCCGCCATCGTTCCGGCTGACGGGCCACCCAGAAGGCAAAGGGATAGCAGATCACCAGACAGGCGAGGACCGTGGTCGCCGCAAGTCGGATGGAGCGCAGGAAGATGGAGATATAGACCGGATCGAACTGGTCGTAGCGCGTGTCCGCCCAGCCCAGGATCCGGCCGTAGTTGAGGTGGGAAAAGGCCCAGTCGACACCCCCGTAAAGGCCGGGAGTGAGGAAGGTGTAGACCACCATGATGCCGAGCGGCCCGAGAAAGAAGATGGCCAGGAACACGGTGGGCGCCGACAGCAGCCCGTACAGGGACAGGGCGCGCCGGGCTCTCAGCGAAGTGAACCGCGCCATCATGCCGGTGCGTCCTCTGCTGCGATCAGGTGCATGGCGTCGTGCGGCACGAACAGATCGAGCGGTTGGCCTTCGGCGAAGCGGGCGGCATCTGTCTGAGCCCGGACTGTCGCCCGGAAGGGCGGCAAGCCGTCGCGCCGCACCACGAGCTGATAGTCCGTGCCGATGAAATAGCTTTCCGAGATCGTGCCGCGGATCGCCTGACCGGCGGTCGTGCTGTCCGGTGACGCGATCACGCTCTCCGGACGGATCAACACCTTGACCCGGGCTCCTTCGACGAGGTCGCCTCGGCGACAACCCGCAAGCACCGTGTCGTCGGACAGGCGAACGTCGCATGTGTCGCAGTCGGTCGCCACGATCGTGCCCGGCAGAAGGTTGCTCTCGCCGATGAAGCGGGCGACGAATTCGTTCCTCGGGTAGCGGTAAAGCGCTTCCGGCGCGTCGAGTTGCTGGATCTTGCCGCCTTCCAGGACCGCGATCCTGTCCGACATCACAAGCGCCTCTTCCTGGTCGTGCGTCACGAAGATGAAGGTGATGCCCAACTCGTGCTGAAGGCCTTTCAGTTCCTCCTGCATCTTGTGGCGCAGGTTCTTGTCGAGCGCGGACAGCGGCTCGTCGAGAAGCAGAACCTTGGGGCGCGCGACAAGCGAGCGGGCCAGCGCCACGCGTTGTTGTTGGCCCCCGGAGAGTTGCGCGATGCGGCGTTCGCCGAAGGCCCCGAGCCCGACCATCTCCAGCATGTCGCCGACGCGCTTGCGGATTTCCGCCTTGTCGACGCCGGCGACCTCGAGACTGTAGGAAACATTCCGCGCGACGCTCAGATGCGGAAACAGCGCATACCGCTGGAACACGGTGTTGACGGGACGCTTGTGCGCGGGACGGCCGCCCATGGCCACCCCCTCGATGTAGATTTCGCCGGCGTCCAGATCCTCGAAGCCGCTGACGGCGCGCAGCATTGTCGTCTTGCCGCAGCCGGACGGTCCAAGCAGGGTGAGGAACTCATTGTGGGCGATGGTCAGCGAGACGTTGCGAAGGGCGTGGATCTTTCCGCCTTCGGGCGCATCGAAACTCTTCGATGCCCCTTCGATCTTCAGGACAGCGGACATGGAAGCTCCGGATGGAATGGGGACAGGGGCACGGCCCGGTCGGAAAAGCGGGCCGTGCAGGCAAACCCGGTCGGGACGCGCCTATTGGGCGGTTTTGATCCGCACCCACTCTCTGTTGTAAAGCTGGAGATCCCGGCCGAGATCCTCGAAGATCTGCAGCTTGTCCATCACGTCCTGCGGCGGATAGATCGTCTCGTTGGTGGCGATGTCCTGTGGAATGAATTCCATCGCCGCGCGGTTCGCCGTGCCGTTGAGCTGCTGCGCGACGTTCAGGGCCGCGATTTCCGGCTGAAGGTAGAAGCGCAGGAAGCGGTTGGCGTTCTCCATGTTCGGGGCGCTTTTCAGCACGCACATGTTTTCCTGGTACATGGTCGCTCCCTCCTCGGGAATGACGTAGGCCAGAATGTCGGGCGCCTGCTTCACGAAGATGTTGGCCCCGACATACCAATGCGCGGCGGCCACGTCGCCGGCCTGGACCAGCGGCACGCTGTCATAGGTGAAGGCCGTGACGTTGCCCTTACGCTCGAGAATGAAATCGGCGGCGGCCTTGATCTCGTCCGGATCGGTCGAATTCACCGAGGTGCCGTTCATGATGTGGCCGATGCCGATGGTCTCGCGCAGGTCGTCGAGCAGGATGATCTTCTGGTCCTGTTCCGCCAGCGCGAAGAAATCCGCCCAGCTCTCGAGCGTGTCGACCTTCTGCTTGTTGTAGACGATCCCGACGGTGCCCCATGAGTAGGGCAGGCAGTACTCCGCGTTCGGGTCGGTCTTGGCGCGGAGGAACTGCGGGTCGATGTTCTCGAAGGCCGGATCGGATCCGATGTCGGTCTTCGCCAGCAAGCCCAGCTGGTACATGATGTCGTGCATGTGCACCGAGGGAAAGACGATGTCGTAGCCGGTCGCGCCGGCCTGGATTTTCGCCAGCATCTCCTCGTTGGAGCCATAGGTGTCGAGATTGACCCTGATGCCCGTTTCCTCGGTGAAGCGGGTCAGGACCGCCGGATTGATGTAATCGCCCCAGTTATAGAGGTTGAGTTCTCCCTCGGCCCCTGCGGAGGCGGTCGCCGCGGTGAGCGCCGCAAGCGCGGCAACGGCCGTCGCGGCGCGACGGATCGATGTGTGAGTCATTGCTTGTCCCCTGGAATTATTGCTTTGGAAGTTCTTCCCGGCACCTGTGAGCGGCCGGGTTGTGCCGTTTAGGAGATTGAAATATGACATTTCAGTCAAACGTTATTTTTCTTTCATATCGAGGCGCTCATGGAGACCGGTTTTTCATCATTCCCGCTCGTGAAATTCGATGAATTTATCAAGCGTTTGCAGGACGAAACGCCGAGACTGCCCAAACAGGAGGCGCGGCTGGCGCAGTTCATCAGTCTCAATATTTCGTCTCTCGGCCTGGAGACCGGCAAGTCGCTTGCCGCCAAGGCGGGTGTCTCGGAGGTCACCGTCGGACGGCTTCTCCGGCGCCTCGGGTGTGATGGAATGAAAGGCCTGAAACAGCTGTTGCGCGAGCACTACTCGGTCACCACGGCGTCATTTGTCTCCGATGGCGATATTCCCGATCGATACCAGCAAACCCATGAAGCGGAAGTTCAGGCGCTGACGAGCGTCTTCATCCAGACCGGCGGAGAAGACTGGGAGACCATCACGCGGCTCGTCACCGGGTCCGACCGGATCTATGTGACCGGTTTCCAGTCCGTGCGTGGGCTGGTGGAGGACTTTCACCGGCGTCTGGCGCTGGCGCGCCGGGATGTGTTTTTCCTGTCGGCGCATGACGACATGCTGGTGGAGTGGCTGACGCCCGATCCGCGGCTGGCGGCGCGGACCTGCCTGATCCTGGTGGATGTCGTGCCCTATGCCACCGAGACGGTGAAGCTCGCGCGCCTGGCCAAGGCGCAGGGGCGCTCCATCGTCGTGATTTCCGACGAATACTGCCACTGGAGCCGGGATCTGGCGGACGCGGTCATCTATGCCCCCTCCAGGACCGGGCTCTTTCTGGAATCGACGGTCGGGATCGTCGTCGCACTGAGCCTGATCGTCGATGCCGCGGCCGCCGGCGATCCGGATCAATCCGGCCGCCGGCTCACGGAGTGGAAGGCGAACTCCAAACGTCTGGGGATCTTCTAGCGGGCCAGGCCCCAGTCAGCGGGCCGGGCCCCTTTGTGTCATGAGAACGCACAGGCTTGCCCGCGCGATCAGTCGACGCTGTCGAGCGTCCTGCGCAGCGTGTCGACCATTTCATCGATATGCGCCTCTTCCAGGATGAGAGGCGGGGACAGGGCGATGATTTCGCCGGTGACCCGGATCAGCAGGCCCGCCTCGAAACACTTGACGAAGGTGTCATGGGCCCGCCGTCCAACCGCGCCGTCGCGTGACTCCAACTCGATCCCGGCGATGAGGCCGAGATTGCGGATGTCCCGGACGTGCCGCGCATCGCGAAGCGAATGCATCTTCTCTTCCCACAGTCCGGCAAGCGACGCGCCCCGGCGCAGGAGGTTCTGGCTTTCGTAGACATCAAGCGTGGCAAGGCCGGCCGCGCAGGCCGCAGGATGGCCGGAATAGGTGTAGCCGTGGAAGAGCTCGATGGTATCGGGCGGCGCGGTCATGAACGCCTCGTGCATATGATCGCGTACAAAGACCGCGCCCATCGGGACGACTCCGTTGGTGAGCCCCTTGGCGGTGGTGAAGAGATCCGGCAGGACGCCGAAGTAATCGGCGGCGAACGGCGTTCCGAGGCGGCCGAAGCCGGTGATCACCTCGTCGAAGATCAGCAGGATCCCGTGCCGGTCGCAGATCTCCCGCAGACGCTCCAGATAGCCCTTGGGCGGCACGAGCACGCCGGTCGAGCCGGCGACCGGCTCGACGATCACGGCGGCGATCGTCTCCGCGCCATGCAGGGCCACCAGCCGCTCGAGATCATCCGCAAGCTCGGCCCCGAACGCCGGCTGCCCACGGCTGAAGGCGTTGCGCTCAGGGTCATGCGTATGCCGCAGGTGATCGACACCGGCCAGGAGCGCGCCGAAATGGCGTCGGTTGTTGACGATGCCGCCCACCGAGATGCCGCCGAACCCGACGCCGTGATAGCCGCGTTCACGCCCGATCAGGCGCGTGCGGGAACTGTCTCCCCGCGCCCGGTGATAGGCCAGCGCCATCTTCAGGGCCGTGTCCACCGACTCCGACCCCGAGCCGGTGAAGAAGACATGGTTGAACCCCTCCGGTGCCACGGCCGTCAGCCGTTCGGCGAATTCGAAGGCGATCGGGTGCCCCATCTGGAAGGAGGGCGCGTAATCGAGCGTTTCGAGTTGACGGGCGACGGCCTCGGTGATCTGCGCATGGCCGTGCCCGGCGTTGCAGCACCACAGGCCCGCGGTGCCATCGAGAATGCTGCGATCGTCGTCGCTGCGATAGTGCATGCCCCTGGCCGACACCAGCAGGCGCGGAGCCTCCTTGAATTGCCGGTTCGCGGTGAACGGCATCCAATAGGCATCGAGAGACTGATTGCTGGACGATCTTTCGGAAACTGCGGCTGCGGTCATGGTCGGTCCTCCTGAGTGACTGTCAGTGAGCACCGAACCTTGAATGAAGAAAAGTCTGTTTTTCTCTTGGAATAAGCCGTTCTTTTCATTGAATGCGAAGACCGAATGTTTATGATCGTAAACATGCTAAACGGGGACGATCTGTCAAAAGACGTCGGCTTGCGGTTGCGCTCCCTGCGCAGGGCGCATGGGCTGTCGCAACGCGAACTGGCGAAGCGCGCCGGTGTGACCAATGGCTTCATTTCCCAGTTGGAGGCGGCCAAGATCAACACCTCGCTGAGCGCCTTGAAGCGGGTGCTCGACGGCATCCCCATCGGGTTGTCGCAGTTTTTCGCCTATGAACCGGAGCGCGAGGAGCAGGTTTTCTTCGCGGCGGAGGACCTGACCGAGATCGGCAAGGGCCGCATTTCCTACAGGCAGGTCGGCGGCAATCTGTTCGCGCATGACCTTCAGATGCTTCACGAAGTCTACGAGCCGGGTGCGGATACCGGCCGGGTCATGTTGAGCCATCAGGGCGAGGAGGCCGGGATCGTCATCGAAGGACGGCTGGAGGTCACCGTCGGCGACCAGACGAAAGTGCTGGGGCCGGGCGATGCCTATCTCTTCAAGAGCGCGACGCCGCACCGGTTCCGGGCGATGCGCAATCAGCGTTGCGTCGTGGTGAGTGCCTGCACGCCCCCGACCTTCTGACCGTGGGGCGCGGAAACGCGGGTCGCGACCTTGGTGCGCCCGGCGCGGCACCGGGCGGGTCGTTGATCCGCCGGGAGCGCGACCGGGTGCGCCGCGCCTTTCGGATGCGCGCCGCTCTTGCGCATCGCCTGACCTGCCGCATTGCCTGACCTGCACCTTCCGGGGCACGCGGGCGAGGCTCCGTGGTGGACGACCGTTCTTGCGGTGAACCAGGCGGGGCCCGAAGCGGGTTGGCTATTCAACTTCGTTATATCCAATTCGCTACATATCAATTGCTGTGAATGTGTGAGGCTTCCTACAACGGGTGCGACAGGGCCGAAGTACAAAGGCAGTTGAATGACGCAGTATCCCGACCTCCGACTCTTCATCGGCGGCGCCTGGCGCAAGACCCCCGACACGCAGCCGGTGACCAATCCGGCGACCGGACAGACGATCGGCACGCTGCCCGTCGCGCGGCGCTCCGATCTCGACGACGCGCTCGATGCCGCGCGCTCCGGCTTTCGCATCTGGAGCCGGACTGCGCCGCGCGAGCGGGCCGATACCCTGATGCGCGCGGCGGCGTTGCTGCGCGAGCGGATCGAGCAGGTTGCCCGCGATATCACGATGGAGCACGGCAAGCCCCTGCATGAGGCGAGGGCAGAGGTGATCCGCGGCTGCGAGTTCCTGGAATGGGACGCGGGCGAGTGTCAGCGTCTCTACGGCCGCACGATTCCCGCGCCGCAGGGCATGACGCTGTCCGTCGTGCGCCAGCCGATCGGCACGGTCGCGGCCTTTTCGCCGTGGAATTTCCCGATGAGCCAGCCGGCCCGCAAGATCGCCGGCGCGCTGGCGTCGGGCTGTTCGATCATTCTCAAGGCGGCCGAGGAAACCCCGGCCGGGGCGGTGCATATCGCGCGTGCCCTGCAGGACGCCGGGCTGCCCGACGGGGTGCTCAACCTCGTCTTCGGCGTGCCCTCGGAGATTTCCGGTTACCTCATCCCGCAGGATCAGGTGCGCCTTGTCGCCTTCACCGGCTCGACCGTCGTCGGCCGTCATCTGACCGGGCTCGCCTCCGATCACATGACGCCGGTGCTGATGGAGCTCGGCGGGCATGCGCCGGTGATCGTGTGCGACGATGTCGACCCCTCCGCCGGCGGCGTGATGGGGGCAGCGCGCAAGTTCCGCAATGCCGGGCAGGTGTGCACCTCGCCGACGCGCTTCTACGTCGACCGCACGATCGCCGAGCCCTTCACCGAGGCCTTCGTCGCCAGGGCGCGGGCGCTCGCCGTGGGAGACGGTCTCGAGCCGGGCACCGAAATGGGACCTGTCGCCAACGACCGGCGGCTCGCCGCCCTGTCGGAGCTGGTCGAGGATGCGGTTGCAAAGGGGGCGGAGCTGCGCACCGGCGGGCGGCGGATCGGCAATCGGGGCTGCTTCTTCGAGCCCACGGTGCTCGCCAATGTGCCGCATGACGCGCGCATCATGAAGGAGGAGCCGTTCGGGCCGGTGGCCATCGTCAATCCGGTGGGCTCGCTCGACGAGGCGATCGGCGAGGCGAACCGTCTGCCCTTCGGGCTCGCCGCCTACGGCCTCACGCACACGTCCGCGAATGTGAACCGTCTCGTCGAGGAGGTGGAGGCCGGCAATCTGTCGATCAACACGCTCGAGGCGTCCTGGCCCGAAACGCCGTTCGGCGGCGTCAAGGCGAGCGGCTACGGCCGCGAGGGCGGGGAAGAGGGGCTTCATCACTACACGGTGGTGAAAAACGTTGCGCACAGGATGGCGCTGGGCTGACGGCGGCGCCGCGACCGCGCACCCGCAAAGGTGGGACGCGGCCGGGTGTTGCCAATGCAGGATTGTTCAAAGCCGGAATTCACCAAGGCCGGAATTCACCAAGGGAGGACAAGATGTCGATCGTATCTCGGTTTGCCAGGGCCGGCGCGCTGTGCGCGGCGGGCCTCATGGGGCTCGTCTCGGCGTCGGACGCCGGCGCGGCGGAATTCCGCCTCGGCCTGATCACGCCGCCCAACCATGTCTGGACCAAGGCGGCGCAGAGCTTTGCCGACGACCTGTCGACCGCCTCCGACGGCGCGCACAGCGTCACGGTGTTCCCCGCACGCCAGCTCGGCAACGAGGCGCAGATGCTGCAGCAGCTCCAGTCGGGCGCGCTCGACATGGCGTTTCTCACGGTCGCGGAAGTGTCGAACCGCGCGCCCGATTTCGCGGCCTTCTACGCGCCCTATCTCGCCGAGGACATTGCCCATGCCGGGCGCATCCTGCGCTCTGACACGGCGCGCGGCATGCTTGCGCAATTGCCCGAGACGGTGGGCGTGGTCGGCGTCGCCTTCGGCGGCGCGGGACTTCGCCAGATCGTGTCGCGCGGCAGCGTCGAGAGCGCGTCGGATCTTGCGGGGCTGAAGCTGCGCATCACCCCCTTCGATCCGATCCTCGACTTCTACAAGGCTCTGGGTGCCGCGCCCACGCCGATGCCGCTTCCCAGCGTCTACGACGCACTCGCCAACGGTCAGGTCGATGCGATCGACATGGACGCGGAACTGATCTGGGCGCTCAAGTACTACGAGCATGCCGACACCATCGTGCTCAGCAACCACATGATGTTCCCGATGGTGGGGCTGGTGTCCGGTCGCGTCTGGCGCGGCCTGTCGGAAGCCGACCGCACGATGATCTCCGAGTTGATGGCGAAGCACGTCGACAGCACCATCGACACCTATGGCTCGCTTGAGGGTGGCTGGATCGAGAAGTTGCGCGGCACGGACAAGACCGTGATCGATGTCGGGCCGGAGTTCTTCGGCGAGACGATTGCGCAGTGGGATGCGACCTGGTCCGAAAAGGCGCCGTCTCTCTCCGCCATCCGCGCCGAGGCGGATGCGCTGAAGTAACTCGGCAAACGAATGCGGGCGGGGCCGGCCGGATGCCGGTTTCCGCCCGTCCCTGTTGCCCGTCCCTGTTGAAGGTCGCGTGCATGCTGGATCGGATTTCCGCGTTCTGGGCGAAGGTTGAGATGGCGCTGGCCGCATGGCTTGCCATGGCGGTCTCGGCGCTCATTCTGCTCAATGTCGTCACCCGAACCGCCGGTGCGGCCCTGTTCTGGGTGGACGAACTGGCCGTCTACGCGATGGTCTGGATGACGTTTTTCGCCGCCTCGGCCGCGATCCACCATCGCCAGAGCGTGTCCGTCACCCTGCTGCAGGACCTGCTTCCCGCGCGCGGCCGCGCGCGCCTGTCGCGGGCGGTGGATGCGGTGGTCTTCGGCTTCGCGGTCTTCATGCTCTGGGTCTGCTGGCGCTGGTATCTGCCGCTCGATTTCGCGCGCGCGGGATTCGATGTTTCCGACTTTCAATCCGAGACCTTCAATTTCATCTACTCCGAGCCGACCACGACGCTCGGCATTCCCAAGGCATACGTGTGGTCGGTGATGTGGCTGTTCGCCATCGGCGCGACGCTGCACAGCCTGGCCAACCTGTTCCGTGCGCCCGCCGAGGGGACCCTGCCATGATCACGCCCGCGCTGTTTCTGGTGTTCCTGCTGTCGGCGGTGCCGATCGCCTTCGTCCTCGCGCTGACGGCGGTGGCCTATATCTTCGAGAGCGGCAATAGTGTGCTGCTCGACAGCTTCGCGCAGCAGCTGTTTTCCGGGGTGGAGAACTACGGGCTGCTCGCCATTCCGCTGTTCATGCTGACGGGCGAACTGATGAACGACGGCGGCATGACGCGCCGTCTGATCGCCGCGGCGCGCGTCTTCGTCGGCGGATTTCGCGGCGGGCTCGCCTATATCAATCTCGTCGCCAACATGTTCATGGCCGCGATCATCGGGTCGGCGGCGAGCCAGATCGCCGTGATGAGCCGCGCGATGGTGCCCGCCATGGAAAAGGAAGGCTACGACAAGGGCTTCGCCGCCGCGACCACGGCGGCCGGCGGGTTGCTTGCGCCCGTGATCCCGCCCTCGATGCTTTTCGTGATCTACGGGGTGCTTGCGCAATTGCCCATCGGGGACATGTTTCTGGCCGGGATCCTGCCGGGCCTGATGCTGGCGGCCGCCTTCGCGCTGGTGATCGCGGTGATCGGTGTCGTGCAGGGCTTCCCCAAGGGGGAGTGGATGTCGGCCCGCGATGCGGCGGGGGCGCTTCTTGCCTGCCTGCCGGCCGCGCTCATTCCCACCGCGATCATCGGCGGCATCCTGCTCGGCGTCGCGACGCCGACGGAATCGGCCGCCGTCGCCTCGCTGATCGCCTTCCTGGTCGGGTGGCTCGGCTACAGGGAACTCGCGCCCGCGCGGCTCTTCGCGATCTTCAAGCGCACGGCAATCACCTCCGCGATGGTGATCTTCATGATCGCCGCCGCCAATGTCTTCGGCTGGGTCGTCATCTACGAGGCCCTGCCGCAGAAGCTCGCCCTTCTGGTGACCCTGGTGACCGAGGACCCCTTCCTGTTCCTGCTGATCGTCAATTGCGGCCTTCTGCTCGTCGGCATGCTGATCGACGGCATCGCGGCGATCATCCTGGTGACGCCGATCCTGCTGCCGATCGCGACCGGCACCTACGACATCGATCCGTTCCATCTCGGCGTGGTGATGAGCCTCAATCTGGTGCTTGGCCTGCTCACGCCGCCGGTCGGCGTCGGCCTCTATCTTGCCTCGGCGATGAGCGGGGCGTCGACCGGGGCGATCCTCAAGGCGCTCTGGCCGTTCCTCTTGGCGGTGACGCTGATCCTGGGGGTGCTGAGCTACTTCCCCGTGCTGACGACGGCGCTCTTGTGATCGTCGCCGCGCGGGCGGCATGACAGATCGCGACCGGCGGCCCGCAGCGCGTCCAGCATGGCCTCGCCGGCCGGCGACAGCCGGCCGTGCATGCGGAAGGAAACGCCCACCGGGCCGGTGCCGAAGGGGACGTCCCAGTCGATCCGCGCCAGACTGCCGGCGGCGATGTCCTGTTCCGCGACATGCACGGGGAAGAGACCGATCAGGTCCCTCGCCTGGAGCATGGCCCGGTTGGTCAGGTAGGAGATCGATTCGAACATCACCGCGGGAAAATACTGGTCCTCGTCGATGAAGAATTTGTCGAGCTGCCGCCGCAGGCTCGTCTCGACCGGCGGCAGGATCCAGCCGAAGGGCTTGAGATCCTCGAAGGTCACGGCGCGCCGGCCGGCGAGCGGATGGCCGGGCCCGCAGACCGCGACGATGCGCTCGTCGAAGAGCTTTTCCTGGGTGATCTCGCTGCGGTGGCGATGGGTCGGCAGACGTCCCACGACCATGTCGATCTCGCCCGAGCGCAGCGCGGGCATCAGCGCCTCGTTGGTCCCTTCCACCACCTTGACCGCGACGTTGGGTCGCTCGGCCAGAACCCGTTCGATGGCCTGCGGCAGCAGCGTCGGCGAGGCGGCGAGCAGCGTGCCGATCACGACGCGCCCGCTGCTGCCCTCGATCAGGTCGTCGAGCTCCTGAGCGGCGTTGGACACCTGCGCGAAGATCAGCTTGCCGTGCCGGATCAGCGCGTCGCCGAAGGCGGTTGGAACGACGCCGCGATTGGTGCGGTCGAAGAGTCGGACCTCGAAGTCGAGTTCCAGATCCTTGATCATCTTGGTCGCGGCCGGTTGCGAGATGTTCAGCTCACGCGCGGCATTCTGGATGCTGCGGTGCTTCCCGATGGCGACGAGGAGGCGCAACTGCTTGAACTTGAGCCGCGTCAGAACCCGATCGACGATCCGAGTGTGACGCGTCGCCATGTGGGGTCCCCTAGAAAACAATGATGCCCGTCCGCTGCTCGACGGTGCTGACGACGCTCATGGCAGCAAGCGCGGAACTGCGTGGATTGTCCGCCAGGGCGGTCCCGCGGATCCGGAAGTCGAAGTCCCCGAACGCGCCCTCGGCGTACACCTCGTGGATGTTAGCCGAAATGCGCGGATCGGCAACGAGCTCGACGCGCGTGTCGTCGAAGCCGACGCCGGCAAGGGCCACGGCCGCCGCGACATTGGCGTTCCTGGGGTAAAGCGTGGCGGCGGCGCGGGCCGATCCGGAGAAATGGGTCCGGGGCGTATCGCGAAGCGCACTCAGGTCGAAGGCCTCTTCGGCGGGAGAGCCGGCCCAGCCCTGCGGCGGCTTGCGCCCGACGTAGCGCACCGAGGCGAGCCCGCCGACGCGCGCGGCGCGCAGGACGTCGAGCGCTCCGATGGCGCCGCTTGCCAACCGCAGGCGCCCGCCTCCGGCGCGCGCGGCCGCCGCGAGCGCGTCATGCAACTGCGTATCGGCAAGCGCGCCGGTCGCCAGCGTCGTGAGGTCGCGGCCGCCGCGCAGGACCGCCGGGCCATGAGCATGCAGCCCCGGATGCCCCGCGCAGTCGATCACATGATCGACCTCCGCCGGCAACTCCGAGACACAGGACACGACACGCGGACGCGCGTCGTCCCCGCCGTCGCTCCCGGCGACGCGCTCCGGGCGCAGGATCGTCGCGGCGATGTGGTGACCCCGCTCGGTGAGCTGGGTCGTGACATAGCGGGCGATGGCGCCGCAGCCGATGAGTGCGATGGTCATGGGACGTCCTGTCTTTGGGTAGAAGGTATCCCGGTATCCAGGCGCAGGGCTATTCCGTCTGGTTATATCGATCTTCCATGTTTCGATTTCGGCGGCCGCGCGCGGTCTGGTTCACTCGCGCCAGATCGGTGGCGCTCACACGCGCCGTCTCCCTCGCGCGTCGCGCGAACCGGAAACCGGCCCGCCGCGCAGCCTCCCGCACGGTCAAGACACAGGACGCGAACACGATGAAATACAGCAGACTGGATGCGAAGGATCATGCCCGCGCGCACATGCGCGGGATCTGGGCGGCGGCGCTCAATCCGTTCCGGGACGATCTCTCGCTGGACGAGGCGGGCCTGCGCGCCAACATCCGCCACTGGATCGACGATCTCGGCATCGCCGGTCTGTTCATCGCCGGCAAGCAGGGCGAGTTCTTTTCCATGTCGCTGGCCGAGCGCAAGCGCAACTTCGAGATCGCGGTCGAGGAATGCGACGGCAAGGCCGGCACGATCATGTCCGTGTCGGACCAGAACTATGACACGGTGCTGGAACTCGCCCGGCACGCCCAGGATTGCGGCGCCGATTACATCGTGGTGCATGCGCCGGTGCTGAGCTTCGTGCACGACCGGGGCGAGGTGCTGTATCAGTACTACAAGGGCCTGTGCGACCGGCTCGACATCGGCATCGCCATGTGGAGCCACCCGGACTCCGGCTATCTGATGACCCCGCAGGAATGCGCGCGTATCGCCGAGCTTCCCAACATCGTTGCGATCAAATACTCGGTGCCGCGCCCGATGTATGTCGAGCTGACCCGTCTCGTCGGCGACAAGATCCAGGTGTCGACGGCCTCCGAGGAGGAGTGGCTCGACAACATCGAGGAGCTGGGCTGGCGGCTCTACCTGTGTTCCTCGCCGCCCTATCAGCTGCAGACGGCCAACGACCGCCGCATGGACGCCTACACACGGTTGGCCTTCGAGGGAAAGTTCGCGGAAGCACGCAAGGTCCGCGACAGTCTCGAGCCGGTGCGCGAGGCCATGCGCCGCTCGCGGCCGGACGACAAGCCGCAGGCCTTCGGCAAATACTGGCAGGAGCTTCTGGGTCAGGTGGGTGGACCGGTCCGTCGGCCGATGCTCGATCTGACCGACGCGGAGCGCGCGACGATCCGCGCGGCCTTCGAGGGCTGCGGCCTCAAGCGCTGACGCCCCCGGATCCCCGACCGTGACGCTCACCGGCGAGGCGCTGGCGATCCTGTCCGCGCTGTTCTACGGGCTCGCCGGCGTCGCCATCGCGCGCGGGCGGGCGCGGGCGCAGGCCGACAACGGTCTGTTTCTCTCCGTCCTGACGACGGCGGTCTTCGCCGCCGGCGTGTGGGGGATCGTGGGCGAGGTGCCGCGTTTGTCCGAGGCCGAGGCGCGGTGGGGGCTATTCTGGTTTGCGCTCGCCGGTCTTCTCGCGAGCGTCTTCGCGCGCCAGGCGCTCTATCGCTCCACCGAACTTGCCGGTGCCGTGACCGCGAGCCTGTTGCGCCGGCTGATCCCGGTCTTCGCGGTGCCGGTTGCCCTGGTGCTGCTCGGTCAGGCGGCGCGCGCGGAGGATCTGATCGGCGGCGGGCTCGTGCTGCTTGCCGTCGTCTGGCAGGCGGGCGCGCCCGCGCCGGTCGACCGGCGGTATCTTCTGCCCGGCGTGCTGTTCGGCGTGGCCTGCGCGGCCCTTTATGCGCTCGCTTACGGTTTGCGGGCGCTCGGGCTTGAGCGACTTCCCGACCCGGCTTTCGGCACGGCCTTCGGCGCGCTGGTCGCGATCGTCTGGATGCTCGGCGGCGCGCTTCTTCGCGCCGATCGGCGCGCGCGCTGCGCCCGGTTGCTTGCCGATCGCGGTCGCTGGCAGGTGCTGGCCGCGCTCTCGCTGAGCGCGGGCCAGACGCTCCAGTTCTTCGCCCTGCAATCCGCCCCGGTGGCAAGGGTGGCGTTTCTCGGGGTTCTGGACACGGTGTTCTGCGCGCTTCTCGCCGCCGTTCTGCTGCGCGGGGAGGGGCTTTGCCCGCGTCGCCTTGTCCCGGCGCTGGCCCTGGCGATCGCGGGAACCGCGCTGCTGGTGTCTCCGCCTTGATATTCCAAATTTCGATAGCCGATTGCGTCGAGCCCGCTCACACGGAATGGTCAACTCGCATAGGCTTCATGTCACACACACATGTTTCGGGAAGGACCGCATGAGCCAACATCCCAAGCTGCGCCCGTTCAATTTTCACAAGTGGGTCGAGGACAACGCCGACAAGCTGCGCCCGCCGGTGGGCAATCAGTTGCTGCACAAGGACGGCGACATGATCGTGATGGTCGTCGGCGGCCCCAACACCCGCATGGATTTTCACGACGATCCGGTCGAGGAATGGTTCTTCCAGGTCAAGGGCGACATGATGCTCAAGATCGCCGACGGCGGGAAGATCTATGATGTTCCGGTCCGCGAGGGGGAGGTTTTCCTTCTGCCCGCGCATGTGCGTCACGCGCCGCAGCGGCCGCAGGAAGGGTCGGTCGGCATCGTCGTCGAGGCGCCCCGCCAGCCGGGCATGACCGAAGGCTTCGAGTGGTACTGCTTCGAGTGCGAGGGCCTCGTACATCGCGCCGAGGTGTCGCTGGACGGACCGGAAGGCATCGTGACGGAGCTGCCGAAGATCTACGAGGCGTTCCACGCCAGCACGGAAGCGCGGACCTGCCCGCATTGCGGCGCCCTGCATCCCGGCAAGGGCAAGCCGCCCGAAGGCTGGGTCGCCTTGTGAGACACGCCGCGCGCGCCGTTGTCGTTTCGATCCACGCCTCCGCGAGGGAGGCGACCGCCCGCCGTCCGGGCCGGGCTGCCAATCTTGGCGTTTCGATCCACGCCTCCGCGAGGGAGGCGACATTCACGCCAAGCGTCGCGCCGCTTGGGCGGATGTAGTTTCGATCCACGCCTCCGCGAGGGAGGCGACCTACGACGGCGTGTCTGCAACCCCGGGCACCGGCGTTTCGATCCACGCCTCCGCGAGGGAGGCGACATCTCACCCTGTCGATGGAACCGCCAACCACTGCGTTTCGATCCACGCCTCCGCGAGGGAGGCGACCACTTGTGCCGCGATGTCCGACACAACGGCCACCCTGTTTCGATCCACGCCTCCGCGAGGGAGGCGACGTCCGGATGTCCGAGATTTCGGCGCGGGCCTCGCTGTTTCGATCCACGCCTCCGCGAGGGAGGCGACTTGTCGATCCAAACGGCGAGCCGGTCAAACATCCGTTTCGATCCACGCCTCCGCGAGGGAGGCGACCCTGGTCGGCCGGGTGTCCGGTCGGGATCACAAGTTTCGATCCACGCCTCCGCGAGGGAGGCGACTGAGTTCCGCCTCGCCCTCGTCCTCGACGGTGTAGTTTCGATCCACGCCTCCGCGAGGGAGGCGACTCTCCTCCCGCCGCACGGCGAGCGCGCGCCGTGTGTTTCGATCCACGCCTCCGCGAGGGAGGCGACCCGGGGCCGTCCGTCGCCGATGTCAAGCAGGAGGCGTTTCGATCCACGCCTCCGCGAGGGAGGCGACACAGCGTGGACAAACGCCATCTTGCCGGGCGACGTTTCGATCCACGCCTCCGCGAGGGAGGCGACGTGGCGGAGGTGGGGCGCCTGAGGGCCTCGCTGGAGGTTTCGATCCACGCCTCCGCGAGGGAGGCGACCGTCTTTGAGGACGTAGACCAGCAGGAACGAATGGTTTCGATCCACGCCTCCGCGAGGGAGGCGACCTGAGCGTCGAGCCGTTGCTGGGGCCGGTGGATCGTTTCGATCCACGCCTCCGCGAGGGAGGCGACCAAGCTCCGCGATCCGGTCTTCCAAAAACTGCGCGTTTCGATCCACGCCTCCGCGAGGGAGGCGACTGTTGTAGCTGGACCATTCGGCCGGGCGGATCGCGTTTCGATCCACGCCTCCGCGAGGGAGGCGACGCCTGGTCGGCCGGATGTCCGGTCGGGATGACAAGTTTCGATCCACGCCTCCGCGAGGGAGGCGACTCGACATGGCCTGAGGTGTAAACGCAGGGAATACGTTTCGATCCACGCCTCCGCGAGGGAGGCGACATGCGGGTCGACTGGGACGGCGCCGACGCGGACAAGTTTCGATCCACGCCTCCGCGAGGGAGGCGACTCCCCTCCATATACCGCTTTGAAATGACTGGAAAAAGGTCCGTCGTTTCGCGAAGGATTGCCGCCTGGTCGCGCGCGACGTGCCGGTTTGCCGATACGCGCCAAAAGGATCAAGGATTTCAAAGAGCCCGGCGGGTGCGAACCCTCCGGCCTTTTCAGGCACGCTTCCGGTCCGCGCTGCCCCGCCGCGAGGTCGGGCGGCTGTCACACGATCAGCGGTCCACCCAGGTCCGCCGCCGGCTTCGCGCCGACATGCTCCACCCGCCGGTGCCAGTTCGCACCGAGATAGTAATACCTCAAGCTGTCGTGGTCCGGGTCGATGATGCCTTCCAGACGTGCCTTCAGCCTGGTCCATTGTGCCGGATCGACCTCGATCTCGAAAACCGAGTACTGAACGCGTTGGCCGAAATCGCGGCAGGCCTTGGCGACCGCCCGCAAGCGGCGGGCGCCATCGCCTTGCGACGTGCGGACGTCGTATGTCACCAGCACCAGCATCCGGCGCCTCCTACTTCCAGAACCACGGTGGATAGGCGTCGAGATCGCCGCGCAGGTGGCGCGCCAGCATCTGTGCCTGAAGATAGGGCACCAGCCCGAGCGGTGCCGTCTCGCCAAGAAAGGGGTGGCGGCGCTCCTCCTTCTTGCGCTCCTGCCAGGCGGTCAGAACGGTCTTTCGTGCCTCCTCCGTCAGAAGAACGGCTCCGCCGTCCCGGACCTCGAAGTCCGCTGCGCGTACCTGTCGCCGGTTGAACAGGGACAGCGCAAGCCTGTCCGCCAGGACGGGCCGAAGCTCTTCCATGAGGTCGAGCGCCAGACTTGGCCGGCCCGGGCGGTCCCGGTGCAGGAACCCGACGGCGGGGTCCAGTCCGTGGCTCTCGCAGGCGGACCGGCACTCGTGCGTCAGCAGCGTGTAGAGGAAGGACAGCAGCGCGTTCACCGGATCGAGCGGTGGCCGGCGGCTGCGGCCGGTCCAGCGGATGGTCGCGTCGGGCGATCTGATCAGGTGGTCGAAAACCGAGAAATACAGATTGGCCGCTTCGCCTTCCGATCCGCGCAATTGTTCGCACGTCTCGTCGGATGCCTCGGCGCGGCGGACAATCCGGGCCATGCGCTCGGTCGCCGCGCCGAGCCGCTCGAGCGCCAGCGGCTCGAAGTCGCCCCGGTAGTCGCGCAGCGCGCGCATCAGGACCGAGCGCTGGTTCGCCACCTTGCCGATGACGATCGAGCGGACGATCTCCACCGGCGCGTCCGAGGCCCGGTACTGCGCGCGACGCAGGAGAACGTTGCCCGAGGTCGGGCCTTCGATCCGGGCAAGAAACCGGCCGTTGCGCTCCAGCAGGACAAGAGTGATGCCGGCCGCCGCGCAGGCGCCGATCAACGCCGGCGACAGATAGACCGCCCCGAACACCACCACCGAGGCCAGCATGTGCAACGGCACGCGGGCCCGCTCCGTGCCCTCCACCTCCGCGACCAGATTCTCGCCGTCCTTGCGCAGGCTGGCGCCCTCGGTGGTGATGTAGACGGTGTTCAGCAGTTTCTTCACGGGCCGTCGTCCTTCAACACATCCTCCAGCATCCGCCGGCGCCAGGGCTTCACGGCGGTTGAAACGACCGCGGGCCGGCAAAGCGACTTGAGCGAACAGGCCCGGCAGCGGGAGCTGTGAACCGTCGGCGGGGGCGTCCGCCGGGACCGGAAAACGGCGGCGAGCTCCGTCACGGTGTCTTCCGTCATCCGCCGCAGCTCTTCGTCGAAGGGCACCCGGACCCTGCGCTTCGTGGTGGCGTAATACAGGGCGCCTTCCGGAACCGGCTGTCCCGTCATCTCCTCCAGGCACAGTCCTTGCGCGCAGAGTTGCACCTCGTCGGCCCGGTGGAGCTTCGGCTTGCCGCGTTTGTACTCGATGGGGTAGGGGACCTCCCCGGTCTCGCCGGGGAGAAACTCGACCACATCGGCCACGCCGGCGAGATTGAGCCGTCCGGAGGCGAGCGGCAGTGCCATCACGCGCCGGACGCCGCGGGCCTGACGGCGACCGCCCTTGTCCGCGACCGCGTGCTGGACGTGGCCCTCGGCCGTGAAGCGGTTGTCGGCCCACAGTCGTTCCAGATGGATGAGGGCGGCCTGACGCAGGCAGTAGACGGCATGCTGCAGGGCCGACAGGGGCATCGGCTCCTCCGTGCGTTGCGCCTCCGCGCTGTCCCGCGTCAGGTCCATCGCCCGGACGCTCAGAGCTTCTCGATGATCTCGACACCGGGCGGGCAGGCGTCCCGGTCGATCTCGACGATGTAGTCGGAGAACCGGCGGGCCGGCGGTTCGTTGCCGATCCGCTTGTCGTCGACGGATCTGAACGCGCCGTCGACATTGCGGCCGATGCGCAGGAGGTCGAAGAGCTTGTGCGCCGGCGCGTTGCCGAGCGCACTGTCGTGCTTGAAGACGATCAGCTTGCGCGTCGCCATTTCGCCCCGCGCGGCGGCGCGGTCATGCTCGAACATGTTGGCGAGGGCCTCCCACAGAAGCTCCAGGTCGGCCTGCGAGAAGCCGGTGCGTTCGGCGAATTTGGCCGATACGAAACCATGGGCGACATAAAGCCCGTAGGGCACGATATGCTTGCGGCCCATCGTGCGGTTGTCGGTCCGCTCGACGCTGTCGTCGCCCTCCACCTTCTCCTTCTTTTCCGCCTCGTTGGTGGCCGCCATGCGGGTGATCGAGATTTCCAGCGGCAGGATCGGCTCGACGGACGTGGCGAATGTCATCTGCACCGGTCCCTTGACCTGACCGCAGTTGATGCCGGTCGACATGACCGCGCCGAAGGTGCGCACGTCGAAGAAGTTCGCGCACATGAAGCCGCGCAGCTTCGCAAGTTCGCCGTCGTCCTTCGGATTGAGCTTCCTGGCCGTGTCGAGTTTGGCGTCGTCGGGGGAGAGCGCCTTGTAGGCCTGACGGTGCTTCTCGTTGAGGATCGCGCCCTCCTCGACGTAGATGTGGAATCCGTCCTCGCCGGTGCGGGCGAGATCCACGTAGTTGCGGATCTTGCGCTTCAGGCTGACGTCCGAAACGAGGCCCTTGTTGGTCTCCGGATCGAGACGCGGCAGGTTGCCGGCGTCCGGATCGCCGTTGGGGTTTCCGTTGACGACCTCGAAGACCAGGGCGAAGTCGTGGCGGTTCTGAAGTGCGGTCATGCTGCGGTGTCTCCGGAGTTTTGGGTCTCGGACGCCTTGTTGAAGAAGTGATTGCGCTGGTGGTAGTAGCCGAGCCCGAACAGCGCCTGTTCCTCGGCCGTCAGCGCGGCGGGAAACGGATCCGCGCCGGGCTCCATCCTCTCCATGATCGAGGCGATCAGCTTTTCGAGGTTCACGCGCCGTCCGGGCGCATGCTTTCCGACCTTGGACAGGTGGTTCGCCGAGCCGCTTTCGAGCAGGGCAAAGACCTTGCGGGGCTGCGCGGAGGCCGCGCCATAGAACTTGTCCTTGATGGTCGCGTTGACCTTGCCGCCGAGGGCGGCGGACTGGGCCTGTTCATAGGCCGCGAACAGACGACCGAGCAGATAGCCTCGATCCTTGAAGTCCGGATCCAGTGACACGGGAACCTCCCTTTTGAAGTTGCGAACCAGAACTGCTTTCAGGATGCCGGCGCGCAGCGCGCTCACCCGCCCGTCCGCGCGGATCCGAGTCAGGACCGCCGCCATCAGGGTGCGCGGGTAGTCGGTGGCGGACAGGATGGAACGCATCCACTCCCCGGCGAGATTGGGCTGGACGTTCTCGCGCTTGCCTTGAACGGCGGTCTCCTGGAGGTATCGCCAGAGCGGCGGATATCCCTCGCGCGGCGGCGGTTCGATCCGCATGTCCTCGACGAACTTCTGGTAATTGGCCGTGAGGGCGCCGAACGTATCCTCGAAATGGAAGCGCACCGACAGGCGGGCGGCATTGGGAGCGAGCCCCAGCACGTGGAAGCGCACGCCGTCGGCGAGCTTCGGTTCGACGTCCGCCAGGTGCTCGCCCTTGCGAAGGCGGTCCAGCTGGACGGCGATCTTCTTGCTCTCCGCCGCGTCCTCCGCCTCGGCGGTGCCCGTTTGATCCACGAAGCCGCCGAACATCGCTTCGGCCTTCTCGGCCGCCGACGGGTCCGGGGCTTGCGCCCAGAACACCGTCGACGCATCGCCGATCTGAACGCGGTGCCCGCTGTCGCGCTCGAGAAAGCGGTTCAGGACGGTCGTGTACTTGAAGGCGGCCTCCTCGGAGACCGGCGCGTTGTCCCCCTGATCGTGGCCGTAGGAGGTGAAGGCGTCGAGATTGAAGGAGACAAGCGCGGCTCCGGAGGATTGCGCGCCCCAGACCCCCTTGATCGAGGGGTGCAGACGGGCGACGGGCGCGACCGTTCCCGAAACGAGGCAGATCTGCCGTTCGGCGGCCCCGCGCGCCTGCAGCGCGCTCCAGGCGTCTTTCGCCGCCGGGCGGTCGTGCAGATAGGCGCCTCGCAGGCGGTCTCGCTCGAACGCGAAGATCACGTTCTGATCCTTCATCTCCTCCGGCCAGGCCGGCGGCTGAAACCGCTCCGGCGTCCAGTGGTGCAGAAACTCCAGGAACGCGCGCAGCCCCGGATCCTCCGTCCCGGCCAGCAGCGCCGCGTGATGATCCACGAAGGCGGCGTGTTCGGCGGCCGTGCGCTTGCCGTCGCCGGCCGTCACGCCGAGCACGTAGGATGTCTTGTCCCAGAACGTGTTCGGCGAAATTCCGGCCGTCCTCTTGACGGCTTGCGGCACCAGCATCGGCCTCGGTTTCGGCTTCTTCCCGCTCGTGTCGCGCAGATCGATGACATGCGCGACGGACCCGTCGTCGTCGAGAGAGATGCAGAACCCGATCTTTTCGCTGGAAAAGCCCGGGGCGGGCGCATCCGGCAGGCGGTCGTAGGCGGCCGCGAGAGAGGCGAGAATGCTCATCGGCAAATCTCCGGCGATCCCGGAGGCGGCACGCGCATCACGCCGTCCTCAAGCTTTGCGCGGAAGAACATCGACGGCCGCCCCGGTGCCTGATGGTCGATGTCCCAGAGCATGAAGCCCAGATCCAGGCTTTCGCGGATCGCTAGCGGCAGGTCCTGCCCGGGCGGGATCGGCTCGAAGCTCGCCGCGAACTCGCGCGTGCCGAGGCACGGCTGATGAAAGCACTGGCCGCGCGCGGCCCGCCGATTGAAGATGTCGAGGTGCTTGCCTGCGTTGTCCTCCGCGCCGGCCTTGTCGGTCAGCTCGAAGCGGGCCTCGATGACATAGGCGGGGGCGACCAGAACGGTGGCGGCGCGCTGCTGGCGGTCCTCGTCGGCCAGAAGCTGAAGGCCGCCGAGGTCGCCGCGCTTCATCGCGCTCCTGATCTTGCCCGTGGGCGCCTTGTGCCCGACCTCGTTGCGGCGGATCGACTGAAAGCGGATCGGCTCCAGGACATGGATGGCCTCCACCACCCAGCGGATGGCCGGCTTCCAGTGGATCGCCTCGAGAATGCCGCGCGCGGCCGAGGGCGTCATCACGTCGTAGCTGACCCGCTCGACCTTCATTTCCGGTCTGGTGAAGCAGCCATACCGGCCCCAGACCTTCAGACGGATTCCGTAGGACATCCGCTAATCCTCCAGACTTCTTTGTATGGGAACGTTATGTTCCCTTCTACTTCTCTTGACAACCCCTGTCCATTAGCCTACGAATGGCGCTGCAAAAATGGGACTCGCTATTATGAAACGCCAAAATATCCCCAAACGTCGCCGATACACATTCACAGTAAGGGTTGGTTCGTTTGCGGTCGCTATCGAGTTGGATATTGACCCCATATAGCTAAGTTGGTGTCGCCCCTCGTATGGGGCGTGGATCGAAACTTTGTTTGCGAGCGTAAAGTGCTCCTTCTGTAAGGGCGGTGAGCTCGACTGTCGGGCTCGCCGCCTTCTCCTAAATCACGTTGCTTGGCATGGGCAGATCGTCGGCTTCCTCCCAGACGAGGCCGACGGACTCCCGGTACAGGCCGGGGGTCTTCAGAACCGCGAACTGGTCGCCGCGCAGGTCGGGGCGTTCGAAGGCGACGTGGCCATTGCGGATCAGCGCGTCGCGGTCCGTGGGCGCGACCTGGACCGTGTATCCCTGAAGCGCGCGCGCGAGCGTGCCGGAAGACATCTCCGGCGCATGCAATCGCGCGATGGCGTCTTCCGCCGGCGCGTCGTAGGCGACGATCACCGGGACCAGTCCGCTGTCGATCATCCGGAACCGCTCGGCCGCCGTGCGAAAGGCGAAATCGGTCCCGCGCGCCGTGCCCGTGAACAATTTGAGAATGCCGCGCGCGTCCAGTCTGTCGCCCATGCGCCAGTAGACCTCGGCGAAATAGTCCTCGATGGCCGCAAGCGACAGCAGGTCGTCGTGGCGCCCGAGCATGCGCTGCATGTCGGTGACGAGGCTCCTGACCTCTCGCGGCGGCGGATAATCGGGGGCGGAAAAGACGGTGACGATGCTGTCCCCGGCCTGCGCGCGGCCCTCACGATTGCAGCGCCCGGCCGCCTGCACGATCTGGTCGAGACCGGCCTCGGCCCGCCAGACCTTCGGGAAATCGATATCGACGCCGGCCTCGATCAAGCTGGTCGCGATCACCCGGCAGGAGGACTTGGCCTCCAGCCGCTCGCGGATGCGCGCCAGAACCTGACGCCGGTGAACTGCGCATTGCCGGGTGGTGAGGTGCACGAGGCCCTCCAGGCCGCTTGCCTGCGCGTCGCGGAACAGCGCGCGCGCATGCTTGCGACTGTTCACGATCACAAGGCCCCTTGGGGCCTCGCGCAAGGCCGCGATCAGCTCGTCGTTCGCCATGTCGCCGACCCGGCGGACGGTGGCGCGCCGGAGCGTATTGGAAAGCTCTTGCGGGTCCGGCGCCAGTTCCCGCCCCCGAAGCGGCAACCCGCCCTCCAGCTTGTCGGCGTCCAGCGCCGGTTGGGTGGCCGTGCAGAGCACAATGCTGCAGCCATAAGACTGCGCCAGTTCCCGAAGCATGCGCATTGCTGGCTTCAGAAGGTCTCGCGGAAGGGTTTGCGCCTCGTCGAGGATGACCACGCTTCCCGCGATATTGTGCAGTTTGCGCGCGCGGGAGGGCTTGGCCGCGAAAAGGCTTTCGAAGAACTGGACATTGGTCGTCACCACCACGGGCGCGGCCCAGTCTTCCATGGCGAGCTTCAGCTTCTCCGCCTGCTGCCGGTCGTCCGTCCGCCCCGGCGGTCTGCGGTCTTCATCGATCGCGGAGTGGTGTTCCAGCACATGGTCGGCGCCAAGAACGCTCCGGAAGATGTCGGCCGTCTGATCGATGATCGAGGTGAAGGGAAGGGCGTAGATCACCCGACGGTGCCCGTGAAGACGGGCGTGATCGAGGGCAAAGCCGAGCGAGGCCAGTGTCTTGCCGCCGCCTGTCGGGACCGTCAGGGTGAACAGCCCCGGCGCTTCGCCCGCCCTGGCGCGGACATGATCCAGAATGCGCGCGCGCAGCCTGTTGAGGTCGGTGGAGAGGTCGCGCTTTCTCTCCATGCATGCGTCGAAGCGCTGGAGAAGCTCCGGCAGGCGGGCCTGAAGCGTTGGCCATGATCTGTCCTTCATACGCTGTTCGAGCGCGGCGTAATGGGCTTCCGTATCCTTGAAATCCGCGTCCACCAGGCATGAGAAGATCATGCGCGTGGCGACGGAAAGCGAGAAGAAGGCCTCCTTCGGGTCCGAGAAGGTCGCGAACAGGGCGGGAGCGATGTCGCCGGGCGGCGAGGGGAGATCGGTCCGCCACACCGGATCCAGGGTCGGCAGCTCGGATTGCAGGCGCCTGTCGAGGCAGGCCGCGGTGTCGTTCAGCCGATCCGGCAGGCCGGCGTGGTGCCCCGCGATGCAATAGGCGATCAGCTCCGCCGTGGCCCTGTCGAGGGGGCGTTCCCAGGCGTGTTCGATGACGGCAAGGGCGCCGGCGGTCGAATGATCGACGCGGATATCCTCCCCTTGCAGCCGGCGCTCGAACGCCTCGCAGTATTTCCCGAGGTCGTGATAGAGCCCGGCCAGAAACGCCGCGCGGTCCAGGCCCAGAGGGTCTGCAAACGCCGCGGCCAGGACCGCGACCGCCGTGAGGTGGTCAGGCAGCGGCTGCCAATCGGTCCGGTCGGGGGCCTTGCCCGAATGCGCGAAATACACGCCGATGCTCCAGTCAATCTATCATTGCAACAAAACGTCATCCGGGCCGCGGCCAACGGCGCCGTCGGCGTGCAGGTCGGCACGCGTGTCTCAAATTTCTGCCATTTTAGGTTTAGGAGAAAGGTCTTGGCAATGCATCTCAGGCGCGAGACCGGAACCCAGGGCGGCTGGGTTCATGCCGGGCATGTGCGCAGACGCCGGATCGCATCGTTCATGATCGAGTCTTCCATTTGGGCATGATCATGACGCGATGGGACACCGGTGAATATCCCCTGGATTGGTGGACGCCGTCTTCCCTGAATTCGACGCAAGGAGGCCATGCAGGGATCCGGCAACTTCAGTGGTGAGTTCAAGCGCGATGCTGTCGCGCAGATCGCCGGGCGGGGCTATCCGGTTGCGGAGGTGTCGCAGTGGTTGGCGTGAGTCCACACGCGCTATGCGTGGAAGACGAAGTCCTCGAAGCCCTCGGGAGGCGATGAGGATCACGCGGCAGAGAGACGTTGTCTGAAGACGGAGCTGGCGCGCGTCACCGAGGAACACACCATCTTAAAAAACCACCGCGTGTTTCGCCAGGGATGCAAAGCGAGATACGCGCCTGATGCCGAGCATCGGCAGCGGTTAACGGTGCGCGGATGTGCCGCTGCCTGCGTATCCGGCCCGGTGGTTCGATGTCGATGCGCCGGACCGGGCATGGGGGACAGACATCACCATTAGCCGGACCCGGGAGGGTTTTGCCTATCCGGCCGTGGTGATCGACCTGTTCTCACGCCGCGTCATCGGCTGGTCATCGCACGGTCGGCAGATCGCTGATGTCGTGCTGCAGGAATTGCCGATGGCGGTGTGGCGTCGAAAGCCGAAGGGCACGGGTCTGGTCCATTCTGATCAAGGCTCGCAATTCACCAGCATGGACAGGGCGGCGGTCCTGAAGCAGCACAATCTCGAGCATTTCGAAACGATGCTCGCCGACGGATCGGCAACCGTCATTCTCGCCGACGGCTCGGAGGCGACGGTGACCGCCGCGCGGATCCTCTCTTCCGCCGATCCGGTCGGGGACGGCCGCCGTGGGGCGGCCGTCGATGCGGGCGCGGTCAGCCGCCGAGGATCAGGCGCGGCAGGGTGAGCGACAATGCTGGCAGGAAGGTCGTCAACAGCACCACGGGCAGATAGGCCAGGAAGACGAACACCAGCGTGGGCAGGAGCATGCGGGCGAGCGGCACATTTCCGATCAGCCCGGCGAAATACAGGATCGGAGCCGTGGGCGGGGTGATCAGGCCCATTCCGAGGTTGGTGGCGATGATGGCCGCGAATTGCACCTGATCCACGCCGGCCTGCTGCATCACCGGCAGCAACAGCGGCGCGGCGAGCAGGATGCCGCTGACATCCTCCATGAACATGCCGACGATCATCAGGAAGATATTGGCCATCAGCAAGAGCACGATCGGATTTTCGCTGATGGCGAGGAAGCTCTCGAGGATCTGCTGCGGCACGTCCTCCAGCGTCCAGACCCGGCCCAGCATGGAGGCGAAGAAGATCATCAGCAACAGCACGCCGGTGGTCCGCCCGGCCCGCCAGATCACGTCCGCCAGGTCGCTCCAGTCGATGTCGCGATAGAGATAGATCGACACGGGAATGGCGTAGAGCACCGCCACGGCGGCGGCCTCGGTGGGGGTGGTCACCCCGCCATAGATGAAGCCCAGGATCAGCACCGGCATCACGAGGCCCATGCCGGCCCTGCGGCCGCGCCGGGCGACTTCGCGCGCGAACTGGCGGGCGTCGACCGGTGGCGGCGTCACCAGCGGCATGCGCCGGGTCAGCACGCGGTTCCAGAACGCCAGCAGCGAGCAGAGCAGGAGGCCCGGCACCACCGGCGCCAGGAAGCTCGCGAGGATCGAGGTGCCCGTGACCCAGCCGAAAAGGATCATCGAGGCGCTCGGCGGGATCAGCAGCGCCAGCACCGCCGAGGCGGAGACCAGCGCCGTGGCGTAGCCGCGATCGTAGCCTCGGGCCTCCATGCGCGGGATCATGATGGTGCCGATCGCCGCGACGGCCGAGGAAGCCATGCCGGAAATGGCGCCGAACACCGCCGTCGCCATGATCACCACGATGCCCAGTCCGCCGCGCATCCGGCCGACGAGACTGTCGGCGAGATCCACCAGACGTTCGGCGATGCCGCCGCGGCTCATGATGCTGCCGGCGAGGATGTAGAGCGGAATGGCGATGACGACGATGGACGAGAGCTTCGAATAGCCCGCTCCCACCAGAAAGCTGGCGGAGCCGAAATCTCCGAACAGCACCAGAAAAAGCACCGCGCCGGCGAAGCAGAAGGGCACCGGAACGCCAATCACCAGCAGCAGCGTCAGCAGCAGGGCGTCATAGATGATGATGTCGCTCACGCCATCGCCTCCCCGTCGGCCGCCGGCCCCAGGACGAGGCGTCGGACGCGCTCGAGAAATTCAACGGTGAAGTAGAGCGTCATCAGGCTGAGCCCGATCGGCATGATCGCATAGACCCAGGACATGGGCAGGCCGGTTTCCAGCGACATGGTGCCCCGGCCGATGCTGTAGTCGAGATATTGCCAGGCCCACACCGACATCCAGCCGGCCAGAACCACGGTGATCAGGCCGGCAAGGGCACTGAGCGCCAGCCGGGGCCGGCCGTAGGGCAGGATCAGGTCCACCAGGCTTGCCGAGATGTGGCCGCGTTCCCAGGCGCCGTGGCTGGCGCCGAGAAAGTAGAGATAGACCGCGACGAAACTCGCCAGTTCCTCGATCCCGAAGATCGAGATGCCGAGGACATAGCGGGTGAAGACCTGAATGGCGATCAGCAGGGTGAGCACCGCGCCGCAGGCGACCAGCAGGATCCGCTGCAGGCGCAGGGTCCAGTTCCAGGCCGTCAACGCGCCGCCGCGCAGGAAGCGGGGGGTGTTCACCGTGTCCGGCGAGGCGGCGAGCGGCAAGGCCCTGTCTCCCGCTGCCGCGATTTCGGTTTCCGTCTCGTTCTGCATGTCCGGGCGTCCTCCCGATCGCCGTGTCACTGCCCTGCGAGAAAAAGCGGATCGCGCGGGGGCCGCGACGATCCGATCCGTCTCCCGAATGGCGTTCGGATTACTCCACGCCGAGCGAGGCCTTCAGCTTGCCGAGCGTCTCCTCGCCGAGTTCGTCGGCGATCTCCGGCCAGACGTCGCGCCGCACGATCGCCGCCAGTTCCTCAAGCTCCGCCTTGTCGAAGGTGACAACGTCGATCCCGGCCTCGCGCATTGTCGCCAGGGCGGCGGCGTCGGCGGCCGCGACATCCTCGAAGCGCTCGGCGCTGACCTGCTGCGCGGCGTCCAGCAGCACCTTGCGGTCCGCATCCTCGAGGTTCGCGTAGGTGTTGGCGTTGACGATGAACCAGTCGCCCTCGAAGTGGGTGTTGTACTGGACCCACGTCTTGGTGATGTCCTCAAAGGACTCCAGCGTCATGTTGGCCGTGCCGCCGACCTGGCCGTCGACCACGCCGGTCTGCATGCCGGTGTAAAGCTCCGCCCAGGGCACCGTCGCGGTGTTGTAGCCCAGTCGCTCCAGCAGCACCCGGTGGGTGATGCCGCCCGGCCAGACGCGCACCTTCAGATCGTGACTGGCGTCGAAATCCTTGACGTTTTCGACCGGCTTGGCGAAGCCCGCACCGCCCATGCCGGCGCCGAAGACGCCGAGCGGGGTCAGGCCCTGCGGTTCCAGAACGTCCTTGACGATCGAGAAGACCGCGCCGCCGGGCGAGAGCGATTCGCGCGCGGTGTCGTAGTCGATGAAGGCATAGGGGAACCAGGTGATGGCGAGGCGCTTGTCGCTGCTGGTCGCCAGCGGCTGCATGGCCATGTCGACCGCGCCCTGGATCACCTGCTCGTAGACCTCCGTCCAGTCGCCGAGCTGGCTGGCGGGGTAGACCTTGATCTTGATGCGTCCCTCGGTGCCCTGCTCGACCAGTTCGGCAAAGCGCAGCGCCGCGGCCTCACCCTCGGAGCCGGGCTTTTTCAGCGTCGACAGGCGCAGGGTTTCCGCCTGCACGCTGCCGCCCATCAGCACCGCGGCCGTCGCGGCGGCCAGCGCATAGGTGGCAAGTCTTTTCGCGTGATGTCTCATCCGGGTGCTCCTCCAGCAGTGCGCCACTCCTTCGCGCCGGTGCGGCGCGACCTCCGCGAGTGGAGATTGTGTGACCATACAAAACGATCAATCAAACGCTATCAGTGATTTTTTTGGTCCGTCAATCGGTGATTTGCGAAATATTCCGAAAGAATCGATTGGCGGGCTGATCTTGCGTCGCGTAAGATGTCGTGCTTGTCTGGGTATTGTCCGGTATTTACGTCAGACAAAAAGCGGTGCTATGCCATAGGGCGGAAGGTCTGACGGACGCGGGCGGCCGGGCGTCAGCCAAGAGGCGCCGGCCAAGAAGCGCCGGCCAAGAGGTCCGGGGGCGACACGCAAGCGGGGCGCGACGCAAGGCCGGGCGGTCGAGCGTTGCGGCGGCGTGGCTGACGAGACGACGGGAAGAGAGGAGAGGTCTGCTGTCCGCATTGTTCGACAAGACCGCGTTCGCCGACGCGGATACGCCGATCTACCGTCAGATTGCCAACGCCATCGCCGCGAAGATCGCCTGCGGCGAGTTGTCCGCCGGGGAGCGGTTGCCGCCGCAACGCGATATCGCGCGTCAGGCGGGGGTGAATCTGACGACGGTCACCCGTGCCTTTGCCGATCTGCAGGAGCGGGGCCTGGTCACGAGCCGCCCGGGCCGGGGGTCGCTGGTTGCCTCTGGCCGGGAGGCGGCGCATTTCAAGTCCGCGCCGCTGGACGAGCAGGGCTATATCGACCTGTCGGTGAACCGTCCGGCGACGACCGGCTATCTGGAAGCGCTCGCAGCGCTGCTGCCGCGCCTGCCGGAAGACCCGCGTTACGCCGCGCTGCAGGATTTTCACGAACCGGAAGGCCCAGACTGGGCGCGCGAGGCGGTTGCCGGCTGGCTTGCCGCGCAGATCGAGGGTGAGGCCCCGGCGCAGCGGCTGTTGGTGACCAACGGCGCGCAGCACGGGCTCTCCTGCGTGCTGGCGGCGATCGCCCGGCCGGGCGATGTCATCCTCGCCGATGCGCTCACCTATCAGGGGATCGGCGCATTGTGCCGGTCGCTCGACCTCGTTCTGAAGCCGGTGGACATGGACGACGAGGGCATGCGGCCCGAGACCCTTGCCGGTGCCTGTGCCGAGCTGGCGCCGCGCGCGGTGTTCCTGGTGCCGACCTTGCACAATCCGACCACCGTCACGCTGGCCGAGGAGCGCCGCCGCGCCCTTGCCGGGATCGCCCGGAACCACGGTGCGCTGCTGATCGAGGACGATGTCTATCGGCCGCTGAAGGACGGGGCGCCCCGGGCGTTCGTGGCGAGCGATCCCGATATCACGATCCACCTGAGCGGCTTTTCCAAGAGCATTGCGCCGGGTCTGCGCTTCGGGGCGGTTCTGGCGCCGGCGTCGCTGGTTGGCGATATCGCGGCGATGCTGCGCATCAACTGCTGGAGCACGGGGCCGCTGACGGCGCTGATCGCCGCGCGCCTGATCGAGGACGGCCAGGTCGGACGGATCCTGGAGGGGCAGAAGCGCGAGTTCGAAGCGCGTCAGATGCTCGTGCGCGAGCTGCTGGGCGACGTCGACCTGTCGCAGGATCCGCAGGCGCCCCACGCCTGGGTCCACCTGCCGGAGCCGTGGCATGCGAATGCCTTCGTGCGCGCCGCCGCGCAGGCCGGCGTCGGCGTGCTGTCGGGCGAAGCCTTCGCCATCAGCCGCAACGCCGTGCCGCATGCGGTGCGCCTCAATGTCGGGGCGGCGCGTTCGCGCGCGCAGTTGCGCGAGGCGCTGACGCGTCTGCGCGAGGTGTTGCGGGACGACCGGCATCTGCTGGAGCCGGTGATCTGAGCCGCCGGAGGGCGGAGCGCCAAGGCCGGAGCGGGAACCCCGCGCGGTTGCGATCTTCACGAATTCGAACGGGGGAGGCGATGTCCATGTCGGCAGCGACGGACACGGAAATTCTGGTCATCGGTGGCGGTGTCATCGGCCTGTCAGCGGCCCTGCGGCTGGCCGACGAGGGGCGCGAGGTGACCTTGCTGGAGCCCAACGAGCCGGGCTCCGGCGCCTCCTATGGCAATGCCGGCACGATCGCCGAATATGCCATCATTCCGGTCGGAACACCGGCCGTGCTGCGCAATCTGCCCGATCTGCTGTTCAGCCGGGTTTCGCCGCTGTCGGTGCGCAAGGCGGCGTTGCCGACGCTGTTTCCCTGGTTGCTGCGCTTTGCCTATGAATCCCTGCCGGGCCGGATGCGTCGCAACGTCGCCGCCCTGGCGCCGCTGCTGGCCGAGGCCTCCGGCGGGTGGCATGAGCTGTCGGCGCAGATCGCGGCGGACGATCTGTTCCGGCACAATGGCTGCGTCTACGCCTATACCTCGATGCGCGATTTCAGGGCCGCGCAAGCGGACATTGCCCTGCGCGGCACCCATGGCATCGCGCAGGAACTGCTGTCGAGCGACGACCTGAGCCGGCTGGAGCCGCACTTGCCGCCCTTCGAAGGGGGCGCGGTGCTGTTTCCCGACGCCATGAGCATGACGGACCCGGGCGAGGCGATGCGCCGTCTCGCGGTGGCGGCCACGCGGGCGGGCGTCCGCATCCTGCCCCGGCGGGCCGTGCGGCTGGAGCGGCAGAGCGCCCGCGTGCGGGTGACCACGCCCGAGGGCGCGCTCACCGCGCGCCGCGTCGTGATCGCGGCCGGGGCGCACTCCAGGGCGCTTGTGGCGCAGGCCGGCGAGCGGGTGCCGCTCGACACGGAGCGTGGCTATCACATCGAGTTCGACATGCCGACGCCGCTTCTGTCGCGTCCCGTCTCGCCGACCTCCCGGGGCTTCTACATGGTGCCGATGCAGGGGCGTTTGCGCATCGCGGGGCTGGTGGAACTGGGCGATCTGGCCGCACCGGCCAACGCGCGGCGGTTTGCCCAGCTGGAGGAGGGCGCGCGGACCTTCTTCCCCGATCTGGGCAAACCGGATCGCACCTGGCTGGGGTTTCGTCCGTCGATGCCGGATTCGGTGCCGGTCATCCGCCCGGTGCGCGGGGCGCCCGAGGTGATCCTCGCCTTCGGTCACGGCCATCTGGGGCTGACGCTGGCGCCCGTCACCGCCCGTATCGTCGGCGATCTGGTCGCCGGGCGCACCGCATCCGGGTGAGGCGCGCGCCGGCGGGCGGCCATCCCCTATCCGGCGCGCCGCAGGGGCAATTCCGCGCCGGCGGTCACAGCGTGTCGAGAGGAAAGACCGGGCGACGGACCCGTGTGTAGGTGCGCCGCGACAGATCGGGCGAACACAGGCCTCCCGCGTCGGTCACGATGATCTGCGAGGCAATGGGCCGGAACGCGCCCTTGAAGTGGTTCATGGACTTCACGGCGACGATCGATTTCTCGGCCGGTTCTATTCCCACCACGCGCAGGATATTCAGGTCGTAGAGCTGCATCCGCTCGGACACGATCATGATGTCGAGGCCGTCGACGCGCAGGCACACGCTGGTGCCCGTCGACGCGGGCAACCCGGTGAACATCGGGCCCTCGAAGTGGAAGCGGCCGTCGCTGACCGCCATGACCGTGCCGGTCACCTCGATCGGTCCGCCGCCGACGGTCGGGTCGATCTTGCCGCCGATGGCGAGGGTGACTTCGGCCCCGACGCCACGCCGGGCAAGCAGGGCCGCCGCCTCGGGGTCGAGCAGTGCGGCTGCCGCCGCGTTTTCGACGCCGGCCTCCAGAAGAGCCGAGATGAGCGCGGTGCAGTCGCTGTGCGCGCCTCCGCCGGGATTGTCGGCATAATCGGCGATCACGATGGGACCGTTGCCCGGTTCGGCCGCCTTCAGTCTGCGCATGCACTCCTCCAGCGGGATCGGACCGTTCCAGGTGTCGCGGTGCTCCCAGATCTCGTCGCAGATGCGCAGGGCGACGGCGTCGGCGGTTTCGCGGGTCGCGGTCCGCGCGTCGTAGGTCACCAGAACGCTCGGCCCCGACGCCCAGACGTCGGCGTCGGGAAAGCCGGCGTTGATCGCCACGTTCAGGATGCCGGGCGCTTCCATCTCCCGCGCCGCGCTTTCCAGCAGGCGGCACATCGGACCGTCGTCGGAGGTCCGGCCGTCGTCGCACCCCAGCAGGACCGGGGGGCGGTGCACCGCTATCCGCGGGACGCTGTGCCCGGCCATGGCCTCATGCAGGCGCTCGCTGGCCTCCCGACCGACCGCGCGCAGGTCGACATGCGGATAGGTGCGGAAGGACACCGCGATCTGCGCAAGCTCCGAAAGCGCGTCGAAGACATTCGCATGCAGGTCCAGCGTGACAGCGATGGGAATGTCGTTGCCGACGACCGTCCGCAGTTCTCTCAGGAACTGGCTTTCACCATCCTGATCGGTCTCGGTCACCATCGCGCCATGCAGCGCGACGAAGACGCCGTCATAGGGGCCGCCGGCCTTGAGGCGGCGGAGGCATTCGCCCGTGATCTCGGTGCGGGCGGCTTCCGAGACCGGTCCGCCCGGCTGGGCATGGGCGCCAAGGATGTAGTCGGCCGACCATCCCTTGTCCTCGGCCACATCGATGCAGCCGCCGATTTCCGACCCGGTGTTTCTGAATTCCGCAAGAACATCCTGCCCCAGGAAATACTGGGTGGAGCGGAAGTCCTGCATCTCGGTCATCAGCGACGTGAAGGTGTTGCTTTCATGGATGAAGCCGATCACGGCCACGCGAAAACGCATGCCTTGCCTCTCGTTTGTTGGCGTCGTGCCCCCGATAGGCCGGGGCGCCCGGTGGATCAGTGATTGATGATCTGCTTGAGGAACCTGGCCGAGCGTTCCTCGCGGGGGTTCGCGAAGAAGCCCTCCGGCTCGTTGACCTCGACGATCTCGCCGGCATCCATGAACACCACCCGGTCCGCGACTTTGCGCGCGAAGCCCATCTCGTGCGTGACGCACATCATGGTCATCCCGCCGCCGGCGAGGTCGACCATCACGTCGAGGACTTCGGAGATGCTTTCGGGGTCGAGGGCGGAGGTCGGCTCGTCGAACAGCATGATGTCCGGCTTCATGCACAGCGAGCGGGCGATGGCCACGCGCTGCTGCTGTCCGCCGGACAGTTGCGAGGGGTATTTATGCGCGAACCCTTCCATGCGCACCTTGGCGAGATAGTCCATCGCCTGCTCTTCCGCGTCGGCCTTCGGGATCCTGTGCGTGCAGATCGGCGACAGCGTGCAGTTGTCGAGCGCGGTCAGATGCGGGAACAGATTGAAATGCTGGAAGCACATGCCGACGTGATTGCGGACCTTGCGGATGGTGCCTTGCGTGTCGTCGAGCTCGATCCCGTCCACGTAGAGGTGCCCGGACTGGTATTTCTCCAGGGCATTGACGCAACGGATCAGGGTCGACTTGCCCGAGCCCGACGGGCCGCAGACCACGATGCGTTCGCCCTTCGCGATCTGCAGGTTGATGTCCTTCAACACATGGAAGGCCCCGAAGTACTTGTTCATGTTCTCGAAGTTGATGGCGGTCTCGGCAAGCATCTCCGATCTCCTTGTCGGTTGACCCGGGGCCAGGCCCATCAGGCCATCCATTTGATTCTGGTCTCGATCCGGCGCAGCACCCATTCGATGAGCAGAACCAGCACCAGATAGTGCGCGGCCGCGATGTAGTAGACGCGCAGGTCGAAGGTCTCGGAGAAGATCATCCGCGCCTGTCCCATCAGGTCGAAGACGGTGATGATCGCCAGCAGCGATGTCGCCTTGACCATCAGGATGTATTCGTTGCCGAGCGGCGGCAGCGCCTTGGCGAAGGCAATGGGCAGCAGCACCCGGCGAAAGCTCGTCCAGCGGGTCAGGTTGAGTGCCGCGTTGGTTTCCAGAACCGACGTGGAGATGGTGTCGAGACTGCCCCGGATGATCTCCGCCTGATAGGCGGTCGTGTTCAGCACGAGCGCGAGAAGGCCGCAGTAATAGGCGTCGCGGAAGAACCACCACAGGCCGAGGGCGCGAAGCTCCCGGCTGAACTGGCCCGAGCCGTAGTAGATCAGGAACATCAGCACGAGCAGCGGCACGCCGCGGAAGATGTTGACGTATCCAAGCGCGAGAAAGCCGAGGATCCCTTTCGATCGGGACCGGGCCAGCGCGATCGGCAGGGCCACGAAGAAGCCGATCACGACCGACAGGGTGCTCATCACCGCCGTGAGGACGAGGCCGTCGTTCCAGCGCGACAATTCTCCGAAATAGAGGTCAAACATCGCCGGTCTCCTCCCGGATGAAGCCTCTGGAGACGCGCTTCTCGACCTGCTTCTGCGCCCGGGTCGAAAGCGTGACCAGCACGACGTAGATGACCGAGATCAGGCCGAAGAACAGGAACGGCTGGCGGGTGGCATTGATGGCGACCGTCGCCACATGGGTCAGCTCGAACAAGGTGATGACCGACACCAGCGAGGTGTCCTTGAGCAGGATGACCCAGAGATTGCCGAAGCCGGGAATGGCGTGGCGCCACACCTGCGGCAGGATGACCTTGACGAAGGCGTTGACCGGAGACAGGCCGAGAGACGCGGCGGCCTCGAACTGCCCCTTGCCGACGGCGTTGAGCGCGGCGCGGACCACTTCGCTGCCATAGGCGCTGATCACGAAGGCGAGCGCCATCATGCCGGCCACGAAGGGGCTGATCGACAGGTTGGAGCCGGGGGCGATGACCTCCACCAGCCACGATACGATTGCCTGCGACTGGTAGTAGAGGATCAGCAGCGTCAGGATTTCCGGCAGGCTCTTGAAGACCGTCGTATAGGCGCGCCCGAACAGCCTGACCGGCATATGGCGCGACACCTTGGCCCAGTGGATCAGAAACGACAGGACGATGGCGAAGGGAAAGGTCGCGATGGCCAGGGCGAGCGTGACGCCCAGCCCGTACAACAGTTCATCGCCCCAGCCGCCGCTTCCGTAGGAAAGAGAGTTCAACCAGGTCATGTCGTCCTCTGTCGGGCCGCGCCGGAGAGGCGCGACGCCCGCTGTGGCGAGGGGATGGCGGCAGACCGGACCCGTGCATCAAGGTGTCCGGCCTGCCTGCGACGACCTGCGCCGCAGGGACGCGGGCCTGTGCGGATTACCGGTTGAACAGTTCGCTCACGTAGACGGGCTTGCTCATGATGTCGAAGTCGAAATACGTCTTGCGGATCTCGTCGTAGGTGCCGTTGTCGATGATCGTCCTGAGCGCCTCGTTGACCCGGGCCCGCAAGGCGTCATCGTCCTTGCGGAAGGCGATGCCGGCGCCGACGGTGCCGTCCATCAGGAAGCTTTCGCCGACGAACTCGCAACACTCCACGCCGTCGTCCATCCAGTCGCCGATGGCGAACTGGCTCGACAGGACCAGATCGATGCGGCCGCTTTCCAGGTCCATCAACGCTTCGCCGAGCTTGGGAAAGAGCTTGATGTCGCTGTCGGGGAACCAGTCGTCCAGCACCTTCGCCGAGACGGCGCCCTGTTGCGCGCCGATGGTCAGCCCCTTGAGCGTTTCCGGCCTGGCGTCCGTGAGCGCGACGTCCTTGAGCTTCACGAAGCGCATGGCGTTGTAATAATAGGGATCGGTGAAACTGACCGCCTTCTGGCGCGCGGGCGTGATTGCCATCGACGCCACCATGACATCGAATTTCCTGGCGTTGAGCGCGGGAATGATGCCGCCCCAGTCATGGACGCTCCACTCGCACTCGACCTTCATCTGCGCGCAGATGGCGTTGCCGATATCCACGTCGAAGCCCTCGATCGCTCCGTTTTCGGATACGGAGTTGAACGGAGCGTAAGCGCCCTCGGTTCCCATCCTGAGCGTCTCGGCCGTTGCCGGGACAAGACCCGCCATCGTCATGGCGACCGTGAGCGCCGAGATCCTGAAGAGCGATTTCATGCTTGGTTTCCTCCACCGCAGGCTGTCCGAGCGCGCTGTCTCGCGACGTGATTTGTTCCCTGTCTCCGCGCCGGTCATGATTTTTTTTCCATCGACCGTTCGGAACATCATGATTTTTTTGAAAGTATCCCTGCGTTGCTTGATCGAACAATGCAAAAGAAGTATTCCAAGGCATGAGGAAATCTAATGACCCGGCGCATGCCAGATCCGAGCGCAAGCGGATCCCGAGCCTGAAGGCCATACGGGTCTTCGAAGCGGCCGCCCATCATCTGAGCTTCACCAGGGCCGCCGACGAGCTCTCCGTCAGCCAGGGCGCCGTCAGCCATCAGATCAAGCTGCTGGAAGAAAATCTCGGCGTTCGCGTCTTCGTGCGTGGCAGCAAGGGGATCTCCCTGACACCGCAGGGCATGCTTCTGAACGAGACCTGCAAACGCGCCCTCGACGAGATCAGCGAAACCCTGTCCCTCATCCGGAAGGTTCGCGACACGAAGACCCTGAACGTCAGTGCGGGGCCGTTCTTCGCCCTGAAGGTGATCGCGCCGCGAATCTCCGACTTCATGAACGAGAATCCGGGATTGCAGCTGCATCTGAACAACGTCCGCTCCAGCGCCTCCTCGCCGGGACCCGACGACGTCTTCATCGAGTATTGCGAGGACGCGCCGGCCGGGACGCATTCCTTCGAGTTGCTGCGCGAAAAGCTCGTTCCCGTGTGCGGCGGCGATCTCATGGGGAGCGTCGAGAGCCCCATGGACCTGCTGCGCCGTCCGGATGTCACCCGTTTGAACTATCGCGACCTGAAGGACTGGGAGAGCTGGCTCGACCAGGAGCGGATCGAGACCGGCGGCAATCACCCCAATCTCGTTTTCGACGACCAGCACACGATCATCGAGGTCGTCCGTTCCGGTCAGGGGATCGCGCTCGCGGATCGCTCCCTCATCGACCAGGACGTGAAGGCCGGCCGGATCTTCGTGATCTCCGAGAGCTATATCCAGCCGTCGCTGTCCTACAAGTTCGTCTGCGCCGAAGGCACCGTCGCCGCCACGTCCTATGTGGACGTGTTCAGAAAATGGCTGATGAAGGAAATCTCCGAAATCCAGGGGCGCAGCACAAGCGCCTGATCCCTGTCCGTCACCGATCAGCGCGCCCCCTGACGGCGAAGCCGACCGGCGGGTCTTTCCAGCGCGCCCTTCGTGTCGGCCGGTGAGAACAGCACCAGGCCCCTTTTGCTTTTCCGCGCGCCGTCGTAGAGGACGGGCATGACATTCGACGTGATTGTTCTCGGGGCCGGCGCTGCCGGCCTGATGGCGGCGGCGACGGCGGGACAGGCCGGGTCGCGGGTGCTCCTGCTCGATCATGCCGAGGCGGCGGGCAAGAAGATCCTGATCTCGGGCGGCGGCAGGTGCAACTTCACCAACATGGAAACGGCCCCGGACCGGTTTCTGTCCGAGAACCCGCATTTCGCCAAATCGGCGCTCGCCCGCTACACGCAATGGGACTTCCTCGCGCTGGTCGACCGCTACCGCATTGCGTGGCACGAAAAGACGCTGGGGCAATTGTTCTGCGACGGCTCCGCGCGGCAGATCGTGGCGATGCTGCTCGAGGAATGCGCGCGGGGCGGGGTCGAGATCCGGCTGTCGACGCCGATCGGCGAGATCGGGCATGGCGACGGCGTGTTTCGCGTCGCGGGCGAAACGGCGCCCCATCTGGTGATCGCCACCGGCGGTCCCTCCATTCCGAAGATGGGGGCCTCCGGGATCGCCTATGAGATCGCGCAGCGCTTCGGGCTGCCCGTGGTGCCGCCGCGGCCGGCGCTGGTTCCGCTGACGCTGGGGGAAGAGGCGCAGGCGTTTCGCGGGATCACCGGCGTGTCCTGTCCGGTCACGGCGCGGGTCGGCGACACGGCCTTTTCCGAGGCGGCCCTCTTCACCCATCGCGGGCTGTCGGGGCCGGCGATCCTGCAGGCGTCCTCCTATTGGACGCCCGGCGCGCCGGTCGTGCTGGAACTGATCGCGAACGCCGCGGAGATCCTGAGTGACGCGCGGCGGCGCTCGCCCCGCTCGCGGCTGCGCGCCGTCCTGAGCGAGCACCTACCCAACCGTCTGGCCGAGGTTCTGGCGGCGCATATCGGACTGAAACGGGAATTGGGAAACACCTCGGATGCGGATCTCCAACGCGCCGCCGACACCCTGCGGGCCCTGACCTTCCATCCCACCGGCACCGAAGGCTTCGCCAAGGCCGAGGTGACGGCCGGCGGGATCTCGACCGACGCCCTGTCGTCGCGCACGATGGAGGCGAAGAGCGTTCCCGGTCTCCATGCCATCGGCGAGGCCGTCGATGTGACCGGCTGGCTGGGCGGCTACAATTTCCAGTGGGCCTGGTCTTCCGGGTGGGCGGCCGGCCGGGCCGTCTCCGCAAGGCGCCAGGGCTGAAGACCGAGCCCGCCCCGGCGGCATCGCGGCGTCCGCGCCGGGCCACTCTGCGTCGGGACATCCGCAGGCGCGGGGAGGGCCGCCCGGGCGCCGGTGGGGGACTCAGAACGCCTGCGAGGGCAGCCAGAGCACGAGGGCGGGGAAGGCGACAAGCAGCGTCAGGCGCAGGATGTCGGCGAGGATGAAGGGGAAGATGCCCCGCACGACGGTGCCTTGCGTCACGTCGCGGGCCGTGGCCTGGACGACGAAGAGGTTCATGCCGATCGGCGGCGTGATCAGGCCGATTTCCGCCACCGTGACCACGATGATTCCGAACCAGATGAGATCGAACCCGAGTTCCAGCGCCACCGGGGCCAGCAGGGGTACCGTCAGCAGGATCATGGACATGGAATCCATGAAACACCCCAGCACGATGTAGAAAATCAGGATCAGGATCAGCACGGTGGTGGGGTCGAGCCCGGAGGTGCGGATCTGATCGATCAGGAACTGCGGCAGGCCGGTGTTTTCCAGGAAGAAGTTGAACAGCGCCGCGCCGATCAGGATGAAGAAGATCATGCCCGTCAGGGCCGCCGTTTCGAAGACGGAGGCCTTGAGCTTCGCGCGGGTCAGCTCGCCCGAGGCGAGGGCGAGAAGAAAGGCGCCCACCGCGCCGACGGCCGCCGCCTCGGTCGGCGAGAACCAGCCGAGATAGATGCCGCCGATCACCACCACGAACAGCAGGACGACCGGCCAGACCTTCTTGAGGTGGCGCATGCGGTCCTGCCAGCCGGTGCGTTCGGCGCGCGGGGCGATCTCCGGCTGCAGCCGCACGCGCACCATGATCGCGCCGGCATAGAGCAGCGCGCCGAGCACGCCGGGCACCAGCGCCGCGATGAACAGCTGCCCGATGGAGCTCTGGGTGAGCAGTCCGTAGATGACCAGCAGCACCGAGGGCGGGATCAGAACGCCGAGCGTTCCCCCGGCCGCGACCGTGGCGGTGGACAGCGACGGGTCGTAGCCGTGCCGTTTCATTTCCGGCAGGGCGACCCGGCCGATGGTGGCGACGGTGGCCAGCGACGAGCCGCAGATCGCGCCGAACACCGCGCTCGCGCCCACCGTGGTGACGGCCAGCCCGCCCTTGCGGTGGCCGATGTGGGCGTTGATCACAGCGAACAGCGACCGCGACAAGCCCGCGTGCGAGGCGAACACGCCCATCATCACGAAGAGCGGGATCACCGAGAAGGAATAGGGAAAGATCGATTCGAACGGGCTGGAGCCGAGGATGTAGGACACCCCGATCCAGCCGTTCAGATACCAGTAGCCGAGCGCGCCGATCACCCCCATGGAGATGGCGACCGGGAAGCCCAGACCGATCAGGATCAGGGCGGCGGCGAAGCCGGTGAGGCCGAGAAGCGATTCAGTCATGATCGGGCTTCCCCTGCAGGGCGTCACGGAACTGGAGGAGGGCGCCGAGCATGGAGGCGGCGAGGCCGATCAGCAGCGGGTACCAGTACCAGGCGATCGGGATGCCCAGCTGCTGCGAGCGGTCGCCGAACATCGTCCGGGTCTGGAAGGTCAGGAAGCCCTGCCACAGCATCAGCCCCAGGAGGGCGAGCGTCGCGACGACGGCTACCGCGCGCAAGGCGAGCATCAGCTTGCGGGGCATCGATGTCAGCAGGAAATCCACGCTCACATGCGCTGCCGCCATGAAGGCATAGGGCATCACGAGCCAGGCGCCGGTCACCACGAAGAGCTGCACCAGATCGACCACGCCTTCGATCGGCAGGCCGATCCGGCGGCCGAGAACATCGGCCACCGTGACCAGGGCGGCGGCTCCATAGGCGGCGACCCCGGCAACGGCCATCGCCGCGACGAGCGCTCTCGCCCCTTTCATCACACGTCTCACCGGTTTCCCTCCTCACCGATCGCCCGACGCAGACTTGCCCACGCAGACCCGCCAACGCCGGCGCGCCGACGCAGACCCGTCAACGCCGGCCCGCGCGTCACGGCGCGGGCCGGCGTCGAACGCGGGTGCGGTCCGCGTCAGTCCTTGTTCGCGGCCTCATACTCGCGGATCTTGGCGCGCATGGCCTCGAGGATTTCCTCGGCATTGTCGACGCCGGCGTCCCGGACCGACTGGAGATAGGACGCCATCATCGGCTGAAGCGCCTCTTCCCAGCGCGCCCGCTCGTCCTCGGACAGCGTGCGGATCTCGTGACCGGCGTCGATCGCATCCTGCCGGCCGGGCGCATCCCACTGATCCCACCAGTCGCCGAATTTCGCGACGAGGTCGGCGCCGGAGTACTGGTCGATACAGGCCTGTGCCGTTTCGCTCAGCCCGTCGTAGGCGCGCTGGTTCATCACGTAGAAGAAGGACACCGTGTAGGCGCCGAGGTCCAGGTGATAGTTCAGCACCTCGTTCAGGCCGAAGCTCTTGACCGGATCCCACGGAAAGACGGTGCCGTCGATGACGCCGCGCTGGAGGCTTTCGTAGACCTCGCCCGGCGGCAGGCCCTGGGGATCGGCGCCGAGGAAGGACAGCATCTGCGACACGGCCGGGCTCGGCGTGCGGATGCGCAGCCCCTGCATGTCCTCCATCGTCTCGACCTTCTTCTCGCCGGTGTGCAGCAGGCCGCCGTTGTGCGCATGCAGCGCCAGCACCTTCAGGCCGCGATATTCCTCGGCGAGATACTCCGGATAGAGCTCCCACAGTGCGTAGCTCGCGGCGCCCGCGTCATCGGTCAGGAAGGGCATGTCGATCAGCGAGGTGCGCGGGAAGCGCCCGCGCGGGATGCCGTGAAGGCCGTGGGCGATGTCGACCACGCCGGCCATCACCTGCTCCTGCTGCCGCGCGACATTGCCGAGCTGCGAGCCGGCGGGGAAGATCTCGAACTCGACCTCGCCGCCGGTGCATTCGGTGATCTGCTCGGTCCAGGGCACGATGAAATCCGTGTGGATGCCGTGCACGGCCGGAAGATAGTGGCTCACCTTGAGCGTCGTCTGCGCGTTTGCGCCGGTCGCGCCGGCGATCGCCAGGACGGCCGAAACGGCCGCGCCCGCAAGCCATGTGGATTTCCGTGTCATGTCGTTTCCTCCCATTGTAGTTCCAGGTTGAGGCGAACGTGCAGGGACAGGGCCCCTACAGCGCCAGCTTGATCCGCGCCCCGTTTCTGGCGCGGGAACAACAGGCCATCATGCGACGGCTCTCGGCACGCTCGCCGCGCGTGAGAACCTTGTCGCGGTGGTCGATCTCGCCGTCGAGCACGGTCACCTCGCAACTGCCGCACAGACCTTCGCAGCAGTCGGAGGCCACGTCGATCCCCGCCGCCTGGATCGCGTCCAGCAGGGTCTGGTCGGCGCCGACGTGCAAGGTCAGGCCGGAGTCCTTCAGCTCGACATCGAAGGCGGTTTCATTGTCCGGGTCCAGTCCGGCGTTGGCGGTCGAGAAATGCTCGAAATGCAGCGTGCCCTCAGGCAGATCGGCCGTCAGGGTCTCAAGCGCGGTGATCATGCGCTCGGGTCCGCAGCAATAGATCTGGCCGCCCTCGGGCAGCGCGTCGACGATCGCCGCCAGATCGGCGCGGGCGCCGTCTTCCTTCGCGTGGATCGTCACCCGGCCCGCATGATCGGCCTCCAGCCTGTCGAGGAAGGCCATCGTGCGGCGCGCGCGGCCGCAGTAGTGCAGGGTGTAGTCCTTGCCGAGCGCCTTGAGCCGGTCGGCCATCGCCAGGATCGGCGTGATGCCGATGCCGCCGGCGATCAGCACATAGTGGCCGGCGTCCTCGTCGAGGCGGAACAGATTGCTGGGGCCGCGCAGGCGCAGGTCCATGCCGGCGCGCAGGGTCTCGTGCATGTAGCGCGAGCCGCCGCGGCCCTCGTCCTCGCGCAGGATGGCGAGCGCGTAGCCCGGCGCATCGGGGTGTCCGCACAGCGAGTATTTCCGGTCGTAGCCGCCGGCGACCAGCTCCACATGGGCGCCCGCGCTCCAGCGCGGCAGCGGCCGGCCCCTGGCGTCCTCCAGCGTCACTCCGAGGATACCGTCCGCCTCGGCCCGCACCTCGGTCACGCGGACCTTGCGGGCGATGTCGCGGCGTGCCGGCGCGCCGACGGGAAAGTGGAGGTTGGTGTTCGCCAACTCCGGCCGCCGGCGTTCCGGGTTCTGCGCCGGGTCCCATTCGACCCACAGATGATCGGGACCGCGGAAGGAGGTGTTGGGCAGATAGGTGAAGGTCTGCTCCGACAGCCGCAGGTGCGGAAGACGGCGGGTCATCTCCTCGAGGAAGATCCGCATCTCCATCCGGCCGATGTTCTTGCCCATGCACTGGTGGCTGCCGTAGCCGAAGGTGAGGTGATCCACCGCGTTGTCGCGATAGATGTCGAACCTGTCGCCATCCTCGAAGTGCCGCTCGTCCTGATTGCCGGAGGCCTGGACGATCAGCAGTTTCGCGCCCTCGGGCAGATCGACGCCGCCGAGGCGCGTCGGCGCCGTGGTCTGACGCCGCCAGGCAACGATGGAGCCGGCGTAGCGCAGGCATTCCTCCACCGCGTTCGGGATCAGGCTCGGATCCTCGCAGATGTCCTCCCAGGCCTGGCGGTGGGTGAGCAGCGTCTTGAACATGTTGGCGGAGGCCAGCGAGGTGGTCTCATGCGCCGCCACGATGATCGCCATCATCATGGAATGGACGTAGCTGTCGGTGACCACGTCCGGCATCTCGGCGTTCTTGCGGATGGTCTCGTGCATCCAGCCGGTGCCCTCGGGTTCCTTCTTCATCCGCTCGATGATCTGGCCGGCGTATTGCCAGAAGCGCCCCACGTCGTGGGCGATGGCGATCTGCTGCTCGTCCGTGGGGCGGCCCCAGGTGTTGACCGAGTGGGCGACGGAGAAATTGCGCAGCACCGCGATGTCGTCCTCGGGCACCCCGAGGAAATGCAGCGCCACGTTCAACGGCACCTCATAGAGCATGGCGTCGACCAGATCGACGCGGCCGGCGTCGATGAAGGCGTCCATCTTCTCGCGCGTCAGCCGGCGGACCATGTCCTGGTGGTGTTCGAGATTGGCCGGGATGAAATGATCCAGCAGCGCGCGCCGGCGCTTCATGTGCGCCGGTTCGTCCTCGTTCACCATGGTGCGGTTCATGGCGTAGCCGTAGTCTCGCAGAACCTCCATCGCCTCGGGCGGGGCCGGGGTGATCTTCTCCAGCACGTTTCTGGGCGAAAACAGGATGTTGTCGCGGAACACGGCCTTGATGTCGTCGTAGCGGCTGACGACCCAGTAGCCGAGCGTGTCGGCATAGAATACGGGAAGCTGGTCGCGCGACCAGCGCAGCGCCTCGGCCGGATCGACCTGGTAGGGGCCTTCGAAGGCGTCGAAGGCGCGCGCCATTGCCTCGGGATCGGAGACGGGGCAGCCGCCCTGTCCGGCGCGTGCCGCCGTGGCGTCGTCGAACGGGCAGCCTCGCACTTCGGTCCGTGTCTGTTGCGCCATGTGACCCATACCTCCCCTCGTGTCGAACCCGATCCGCGAAACCGGTTTACTTGACGTATATCGGACATTCAATCGCAAATAATGCAATATGGATTGCGAATATCGGGACGCGCCGTTGCCGAAGTCGCGGAATGTGGCTAAGGGCGGGGCGGACGGACAACGGCAAGGCAAGGCGCTGAATGGCACATGGCACGCTTCAAACCCTCGATCGCGGCATCGAGGCCCTTCTGCTGGTTGCCGGCACGCCGGGCGGGCTCAAGGTGAGCGATCTCGCCGAGCGGCTCGACCTGCACCGGGCGGTGGCCTATCGGATCGTCGCCACGCTGGCGGCGCACGGCATGGTGCGGCGCCTGGACGACGGGCGCATCGTGCTCGGCGCGACGGCGTTTCAGCTCGGCGCGCAGGCGGCCGACAGCGTGCGCTCCATGGCGCGACCCGTGCTGGAGGACCTGGCCGAAGCCACCGGCGCGACGGCCTTTCTGTCGATGGCGGAAGGTCGGGAGTGCGTCGTGGTGCAGACCGCCGAACCGCGCCGGGCGGCGGTCAACATCCACTACCGCGTCGGCATCCGGCACCCGATCGACCGTGGCGCGGCCGGCATCGCCATCCTGGCGGCGCGTGAGGAGCAGCCGGAGGAGCCGGAGGAGGTCCGCTTTGCCCGGGCCCATGGCTACAGCGTCACGCGGGGCCAGCTTCACAAGGGCGCCGTCGGGGTTTCGAGCCCCGTCCGCCTGCCCGGCGCGGCCTTCGCGGGGCTGGAGTACTCAATCGGCGTCGTCGCGCTGGAGGCCTTCGATCTGGACACCGCCTGCCGGGCCGTACCGGACGCCGCCCGCATGCTCTCGGCCCGCTTCGCCTGACACGCGCGCGGGCGGATGTCAGGCACGCCGGCCTCGTCCTGCATAGGCGCCCGCGCGCCGCGAAGCGGGCCCCGCCGCGGCGCGGATGCTGACGCAAGGGGACCGGCGGGCTTTCGGTCAAGTTCAAGGACTTCGATATCAGTCGGGACGCTGCCCGAAGCCTGTCGACGCGCCGGCTGGTCGCGGGCATCAGTCGTGTTATAGCTGACGTGCGCGGGGCCCTGCCGCGGCCCCTTTTCGAGCCGGTATCGATTGCACGAATGATTTCGAGAGAGAGCCGCTCCATGAGCACAGCCCGTCCAGGCGCCCAGGATCGCACATCGCTGGTGTCCTCCGCGTTTGCCGCGTTGCGCGGGGCGGTTTGGGGCACGGGGGCGATGAGCCTTGTCATCAATCTTTTGATGCTGACGGGCCCCTTGTTCATGCTGCAGGTGTACGATCGGGTTCTGGCCAGCGGCTCCGTCCCGACGCTCGCGGCGCTCGGCGGTCTGGTGGTCGCGCTCTACATGTTCTTCGGGTTGCTGGAGGGGGTGCGCGGGCGCCTGCTTTCGCGCATGGGTCAGCGGGTCGATGCGCGGCTGTCGACCCCGGCCTTCGAGGTTTCCTCGCGGCTGCCGTTGCAACTGGGCGCGCGGGCCGAGCAGGTGCGACCCGTTCAGGACATCGACACGCTGCGCCAGTTCGTGTCGGGGCCGGGGCCCGCGGCCTTCTTCGATCTGCCGTGGCTGCCGGTCTATCTGGCAATCGTCTTTCTCTTTCACACGCTGCTCGGCTTCGTGGCGCTGGCCGGCGCGCTCGTCATCTGTGTTCTTATCGCGCTGAACGAGGCGTTTTCGCGCAAGCCGGCGGCCGAGGCGGCGCAGGAAGCAGGGCGGCGCGCAGCGCTTGTGGAAGCCGGGCGGCGTAACGCGGAAGCGGTGCAGGCGATGGGGATGCGCGCCGCGCTGTCGGCGCGCTGGCAGGCGGCGAACGACCGGTTTCTCGAGCGTCAGCGCCGGGCGTCGGATCGTGCCGGGAGCTTCGGCTCGGCGATCAAGGCTGTGCGCTTCGTGCTGCAGTCGGCGGTTCTGGGGGTGGGCGCCTGGCTCGCCATCGACCAGGAGATCACGCCCGGCGTGATGATCGCGGCCTCGATCCTGACCTCGCGGGCGCTCGCGCCGGTCGAGCAGGCGGTCGCGCAGTGGCGGGGCTTCGTGGCGGCGCGCCAGAGTCTTGGGCGGCTGCGCGGGCTGCTGGTCGATGCGCCCGATACGGACACGCGTCTCGCGCTGCCCGCGCCTGAACAAAATCTCAGGATCGAGGGCCTGGCCGCCGCGCCCGCCGGGTTGACGACGCCGGTCGTCCAGGGCGTGTCGTTCGCGCTTTCGGCCGGCGACGGCCTGGGCGTGATCGGGCCGTCGGGGTCGGGCAAGTCGACGCTGGCGCGCGCGATCGTCGGTGTCGTGCCCGCGCTCAAGGGCGCGCTGCGCCTCGACGGGGCGGAACTGTCGCAATGGTCGGATGAACAGATCGCCGGCTTCGTCGGCTATCTGCCGCAGGACATCCAGCTTTTCGAGGGCACAATCGCGGAAAACATCGCCCGCTTCGATCCGGACGCGCGGGACGAGGACGTGATCGCCGCGGCGAAGCTGGCGGACGTGCACGAACTGATCGTCTCGCTGCCCGAAGGCTACAACATGCAGATCGGAGCGGCGGGGCTGACGCTGTCGGGCGGTCAGCGCCAGCGGATCGCGCTGGCACGCGCCCTCTACCGGTCGCCCTTCCTGGTGGTGCTGGACGAGCCGAACTCCAATCTCGACGCGCAAGGCGAAGCGGCGTTGACCCGGGCCGTGTCCGCGATGCGGGCGCGCGGCTCCATCGTGATCGTGATCGCGCACCGGCCGAGCGCGATCGCCGCCGTCGACACGCTGCTGTATCTTCAGGACGGGCGGATGGCGGCCTTCGGTCCCAAGACGGAGGTCATGAAGAAAACGATCGCGCCGGCCGCGTCGAGCGGTTCCGCAGGGCACGGAGGGGGGTGAAATGGCGGCTAGGGAAGATCCGCAGCGGGGGTCGACATCGCCGGACAGCGACCGGGTGCTTCGCAGGAGCATCCGGCGCAATCTGGCGGTCGGTCTGGCGCTGGTCGTGTTGCTTGTCGGCGGCGCGGGCGCCTGGGCGGCGATGGCGGAGATCGCCGGCGCGGTGGTGGCGACCGGCACGGTGGTTGTCGAAAGCGAGGTCAAGCAGGTCCAGCACCAGGAAGGCGGGATCGTGCAGGAGATCCGCGTGCGGGACGGCGATGCGGTTGTGGCGGGCGATCTGCTCATCCGGCTCGACGATACGGTCACGCGGGCGAACCTTGCCGTTGTGACCAAGCAGTTGCTGGAACTGGGCGCCCGGCAGGCGCGGCTTGCGGCGGAACAGGCCGGGGCGGCAGAGGTCGTGTTCGCCGCGCCGTCCTCAGTCCCAACGGATGCGCAAGCCGATCTGTGGCGCGAAATCGCGGAAAGCCAGCAGGCACTGTTTGCGGCGCGCCGGGTGGCGCTCGCGGGCCGCAAACGTCAGCTGGAAGAGCAGATCGTGCAGTTCGAGCGCCAGATCGAGGGGTTGGCGGCGCAGCGCGACGGCAAGGCGGCGGAGATCGCGCTGATCGAGGAGGAATTGGCCGATCTGGAAGCGCTGTTTGCCAAGAAGCTGGTGGCGAAGTCGCGGGTCACGGCGCTGAAGCGCGACCGGGCGCGGCTCGTCGGCGAGCGCGGCGGGTTCATTGCGCAGATCGCCCAGGCGCGCGAGGCGATCAGCGAGCGGCGCATCCAGATCCTGCAGCTCGGGGAGGAGCGCCGGGCCGAAGTGCTGACCGAATTGCAGGAGGTGCGCGGGCGCATCGCGCAGCTCGAGGAGCAGAAGATCGCGGCGGAGGACCAGTTGCGCCGGGTCGAGATCCGCGCCCCGCGCTCCGGTGTGGTGCACCAGTCGGCGGTGCATACGATCGGCGGGGTGCTGGCCGGCGGCGAGACGGCGATGCTGATCGTGCCGCAGGAGGACGGGCTTGTGATCGAGGCGCAGGTGGCGCCGGTCAACATCGACCAGATCGGTCCGGGCCAGGCGGCGCGGGTGCGCTTCCCGAGCTTCGATCAGCGCACGACGCCGGAACTCGCCGCGACGCTCCTGACCGTCTCGCCCGATCTCAGCCGCGACGAGACGACGGGCCTGACCTTTTACACCGCCCGGCTTGCGATCGCCGAGGACGAACTTGTCCGCCTGTCGGGGAGGGCGCTGGTGCCCGGCATGCCGGTCGAGGTGTTCCTCACCACGCAGGACCGCACCGTGCTCTCCTATCTCGTCAAACCGCTCACCGATCAGATCGCCCACGCCTTCCGGGAAAGGTGAGGGTGCAGCACCCATCGCATCCGCTCAGGGCGAGCCGTTGCCTCAGGTTTTGCGGGAAGGGAGTGCGGGATCGGCGGGCCGCGTTCGCGGGGGGAGCGCCTCGGCCGCGGCTTCGGTCCCGCTTGGGCGTGAGACCGCGCGTTTCACCAGGCGGGTGACATCGTCGACGCATGCCAGGCAGGGCTTTTCCACGACATGCCAGCTCGCCACGGCGAGCGGCAGCGAGAGGGCGAGGCTGGACAGCCCGATCAGGACCGGAGGCAGGTCCGGGACGTTGGCATGCAGCGTCTGGGCGATGGGCCAGTGCACGATGTAGAGCCCGTAGGAATAGTCGCCCAGACGGTTGTAGCGCCGCAGCCACCCCGCCGGCAGGAACGCCAGCCAGAAGAAGCTGTAGCCGGCCGCTGCAATGCGCGCGAGGTCCGACAGGGGCGTGCCGGCGAGCAGCCAGGCGCCGGCCCAGCCCGCAAGCATCAGACCCGCTGACAGGGGAATGACCCGGCGAAACACCCAGACGAACGCACCGAAGGCGAAGCTGACCGAAAAATGCGCCGCGTGATCGACAAAGGCGATCTGGTCGCGCAGGTCGGTCAGAGACGTCAGCGCGCCATAGGACAGCAGAAGGACCGCGAAAGCGGCGGCGAATGCGCGCTCATGTGTCAGGAGACCGCAGCAGAACGCCAGAAAGACACCTGCGTAAAGGATCAATTCGTAGCGCAGGGTCCAGATCAGCACATTCACCGCACCGGCGACGGGCTGGGCTTCGAACACCCCCGGCAACGGCATGTCCGGATAGGTGGTCAGCCCGGTGACCAGCGGATACAGCCAGGTCTCGCCGCTCAGGACATAGTCGGCGAGCGGAAGGTCGGTGTTGAGAGGGCCGATCACAACCACAATCGCGACGCTGACCACCAGAAGCGCGGGGAACAGGCGCAGGCCCCGGGACACCCAGAACCGCACGCCGTCGCGTCGTTGCAACAGGCTGGCGGTCACCAGAAACCCGCTGAAGATGAAGAACAGGTCGAGCGCGCGAAACCCGCTCGCATAGACCAGGGCTTCGACGGGGTCCTCGCTCTCGACCCGGCCGCTGGTGATGTTGTAGCCGTGCGCGAAGACGATCGCGACGGCGCCGAGCATGCGCAGGGCATTGAAATTATTGTCTCTGCGCGCGAGTTCCGAAGGTAGTCTCATGATGCCCCGCCGTTCGGTGCCGCAGGGGCCGTGCGATCCCGCAAGTGACCGCGGATCGATATCACGGCGGGGCTTTATGCTTTGCGAATGACGGCCGGGCGCGCGGGGCGGTCAGCTTTCGAGGAACTCGACCTCGATGAAGGCGCATTCGAAGTCGTTGGCGTTGATCACGTCGTGTTCGACGCCGAGAGTGCGGAAGTACGGCACGCCGGTCTTCAGCTGGGCGCGATGCGTGACGCCGCCGGGCTCGTGCAGCTCCAGCTCGCCGTCGAAGAGCGGGACCACCACGTAGTCATGGGCGTGGGTGTGCCAGCCCGTGTTGTCGCCTTTCGCCGGAAACCGCCACTCTGTCACCCGCGTGCGGGCGTTCTCGATGAGCACGGTACCGCGGGCCGTGCCTTGGGTGGCTGTGCCGTCCGATGTGCTGTTGGCCGATGTGTCGCACATGATCGCGTTGCTCCCTGTCCTGATGCCGTCTTCACGCCCTTCCGACGCTGTCGCGGGCCGGTTGTGCAAGCGGCGGCGACCGGTCCGGCCGCCGCCGTGCGTCTCATCGTGGCGTCAGGCGCGCGGTTCAGGCAAGGGCCGCGCGGATCGCGTCCAGCGTGCGGGCGCGCGCGTGGCGGGCGGCCAGTGCCGTTTCCATGTCGACCTTCACGAAGCGGGTCGGCGTGTGCGGCTGCAACTGGCCGATCAGATCCATGTCCGCCGAGATCACCGTCCCGATCATGAAGTAGCCCCCGCCCGACACCGCGTCGCGGTGCAGAACGATCGGTTCGGTGCCGCTCGGCACCTGGACCGAGCCGTAGGGGTAGCAGGCGTCGGTGATGTTGGAGGGGTCCGCGCCGGCGCCGAAGGGCTGTTCGCGCGGCACGAACTCCAGCTTGCGCCCGCCCTGGAAACGATAGCCCATGCGGTCCGCTTCGTTGGCCACCTTCCAGGTGTCCTCGAAGAAGTCGCGCTGCGCGGCTTCCGTGATGCGGTGCCAGTAGAGACCGGGCAGCACGCGCAGTTCCGCCGGGTTGCCCGGCGCGCGCCGCAGGTCCGCCGCCACCTGCGCGCCCGCGCGCGCCGTGCGGGCCGGCGTTCCGAGCGGCAGGGTGTCGCCCGGCTGCACGTTGCGTCCCTCCACGCCGCCGAGCGCGCCGATGGCGTAGGTCGAGCGGCTGCCGAGCATCGGCGGGGTGTTGATGCCCCCCGAGATCGCGATGTAGGCGCGCGCGCCCGCCTTCAGGAAGTCGAAGGACAGCACCTGACCGGCCTTGACCGGGAAGGCGGTCCAGGTCTCGCGCGCCTCGCCGTCCACCTTCGGCGGCAGCTCTGCGCCGCACACGGCGACCATGGCGTCCTCGGTGAACTCCAGCTCCGGTCCGACGAACACGCATTCCAGACCGGCGGCGTCCTCCGGGTTGCCGACGAGCAGGTTCGCCGCGCGCAAGGAGAGGCGATCCATGGCACCGCCCATCGGGATGCCGAGGTGGTAATAGCCCGGCCGCCCCATGTCCTGGATAGAGGTGGCGATGCCGGAGGAGATCACGTTAATCGGCATAGAGGGCCTCCATCAGCTTGGCGTTGGTGCCGTCGATGTCCGCGTTGAAGTCGTCCAGCGAGAAGCGGACGTTGCGGATGCGCGGGCGGAAGGTGTTGGCCTGGACCTCCTCCACCGCCGCGTCGTACTCCTCGCGGGTGATCGGCTTGAAGCGGACGATGTCGCCCGGCTTGAAGAACACCATGAAGTCCTTGAGGTAGGACACCTCCTGCTGCGGATCGAAGATCGGCATCGGCGTGATGCCGAACATCTGGTAGCCGCCGGCGCCGCGCACCGAATAGATGCAGGAGAAGCTGCCGCCGTAGCCGACCGTGAGGCGCGGCGTGTCGGTGCGCGGACGCAGGTACTTGGGCACCTGGATCTGCCGCGCCCGCTCGACCATCTGGTAGAGGAACGGCAGGCCCGAGACGAAGCCGACCATGGAGACGAACCACGGGGCGCCGGAGTGGGCCTTGATGAAGTCGTCGACCGTGTCGTAGCCGTTGATGCGCGCGGCATATTCGATGTCGGTCGCATTCGGGTCCTGGTGCCGCTCGCGGAAGCGCATCAGCGTCTCGTGCGTCCACGGGTCCTGATAGTAGACCGGGATCTCGACGATCCGCGTGTCGAGCACCGGCTCGGCGCTCTCGGCGGTCGCCTCCAGGCGCTTCAGTTCCGCCATCAGGTCGTCCGGCGCAATCACGTCCGGGTCGAACTTGATCTGGAACGAGGCATTGGCCGGGCAGATCTCGGTGACGCCCTTGATGTTGGCCTCGCGCACGGCGTTCGTCATCGACAGGCTGACGAAGAACGCCTCGAGCGACATCGCCTCGTCGACTTCGACGAAGATGTGCTCGTCGCCGCCATAGGTGTATCGGCTACTCATGTCGCAGAGCCTCCCTTCTGCTTGATCAGGTCGAGATTGGCCTCGAGCCAGGGCTCCAGCCAGCGGGTGTGGACGGCGCTCTTTTGCAGCTCCTCGCTCTCCAGCAGCGCCTCGAAGAGCGGGGCCGTGGTCGGCAGGCCGTCGATGCGCAGCTCGCCGAGCGCCCGCTTCAGCCTGAGCAGCGCGCGGTCGCGGTCCTCCGCCCAGACGATCAGCTTGCCGAGCAGCGAATCGTAGAACGGCGGCACCGCATAGCCGGGGTAGAGCATGTGGTCGAAGCGCACGCCGGGGCCGTCGGGCGCCAGCAACTCGCCGACGACGCCGGGAAACGGCATGAAGTTGTTGGCCGGATCCTCGGCATTGAGGCGCACCTCGATGGCGTGGCCGGCCCGTGTCACGTCGCTTTGGGCAAGCATCAGCGGTGCGCCGCCGGCGATGCGGATCATCTCGGCGACGAGATCGACGCCGCAGATCATCTCCGTCACCGGATGCTCCACCTGGATGCGGGTGTTCATCTCGATGAAGTAGAAGTCGCCGCTTGCGTCGTCGTAGAGGTATTCGATCGTGCCGGCGCCCTTGTAGCCGACGGAGGTCGCCAGCGCGACGGCCGAGCGGCAGAGGTCTTCGCGCACCGTTTCCGACAGCACGGGGGAGGGGGCTTCCTCCCACACCTTCTGCCGCCGGCGCTGCAGCGAGCACTCGCGCTCGAAGAAGTGGACGACGCGTTCGCCGTCACCGAGCACCTGCACCTCGATGTGGCGGGCGCGCTCGATCACCTTCTCGATGTAGATGCCACCGTCGCCGAAGGCGGCCTTGGCCTCCGAGGAGGCCTGCGGCGCGAGACGGGCGAATTCGTCGGCATCGTGGGCGATGCGGATGCCGCGCCCGCCGCCGCCGGCGGCCGCCTTGATCATCACCGGGAAACCGATCTCGGCGGCGAGCCGGGCTGCCGCCTCCATGTCCTCCACGATCCCGTCGCTGCCGGGAACGGTCGGCACGCCGGCCTTTTGCGCCTGGGCGCGGGCGGCGGCCTTGTCGCCCATCAGGCGGATCGTGTCGCCGTCGGGACCGACGAAGATCAGCCCGGCGTCGGCGACCGCATCGGCGAAGGCGGCGTTTTCCGCCAGGAAGCCGTAGCCTGGGTGGATCGCGTCGGCGCCGGTTTCGCGCGCGGCCTTCAAAAGCGCGTCGACGTCGAGATAGGATTTCGCGGCCTGCGGCGGGCCGATGTCGACCGCCTCGTCGGCCATCAGCGCCGCGCGGCTCGTCGCGTCGGCGGCGCTGTGGACCTGCACCGTCGCGATGCCGAGATCGCGGGCGGCGCGGATGATGCGCACCGCGATCTCGCCGCGATTGGCGATCAGCAGCTTGCGGATGGGGGAGTGTGCCACGGGCGCCCTCAGTCGAGTTCGAGGACGGTCTGCCCGGCCATCACCGGCTCGGCATCGCCGATGGGAAAGGCGCTCGCGGTCCCGTCTGCATCGGCCTTGACCTCGTGGAAGGTCTTCATCACCTCAACGAGGCCGATGGTGTCGCCCTTGGCGATCGCGTCGCCCACCTCCTTGAAGGGGGGCTGATCCGGCGCGGGCTTGCGGTAGAAGGTGCCGGGGATGGGGGATTTCACCTCGTGCTTGGCCATTTTGGTCTCCTCCTGGGATTGGTGTGTGTCCGGGATGGCGTGTGTCAGGCGGCCGCGATCTCGCCGACCGCCGCGTGGACCGCGCGGGCGATCTCGACGGCGTTCGGCGTGTCGGAATGGACGCAGATGGTTTCGGCGCGCACGGTGAGCGGCGTGCCGTTGACGGACTCGATCCGCCCGTCGCGCACGGCGGCCACCGCGCGGCGCGCCGCATGGTCGGGGTCGACGGCGTCGTGTTCGCGGGTGATGATCAGCCGGCCGTCGTCGTCATAGTCGAGATCGGCGAAGAACTCGGCGAGAAACCCGATGCCCCGCGCGGTATAGATCTCCTCGTGCAGCGTGCCGGCCAGTCCGAGCACCGGAACGCCGTAGACCTCGGCGGCGTCGGCAATCGCCTCGGCGATGTGCTCCATGCGCGCGGCCATGCCGTAGAGCGCGCCATGCGGCTTGAGATGCGACAGCGTCAGGCCTTCCGCGTCGAGAAACCCCTTCAGGGCGCCGATCTGATAGAGGACGATATTGGCCATCTCCGCGCGGTCGATCTTCATTTCGCGACGCCCGAAGCCCGGCAGGTCGGGCAGGGAGAAATGCGCGCCCACCTTGACCCCGTGCCGGCGTGCGAGCTCGACGGTGGCGCGCATGTGGTTGGGGTCCGATCCGTGGAAGCCGCAGGCGACATTGGCCTGGGTGATGAAGGGCATGATCGCCGCATCGTCGCCCATCTTGTAGAGCCCGAAGCTCTCGCCCATGTCGCAGTTGATGTCGACTGGCATCTTGGCGGTTCTCCTCAGTCTTTCAGCGATGCGACGTAGCGCAGACGGATCTGGTCCGCGATCACCGCAAGGATCAGCAGGGTGCCGAGCACCACGGTTTGCAGGTAGGATTCGATGCGCGCCAGGTTCATGCCGTTCTGCACCAGGCCGATGAACAGCGCGCCGAGCACGACGTTTTCCAGCCGCCCGACGCCGCCGCGCAGGCTGACGCCGGCGATCACGCAGGCCGCGATGGATTCCAGCGGCATGGAGGCGCCGATGTTCGCCTCGCCCGTGTCGAGGCGCGCCGTCAGCAGCATCCCCGACACGGCGGCGAAGAAGGCGCACAGCGTGTAGGTCAGGAACAGCGTGCCCCCGGTGTTGATGCCCGACAGCGAGGCCGCCTTGGCGTTGCCGCCGACGGCGTAGAAATAGCGGCCCTGCGGCGTCCAGTAGAGGAAGGCGTAGAGCCCCAGCACCAGAAGGGCGGCGACATAGACGGGGGTCGCGATCCCGAACAGCGAGCCGAAGCCGAAGATGTCGCCGAAGGCCTGCGGCATGCCGTAGACGGGCACGCCGCCGGTCAGATAGAGCGCGATGCCGAAGCCGACCGAGGCCATGCCGAGCGACATCATGAAGGGCGAGACGTTGAAGAAGGCGACGCCGAGCCCGTTGACCATGCCGATGGACACGCCCGCCGCGATGCCCGCGACGCAGCCCACGGCAATCGCCATGCCGGCCATCTCCGGAAACAGCGCGTAGACCGACGACATGGTCAGCGCCCCGACCACCGAGGACAGCGCCAGGATGGTGCCGACGGAGAGGTCGAAGCCGCCGGTCAGGAGCGCCAGCATCTGCCCCAGCGAGACGATCATCAGATAGACCGACTGGCGCAGGACGTTCATCAGGTTGCGCGGTGTCAGAAAATTGTCCGACAGCAGGGTGAAGACGACAATCGCGATCACCAGCAGGAAGGGCAGGATGCCGAGGCGCACGAAGAGGCGCTTGAGGAGGTCGCCGGCGCCGCCGGTCTTTCGTGCCGGCGCGGGTGCGGCTGGGTGTGCGGTATTGTCCGCCATCACGCGTCCTCCCGTTCGAAGAAATGGGCCAACACGTTTTCCTCCGTGAGTTGGTCGGCCGGAAGTTCGGCCTGCGCGCGGCCGCGATAGAAGACGTAGGCGCGCGTGGTCAGATGCAGGATTTCGGGCAGGTCGGACGAGATCAGCACGATCGCGACGCCGGATTTCGCCAGCTCGACGATGAACTCGTAGATCGAGGCGCGGGTGCCGACGTCGACGCCGACGGTGGGTTCGTCGAAGACGATCAGGTCATAGGCGCGCGTCAGGCTGCGGGCGAGCATCGCCTTTTGCTGATTGCCGCCGGAAAAGTGCTCCACCATCCGTTCGATGCGCGGCGGCGAGAGATTGAGCCGCCCGGCAAGCTCGGCGACCTTGCGCCGCTCGCCGGCACGGTCGAGCAGCGGACCGTGCGAGAAGGGGGCGATGTCGAGCGAGGCGAGCGCCACGTTCTCGCGCACCGAGCGCATCATCATCAGCCCTTCCGTGCGCCGGTCGGAAGGCAGGTAGAGAAAGCCGTCGCGGATATTCTGCCTCGGGCTGTGACCCGTGACGTCGCGATCCTTGAGACGCACGCGGCCGCGCGCGATGGCGCGCGCGCCGAAACAGGCCTGCATGAGCTCCGACTTGCCGGAGCCGACAAGGCCGGCCATGCCGACGATCTCGCCGGCGCGCACGCGCATCGACACGTCGACGACGGTGTCGTCCTCGGTGGTCAGGCCGTCGATTTCGAGCACCGTGGGCCCGGGCGGGGGAAGACGGAGCTCCGGGAAGATGCTGCCGACCACCCGGCCGGTCATCAACCGGACCAGATCGTCCTCGCTGACCGTCTGCGCATCGACCGTGTCGATGTAGCGGCCGTCGCGCAGCACGGTGATGCGGTCGGCGATCCGGCGGATCTCGGCCATGCGGTGGGTGATGTAGACGATGCCGACACCGCGTGCGGTGAGCTTTTCGATCAGCTCGAACAGATGGTCGGTCTCGTGATTGGTGAGCGAGGCGGTGGGCTCGTCGAGGATCAGCACCGACAGGTCGGAGCGGAACGCCTTGGCGATCTCCACCATCTGCTGCTCGGCGCGCGTCAGATGGTCGACGCGCCGCTCCGGGCGCAGGGCGAAGCCGAGCTCGTCGAGGATCTCGGTCGCCTCGCGGCGCATCCGGGCCCGGTCGATCAGCCCGCCGCGGGTGTGTTCGGCGCCGAGGAAGAGGTTTTCCTCCACGCTCATCTGCGGAATGAGCGAAAACTCCTGGAACACGGCGGAAATGCCATAGGCCCGCGCGTCATGCACGGAATGGAGCGTCACCTCCGCGCCGCGCAGCCGCAGGTGCCCGGCGGTCGGCGTGTTGGCGCCCGCGAGAATGGAGATCAGCGTCGACTTGCCCGCGCCGTTCTCGCCGAACAGCACATGCACCTCGCCCGCCCTGAGGTCGAAGGACACGCCGTCGAGCGCCCGCACGCCGGGATAGTCCTTGGTGACCGCGACGGTCTGCAGCAGGGGCGGTGCAGCCGACGGCTGCACCTCCTTCTGCGAGATGGCGGTTTCGATCGTCATGACCGGCTCCCCGCGTTCGCGTTGCGCAGGCGCACGATCATTCGACCGAGAACACCGGGCGGAAGCCGTTCGGCGCGAGTGTCGAGGCGGGGTCGAACTCGCCGTGGTTTTCCTGCGTCACGACGTAGAGCGCCGGGCCGACGTGCTTGTCGTAGTCCTTGCCCTCGAGAATGCGCACCGCCTGATCGACGGCGATCCGGCCCTGGATGACGGTGGAGTCGGTCGGCGCGGCAAGGATCTGGCCGCGGGCGATGCCCCGGTCGACGCCCGGCGTGTAGTAGTAGGAGACGACCTTGACGCTGTCGGTCAGCCCGCGCGCGCGCAGGATCGGCACCGCCGCTTCCGCCGTCACCGCCGTGCCGACGATGTAGTCGAGATCGGGATAGGCCTCGAGCGTGTCTTCCACGAGCTTGGCCTGGGCTTCCTTGCCGGTGTCGCCGTATTTGGTGTCGACGAGGTCGATGGCGCTGCCCTCGATGGCGCCCTGGAACCCGGCGTTGCCGGCTTCCACCCAGCCCGCGCCCGCCGGTCCGGGGAACCAGGCGACCCGCGCCGGATCGCCGCCGGCGGGATGCAGCTCGGCCAGGAAGGCGCCGGCCTTGGCGCCCATTTCGCCGAAGGAGACCAGCGACTTCGCCGAAAGCTCCGGCGACGACATGCCGTTGATGACGTCGATCACGGGAATGTCCTTGGCGCGGACCTCGCCGACGAGGTTGTTGAGCCCGTCGAAGGAAATGGCGCCGATGATCACCGCGTCGGCGCCGGCCGACACGCAATCCTCGATCTGGGAGATCTGGGTGCTCAGTTCGGTGTAGCCGCCGGCCTCGACCACGTTGAGCGTCACGCCGAGACGGCGGGCCTCCTCGACGACGCCGTAGTTCACGCCGAGCCAGTAGGCGTCCTTCATGTGCGGGAAGGAGACGCAGATGTCCCACTTCTGCGCGGCGGCCTCGAGCGGGGTGTAGTCCTTGGAACTGCGCGGGCTTTCCATATTGAACGGCGGGTCCCACACCTCGACGGGATAGGGGAACCAGTCGTCGGCGGCGGCGCCGGCGGTCAGGGCGAGCGCAAGCGCCGCCGACGATGTCACGGTTTTGAACAGATGCGTCATCTCAGGCCCTCTGGAATGGCTGGGGACGGTGTGCGTCCATTGTCCTGCCCGCCTCTCGACGGGCGGTTCCGAGATGAAAAAACGCGGGGGAAGAATTGTAAAATACGAATATACGAGATACGTTTTCTGAAAATCAGAACGAGATGCCCGATGGGTGGGCAGTGCCCGTTCCGGTGTCAGCTCCCGGCGCAGGCGAAGGGGCGAGCGTCCAGAGAATTGTATTATATACGATTTTCGGAACGGGTCGGGTGCGCAACATCAAAAGACGGCCATCACCCTCGGTCGTTTTACGAATGATGTTTCTCTGGAAGCGATATAATCGGAATCGCGAAAATGAATGAGCCGACCATTCGACAGATGCGCTACTTCATTGCTGTCGCCAACACGGGCCAGATCAGCCGCGCGGCGATGGAACTGAACGTGTCGCAATCGGCGGTGACGACGGCGGTCAAGCATCTTGAGGAGATCGTCGGCGCGACGCTGCTCAACCGGCACGCGGGCGGGGTGGCGCTGACCTTCGAGGGCGGGATCTTTCTCGACCATGCCCGGCGGGTGCTGGCCGCCGTCGACGAGGCGGTGCGCTCCCCCCGGCGGCTGCGCGACAATGTCCGGGGCGTGCTGCGGCTGGCGATGAGCTACACGGTCGCCGGCTATTTCCTGCCGCCGCATGTCGAGCGCTTCGCCCGGGCCTTTCCCGACGTCGACCTGCGCCTCACCGAGGCGCCGCGCGGCGTGATCGAGGAGGGGCTGGTGTCCGGCTCCTTCGACCTCGCCGTGATGCTGGTGTCGAACATCTACAATCAGGAGGGGCTGACCTATGAGACGCTGCTGCAGTCGCGGCGTCGGCTGTGGCTGTCGGCGCAGCATCCGCTGCTGGAGCGCCCGCGCATCGGGCTCGCGGATGTCGCCAAGGAGCCCTACATCATGCTGACCGTCGACGAGGCCTCGAACACCGCGCAGCGCTACTGGAACCGCACGAGCTACCGCCCGCGCACCGTGTTTCGCACCTCCTCGGTGGAGGCGGTGCGCTCGATGGTGGCGAACGGCATGGGGGTGACGATCCTGTCGGACATGGTCTACCGGCCGTGGTCGCTCGACGGGCGGCGGGTGGAGGTCAAGCAACTCGCCGACCGCGTGCCCACGATGGACGTCGGTCTCGCCTGGGCGGCGAATGTGGAGCAGAACGCCGCCGTCACCGCCTTCCGGGAGTTCATGCATCTGGGCGACGATCTGACCGCGCGCTGATACGCCAGATGCGGTCGGCCCGGCTCGCCTATCGCGCCAGCCAGCCGCCGTCGACGGGCACGACCGCGCCGTGCAGGAAGCCGGCGAGATCGCTGGCGAGAAAGGCCACGGGGGCCGCGATATCCTCCGGCGTGCCCCAGCGCCCGGCGGGAACGCGGGCCATCAGCCCGGCGGTGCGCGCCGGGTCGTCGCGCAGGGCGGCGGTGTTGTCCGTGGCGACATAGCCGGGCGCGACGGCGTTGACGTTCACGCCATGGGCGGCCCATTCGTTGGCGAAGGCGCGGGTGAGCTGGACGATGGCACCCTTGGCCGCCGCATACCCGGGCACCTGGATGCCGCCCTGGAACGCCAGCACCGAGGCGACATTGACGATCTTGCCGTGACCGCGCGCCACCATGCCGCGCCCTAGATCGCGCGTGAGAAGGAAGGCCGCGTCGAGATTGACGGCCATCACCGCGTCCCAGTCGTCCGTCGGGTGTTCGGCGGCCGGTGTGCGGCGGATGATGCCGGCGTTGTTGACGAGGATGTCGACCGGCGCGTCCCGCCCCTCCAAGTCCCTCACGAGATGCGCCAGCGCCTCGCGGTCCGAAAGATCGCAGGTCCTCGCGGTGAAGCGCCCGCCGCCAAGTGCGATGCGCCGGCGCAGGTCCTCCGCCTGTGCCTCGATCGTGGTGCCCACCCCGATGACGTCGGCGCCGGCCTCGGCCAGCGTCGCGGCGATGGCGGCCCCGATGCCGCGGCTTGCGCCCGTCACAAGCGCGGTCTTGCCGGTGAGATCGATGGTGACCGCCATGGGGGGGTGTCTCCCGTTTGCCTCAGCCGATGAGCAGCCGGCGCGGGTCGGCCAGCAGGCGGGCGTAATGGCCGAGAAAGCGGGCGGCGTCCGCGCCGTTGATCACCCGGTGGTCGTAGGAGAGATCGAGCGGCACCATCGGCACGGGCACGAAGGCGTCGTTCTCCCACACCGGCACCTGCTCGGTGCGGGTGAGGCCGAGGATCGCCACCTCCGGCGGGTTGACGATGGGCGTGAACCCCGTGCCGCCGATGCCGCCGAGATTGGAGATCGACATGGAGGCCCCGCCCATCTCCTCGGGCCGGATCTTGCGCGCCTGCGCGCGCCCCGCGAGATCGGCGATGTCGGAGGCGATCCGCCACAGACCCTTGGTGTCCGCGTCGCGCACCACCGGCACCATCAGGCCGGCGGGCGTGTCCACGGCGATCCCGATATGGACATAGGACTTGAGGTGCAGCGTCTCCCCGTCCGGGCTGAGCGAGGCGTTGAACCTTGGAAACGCCTTCAGGCAGGCGGCCAGCGCCTTCACGTGAAAGGCGAGTGTCGTCAGCTTGATGCCGCGTTCGCCCGCTTCCTGCCTGAGGCTGGCGCGAAAGGCCTCGACCCTGCGGATATCCGCCCGGTCGTGATGCGTCACCTGCGGGATATGCGCGTTGGCGGCGGCGAGATTGTCGGCCGCGACCCGCGCCATGCGGCTCAGCGACTCTTCGGTGACCGGCCCGTGCACGGCGTGGTCGACGTCCCAGTAGCGGCGGCCATCGCCGGCCTGCGGCGCGGGGTGGCTTGCGGGGGCGGTCTCGCCGGACAGATGCCGGTCGACGTCCTCCCGGGCGAGGGTTTCGCGGCCCGAGGCGGCGGCGAGCGCGTCGAGATCGACGCCCTTGCGCCCGGCATAGGCGCGCACGGAGGGCGCGGCGATGTAGCTCATGACGTCCTCCTCACCAGCTGGTCGAGATGTACTGGCTTTCCATGAATTCGAGCATGCCCTCGTGCCCGCCCTCGCGGCCGAGGCCCGACTGTTTGGTGCCGCCGAAGGGCGCGGCCGGATCGGAGACCAGCCCGCGATTGAGCCCGACCATGCCATAGTCGAGGCGCTCGCAGACCTGCAGGCCGCGTTTCATGTCCTGCGTGAACACATAGGCGACGAGGCCGTATTCCGTCGCATTGGCCCGGCGGATCACGTCGTCGGTGTCGGAAAACGTCTGAAGCGCCGCCACGGGGCCGAAGATCTCGTCGTGCACGCAGTCGGCCGTTTCGGGCACATGCGTCATCACGGTCGGGGGATAGAAGAAGCCCTTGCCGTCGGGCACCGTGCCGCCGAGGGTGATCCTGGCGCCCTTGTCCACCGCGTCCTGCACGAACTGCGCGACCTTTTGCTGCGTGTCGCGGTTGACCAGCGGACCGACGTCCACATCCGGATCGAGCCCGTTGCCGAGTTTCAGCCGGCCCATGGCGGCGGTGAATTTTTCGGCGAAGGCGTCGGCCACCTTTTCGTGCACGTAGAAGCGGTTGGCGGCGGTGCAGGCCTCGCCGAGATTGCGCATCTTGGCGAGCATCGCGCCTTCCACCGCCGTGTCGAGATCGGCGTCGTCGAAGACGATCAAGGGCGCGTTGCCGCCTAGCTCCATGGCCGGCTTCAGCACCTGGTCGGCGGCCGAGCGCAGCAGCTTGCGCCCCACGCCGGTGGAGCCGGTGAAGGAGACCACCCGCACGCGCGGGTCGTGCAGCAGATGATCGACGAGCTGGCCCGAGTGCTTCGTCGGCAAGACGTTGATCAGCCCCTTCGGCACGCCCGCCTCTTCCAGCAGGGGCATCAGCGCCAGCATGGTGAGCGGGGTTTCCCCGGCGGGCTTGATGATCACCGGGCAGCCGGCGGCGAGCGCCGGGGCGATCTTGCGGGTGCCCATGGCGGCGGGATAGTTCCACGGCGTGACGAGAACGGCGATCCCGGCCGGCTTGTGCTGCACCAGGATGCGCGCGCCCGACGCCGGCGCATGGGCCACCATCCCGTCGGCGCGCACGGCTTCCTCGGCGAACCAGCGGAAGAATTCCGCCGCATAGGCGGCCTCGCCGCGCGCGTCGTTTCCGGCCTTGCCGTTTTCCAGCGTGATCATGCGGGCGAAGTCGTCGAGCCGCGCGGTCATCAGCTCGAAGGCCTTGCGCAGCACCTCCGAGCGCTGGCGCGGGGTGCGCGCGGCCCAGTCGGCGAAGGCCGCCTCGGCCGCGTCGAGCGCCGCATCGGCATCGGCGGGATCGGCGGAGGCGACGGAGGCCAGCACCTCCTCGGTCGCCGGGTTCACCACGTCGAAGCGTTCGCCCGAGGTCCCGGGGCGCCAGTCGCCGCCGATGTAGAGGTCGGTGTACTGCTGAACGGCAAGATCCATGGGGAAAGCCTTTCGGGTTTCAAAGAAGATGGCGGAGCGGATCGCCGAGGCGCTCGGCGAAGCCGCTGGTAAGCGCAAGCGCCTCTTGCGCGGACAGCTGCGCGGCGCCGCATTCGCAGGTAACGGTGAGCGCCTCGCCGTCTCGGGTGAGCGTCAGCACCGGGGCGGCCTCGCCGCCGAGGCTCAGCGCGGTGACCGGCGTGCCGGTGAGATCGCGCAGGATCACATCCGGCGCGGGCGCGTCCTCGCCCGCCGGTTCGCAGGCGCCCAGACCGGCGCGATCCGGATCGGCGTAGAGCGTGGTACCGGCGCGGGACGACGTCTCCACGGTGATGGCCGCAGGCGCCGGCGCGGCATCGGTCGCGGCGCGCAGCGCGGCGGCGGCGAAGGCGGCCAGCACGGCCGTGCGGCGCGGTGGCGCGCCGGTCTCCTCGGCCAGCCAGGCCAGCAGCGCGTCGAGGTTGGCGGCCGGGACGCGCGCCTCGATGCGGCGCGTGGCCCCGCCGGTGCCGGCGGTCGCGGCGCTCGCTTCCGGAGTCGACGCGGGAAGGGCTTCGAGCGTCGTCAGATCGGCGACATGGAATGGCTGCGGCACCTTGGCGCGCACCAGCATCGCAAGATCGAGGCCGCGTTCGCGGGCCAGGCGCCTGGCCTTGGGCGAGGCGAGGATCTTGCCGCCGGGCGTGGGGGGGGGCGCCGCCGTCGCCTCAGGTGCCGCGGGGGCGGAGGCTGCCTTTTGTGCTGCATCCTCTGGCGTGGGCGCTTGCGGCGCGGCGGTCGGTGCCGGCTTCGCATCGCCGCCCGGCCAGGCGGTCAGCGGCGTTTCGGGCATGGTGTCGGCAATGAGCGCGATCACCTCGCCGACGGGAACGGTGGCGCCGGCTTCCGCGAAGAGACCGGCGACATAGCCCTCGATGCCGGCCGGCACCTCCATGGCGCTCTTGTCCGTCTCGACCTCGAGCAGGATGTCGTCGGCGCCGACCCTGTCGCCCGGCGCCTTCTGCCAGGTCAGGATCACGGCGCTGTCCTGCGCCATGCCGAGCGCCGGCATGATGATGGGCGTGCCCTCGGGGGCGAGGGGCGCCTGCGGTGCGTCGACGGCATCGGGGGCCGGGGCTGTGTCTTCGGCCGCCGCGTCCGTGTCGGCGTCCGCCGTTTCGGAAATCCGGGCGACGACGTCGCCGACCGGAACGCTGTCGCCGGCCTGCGCCCGCACGTTCGTCAGATAGCCTTCCGCCTGGGCCTCCACCTCCATGGTGGCCTTGTCGGTCTCCACCTCCATCAGCGCATCGCCCGGCTTGATCGCATCGCCCGGCTGCTTGAGCCAGGCGACGATCAAGCCGCTGTCCTGCGCCATGCCGAGGGCGGGCATGATCACGTCATGCGGCATGGACGAGCTCCCCGCGGCAGATCTTGCGCGCATTGTCCGCGACCGCCTCTGCGGTCGGCACCGTCAGGTCCTCCAGCGCCGGCGAGAAGGGGACGGGCACGTCCATCGCGCCCATGCGGATCACCGGCGCATCCAGATGGTAGAAGGCCTTTTCACTGATGCGCGAAGCGATTTCGGCGGTGACGCCGTAGCTCTGGTGCCCCTCGTCGATGACGATCGCCCGCGACGTCTTGCGCACCGAGTCGAGCACCGTTTCCTCGTCGAAGGGCACGAGCGTGCGCGGGTCGATGACTTCGGCAGCGATCCCGTCGCGCTCCAGAAGCGCGGCGGCCTGTTCCGCCACCTGCACCATGGAGGAGGTGGCGACCAGCGTCACGTCGCGGCCCGAACGCGTCACATTGGCCTGGCCGAAGGGGATCAGATACTCCTCCTCCGGCACATGGGCCTTGTCCTGATACATCAGCTTGTCTTCGAAGATCACGACCGGGTTGTCGTCGCGGATCGCGGTCTTCATCAGACCCTTGGCCTCATAGGCGGAGGACGGCATGGCGACCTTCAGCCCCGGGATGTGGGCGACGAGCGCCTGAAGGCTTTGCGAATGCTGGGCGGCCGAGCGCCGCGTGGCGCCGAGGTTGGTGCGCAGAACCAGCGGCACGGTCAGCTTGCCGCCGGACATGTAGTGCGTCTTGGCAGCCTGATTGCAGAGCTGGTCCATCACCAGATAGAGGAAGTCGCCGAACATCAGGTCGACGATGGGGCGCGAGCCGGTCATCGCCGCGCCGACGGCGATCCCCATGAAGCCCGGTTCCGAGATCGGCGTGTCGATCACCCGTTCGGTGCCGAATTCCTCCACGAGACCCGACAGCACCTTGAAGGGCGTTCCGGCCTCGGCGACATCCTCGCCGATCAGAAAGACGGTCGGGTCGCGGCGCATTTCCTCGGCGATCGCCTCGTTGACCGCCTTCGACAGAGTGATTTCGCGGCTCATGAGCGGGCTCCTGCGAGATAGTCGAGGGCGTGATCGACGCCGGCGAAGACATGCATGTCGACCTCGGATGCGTCCGGATAGGGCGCGTTGAGCGCATGCTCGACGGCGGCCTCCGCCTCCGAGCGGATCTCCTCGTTGACCGCGACCAACTCGTCGGCGGAGAGGATCTTCTGCTCCTCCAGCCACTTGCCGAAGTTGACGATGGGGTCGCGGTGGGTCTTCCACTCCGCTTCCTCGTCCTTGGAGCGGTAGTAGTCGCGGTTGATGTCGCCGACGTGGTGGCCGTGATAGCGGTAGGTCTTGAGCTCGATGAAGAACGGCCCCTCGCCCTTGCGGCAGCGTTCTGCCAGTGCGTTCGCAAGCTCGTTGACCGCGAGCACGTCCTGCCCGTCGACCGTATGGGCCTCGATGCCGAAGGCCTCGGCGCGGGCGGTGAGCGATCCGGCGGCGATTTCCTCGGTCTTTGTGTATTCGCTGTAGCCGTTGTTCTCGCAGGCGTAGATCACCGGCAGTTTCCAAAGCGCGGCCATGTTCATGACCTCGTACCAGAGGCCCTGCGCGGTCGCGCCGTCGCCGAAGAAGCACACGGTCACGAAGTTCTCGCCGAGCCGTTTCGACGACAGGGCGGCGCCCGTCGCGATGCCCATCGAGCCGCCGACGATGGCGTTGGCGCCGAGATTGCCGTGGCTCTGGTCGGCGATGTGCATCGAGCCGCCCTTGCCCCGGCAATAGCCCTCGGCCTTGCCGAGCAGCTCGCAGAACATCGCCTTGAAATCGGCGCCCTTGGCCACGCAATGGCCGTGGCCGCGATGGGTCGAGGTGATGCGGTCCGCGTCGGTGAGCGCCTCGCAGATGCCGACGGCGACGGCCTCCTGGCCGGAGTACATATGCGTCAGCCCGGGCATCTTCGCGGACAGATAGAGCTGGTTCGCATTGTCCTCGAAGGCGCGGATGCGGACCATCTGGCGATACATGCGGATGTAGTCTTCCGCGTTGTGCGTGCGCGTATCGGACACGGGACGGGTCTCCTCCTCAGGCGCGCGGGGCCCTTCGGGTGCGCGCGACGGGCGGTCCGGCGGCGACGTCGCGAAACGCCGCCACCGAACGCCGTCAGTAGCGGTTGGCGATCGGCAGATCCTCGGCCGGAAACAGGCTGATCACCTCCACACCGGTTTCGGTGACGACCACCTCCTCCTCGATGCGGGCGGCCGAATAGCCGTCGGCGGCCGGGCAATAGGTCTCCAGCGCGAAGACCATGCCGGTCTTGATTTCCATCGGATGATCGAGCGAGACGGCGCGCGAGATGATCGGGCGCTCGTGCAGCGCAAGCCCCAGCCCGTGGCCGAACTGAAGGCCGAAGGCCGCCTCCTCGCTGGGGAAGCCGAACTCCTCGGCCCTCGGCCAGGCCTGGGCGACGACATCGGTCGAGACGCCGGGGCGGATCAGGTCGATGGAGGCGTCGATCCACTCGCGCGCCTTGACGTAGGCATCGCGCTGGGCCGAGGTCGCCCGGCCGATGTTGAAGGTGCGGTAGTAGCAGGTGCGATAGCCCTGATAGGACTGCAGGATGTCGAAGAACGCCTGATCGCCGGGGCGGAAATAGCGGTCGGTGAAATTGTGCGGATGCGGATTGCAGCGCTCGCCGGAAATCGCGTTGATCGCCTCGACGTCGTCCGAGCCCATCTCGTAGAGCATCTTGTTGGCGAGCGCGACGATGTCGTTCTCGCGAATGCCCGGCTTCAGCTCCTCGTAGATCATGTGATAGACGCCATCGACCATCGAGGCGGCCTGGGTGAGAAGCTGGATCTCGTCCCAGTTCTTGATCTCGCGCGCGGCCAGCATGATCTGCTGACCGTCGACGACATTGAGGCCTTCCTCCTGCAGCGCGTGGAACATGGCCGTCTCGGCGTAGTCGACGCCCACCGGCATGTCGGCCATGCCGGCATCGCGGATCAGCCCGGCGATTTCCTTCGCGTATTTGCGCATCAGGCCGAACTCGGGCGGGATGGTGCCGCGCATGCCGACGACGCCGGCGCGGCAATGGTCGGGCACCAGCCAGTCGGAATACTTCTGGTGGTGCACGGCGGCCGAGCCGAAGTCCCAGACATAGGGCGCGTCGTCGCCCGTCAGCAGGCAGAAGCGGCACATCTTGTCGCGCTCCCATTCGCCGATCTTGGTCGCCGAGACGTAGCGGATGTTGTTGACGTCGAAGAGCAGCAGCGTGCCGGCCTTGGAGGCCTGAAGCGCCTGGCGGGTGCGGGCGAGCCGGTAGCGGCGCAGCCGGTCGTGGTCGATCCGCCGTTCGAAGTCGACCGAGGTGTGACCCCAGGCCGGGATCCGGCCCTCCCACTTCCAGTGGGGCTCGAGATCCTGCGGGGTCAGCACATTGGGGGTGAGGGCGAGGGTCATCGCGAAAGCTCCTTTCGCCGCCAGCGCGGCGGTCAGGACACAGGGGAATTCGGGCACGCGTCTTCTTCGACGCGCGGGGCGCGGGCGGCGCGCCTCACTGCATGATCATGCCGCCGTCGATCATCAGGAGCTGGCCGGTCATGTAGTCGCTCTCGTTCGAGGCGAGGAAGGCGGCGGTGCCCTTGACGTCGTCGGGCGTCGACAGCTGCTTCATCAGGATCATGGTCTGGGCGAGGTGGTCCATCGACTGGCCCTCCTCCTCGAACATGCCGATCTCCACGAGATCCTTGTCGAGCTGTTCCCACAGTTCCGTCTTGACCACACCGGGGCCATAGCCGTTCACCGTGATCTTGTGCGGCCACAGCGCCTTGGCGCCGCCGATGATCATCGCGAGCGCGCAATACTTGGAGCAGGAGTAGGGGATCACGTCGAGGAAGGCGGTGCGCGAGACGATCGATCCGACGTTGATGATCTTGTAGGGATGATCGTCCATCGGGCCCTGCTCGATCATCTTGCGGGCAGATTCCTGCATGCCAAGGAGCATTCCCTTGGCATTGATGTTCATGATCATGTCCCAATTGTCTTCGTCGATGTCCATGAACATGCGGGGCTTGTTGATCCCGGCATTCATCAGGGCGACGTTGATCGAGCCGAATTCCTCCGCCGTGGCCTCGACGGCGGCGCGGTTGTCGGCGCGTTTGGTGACGTCGAGCTTCAGCGCGATGGCCTTGCCGTTGCCGGCGGCGTTGATGCGGGCGGCGACCTCAGTCACCCCGTCGACGTTGATGTCGCCGAGCGTGACGTTGGCGCCCTGCGCGGCGAAATACTCCGCGTTCGCGGCACCCATGCCCTGGGCGGCGCCGGTGATCAGGATGTTCTTGCCCTTCAGGCGATTGGGGTCCATGCGTTCCTCCCATCAGAGTTTTCCCGCCTCCCGCAACAGCCGGTCGGCGCGGTCTTGTGCCGCTTGCAAAGCGGATTTCGGGGATTGGACGCCACGCAGCATGTCGTGGCATTCCTCGCCGCAGATCTGGATGATCCCGCTGATCTCGGGGATCGGCGGACGCGGCCAGAACTGCAGCTCGTCGCGCCAGGACATGGCGTCGACGGTCTCGAAGATCGGCGACAGGCGCCGCACTTCCGGATCGGCCCCCACCGAGTAGCGCGGATTGGTGCGGCTGCCGTGCTCGACGTAGAGCTTCTGGGCTTCGGGCGAGGTGAAGACGATCAGCGCCTCCACGGCCGCCTCCAGCCGCTCCGGCGCGATGTTCGCGGGGATGGCGAGCAGATAGCCGCCCACCGGCGCGATGGGGCTGCCGGAGGGGCCGGACGGGTGCGGCAGGTAGCCGACCTTGCCATGGGCGGCACAGGCCGGGTTCTGCTCGAAATAGGGGGCCAGCAGCGTGTAGCCGTAGGCCATGGCGACCTTGCCGTTGGCGAAGGGTCGGACCCGCTCGTACCAGGACATCGACAGGATGTCCGGCGGTGAATACTGCAGCAGCGTCATCAGGTACTCCGCCGCCTCCAGGCTGCGCGGCGTATCGATGAGCGCGCGATAGCCGCCCCCGGCGAGGCGGGTTGCGTCATAGCCGCCGGCCTGTTTCGGCAGGTCGAGGACCGGCTGGCCGAAGTCGGCGCAGGTCATGATGAAGGTGTGGCCGAGCGCGGTGCCGCGCGCGGCGTTCCAGGCGATGCCGTAGCGCCCCTGGGTGGGCTCGTGCAGCACCTCCGCCGCCTTGAGCAGGGCCTTCGTGGTGTGCGGCGGCTCGAGCCCGGCTTCGGCGAAGAGATCCTTGCGGTAGAACAGCATCTCCGGCGTCGTCTGGGAGGGCACGCCATAGGGGCGTCCGCCCCAATGCGCGCCCTGCCAGCCGGCGGTGTGGAAATCGCTGGGCGCGAGGCGGTCGACGTCGAGCACCTCGTCGAGCGGCAGCAGATAGCCGCTTTCGGCGAACTCGCCGACCCAGGGCAGATCGAGCGCGACGAGGTCGTAGCGGCTGGTGGGGCGCTGGGCGTTCTTGAGCGCTTCCTCGTGGAGCCGGTCGATGGAAAACGCCCGCTGCTGGATCGGGCAGCCGATAACCTGCTCGAACTGCCGCTTGAGGCCGTGCATCACCATGAAGGTGGGGTCGCCGTGCACCAGCACGCGCAGGCCGCCGGTGAGCTTGAGCGGTTCCAGGAGCACCTGCGGCGGCTGAATGGTCTGGGCGGCGAGATAGGAGCCGCCGAAATAATAGTCCTGCGTGTCGGCGCGGGCTTCCGCCGTGCCGAAGCTCTGGGCTGCCAGCCGGCGCAGCCGGGTGCTGAAGCGCGTCCAGGCGTCCAGCATCTCGGCACTGGGGTGCAGGGAGAAGCTCTTGCCGCTCGCGGTGCGGGGGCGCTGCTCGATCAGGCCCGCGTCGATCATCTCGCGCATGCGCCGGGTCGCCGTGGCATAGGGAACGCCCGACGCACCGATCAGGGACGTCGGCGTCACGGCCTTGGCTTCGAGATGGCGTTTAACGAGATAGGCGGACATCTTCACGTATGGGTTGGGAGCGGATATCTCCATCAGGCCGTCGAGCTCTTCGTCGAAACTCTCCAGAAACCCGAGGACCTGGAGGATTTCCGTCTTGGCTTGTGGCGTGAGGGACGCGCGCTCCCTGACCATCTCTCCCTTGGCGTCGCTCATCGGGGTGCTCCAGATTGTCCCGGTTCCGGAACCACGCTTCGATTTCCCCAAATCGGACTTTTTCTGGATCGACATTGATCGTCTCCTGAACACTGGGTGAGAGGACGCGGTCGCAAAACGCGCGAATTATCCATTTTGGATACTACAATATCCGAAATGGACTTCATTGCGGGCGCGGGCATCGCTTCGTGGGGGCACGCTGAAGTTGGACGCGCGGGATCGCGTCGCCGCGGGCCTGGAGGGGCCTTGCGCGCTTACGAATTAAAGGTCGCACAGGCGGCCGAAGTGGGAGGAAAACCATGACCAAGACGATGCGTGCCCTGATGGGCGCGACGACCGCGATTGCGGGCATTGCCCTTGCCGGCACCGCGATGGCCGAGACGATGAAGATCGGCATCACCCAGAACAACGTGGGCGTCGACAGCTATCAGACCACCTACGAGCAGGCCTTCATCTCCGCGGCCGAGGCCAATCCGGACGTCGAGACGGTGGTGCTCGACGCCGGCGGCGACGTGGCGCGCCAGATCGCGCAGATGGAAGACCTCATCCAGCAGGAGGTCGATGCAATCATCATCTGGCCGACCAACGGCGAGGCGGTGATCCCGGCGGTGCGCAAGGCGCAGAACGCCGGCATTCCGGTGATCGTCACCAACTCCAACATCGCCGAACAGGGCTTCGACTTCGTGAAGTCCTTCTCCGGGCCGGACAACATCACGCAGGGCGCGCGGGCCGCCGAGATCATGTGCGACAAGTTCAAGGACATGGGCATCGCGGGCGAGGCCCAGATCGTCCAGATCTCCGGCCAGCCGGGCTACACGACCGCCATTGAGCGGGCCAAGGGCTTCGAGGATCGCCTGCCCGAGGTCTGCCCGGACGTGACCCTGGTGGAGACCCAGCCGGGCGACTGGAACCGCGAGAAGTCGCAGCGGGTGATGGAGGCCTTCCTCGTCAAATACGACGATATCGACGGCGTCTATGCCGGCGACGACAACATGGGCGTCGGCGCGCTGAACGCGGCAAAGGCGGCCGGGCGCGACGGCATCATCTTCGTGGGCGCAACCAATTTCTCCGTCGGCTACGAGGCGATGGAGCGCGGCGAATACTGGGGCTCGATCTATCAGTCCCCGGTCGACGACGCGGAGGCCGCGCTGCAGACGGCGATCGACGTGCTCGAGGGCAAGGATGTGCCCTTCCTCAACTACTTCGACACGCCGAAGATCACCCAGGACAACATGAGCGAGTTCGACAAGCCCGTGTTCTGATCGCAGCCGATCCTGCCCGCGCGGGCCCTTGCACGGGCCCGCGCGGTGTCTGACAAGAGGCACGCGCATATGGCGCCATGGGCCAGCGGCCCGGGCGCATGTGCGTCGTCGCGGCCGCGCCGAGGACAGGGCCCCTTGCCCGCTCCGCGCAGGGCGTTCCCCGCCGGACGCATCGGCAGCGCGACGCCTCGGCGCCTCAAGGGGGCCCGGCGTTCCGGAGGGTGGAGCGTCGCGATGTGCGGCGGCGTCAGACGCATAATAAGAAATTTCAACAGGTTAGGGAGGATCTGTTGGCCGACATCACGAACAGGACGGATGGCCGCCGGCGCGCGTCCGGGGAGGAGCGCATGGGATCGACGACGCTTGCGGGCGTGGGGCGCCTGCTGGCCCGGCAGGGCATTCTGATCGCCTTCGCCCTTTTCATGATCGGGTTCACGATCGCCAACGAACGGTTTCTCGATCCCGACAACATCATGGGGGTCGTGCGGTCCTCGGCGATCCTGGGCGTGATGGCGCTGGGGGTCACCTTCGTGGTGATCAGCGGCAATCTGGATCTCTCCGTCGGCTCGATGATGTCCTTCGCGACCATCGTCGTGCTCGATCTGCACGACAAGGTCGGTCCCGCGCTGGCGATCCCCGGCATGTACGCCATGGTGCTGCTGCTCGGCGCCTTCATCGGGTTCCTGGTCGGTTATCTCAAGCTCAACTCCCTGATTGTCACGCTCGGCATGCTGTCGGCCATCCACGGGCTGACGCTGACCTATTCCGGCGGCAAGAACATGGACATCGCCGACAAGGAGGGCACCTGGTTCTCCGTCTTCGGCCAGTCGGACATCCTCGGCATTCCGGTGCCGATCCTGCTCTTCGCGCTTCTGGCCTCCGTGCTCGGCATCGTGCTGGCGAAGACGCCCTTCGGGCGTAAGGTCTATGCGGTCGGCGGCAACGGCACGGCGGCGACCTTCTCCGGCATCCGCCGGGCGCGCGTCGTCTTCGCCTGCTATCTGATGTCGGCCTTTTGCGTCGCCACCGCCGGGCTCATCCAGGCAAGCCGCTCGCTCGGCAGCCAGAACACCGTCGGCCAGGGGCTGGAACTGGAGGTGCTGGCCGCCGTCATTCTCGGCGGCGCGTCGCTGCTCGGCGGCTCGGGCACCATCTTCAAGACCGTGATCGGTGTGCTCATTCTCGGATTTATCCAGAACGGACTTTTGCTGGTCGGCCTGCAGTTCTACGCCCAATACGTCGTCACCTGGATCATCATCATCCTTGCCGTCTGGCTCGATATCGCGGCCAAACGCGGCAAGCTCTGGTCGCCGATCGCGTGAGGGAGACGCTCATGGAACCTGGAACCCTCAGCACCTTTCTCAAGCGCGGCGCCATCTGGGGCTTCATCGTGCTGGAGCTGATCTTCTTCTCCGTCGCCGGCGAATATCTGTCGCTCAGCGACAAGGCCTTCATGGATCTCGACAACATACTGCTGCTGCTGAAGCAGTCGGCGCCGATCGGGATCATCGCCGTCGGCATGACCATCGTCATGATCAACGGCAACATCGACCTGAGCGTCGGGGCCATCTTCGCGTTCTCCGCCGTGATCCTGCTCGACAGCATGACCTGGCCGATCTTCGCCGGGCTCGGCGACGGCGTCATCCTGGTGTCCTGGGCGCTGGCGCTGATGACCGGCATGCTGCTCGGCGCGATCAACGGGCTGATCGTCTGGAAGACCGGGGTGGACGCCTTCATCGTCACGCTGGGCGCCATGCTCGGCTATCGCGGCCTCGTCTTCATGTACAACGGCGAACAGCCGACCTCGCATCTGAACTGGACGCTGGTCGACTTCGCCGAGGCGCAGTTTCTCGGGCTCCACACGGCCACCTGGTTCCTGCTCGCCACCGTCGCCGCGATCTGGTTCCTGATGAATCGCACCGTGCACGGGCGCAATGCCTATGCCATCGGCGACAATCGCGAGGCCGCGGTCAACGCGGGCATTCGGGTCGGACCGCATTTCCTGATCAATTTCATGATCATCGGCTTTCTCGCCGCGCTCTCGGCCGTTGTCTTCTACTCCGAGTCCGGCTCGGTGAACCCCAATGACGGCGAGCTCTACGAGCTGTGGGCGATCACGGCGGTGGTGCTCGGCGGCACCAAGCTCACCGGCGGGTCGGGGTCCATTCTCTCCACGCTCGGCGGCGTCATCGCCATCCAGCTTCTGCGCAAGGGGCTCGGCCATATCGGCGCGGACACCGAGACGGTCAATCTGGTCATCGGGTTGATCCTGATCGCGGTGCTCTTTCTGGATCGACAACTCAATCTCAAGGGCCGGGAGGCATTGCGGGTATGAGCGCGCCACATCGAACCGAGGCCGTCCCGGCGCTGCGTCTGGAAGGCATCGTGAAGACCTTTCCGGGTGTGCGGGCGCTCGACGGCGTGTCGCTCGAGGTGCTGCCGGGCGAGGTCCATGCGCTGATGGGCGAGAACGGCGCGGGCAAATCCACGCTGATGAAGGTGCTCGGCGGTCTGCATCAGCCCGACGCGGGGCGGATCGTCGTCAACGAACAGCCCGTGCGCATGGCCTCGCCGCTCGACGCCAAGTCGAAGGGGATCGTCTTCATTCACCAGGAACTGAGCCTGGCGGGCGAACTGACGGTCGCGGAAAACATCTATCTGGGCGAATTGCCGAAGAAGCGCTTCGGGCTGGTCGACTGGGGCACGCTTTACGAGAAGACGTCCGCGATCCTGAAAAAGCTGAACGTCGGCTTCGGCCCGAAGGCCCGGGTCGGGGATCTCTCCATCGCCAACCAGCAGATGGTGGAGATCGCCCGGGCGCTGACCGTCGACGCCAAGGCGGTGATCTTCGACGAGCCGACCGCCTCGCTCACGGACGCGGAGAAGGTCGTCCTCTTCGACGTCATCGCCGATCTCAAGGCGCATGGCGTCGGCATCATCTACATCTCCCACCGCATGGAGGAGATCTTCAAGATCACCGACCGCATCAGCGTGCTGCGCGACGGCTCCTATCGCGGCACGCTGGAGACGGCGGAAACGAACGAGGACGAGGTCACGCAGCTGATGATCGGGCGCAGCCTCGACCTGAGCCGCAACACCAGCCACCACGCGCCGGGCGACGTGGCGCTGGAGGTGGAGGGCCTGTCCTGCGGCACGCTCTACACCGACATCAGCTTCCAGGTGCGGCGCGGCGAGGTCGTCGGCTTCTACGGGCTGGTCGGGGCGGGGCGGACGGAGATCGCGGAGACGCTGTTCGGGTTGCGCGAGCCGAGTGCCGGCAAGATCTATCTCGACGGCAAGGAGACCCGCATCCACTCGCCGGCGGACGCGATCGCCAAGGGGATCTCGCTGGTGCCCGAGGATCGCAAGGGGCAGGGCCTAGTGCTCGGCATGAACTGTCGGGACAACATGACCCTGCCGCAGGTGGACGACCTCAAGGCCGGGCCCTTCGTGGCGGAAGGCGCGGAGATCGCCATCTTCGACCAGTACCGCGACCGGCTCGACATCCGCACGCCGGGCTGGAAGCAGACGGTCGGCAATCTGTCGGGCGGCAACCAGCAGAAAATCGTCATCGGCAAGTGGCTGTCGATGCATCCGAACGTGCTGATCGTCGACGAGCCGACGCGCGGCATCGACGTCGGCAGCAAGTCGGAGATCCACAATCTGATCCGCGATCTCGCCGGACACGGCTATGCGGTCATCGTCATCAGCTCGGAGATGCCCGAGGTGCTGCACGTCAGCGACCGGATCGTGGCGATGTACTCGGGCCGGATCATCCGCACCTTCACCTCCGAGGAGGTGAGCGAGGACAATCTGATCCAGGCGATCTCCGGCATTTCGCCCGACAGGGCGGCCTGAGGCGCGGCCGCGCGGCCCGTCCGACGTTCGAAAACCCGAACGCGGGCGGCGGAGCGGCGTTCGGAAATCCGAACATTGCGCCGCGGTAAGCCCGCATGAATCCTCGGAAATCCGCGCTTTGCCGGTTTGGCACGATGCTTGCGGAAGGAACGGCACCGTACATGTGAGGTGCCGCAATGATCCCAGACACGCTCGATAGTTCCGCCCTGGCGGCCTGGTTGCCGGGGGCCACGCTTCCAAGCCTTCTCCTGATCGCCTTCCTGGGGGCGGCGATCAGCTTCCTCCTGCTGCCGCGCGTCGGCAAGGCGGCCGGTGCGGTCGCGGCGATTTTGCCCGCGAGCCTGTTCGCCGCCTTCGTGACCTTCGTTCCGGTGCTGGCGGTCGGCGACGGCGTGCCCAACGTCCTGCAGACCGTGCAGTGGGTGCCCTCGCTCGGGATCGATTTCGACCTGCGTCTCGACGGCTTCTCGCTGCTCTTCGTCCTGATGATCACCGGCATCGGCACGCTGGTGGCGCTTTATGCCGGCTCCTATTATGCGGAGAAGCCGGCGGCCGATCGCGGACGGTTCCTCAGCTACATTCTGCTGTTCATGGCGGCGATGCTCGGCACGGTGCTGTCCGACAATCTCGTCGTGATGTTCGTCTTCTGGGAGATGACGAGCCTCATTTCCTTCCTGCTGATCGGCTTCAATTCCACCTCGGCGGACGCGCGCAAGGCGGCGCTCCAGTCGCTGGTGATCACGGCGGGCGGCGGTCTGGCGCTGTTCGGCGGCATCCTGCTGATCGGCATGGAGGCGGGCACCTTCTCGCTGATGGCCATCACGCAGGATCCGGGCCTGGTGACCGCCAGCCCCTGGTTCGGCGTCATCGCCACGCTGGTGCTGCTCGGCGCCTTCACCAAGTCGGCGCAATTCCCGTTCCACTTCTGGCTGCCCAACGCCATGCAGGCGCCCACGCCGGCTTCCGCCTATCTGCATTCCGCCACGATGGTGAAGCTCGGCGTGTTCCTGCTGGCGCGCTTCGATCCCGTGCTGACCGCCTCGCAGACGGTCGCAATGGTGATCGTCGGCGTCGGTCTGGTCACCATGCTCGTGTCGGCGGTGCTGGCCCTGCGCTCGGAAGGCCTGAAGGCGATCCTGGCCTATTCGACGGTCGCCTCGCTGGCGCTGCTGGTCACCCTGATCGGCCTCGACGGGCCGACCACGACGGTCGGCATCGCGGGCTTCATCCTGGCGCATGCGCTCTACAAGGCCGCGCTGTTCTTCTGCGCCGGCATCGTCATCCATGCGACCGGCGCGACCCGCATTCGCGATCTCGGCGCCCTGTTCGGCCTGCTGCCGCTCACGGCGATTTCCGCGATCCTGGCGAGCCTGTCGATGGCCGGCCTGCCGCCCTTCGTCGGCTTCATCGCCAAGGAGTATGTGTTCGAGGCCAAGCTCGACTCGTCCTTCGCGGCCATCGTGACGCTGGTCGCGGTGATCGTGAACTCCGTGCTGGTGGCCATCGCCGCCATCGTCGCCCTGCGGCCGTTCTTCGCCAGGACGTCGGCCTTCAAGGGCACCCCGAAGCATGGCGAGACGCTCGGCATGACCACCGGACCGGTGGTGCTGGCCACGCTCGGCGTCTTCTTCGGCCTCTTCGCCGACATCCCGCAGTATTACATCGTCGGTCCGGCCGCCATCGCGCTTGCCGGCACGCCCTTCTACGTCTCCTTCGAGATCTGGCACGGGCTGACGCCGATGCTCGCCCTGTCGGCGCTGGTTGTGGCGCTGGGCGGCCTGCTGGTGTGGAAATGGGTTCCGATCCACACCGCGCTCGGCCGGCTGTCCTTCCTGGACCGCTATTCGGTCGAAAAGGGCTATGACGCCCTGTTCAACGGTCTCCTGGGGCTGGCGCGGGTCAGCACGCAGACCATCCAGAACGGCGACATGCGGACTTATCTGGTCGCGACAATCGCCGTCGTCACCGGCGCGCTGGGCTATGCGATCCTTGCCGGCGGGTTCGGCGCGGATGCGGCGGGTCTCAGCCTGCCGGCCTTCGCGGGCGAGGAAATCCGGCCCTATCTGGTGATCGTGTCGCTGCTGGTGGCCGTCGGCGCGGTGGTCGCGGCGCTTGCGCGCTCCATGGTCGTGTCGCTGGTCGGCGTCGGCCTGTCGGGCTACGGCATCGCGATCCTGTTCCTGAAGAACGGCGCGCCGGACCTCGCCCTGACGCAGTTCCTCGTCGAGACGCTGTTCGTGGTCATCGTCACGGCCGTTCTGGTGCGGCTGCCGGCCATCGCCGACGGTCTGCGCAGCTACTCGCGCTTCGACCTGCGCCCCGGGGATGCCGTTCTGTCGGGCGTGTTCGGTCTGGCGCTCTTCGTCGTGCTTTTGTCCATCGCGGCCAAGCCGTTCAACCCGACGGTGACCGACTATTACGCGGCGACCAGCCTGACCGAGGCCTTCGGGCGCAACGTGGTGAACGTGATCCTGGTCGACTTCCGGGCGCTCGACACGCTCGGCGAGATCGCGGTGGTGGCCTTCGCGGCGATCGCGGCCTGGGCCGTGCTGGCCGGCGGCGGCGGTCGCAAGACGGCGACGGGGACGTCCGACCGGGCGCTTCCCTCGCTGATCTTCGCGACCACGGCGCGCATGTTCTTCGTGCTGATGCTGGTCGTCTCGCTGATCGCGCTGTTCCGCGGCCACAACGAGCCGGGCGGCGGCTTCATCGGCGGGCTCATCGCCTCGGCGGGCTTCGCGGTGCTGGCGCTGGCGCTCGGCATCGAGCGGGCCCGGCGGGCGCTGCTGCTGCACCCGGTGGTGTGGATGGGCGTCGGTCTGGTGCTTGCGATCCTGTCGGGCATTCCCGGCGCGGTGCTGGACGAGTCCTTCCTCACCCACAAGTGGGCGGAACTGAACCTCGGCTTCACAACGCTCAAGGTGGGGACGACCTACCTCTTCGACATCGGGGTCTATCTGACGGTGATCGGCGGCGTGCTCGCCTTCCTGATCCGCATTCAGGAGCAGTCCGCCGGTGGATCGGCCGGCGACGCGCCGGCGCCCGTCACGGCGCCTCAAACCCCCGCAAGCCCCTATTCCCCGTCCACGCGGTCGTCCGCAATCCAAGGAGCGTCGGCATGATCTTCATCTACGCCGCGACCATCGCCATCGTCGCCGGAGCCGGGATCTACATGATCCTGGCCCGCAACCTGGTCCGCATCGTCATGGGCGTCGCCCTGCTCGCCGCCTCGGCCAACCTGCTGATCTTCCTGTCCGGACGGCTCGGCTCGGTGGCGCCCCCGATCATCCCGGACGGGGCCGACACGCTGGCGGCGAGCGCCGCCAATCCGCTGCCGCAGGCATTGGTGCTGACCGCCATCGTCATCGGCTTCGCGCTGACGGCCTTCGCCGTGGCGCTGGCGGTGAGGGCCTACCGCTCGCTCGGCACGCTGGATTCCACCGCGATGCATGACGCGGAGGCGCTCGGCTCCCCGTTCGCTGCCCCCAAGCTCACCGCTTCCAAGACCACCCCGCAGGGCTGAGGCGACCATGACCGAACATACCTACAACCTTCTGGTTCTCGTCTTCCCGGTTCTAGTGCCGCTGGCGCTGGCGGCCGTGACGGCGGTGCTGTGGCGCAGTCCGGGCCTGCAGCGCCCGGTCGCCATCCTCGGCCTCGGCGCGATCCTCGGCTGCTCGGTGCTGCTCGTCATGGCGGTGCTGCGCTACGACATTCTGGCGGTCGAATTCGGCTCCTGGCCGGTGCCCTTCGGCATCTCCTTCGTCGCCGACCGGCTGGCGGCGGCGCTGGTCGCGATCACCGGCGTGCTGGCGCTGTGCGTCGGCATCTTCAGCCTGCGCGACATGCGCAAGATCCATCTGCGCGGCGGCTTCTACCCGCTGTTCTTCGGCATGATCGCCGGCGTCAACGGCGCGTTCCTGACCGGCGACGTTTTCAACCTCTATGTCTGGTTCGAGGTGATGCTGATCACCTCGCTCGGTCTGCTGGTGATCGGGCGCACGAAGGCGCAGATCGACGGCGCGATCAAATACGCGCTGCTGAACCTGATTGGCACCGTGCTGTTCCTGATGGCCGTCGGCCTTCTCTACGGCGCGGCCGGCACGCTGGCCTTCGCCGATCTGGCCCGCGTGCTGCCGACGCTGGAGCCGACGCCGGGTCTCGTGGGGGCGGCGATCCTGTTCCTCTGCGCTTTCGGCATCAAGGCGGGCGTGTTCCCGCTGTTCTTCTGGCTGCCGGCGAGCTACCACACCGCGCCCTTCACGATCTCGGCGATCTTCGCCGGTCTCTTGACCAAGGTCGGGGTCTATGCCGCGTTTCGCGTCTTCACCCTGCTGTTCACGGTCGAGGAGTCGGGCATTCGCGAGATCGTCGCCGTGGTCGCGGCGCTGACCATGGTCACCGGCGTGTTCGGAGCGGCCGTGCAGTGGAACATCCGCCGCATCCTGTCGTTCCACATCATCTCGCAGATCGGCTACATGCTGATGGGACTGGCGATCGCGACCCCGCTCGCGCTGGCCGGCGCGGTGTTCTACATCGTCCACCACATCATCGTGAAGGCGAACCTGTTTCTGCTGGCCGGCGCGATCCGCCAGGCGAGCGGCACGGACGACCTGAAGAAGTCGGGCGGGCTGCTCAAGAGCCATCCCTGGCTCGCGGTGCTCTTCCTGGTGCCGGCGCTGTCGCTGGCCGGCCTGCCGCCGCTGTCGGGCTTCTGGGCGAAGTTCCTGGTGGTCGACGCGTCCTTCAAGGGCGACATGGCGTGGCTTGCGGCGGTCGCACTCTTCACCGGTCTGCTGACCCTCTACTCCATGACCAAGATCTGGATGGAGGCCTTCTGGAAGGCGCCGGCCACCGAGCGTGTGCGGGTGCGCCGCGTGCCGCTGGCGATGACCGCGCCGATCGTGGTGCTCGGCGCCATCACGCTCGCCATCGGCTTCAACGCCGAGCCCTTCGTGCAATTCGCCGAAATGGCGTCGGTCACCCTGACCGACCCGGACGTCTATGTCGCCGCGTTCTTCGGAACCGAGACCGACGTCGGCGCCGTCACCCTGGAAAGGAGCGAATGATGATCAGCCTTGCCAAGCGCCTGTTGGCCTTCGCGGTGCTCTGCGGCGTATTCCTGGTGGAACTCGTCAAGGCCTCCGTCGATGTGGCGATCGCGGTGTTTTCCGACACCACGCGCCTCAGGCCCGCCATCGTCGCCGTGCCGCTCGATCTCAAGACCGACATGGGCATCGCGACGCTCGCCAATCTGGTGAGCCTGACGCCGGGCACGACCTCAATGCATGTGTCGGATGATCGCCGGACGCTGTACGTCCATGTTCTGGATCGCGACAGCGACGAAGAGGTCATTCGCGGAATCAAGGACACGTTCGAAACCCGCGTGCGGGCGGTGGAGCCGGCCGGCTCCGACGACGCACGCGGCAACAAGGGAGCCGTGGCATGACCATCGAACCGCTCGTGTCGATGCTCGACACCTTCAACACGATCCTGATCCTCTTCGTGATCGGGGCGTTCACGCTGACCGCGGTCCGGCTGGTCAAGGGCCCGACCTACGCCGACCGTTTCGTCGCCATCGACATGCTGACCGGGCTCGGCGTGGCGGCCTGTGCGCTGACGGCGCTGGCGACGGGACGCGACGAGTTCCTCGACGTCGCCTTCGCGCTGGCGCTGATCGCCTTCGTCGCGACCGCCGCCTTCGCGGCCTTCCTGGAGCGCAAGGCGGCCGCCACGCAAGGGCGGACCGCGCGGCAAACGGCGACCGGCAAGCCCGTCGCCCGCACCAAGTCCAAGACGGCCGAAGGAGTGGCATGATGGTCGAGATTGTCGCACTTCTCGTGAAACTCGTCGGCGTCGGCTTCCTGCTGGTCGCCACCGTGGGGCTGCTGCGGTTCTCCGATCCCTTCCAGCGCATGCACGCCGCGACCAAGGCGGGCACGCTGGGCGCGGGACTGGTGCTGGTCGGCACGATGGTGAACAAGTCCAGCATGGACGCCACCATCACCGGCGGCCTGACGCTGCTGTTCCTGATCCTCACCATTCCGGTGGCGAGCCATCTTCTGGCCCGCGCCGCCTATGTGTCGGGCGCGCGGCTCGCCGGCGTCGGCGAGGCGGACGCCCTGCGCGACGTCATCGACCGGTTCGACGAGCCGCTCGAGCGGCAGGCCGAACGGGTCGACTTCGTCGCCGGGGGCGCGCCCCAGGGTGGCGGAACGGCCGCGCCGGAGGCGGTGCTCAATGCCGATCCGGTCCTTGGACAACTGCCGGAGCAGAACTTTGCCTCGCTCAAGGACGCGATCGCGCCGGAGCGCGTGCGCTTCGCCGCGGTTGGCAGTGCCGCGCCGCTGCTGGCGCGCCGCGCGGCCGGCTTTGCGGCCCGCACGGCCCTGCCGCTCACGGCCGTGGTGGCGGTCGACACCAAGTATGTCGACGCGACCGACAACAGCGCGGAGACCATGCGGCTCATCCGGGACAAGGTCAGCCACTGGCTGCCGGACCTGCGCGAGCTGTCGGACACGCTCGGCGTTCCCATCGATCTGGTCTATGAGGAAGGCAACGCCGAGGCGCTGATGGCCGGCGTCGGCGATGTGCGCGAGTTCCTGGTGCTGCCCATCGAGGGCTGGGCCGATCACGGCGTCGGCGTCGCCACGCCGCATGCGACCAAGGAGCCCGACGGGCTGCTGCGGGTCGCCGGCATGCACCCCGGTCCGGTGATGTATGCGGTGGACGAGCAGAAGGCGGGGCCCGTCGCCGTGGTCTTCGACGGCTCCTACAACGTCTGGCGCGGGCTGGATCTGGCGCTGGTCGAGGGGCTTTGGACCATGAGCGAGTTGCGGGTCTACGGCTTCGTCGACGCGGCCTCGCGCGCGGAGATCGAGCGGCGGGCGGCCGAGGCCAGGGTGCCGGTGGTCTTCTCCGGTGCCGACGAACAGGCTCCCGAGGGCGCCATGCTGCCGGAGGCGGTCGCCCGCGACGCGGTGGCGGTGATCCTGCCGGATCTGCCCCGGCCCCTGCGCACCCGCTGGTACGGCGTGTTCTGGCTGGACAAGATCTCGCCGGGATGGCGCGGCGACGTTCTGGTCTGGACGTGATCCGGCCCGCCGCCTAACCTTCACGGTACCGAAAACCGAAGCGACGCGCGGGGGATGGCCATCGGCCATCCCCCGTCCGCCTTTGAGCGCCAAGCGTTGGATATGCTGCCGTGAGCACAGGGATTGGAAAGCCGCGATGACGTCGAAAGGAATGCCGGGCGGGTCGGCGGATCGCCCCGCCGGTCCGGCCTCGCGGTGGCGACGTCCGCACGATTGGCCGCTGGTCTGGCGGTTGCCGGTGATGATGGCGGCCCTTGTGCTGGTGCTCGCCGTCGTCCTCACGACCCTCGGTCTGCGCGAGCTCGAAAAGCGCGACGTCTTCGTGCGCATCGATGTCGCCAGTGCCTTTCTCGACACGCTCGCCGGGGTCGTCGAACCGGTTGTGGCGCAAGGCGGCGCGGTGGCGGAGATGGAGGCGCTTCTGTCGGCGGCGGCACGCTTCAAGCCCGCCCTGCGCAACGAGGCGGTGGCCGCCTGCTGTGCCGCCGGGGGCGAGATCGTGATCACCTCGTCCTATCCCGACGAACAGGACACCACCTTGCGCGAAACCGAGGCCGCGCTGACGGACTGGCTTGCGGCCAATGCCGACCTTGCCGTCGGCGAAACGGCCGTGCGGGTCGTCGAGGAGCGATCCAAGCTGCTCGTCGTGCAGGCTTATCCGCCGCGCAACGGCGCGCCGCTGCGGCTCGGCGCGGCCTTCGATCTGGAGCATGAGTTCGCCCGGCACGCGCAATTGCAGCGGGCGGCGATCGCCATCGACATCTCGCTCTCCGTGCTGGCGGCGCTGATCACCTTCTTCGTGTCGCGCCACAGCCTGAAGCCGATCGACACGCTGACGCGGGCGCTGGCCGATCCCGATCACGACCTGGAGGCGATCGGCGACGCGGCGGGGCCGCACACGGAAATCGGGCGGCTGCATGCGGCCCTGAAGAGCCGGGCGGAGGTGGATGCGCGCGCATCCGCGCTGGCGCGCGCGGAAGGGGAACGGGCGCGCGAGGCGATGCTCGCCAAGCTCGCGGCGGGGCTGGCGCATGAGGTGCGCAACCCGGTCGCCGGCATGAGCGCGGCCGCCTCCACCCTGCGCCGCTACGGCGACAACGACGAGGTGCGCGAGGAAACCATCGCGCTGATCGAGCGCGGCCTGCAGAGCATCGACCGTGTCGCGGCCAGCATGCTGTCGACCTACCGCCCGCCGGAGGGCAAGCGCGATCTGCTGCCCGCCGATCTGGACGACCTCAAGACGCTGATCAATCCGAAGGTGCGCGCCAAGCGCATCGCGCTGGAGTTTTCCAACGGGCTCGCAACACCTTTCGCCACCAATGCCGATGCGGTGCGCCAGATCGCGCTCAACCTGTTGCTCAACGCCACCGAGGCGACGCCGCAGGGCGGGAGCGTCGGCTTCGAGGCGCGCGTCGCCGAGGCCACGCTCATCCTGCGCGTCACCGACGGCGGCCCCGGACTGCCCGACGAGGCCTTCTCCGTGCTCACCGGCGAGGGCCGCGCGAAGGGGCCCCAGTCGCGCCGCCTAGGGCTTTGGCTGGTGCATCAGCTCATCGACGATGTCGCGGGGCGGATCGCGATCTCCACGAAATCCGACAAGGGCACGGCGATCACCATCACCATCCCCGCGCAGGAGAGCGAGACGGACAATGCCTGACATGATCCTGCTCGTGGAGGACGACGAGATCCTCGGCCCCTCCCTGCGCCAGCGGCTGGTGCTGGACGGGTTTTCCGTCGAGCACGCGACGACGCTTGCCGGCGCCCGCGACATGCTGGCGAAACGCGCGCCGAGCTTCGTGTTGTCCGACATCCGCCTGCCCGACGGGTCGGGCGCGGATCTGCTCGCCGAGATCATCGCGCAGCACGGCTCGGTGCCGACCATCTTCATGACCGCCTATGGCAGTCTCGATCAGGCGGTGGACCTGGTGCGGGCCGGGGCGCGCGACTATCTCGCCAAGCCCTTCGATCTCGACGAACTGGTGGCGCGCATCAAGGACATGCTGACGCCGGCCGACGCTCCGCTCGGCGAGGGGCCTTTCGCGACGCTCGGCCTGTCGCCGGCGACCCAGGCGCTGCGCGGCACGCTGGACCGGCTCGCCGGGGTCGACCTGCCGGTCCTGCTGATCGGCGAGACGGGCACGGGCAAGGAGGTCGCGGCGCGGTATCTGCATGCCGCGGGCTCAGGCGGAGAGCGGCCGTTCGAAGCCGTCAACTGCGGGCAGATTTCCTCCGAACTGGCGGATTCCACCCTGTTCGGCCATGAGCGCGGCGCGTTTACCGGCGCGCACGACCGGCGCATCGGCGTCATGGAAAGCGTCGCCGACGGCACGCTGCTGCTCGACGAGATCGGCGAGACGCGGCACGACCTGCAACTCAAGCTGCTGCGGGTGCTGCAGGAGCGCAGGTTCCGCCGCCTCGGCGGCTCAAGCGATCTGGAGTTTCGCGGGCGGATCGTCTGCGCCACCAACATCGATCTGGCCGAGGCGGTGAGCGACGGCACCTTTCGCGAGGACCTGCTGTTTCGCATCAACGTGGTGACCCTGCGCCTGCCGCCCTTGCGCGAGCGCCCCGAGGAGATCGCGCCGCTGCTCAAGACCTTTGCCGCAAGCGCCGCGACGCGCATGGGGGTCACGGCGAAGGAGGTGTCGCAGGCGGCCCTCGATGCAGCCCGCGCACACGACTGGCCGGGCAACATCCGCGAATTGCGCAACCGGGTGGAACGCGCCGTGGCGCTGGCGAGCGGGCCGGTGATCGCACCGCAGGATCTCTTGCCCGAAGTCTCGACGGGAAGCGCCGTGTCGCCGGGGGGCGCGGCGCGCGCGCCCCACCCTGCGCGCGATCCGGACGACCCCTTCCCCTCGCTGGCCGAGGTGCGCGACCGGGCCGAGCGCGCGCATATCGTGCGGGCGCTGGAGGCGAGCGACGGGCGGCTGCAGGATGCGGCGGAGCTTCTGTGCGTATCGCGCACGACGCTGTGGGAGCGCATGCGCCGGCACGGGATCGAACGCGGCTGAGGGCCGGCCGGGCGCGCGGTTTTCAATCGTCCCATCGGCGGCGGCGTCAGTCGTCCCAGTGTGGAAAGACGTCGGGGCCGTAGAGTTCGGCGATGCGGGCGCGCTCTCCTTCGTCCGGGCGGGCGTGCGACAGATGCCGGCTGGTGAGCGTGCCGCCGTGCAGTCCCGCAAGCTGGACGGCGGTCTGCGCCATCAGGATCAGCCCGGCGATGCCGTTGAGCACCACCGCGCCGCTGTCGAAGCGGGTCAGGCCGGCCTTGTCCATCAGCGCCATCACGACCCCGCCGGCCGGGATCACCACCTCGGCCGCGCCGAGATCGCGGGCAACGGCGTGCTCGATGGCGTCCAGGAGTTCGGCGCGGGCCCGCGCGTCGTCGAAGGCCGCGCCCAGCGCGGTCAGCCGGGGCGTGTCGAGGACGGCGATGCCGGCCAGCCGGGCGTCGAGCCGCGCGGCGCGCAGGGCGCGGTCCAGCCGGGCGGCATATTTGGCGTTGGGACAGATGAGGCCGTAGGACTGGCCCATCATGTGGCTGAGCGCAATGCTCGTCTCGCCGAGCCCAAGCACGGGAAAGGGCGCGATCTCGCGGGCTTCCTCCAGGCCGATATCGAAGAAATTGCCGATCACGAAGGCGTTGGCCTTTTCCGCCACCGCGCGGCGCAGGTTGGCCAGCACATCGCCCTTGGACTCATGCGCCAGTGTCGCGTGATACTCCGCGATGCCGCGCTGCGTGCCCTTGAGAACGATCTCCGTCGCCGGCGCTTTCGCGCGCGCGAGCATCGCCTCCAGATGCGCCGGATAGCCGCCCCAGGCGTCGAGCCGGCCAAGGCTCTGGTACCAGATCCGCATGACGCCCCCCGCTCAGTCCGGTTCGCCGGCCGGCGCCGCCGTCGCGGACCGGCGCAGGCGCCGCCGCAGCCCGGAGAGGAGCGGCATCAGCAGAAAGACGAGGGCGAGCGCCAGAAACCCGGCGGCGATGGGCCGGTCGAGAAAGATCGCGAAGTCGCCCTGCGACATCTCCAGCGACCGGCGCAGCCCGCCCTCCATCATCGGACCGAGGATCAGCGTCATGATGATCGGCACCAGCGGGAAGTCGAGCTTGCGCATGACGTAGCCGATCAGGCCGAACACCGCCAGAAGGCCGAGGTCGAACTGGCTGTTGGCGAGGCTGTAGGCGCCGACGACCGTGAACCCCAGAATGACCGGAAAGAGGAAGCTGTAGGGGATGCGCAGGATCGACACCCACATCGGGATGAAGGGCAGATTGAGCACCAGCAGGATGACGTTGCCGACATACATGGAGGCGATCAGCGTCCACACGAGATCGCTTTGCTCCTGGAACATCATGGGGCCTGGCACGATACCGTTCATCAGGAGCGCGCCTATCAGGATCGCGACGACGCCGGAGCCCGGGATGCCGAGGGTCAGAAGCGGCAGCAATGCGCCGTTGGCGGCGGCGTTGTTGGCGCTTTCCGGCCCTGCGACGCCCTCGATCATGCCGGTGCCGAATTTCTCCGGCGTGCGCGACAGGCGCTTTTCGGTGACATAGGACATGAAGGCGGCCGGGATCGTTCCCATCCCCGGAATGATGCCGATCAGGAAACCCATGATCGTGCCACGCGCCATTGCCGGCGCGGAGCGGCGGGCGTCCTCCCGCGTGACCCGCAGCTTGCTGACCGCCGTCTTGCCGAAGCTGGTCGAGGGGTCTTCCAGGTTCTTGAGGATTTCGCCGACGCCGAACAGGCCGATGATCGCGGGAATGAAGGCGATGCCGTCGAGCAGATGCATCTGCCCGAAGGTCAACCGCGGCAGACCCATCACCGGATCGGTGCCCACCATCGCCAGCAGCAGCCCGAAGACCGTGGTGATCAGCCCGCGCAGCACCGAAGAGCTGCCGAGGGTGACGACGAGCACGAGGCTGAGCACGATCAGCGCGAAGAACTCCGGCGGGCCGAAGCTGAGGGCGAGCGAGGTCAGCGGCAGGGCGATCATGGCGAGCACGCCGACGGTGACCGTGCCGCCCACGAAGGAGGCGACGGCGGCGATCGCCAGCGCCGTGCCGGCGCGCCCCTGCCTCGCCATCATGTGCCCCTCGACGGCGGTCATCGCGGCGCCGCCGGTGCCCGGCGTGTTGAACAGCACGGCGGTGATCGTGTCGCCGTACTGGCAGCCGTAGTAGATCGCCGCGAGCATCACGATGGCGGCGGTGGGGTCCATCGCCGCGGTGATCGGCAGCAGGATCGCGATGGCGGCCGAGGGACCGAGCCCGGGCAGCATGCCGACGAGGGTGCCGAGAAAACACCCGGCAAAGGCGAAGAGCAGGTTTTCCAGCCGCAGGGCGTTGCCGAACCCGTCGAGGAGCAGCCCGAAGTTTTCCGTCATGGTCGAAAGGGTCCGTTACAGGCCGAGCACGCCGCCCGGCAGGGGAACGTTCAGCAGGCCCTTGAAGAAGGCGTGATAGGCGAAGGCGAGGACGAGCGCGAGGCCGGCGCTCAACAGCAGCCGGTGCCGGCCCAGGACGGCGAACATCACCAGGAAGAACAACACCATCGCGGGGCGAAAGCCGATGTCCTCGATGAAGACGGCAATGGCCAGCAGGGCCACCAGCACGGTGGCGATCCGCGCATAGGCCCAAGGCTCCCGCGCGAAGGCGACGTCCGGCAAGGTGTCGGGCCGCGCGACCGCCTGAAAGAGCAGCCCCAGCGACAGGAGCGCCAGAATGCCCGCCAGAATGGCGGGGAAGAACCCCGCGCCGGGACCGAGGAACGAGTAGAACTGCATGCTCGCGGCCTGCTGGGCGATCACGCCGGCCACCAGCAGGAGCGCCAGGGCCGCGATCGTATAGGCGCCATGCACTCTGCGCATTGGCCGTCTCCCCATGTGTCCGTGGTTCGAGCCGGGTGTGAAGCTCAAGGCTGTGCTCGAGACGGGCTCGGAATGTGGTCGAGAAGGTCGGGGCCGTGCTCCCGGCGCCGGAATCCCGTCTCGGGATCCCGGCGGAGGAGACGTTACTGCTGGGCGCTGCGGGCCAGCTCGATCAGCCGCGCCTGGCGCGCCTCGAAGGCGGCCCAATAGTCGTCGAGCGTGTCGGCGGCCATGTAGTTCGATTCCAGCGCGAGCGCGGTCAAGCGCGCCTGAAACTCCGGCTTGGCGATGACGGTCTCGATGGCGCCCGACAGGGTCGCGACCGCATCGGCCTCCATGCCGGCGGGGCCGATCACCGCGAAGGACGACGGCGCGGCGACGTCGATGCCCTGATCGTTCAGCGTCGGCAGATCGGGCAGGAAGGCCGTGCGTTTCTCGCCGAAGAAGCCGATGGCGCGCATCTTGCCGGCCTCGATGTGCGGGATCGTCGTCTGCGTGCCGTTGATCGCGACATCGACATCGCCCGCGAGAAGCGCCGTGACGAGGGGCGCGGCGCCGTCGAAATGCACGAAGGCGAACTGAACGCCCGTGGCGTCTTCCAGCGCGATGCCGGGCAGGTGCCCGTTGCTCATCAGGCCGACGGTGCCCATGCGGATCGTGCGCGGGTTTTCCCGCGCCGCATCCACCAGGTCGTTGACGGTCTGGAAGGGACTGTCGGCCTGAACCGCGAGAAGGTTCGCGCCGGAAATGTAATGGGCGATCGGGGTGAAGCTCGACCGGTCGTAGGGCGCCTGACGGGCCTCGTCGACATAGGTCATGACCAGCGAGGGCAGCGAGGCGAGCGACAGCGTGTGGCCGTCCGGCTCCGCCCGGGCAAGCGCCGTGCTGCCGATCTGCGTGGTGGCGCCGGGGCGATTGACAACCTCGAAGGGCACGCCGAGTTCGGGTTCCAGAAACTCCGCCAGCAGGCGGGCGCTGACATCCGTGGTGCCGCCGGGCGAGAACGGCACGATCACAGTGATCGGCTTGTCGTCCTGCGGAAAAGCGCCCACCGACGCCGGCGCGAGCGAAAACAGTGCGGCCGCGATGGCGACGCTCTTGATCAGGTTGCGCATGCATCCTCCTCCCAAATGCGGTGCAACGGGTCGGACGACGAAACGTCCGGCACGACCGACCATCGCAAAGTGTCGACAGTAGAGTCAACAGAATTGCGTAATTCGAATGACGAATGCGAAATTTTCGAGAAAATCAGGCGTTTGAGCGGTCTTCAGTGACATTCTTCGAAAATGTGTCGACACTTTTGCGGCCGATGGCGCAATGTGGCATCCGGTCGGGCGCGGACCTTGCCTAAAGCGCCGCGCCGGTCGCGTGTCCTTCGGCCGTGGCGGTCATCAGGTCCGCGGGCGCGCGGGCATCGCCCACCCGGTGCACCTCCAGGCCGGCGGCGATCAGGGGCGCTGCCAGCGCGTCGTCGGGGGCTCGCGGGCTCGCATAGGCGAGAAAGGCCAGATCCTCGACCGCGCCGCGCTTGCCGGAGTAGACATTCGCATACTCGAGCCGCCCCGCCTCGAGCGCCTCGCTCCACACAGGATCGGCGAGCGTGACGATCTCGACCGATTCCTGCGCGAGGCGGCGCAGGATGCCCTGGCGGGCGACGATCCACAGCTCCGAGGCAATGGAATCGCGCGGCGTGATCAGCACGACCCGCTCGAAGATCCCGGCCAGATGTTCGGCCGCCGCATAAACGCCGTCGGACTGGTCCATGTCGTGGATCACGGCGGTGCCCGGCTGGCGTTCGGACAGACGCAGCACCTCGTCCATCGCGGCGTGCAGGTCGGGCACCAGACCCTCGGCGCGGACCGCCGGCGGGATCCAGTCCGGGGGAATGGGCGTGGCGCCGGTGGCCAGCACCACCGCGTCGGGGGCATGCGCCAGCACGTCGTCGAGGCCGGCGGTCGCGCCAAGCTCGATCCTTGCGCCCGCGCGCAGGGCCGCCGCATGCTGATAGTCGTAGACGCTGGTGATCGTCTCGCCGCCGGGCAGGCGGGCGCGCAGGCGGGCCTTGCCGCCGACCTCCGTCCCGCTGCCGAGCACGGTGACGTCGTGCCCGCGCGCGGCCGCCAGCCAGGCGGCTTCCATGCCTGCGATCCCGGCGCCGACCACGACCACGCGTTTGCGCCGCGCGGCGGGGGCGGGTTTGAAATCGGTCTCGTCGGGCGCGGCGACGCGCGGATTGTTCACGCAGCGCAGCGGCCCCTGAAAGAGCGTGCCGTAGCCCCAGCAGGTGTTGCAGGACAGGCAGTAGCGGATCTCGTCGCTGCGCCCGTCCGCCGCCTTGTCGAGCCATGCGGGATCGGCGAGCAGCGCCCGGCCGACGCCCACCAGATCCGCCTCGCCGGCGGCGAGCACGCCCTCGGCCTCCGCCGGATCGGTGATGCGGCCGAGGATCATGGTCGGCACGTCGCCACAGGCCTTATGCAGCCTGCGGTGGAGGTCGCGATAGGGCAGCGGCGGGCCGTAGCGGTCGGGAATGTGCATCTCGAGGGAGCGGGCATGCGACCCTTGCGTGAAGGACACGTAATCGGCGTTCCCGGTCGCGCAGAGCCGGGTCGCGATCGCCGCCGCCGCGTCAGGGCCGACGCTGCCCGCCACGCCGTCGTCGCCCGGCAGCTTCAATCCGAGGATGAAACTGGGCCCGCAGGCCGCGCGCAGCGCCGCCAGCAGATCGCGCAGAAGACGCGTGCGCCCCTCCAGGCTGCCCCCGAAACCGTCCGTGCGCCGGTTGGCATGGGGCGACAGGAACTGATGGAACAGATGCCCGTGGCCGGCGGAGATTTCCACGCCGGCCATGCCGAAGGATTGCAGCCGCGCCGCGCTTTCGGCGAACTCCGCGATCATCGCGCCGATTTCCGCTTCCGTCAGGGCGTGCGGGACCGTCCAGCTCAGATCGTCGGGCAGGACCGAGGGGCCGATGGCCGCGCGCGTGCGTCCGCGCACATGGCGTCCGCGCCCAGGGTGCTGAAGCTGGGCCAGCAGCAGGCCGTCATGCGCGGCAACCGCCTCGACCCACCGGCGGAAGGCGTCGGCATTGGCCGGATCGCGGACCTGAACCTTGGGCTGATCCGCCTGCGAGGACAGCATGGCGAGCGGCTCGGAGACGATCATCGCGGCCCCGCCTTGGGCGCGGTTCGCCGTGTAGCGGATCAGCGCGTCGGTGATCCGCCCGCCTTTCTGCATCCGCGTCGTCATGGACGCGTGGACGAGCCGGTTGCGCAGGGTTCGCCCGGCCAGGCGAAACGGGCTTTGCAGCCCCGGATAGGCGGACCCGGCCCCGGGCGATGCTGTTGCGCTCATGGTTCCTCTCCCGACAACAGCGCGACGCTGGCGGCCAGGGCCGTGCGGTCCGCGTCGCGCGCGATCAGCACCAGCGTGTCGGCGATCTCCGCCTCCACCGGCCACGTCACGGGGCGGGGCGTGTCGAACAGAAGCCGCACGCCCTGCACCGCGTGGATGCGCCCGTCCTCGAAGGTGACGAGCCCTTTCACCCGCAGCAGGCTGTCGCCGAAGGCCGTGCGCAGATGCGCGACGAAGGCGGCATAGCCCGGCCAGGTCACGGGGCAGGACAGCCGCACGGCGCAGGTCACATAGCCGTGGGTGTGGGGATGCGCGGAGGCGTGGTCATGCGCATGCCCGTAATGCTCGTGATCGCAGGCCGGCGCTGGCATCGCGGCTGGCAATCCGGGACCGGCCGCGCCGGCCGTCAGGACGATGGCCGGGTCGATTGCGCCGGAGACGGCGGTCAGCCGCCCGGCCCGCGGATTGAGGGCGGCGACGGCCGCCTGCGTCGCCCTCAGCGCGTCGTTCGACGCGATGTCGCTCTTGGTCACGATCACCCGGTCGGCCAGCGCCACCTGCATCCGCGCCTCGTCGAAGTCGGCAAGCTGGGCGGCGCCGTGCACCGCGTCGAGCGTGGTGAGGATCGCCGCCAGCCGCACGAAGCGGGCCACGAAGGTGCCGCCGGCGAGCGCGGTGGCGATGGGGGCGGGGTCGGCGAGGCCGGTCGTCTCGACGACGATGCGGGAAAAGCGCGGGATCTCGCCGCGTTCGGCCTTGTAATAGAGCTCTTCGAGCGTGTCCTCCAGCGAGGTGGTCAGCGTGCAGCAGATACAGCCCGAGTCCAGGAGCACCGTGTTGCCCTCGTCGCCTTCGCTCACCAGCGCGTGGTCGAGCCCGACCTCGCCGAACTCGTTGACGATGACGGCGGTATCGGCAAATCCCGGGTGCCGGATCAGCCGCGACAGCAGCGTCGACTTGCCGCTGCCCAGAAAGCCGGTCAGCAAGAAGAGCGGGATCGGCGCGCTCATGCGCCGCGCGCCAGATAGCGGCCGGAGGGTTTTTCGCGCACGTCCGGCGGGATCGCGCCATCGCGTGCGATCACGCGGCCGCGCAAGAGCGTCATCACCGGCCAGCCCTTCAGGGTCATGCCCTCGAAGGGCGAATAGTCGGCGAAGCTTTCCAGCGCCGCCGGGTCGACGGTGCGCTCCAGATCTGGGTCGACCAGCACGAGATCCGCGTCGCGGCCGATGGCGATCTGGCCCTTCGACGCAAGACCGTAGAGCCTTGCCGCATTGGCCGATGTCAGCGCCGCGATGCGTTCAAGCGGCACGCCACGCGCGTGGTACCCCTCGTGCAGCAGCACCGGCAGCAGGGTGGCAACGCCGGGCAGGCCCATGGTCGCCGACCAGATCTCGCGCTTGGTCTCGCGCTTGCGCGGCACGTGGTCGGTGCCGATGGTCGTCACCGTGCCGTCGAGAACGCCCTCCCACAGCGCGTCGATATCGCCCTGGGAGCGGACCGGCGGGTTGACCTTGGCAAGCGGCCCGGCCGCCGCGTCGCGGGTCAGCGCCAGGTAATGCGGGCAGGTTTCGACCGTCAGGGGCACGCGGGAGCGGCGGCGATGCCGGCGGGCTTCCTCCAGCGCCTCGCGGCTCGACAGGTGGACGATATTGACCGGGCAGCCGGTTTTCTGCGCGAAATAGCCCACGCGGTGGACGTTCTCCGCCTCCAGGAAATCCGGGCTCTGCTCGTCCCAGGCCGCGAGATCGGCGCGGCCGGCGCGCCTCAGCGGATCGCGCAGGGCCGGGATCACCTCGACGTTCTCGCAATGCACGCCGAGCACGCCGCCCGGCACTCCCCGGGTTTCCAGCATCGCCTGATAGAGCAGCCCGTCGTCGATCTCGGTGAAGCCCTTCGAAAGACCGGCCTGGCCCTTGTACTGGAGGTAGAGCTTGGCGGAGTTGATGCCGAAGCGCCCGGCGACCTCGGCAAGCGTTTCCACATGCAGGCGATGGGTGAGGCCGATGTGGAAGCCGATGTCGATGCAGCTTTGCCGGACCGCGAGATCGCGTTCGCCCGGCAGGGTCTCGCGCGGGTCGGCCGTGCGGTGAAAGGAGAGCACGCTGGTCACGCCGCCAAGGGCGGCGGAGCGCGCCTCCGTCTCGTAATCCGTCTCTGGCGATCCGTAGCCGAAATGCACGTGCGGATCGACCAGCCCCGGCATCAGCAGCAGGCCGTCGCAGTCGATGGTCCGCTCGGCCGGCAGCGTCGCGTCGGGGGCGAGAATGGCCGCGATGCGCCCGTCCCTGATCCCGACCGCCCCCGGCATCACGCCGACATCGGGGAGAACCAGGCGGGCATCGCGCAGAAGCAGGTCGAGGATCATGCGGGCGTCTCTTTGCTGTCTGGGGGCAGGGTGACTGGGGGCAGGGTGTCTGGGGGCGTCTCTGCGGGTTTCGGGCTGTTCAGGGTGCTCCAGGTCGGCTCTTGTGGCGGCGCGCGCCGTCCGGTGCCGCAATGTCCGAAATTGTGTTGACACTTTTGCCCCTTCGTCAAGGGGCTCTGCGCCCCTGTGGCTTGCAGCCGGCTACGGTGCGATCAGGGGTTTGACGAAAAGGGATGGCGGGAAATCACCGTTTGACGCGTTGTGAGCGGACGGATGTTTCTGAAAAATAGCCTGTATTTCTTCGATCAGCCTGCGGGCGGATCGTCGGGTCAGGCGGGGTGGGCCGTCCGGAAGGCCGGGGGCGATTGTCTGTGCCTGGATCCCGGTCGCCGCAGACGCAGCGCGACTCCCGTCAAATTCACCCAAAAGTGTTGACAGTTATGCGAGGCGGTCGCAGTCTTCGTGCCGGTCCCGGGAGGGGGCCGGCGCCGCATGCGGCGTGGTTCGTACCATCATCAAGGGAGGACACCGCGATGCCCATCGTGACCGTTGCAATTCCGGAAGGGGTCTATTCGCGCGAGCAGAAGGACACGCTGATCGGAGAGCTGACCGAGGCGATCGTGCGGGTGGGGGGCGAGCGCCAGCGCGCCATCACCCGCGTGATGATCCAGGACTATCCGGAAGGAAACTGGGGCTCGGCCGGCAAGACCTTCGTGCGCAAGCCGCCGGTGGACGACGGCTGAGTTTCCCTTCCCTCAGGCCCGGCCGCACGAAGCTGCGGCCGACCTGCTTCCCCGCGCCTCGGGTCGGGGCGGGCTCCCCTCATGTGGAGACATGCGCGCGCGCGACGGCGCGCCGATGCTCCGTCCGGCGCATGCGCAAGCGGGCGAAGCGCGTCGGCGCGTTGCAGCCGAAAGAGGCCGCAGCGCAGGCTTTGAGGTCGCGGGCCGCCGCTCATCTTTTGAGGTCGCGGGCCGCCGCTCAGGCGAAGATCCGGCGAACCTCCGCGCACACCCGGTCGATCCTGTCCTCGCTCATGTGATAGCCCGAGGGCAGGTTGACGCCGCGCGCCGCCATCGCGTCGCCGACGGTCTCGGCCGGCAGGTGGCGCAGGCTGTCGCGTCGCTTCGCGTAGGGCGGCAGGGTGGACAGCCGCGAGAAGAAGGGGCGCGAATCGATGCCCTTCTCCTTCAGCGCCGCCATGATCGCGAATTTGTCCAGGCCGAAGGCGGCGTCCGGCACGATGGTGACCATCCAGTAGGAATTCGTCACGCCCGCCGGCTCGGCGTTGAGCCGCAGTCCGGCGACGTCGGAAAGCCGGTCCGCGTACTGGCGGAAGATCCGCCGCTTCTCGGCGATCAGCGTGTCGAAGCGCTCCATCTGAGCAAGCCCCACGGCGGCCTGCAGGGCGCTCATCTTGTATTTGAAGCCGACCTCGTCGTTGAGAAAGAAGCGGTCCCCCGGCGGCCGGCCGTGGTCGCGCAGCTTCAGGACGCGCGCCAGAATGTCCGCGTCGCTGGTGACGAGCATGCCGCCTTCGCCGGTGACGACCGTCTTGGATCCGTGAAACGAGAAGACGCCGACATCGCCATGGCTGCCGGCGGGGCGGCCGTTCAGTCGGGAGCCGAGCGCCTCGGCCGAATCCTCCAGCAGGAACAGGCCGTGCCGGTCGGCCAGCGCGCGCAAGGCGGGCCAGTCGACCACGGAGCCGTAGAGATCGACCCCGATGATCGCCTTCGTCTTCTCCGTGATCGCCGCCTCGACCTGCGCCGGATCGAGGCACCAGGTGTCCTCCAGAATATCCACGAAGACCGGCGTGGCGCCGACATAATCGACGGGCGCGACCGAGGCGATCCAGGTGACGTCGGGCACGATCACCTCGTCGCCGGGCCCGATGCCACGGGCGGCGAGCGCCAGATGGATGGCGGCCGTGCAATGCGGCAGCGAGACCGCATGCTTCACGCCGACCGTTTCGGCGAAGAGCGTTTCGAAGCGCGTGTTGTACATCGCGTGGTTCTCGAACCACGCATTGCGCGCCGCGTCGGCGGCATAGGCGACCTCGAGATCCGTGATGGACGGACCGGCAACGGGAATGACGTCGGACGACACCGGAACACCTCCTGGCTGGATGTCTCCGTGTGCCATGCACGGTGCGGATGCGCAATCGCCAACGACCTGTCGACGGACGGTCGTCCGCCGCTTGGCGACGGCGGGGTTGGGCGTTATGGTCGCGCGGGATTCGAGAAGGGATGCATCACGTGGCAGACGATCGCGCGGAATTCGAGGACATGAAGCGGCGCCAGAGCCTGGCGCTCGGGCAGGACGCGGAGGTGTTCGGGCGCAGCCTCGACATGATGGTCGACCTCGACCGCTACGACTATTCCTATCTGTGGAGCTGGCTGGGCGTGCCGATCATCCAGTTCCCGGCGGATGTGATGGCCACGCAGGAAGTCGTCTGGAAGACCCGGCCCGACGTGATCATCGAGACGGGCGTGGCGCGGGGCGGATCGGTCATCTTCATGGCCTCGCTGCTGGAGATCATCGGCAAGGGCAAGGTGATCGGCGTCGACATCGACATCCGCGCCCACAATCGCGACACCATCGAGACCCACCCGATGTCGCGCCGGATCGACCTGATCGAGGGCTCCTCGGTCTCCGACGAGACGCTGGCGGAGGTGCGGGCACGCATTCCCGAGGGCGCGTCGGTCATGGTGGTGCTGGATTCCGACCATTCGCGCGACCATGTGCTTGCGGAGTTGCGCGCCTATGCGCCGCTGGTGACCAAGGGCTGCTACATGGTGGTCGCCGATACCGCCGTCGGCCATCTGGACGCCGACAAGGCGCCGAAGAAGCGCTCCAAGATCTGGTACAAGGGCGACGAGCCGCTTGCCGCGCTCAATCTCTTCCTGCAGGAAACCGACGCCTTCGAGGTCGACGCCGAGATCAACGGCAAGCTCGTGCTGTCGTCGTCGCCGGGCGGATACATCGTCAGGACCTGACATGCCGCAAGGTGCCGGCCCCGCGGTTCGGTTGCGCAAACCGGTGCCGGACGACTTTCCTGTCATGCGCACGATCCGCGAAGATGTGGAGACGCAGCATTTGCTGCTCGCCTATCCGCATGCCGAACGCGCTCCGGCCGAAGCCTGGTTTGAGCGCAAGATGGCGGACACGCAGACCGTCTTTCTCGTGGCGACCGACGATGCCGGCCACGGGGTCGGCTACGTCCAGTTCTCCGGTCTTCACCGCGCCGGGCGTCACGCGAGTTTCGGCATCGCCATCGCCGCGCGGCGGCGCGGTCAGGGGTATGGGCGCGCCGCGGTGATCGCGGCCCTCGACCATGCGCGCAAGGCACTCGATCTGCGCAAGCTCCTCCTCGAAGTGCGGTCGGACAATCTGGCGGCGCGGAAGATCTATGCCGATCTCGGGTTCCGCACGGTCGGTCGGATGGTCGACCACTACTTCGACGGCGAACGATTTCACGACGTTGATCTCATGGAAAAGGCGATAGGCGGAGACGCGGGATGAAGGTCGTCATTTCCCAGCCGATGTATTTCCCCTGGGCCGGGTTCCTGGCGCAAATGGCGCTGGCCGATGTCTTCATCTGGCTCGACGACGCGCAGTTTTCCAAGGGCAGCTTCACCAACCGGGTCCAGGTCAAGACCGCGCAGGGCGTCAAGTGGATGTCCATTCCGCTTCAGGGGAAGGGCAGCTTTCGCCAAATCCGCGAGTTGGAAGCGGGTCGCGCGGACTGGCATCGGGCGCATCGGGCGCTCATCGCGCAGGCGCTGCGCGGCCGGCCGCATGTCGCGGACGCTCTGGACATCTTCGATGCACTCGACCATTCGGCCCCCTTGTGCGACGTGCTGGTGCAGTCGGCGGAAGCGCCGGCGGCCGCGATCGGGGTGCTGCCGAAGACGCGGATGACCTCCACCGAGCTCGGTGTCGAGGGCCAGTCCTGGGAGCGCGTTTTGAGCCTGGTCAAGGCGGTGGGCGGCACGGAGTATATTTCTGGACGCGGCGGCCTTGGCTACATCGACCACGAGGCATTCGAGGCGGAGGGGGTGAGCGTCCGCTACATGGATTACGCCCCGCATCCCTGGCCGCAGGATCCGCCGCCCTTCACACCCTATGTGACGGGGCTCGATCTCATCGCGAGCGTTTCGCGGGACAAGGCGCGCGACCATCTCAATCCGGCGACCCTGGACTGGCGGGAGGCCAAGGCGCAGATGGCGAAGGCTCAAGCGGAGGATACGACGTGACACTGGAACACGAACTGGATCGCACCGCCTTCGAGCGGGACGGCTTCACGATCATTCCCGGGTTCTACGACTACGAACGGCAGGTCGAACCGATCCGGCAGGGTGTGCGCTGGATCGTCGAGACCCTTTGCAGGAAACACGGGGTCGATGCGCCGGTCGAGACGGTGGAAGAGGCGATGGGGCCGGGCTACCTCGCGCTGGCCGCGGCGAACCGGAGCTGGGGCGGCGAGGTCTATGATGCCGTCAAGCAGATCCCGGGTTTCATGAGCCTCGTCAGCGACCCGCGCAACGCCGAGGTGTTTCGCGCCCTGCGTCCCGACGCGGTGCCGGGTCTGGCTGCCGGTGGATACGGCATCCGCATCGATTCTCCGGGCGAGGAGAAATTCCGCGCCGCCTGGCATCAGGAGTTCCCCGCGCAGCTGCGCAGCCCGGACGGGATGGTGTTCTGGTCGCCCCTGATCCCGATCACGGCGGATCTCGGTCCGGTGGAGCTTGCGGTGGGCTCGCACAAGGAGGGCATCGTTCCCGTTCGGCGCGACGACGGCGGCGTGGGCAAGTCCGGCGCCTATGCCCTGCGTCTCGACCGCGAGGAGGAGCGTCTGGCGCGCTACGAACACGCCGCGCCGCTGACCAATCCCGGCGACCTGATCGTCATGGATTTCCTGACCTTGCACCAGTCCGGTTTCAACCGTGGCTCCATGCCGCGCTGGTCCATGCAGTTCCGCTATTTCAACTTCAACGATCCCACCGGCGTGAGGTTGAGCTGGAAGGGCTCGTTCGCCGCCGGACAGAGCTTCGAAACCCTCCTGCCCGAACTGGTCGCCGATTGATGAGCAGCATCTGCCGGATTTGCGAGAGCCGCATCGAGGCGCCCGACTTTCGGGCACCGGCACCGGCCATGACCTCCCTGTCCACGCTGATCGCGGCCGAAACCGAGGTCGGCGTGTGTCCGGGCTGCGGTCACGTGCAGTCGCCGGATCTTCCCGACGTGCAGGCCTTCTACGATCGCGAGTATCGCATCTCGCTGCAGTCGGACGATCACGATCAGCTCTATGAGCAACGCGACGGGTCAACCGTGTTTCGCACGGACCGGCAAGCCGAACTCGTGCTGGAACTCGACCTGCCTGAGGGCGCACGCATTCTCGACTTCGGCGCGGCCAAGGCGGCGACGCTGAAGAAGGTCGTCGACGCCCGGCCCGATCTGGAGCCGCATGTCTTCGACGTGTCCCGCGACTACTGCCCGCATTGGGACGGCTGGATCGCGGCCGACAACCAGGCGACCTACGACCTGCCGGAGCGCTGGGCCGGACGGTTCGACGTGATCACCGCGCATTTCGTGCTGGAGCATATCGCCGATCCGGTGGCGGTGTTCGAGACCCTGCGCCGGTGCCTCGCGCCGAAGGGGCGGCTGTTTTTCACCGTGCCCGATCCGCTCGCCAATCCGGGCGACCTTCTGGTGGTCGATCATCTCAACCACTTCACGGAGCCGAGCCTTCGCGCGGCCCTGTCGCGGGCCGGCTTCGGGACGATGGACTTTCGCGCCGAAGGCTTTCGCGGCGCGCATGTGGTGGTGGCGCGGCCGGGACCGGGAGACGAAACCGACGGTTCGCCGGCGGTCGCCGAATGCGTAACCTCTGTGCGCGCGGCCCTCGCTGGCTGGGGGGGCATGCTGGAAGGCATCGCCCGCGCCGAGGTCGCCGGGCGAAGGGTGGCGATCTATGGGGCCGGCTTCTACGGGACGCTGATCGCCAGCCGGCTTGGCGAGAAGCCCGTGTGCTTCCTGGACCGCAACCCGCATCTGCAGGGACAGACGCATCTCGGCTGCCCGGTGCTGACGCCGGAGGCGTGCCCGGACGACATCGAGGCGATCTTCGCCGGGCTCAACCCGCTGCACGCCCGTCGCATCCTCCCGCACAGCGAGAGCTGGATTCCGGCCGGCGCGCGTCTGATCTATCTGGAGGGCTGAGGGGGCTGGAGGGCCGAGGGGGCTGGAGGACCGAGGGGGCGCCCGCTGCCTTGTCGGCTTACGCTTCGCGCGTGAAGGCCGGCCAGGCGAGATCCGCCTCCGAGATCACCGCCGGCTCGGCGGGCCAGTCGATGGCGAAGGCCGGGTCGTCGTAGCGAAAGCCGCGGGCCTGGCCGGGCACATGCAGCCGGTCCATCTGGTAGAGCACCGACGTGTCGTCGGCGAGGGTCAGGAAGCCGTGCGCGCAGCCTTGCGGGATGACCAGAGCGCGGCGGTTTTCGGCGGAGAGGTCGAATCCCTCCCATTTTCCGTAGCTCGGGCTGTCGGGGCGCAGGTCGGCGACCACGTCGAAGATGGCGCCCGCGACCACCCGCACGATCTTCGCTTCCGCGTGCGGCGGATCCTGCCAATGCATGCCGCGCAGCGTGTGGCGCCTGTGGTTGGTCGACAGATTGATCTGCGAGGAGGGGAAGACGATGCCCGCCGCCTCGAATTCCTGCGGACAGAAGAGCCGCATGAAGGCGCCGCGCGCGTCCTCGTGAGCGCCGGTCTCGACGCGGACCAGCCCCGCGATGCCGGTCTCCGTGAAGTCTAGCACGGCAGGATCCGGGTCTGCGGAATGGCGGTCACGAAGCGGGTGCCGCCGGCCTCGAGCTCCGAGAGCTGCGCGCGGATTTCCTCGGCGAGGTTCCAGGGCACGATCACCACGTAATCCGGTTTCAGCGCCTTGAGGCGCTCCGGCGCGACGATGGGAATATGGCTGCCCGGCAGCAGCTTGCCCTGCTTGGCGTGGCTCCGGTCGGCGATCAGGGCGATGTCCTCGGCGGTGACGCCGCAGACATTGAAGAAGGTGTTGCCCTTGGCCGCCGCGCCATAGGCGGCGACGGTCTTGCCCTCGGCGCGCGCCTCGGCGAGGAAGGCGCGAAAACTCTCGCAGCAGGCGGTCACCCTGTCCTGAAATCCGTCATAGGCGGCGCGCGTGTCGAGGCCCGCCTCACGCTCCTCGGCGAGCGTCGCGGCAACGGCCGGCGTGGTCGGGTGGCCGGCACGCGCCTGGCAGGCGAACACGCGCAGCGAGCCGCCATGGGTCGGAAGCCGCTCGACGTCGAAGATGCGCAGGCCGGCGCTTTCGAACACGCGCTCCACCGCCAGCAGGCTGAGATAGGAATAATGCTCGTGATAGATCGTGTCGAATTCGACGAGGCGGATCAGATTGAGCAGATGCGGGAACTCGAAGGTGGCCACCCCCTCGTCGGCCAGCACCTGGGGAAAGCCGCGGGCGAAATCGGCGATGTCGGGCACATGGGCGAGCACGTTGTTGGCCGCCATGAGGTCTGCCTGGATGCCCTCGGCCCGCAGGGTCCGGCCGAAGGCCTCGCCGAAATACTCGATGCGGGTGTCGATCCCCCTGGCGCGGGCCGCCTCGGCCGTGCTTGCCGTCGGCTCGATGCCGAGCACCGGAATCCCGGCGGCCTGAAAATGCTGCAGCAGGTAGCCGTCGTTGCTCGCCACCTCCACGACCCGGCTTTGCGGGCCGAGCGCGAAGCGCGCGGTCATTGCCTCGGCGTAGCGGCGCGCATGCGCCACCCAGGAGTCCGAATAGGACGAAAAATAGGTGTAATCCTCGTCGAAGATGTCGCTGTGGGCGACCACCTCGTCGGCCTGAACCAGATGGCAGGCATCGCAGACCCGCACGACCAGGGGATAGGACCGGTCGCGCCCGGCCGCCACATCGGCTTGCGTGACATAGCTGTTGGACAGCGGCGTCTCGCCGAGGTCGGCCAGAACGGTGGAGAGCGGGGCTTTGCAGAAGCGGCAGGTGGGCTGTGTCGTCATGGGGTCCGGTCCGCCAGCGTGAGATAGGCGTCGATCTGGGAAAGCGTGTGCTGGTGCATGTCGCGACCTTGGGCGAGCGCGCGGTACCAGTCGGCCGTCCACGCCAGCAGCGCGTCGCCGTCCAGCCGGTCGCGCCAGGCGAGCGCGCCGCGGGCAAGGGTCGTGTCGAGGGAGAGCTGTCCCATCTCCCGGGGGCCGGTGTCCGCCGGCCGGTCCCAGCCGTCGGTGAGATCGAGCGCCTGCATCATGCCGTCGGCGATCTGCGCGACGGTGCGCACATGCGCCGGCTCCGGGCCGAAGTTCAGGGCGAGCGGCACGTCGCGGCCGTTCCCGAGCGCCTCCAGATAGAGGAGATAGCCGTTCAGGCAGTCGAGAACGTGCTGCCAGGGGCGGGTCGCGCCGGGGTTGCGCAGCAAGGGCCGGGTGCCGGCGCGCATCGCCCGCCACAGGTCCGGCACGATGCGATCTTCCGCGAAGTCGCCGCCGCCGATGACATTGCCGGCGCGCGCGGTCGCCACCACGGCGCCTTGCGTCTCCGCGTAGCTCTCGCGCCAGGATTCCACCAGCAGCTCGCAGGCCGCCTTGGAGGCTGAGTAGGGATCGTGCCCGCCAAGCGGGTCGCTTTCGCGAAAGGGGCGGCCGCTCTCGTCGTTGCGATAGACCTTGTCGGTCGTCACCACGAGGGTCAGCGGGAAGGGGGCGCACCCGCGCAGGGCCTCCAGAAGGCAAAGGGTGCCCTGCACGTTGGTGCGCCAGGTCTCCTCGGGGGCTGCATAGGAGCGGCGCACCAGCGCCTGCGCGGCCAGGTGGATCACGACGTCGGGACGGGCCTCGCCGATGGCGCGGGCGAGACGGTCGCGGTCGCAGATGTCGCCGAGGGTGCCCGGTGCGTGCCGGTCAAGCCCGGAGAGCGCGAAGAGGCTCGCCTCGCCCTCGGGCGCGAGCGCATAGCCGAAGACCTCGGCGCCGAGCCGCGACAGCATCCACGACAGCCAGGCTCCCTTGAAGCCGGTGTGGCCGGTCAGGACCACGCGCTTGCCGCGCCAGAACGCGGGCGATCCGGATACCATGGATCACCAGACCTTCCAGGGGGCTTTGCCGGAGGCCCACAGGGCCTCGAGATGGTTCTTGTCGCGCAGCGTGTCCATGGCGTACCAGAAACCGTCGTGCCGGAAGGCGCGCAGGTCGCCGCGCGCGGCGAGCGTTTCGAGCGGGGTTCCCTCGAAGGGCGTGGCCGGTCCGTCGATCAGGTCGACGACGGACGGCTCCAGCACGAAGAACCCGCCGTTGATGCGGGCGTTGTCGCCGGCCGGCTTCTCCACGAACCGGCGCACCGTGTCGCCGTCGATCTCCAGCGCGCCGTAGCGGCCCGGAGGGACGACGCTGGCGATGGTCGCCGGCTTGCCGTGGGCGCGATGAAAGTCGATCTCCGCCGCGATGTCGATGTTCGACACGCCGTCGCCATAGGTCATGCAGAACGGCTCTTCCGGCTTCAGGTAGTCGCGGATGGCGCGGATGCGGCCGCCGGTCATCGCGTTTTCGCCGGTGTCCACCAGCGTGACCCGCCAGGGCTCGGCATTCGTCTGAAGATAGCTGATGCTGCCCTTCGACAGATCGACCGAGATGTCGGAGGCGTGGAGATGATAGTTGGCGAAATATTCCTTGATCATGTAGCCGCGATAGCCGAGGCACACGATGAAGTCCGTCACGCCGTTCGCGGCGAAGATCTTCATCACATGCCACAGGATCGGACGGCCGCCGATCTCGATCATGGGCTTCGGGCGCAAGTGGGATTCCTCGGAGATCCGGGTTCCCAGCCCGCCGGCGAGAATGACTGCTTGCATGACGGTCCAGAGCGTCTGTGGCGTTTGGCGGATACTTATCGGGATTGACCGGCGAGTGCCACCCATAATCGGGGAGGATCGGGACGGGGCACCCGTGTCCGCCGGCTCACGCGCGGCCCAGCAGCGCCCTGCGGAGCTTCAGCTTCAGGATCCTGAACTCCGAGGAGCGGACACGCTTGGCGGCGTAGCGGTCGATCAGCAGGTCGAGCAGAAACCGTTCCGCGCCGCTCCACGCGCGGTCGGCCACCGCCTGCCGGCACAACGGGCGGAAGCGGTCGAGATCGGTGCGCTTGTTCTCGATCTGCGTGCTCAGCGGCAGCCGGACCTTGGTCGGCGGGGTGCTGCTCGCGCGCACGCCGATGCGCTGGGTGAAGGTGGCCGCGTTGCTGCCCACGACCGCCTCGTCGAGGATCACATGCAGCAGGACGAGATGGTCGTTCGCCCAGCCGACGGGGTAACTCTCCCAGGTGTTGTGGTAGTAGTGCCGCAGACGGTCGGTGCGCCACAGGCCATAGATCCACGAGGGATGGCTGAAGAACATCCGGCGCAGGATATTGATCACGCGCGGTGCCGGCCAGTCGGCGATGTAGCCGCTCTCCTTCACCCGGTTCTTGCCCGGTCGTTCGGAGCGCACATGCGTGGCCGCCAATGCAGCGTCGGGGGCCGCGTCGAGAAGCCCGACGGCGGTCTCGAGAAAATTCGCGGAGGCCAGGTCGTCGTCGGCGCGCCACAGGAAGTACTCGGTGTCGGCGGCCGCCAGGGCATCGAGAAAATTCTGGGCCGAGCCGACGTTTTCCGGGTTGCGGTGATAGATGAACCGCGGATCGCGCTCGGCGAAGGAGCGGGCGATCTCGCCCGTCCGGTCGGTCGAGGCATTGTCGAAGATCCGCACGACGAAATCCGTGTAGGTCTCCTCGGCGATGTTTTTGAGGCATTCGCCGATCAGATCCTCGCCATTGTACACCGGCAGACCGATCGTGACGCGGGGCGGGTTCACAGACATGCGTTTCTGGCTCCGGGGACGCTTGGGCGGATGGGGGCACGGCGGTGCCCCCGTCTCGTGCGCGGAAGTCTCGTGCGCGGAAGTCTCGTGCGTGGAAGTCTCGCGCGCGGGACCGGACAGGCGCGAAGGCGGGACGCCCCGCCGGCGGATCGGCGGAGGCCTTAGCATCAAATGGCGGTTCGGGGAAGCCGCCGCGACGCCCCGCTCGCTTGCCCGGCTGCCGGCGAGCGTGCATAACGCGCGCGCGACGCGCCGCGCGCTGGCGCGGACGCTCCCTGGCGGCGCAGGACCTTGCGCGAAACATCGGTGATGCGAGACCCTCATGGCCCGCAAGAAGTCTGCCTTTCGGACGTGGCTGTCCGGTCGTCGGCTGCGCTGGCTGGTGCTGCGCGCGGTCGGAGCGGTTGCGCCGTCGCTGGTCGCCCGGGTTCATTTTTCCGCGCGCTCGGTGCGCGCCGAGGAGGCCGCGCGTCACGTCGTTGAAAACGCGCGCGAGCCGGTTGTCCTGCGCCATTCGCCGGCGGAGGCGCGCGACATACTCGCGCCCGCCGCCCGCACCGACACGGGCGACACGCGCGGAACGGCGGCCGGCACGGGCGCGATGCGCTATCAGACGATGTATCTGGCCGACTGCGCGATCCTCGGTCACACCCGCAGCGTGGTGCGCCGGCGCGATTGCGCCCTGGTGAATTACGACGCGTCCCCCGGCAACTGGAATTACGCCAAGCCGGCGCGCCTGCGCGCGCTGTCCGCCGGGCCGGAGCCGCATGTGCTGCTCGACGGGACCGGGCATTTCTTTCATTTCTTCGCCAACGGGCTCATGCCGGTGCTGCGCTATCTGGAACGCGATCCGCAGGCGCGGATCACGCTGGTCGTGCCGACGCGGCTCTTCGGATTCGAGGCGGAAACGCTCGCCGCGCTCGCCGCCGCCTTTCCCGGTGTGACGTTGAAGCCGCTTGCGCGCGACGAAAAGATCGTCGGCGCCGAGGTGCTGTGGCTGATGGCGCTTTGCACCGATTATGAATGGATGCCGGTGACGCGGGCCCGGGCCACGGTCCTGCGCGAGATGCTTCAGCGCCACTGGGCGGCCGGCGGAACGCCGGTCGCGCCGCCGACCGCGCGTCTCTATCTCGATCGGGGGGAGGCGAAACTGCGCAGGCTGACCGACGCGGCCGAGGTGCGCGGGGGTCTGGAGCGGGCGGGGTTCCGGTCCTTCGTCGCGCATGCCGGCAATTTCCCGGAGCAGGTCGCCGCGTTTCACGGGGCCGAGGAGATCGTCGCCGTGCATGGCGCCGGCCTGACCAATCTCCTCTTCTGCCGGCCGGGCACGCGGGTGATCGAGGTCTTCCCCGAGAACTTCATCAAGAGCACCTACTTCTGGCTCGCCCGCCAGCTGGAGCTCGACTATCGCTATGTCATCGGCGGACCCGGCGATTACGATCAGGCCTTCGCGGCGGGCGCCGATCGTCTCGCCCGCGCGGTGACGGCCCGCGTCTGACGGGCTTGTGCGGGGACTTCCGGCACGCGCGTCGCCGCGCTTGCTTTTTCGCTCACCGGCAGGTGGCCAGGAGGTCGCCGAGAGGGGTTTTCGGATCGCCGATCCTGTCCGTCGGCGGCGTCAGCCCCGCCTTCAGCAGCTTGCGGGCGCTCATGTAGGCGCGCGGCGCGCCGAGCGCGTCGACGGCCACCAGGCGTCCCGAGCGGATGTACCAGTGCGAGCGGCCCTCGCCGGCGACATCGCGCACCACCACCGCGTCGCCCGGCGCCGACAGGCCGGCGATCTGGAGCTTCGTGGCGTATTGGTCGGACCAGAACCAGGGCTCGGGGGCATAGGCGTCGTCCGCGCCGAGGATGTTGCGCGCGACGAGCGCGCCCGTGTCGACCGCGTTGCCGACGCTTTCCAGGCGCAAGGGGCCGTCGGGCAGGTCGAAGGTCGCGCAGTCTCCGGCGGCCCAGACGCCCTCGCGGGAGGTGCGCCCGCGCGCATCGACGCGGATGCCGTTCGCGCAGGCGAGATCCGCCTGCTCGGCAAGCGCGGTTTCCGGCAGGGCACCGATCCCGACGACCACGCAGTCGACCGCGATCCGGCTGCCGTCGCCGAACTCGGCGGCCGTCACGCGATCCGCGCCGTGAAGCCGGACCAGCTGACAGCCGAGCCGCAGGTCGACGCCGTTCCTCCGATGGGTCTCGGCCAGCCAGTCGGCCGTCTCCGCTCCCGTGACGCGGGCGAGCAGCCTCGGCGCGCTTTCGATCAGCACGACCTCCAGACCGCGCGTGCGGGCCGCCGCCGCTGCCTCCAGACCGATGTAGCCGCCGCCGATCACCAAAAGCCGCGCGCCCGGGACGAGATCCGCGCGCAGCCGGTCGATGTCGGTGCGTGCGCGGATGGTGTGGACGCCGGCGAGCCGCCCGCCGATGGCCTCGGGCAGGGGGCGGGGGCGGGCGCCGGTCGCAATGACCAGATGGCGCCAGGCCAGCCGTTCGCCGTCTGCGAGGCGGACATGGCGACTTTCGAGTTCGATCTCCGCGACCCGCAGACCCGTGCGCAGGGTCACGTCGTGACGGGCGAACCACTCCGGCGGTTTCAGGGCGAGCCGGTCGCGTCCGACGTCGCCGAGCAGGTAGCCCTTGGACAGGGGCGGGCGCTGATAGGGGGCATCGGCTTCCGCGCCGATCAGCGTCACGGGCGCGGCGTAGCCGCCCTTGCGCAGGGTCTCGGCGACAGTGAGGCCCGCCTGGCCGGCCCCGACGATAAGCGTGCCGGCATCGGCGGCGTGAGAGGCGGCGGGCATGTCAGAACACCACCACCGAGCGGATCGACTTTCCCTGGCGCATCAGCTCGAACCCGTGGTTGATCTCGTCGAGCGACAGGGTGTGCGTGATCATGGAATCGATCTCGATCTTGCCGTTCATGTACCAGTCGACGTAGCGCGGCACGTCGGTGCGCCCCTTGGCGCCGCCGAAGGCCGTGCCCTTCCACACGCGCCCGGTGACGAGCTGGAAGGGACGGGTGCTGATTTCCGCCCCCGCCGGTGCCACGCCGATGATCACCGAGACGCCCCAGCCGCGATGGCTGCATTCCAGCGCGGCGCGCATCACCTCCACATTGCCGGTCGCGTCGAAGGCGTAGTCGACGCCGCCGATGCGGTCGGCCTCCGTCTTCGTGAGATCCACGATGGCCTGGACGATGGAGCCGTCGATCCGGCTCGGGTTGAGGAAATGGGTCATGCCGAAGGCGCGCGCCATCTCCGCCTTGTCGTCGTTGAGGTCGATGCCGATGATCATGTCGGCGCCGGCCATGCGCAGCCCCTGGATGACGTTGAGGCCGATGCCGCCCAGGCCGAAGACGGCGGCCGTCGCGCCGACTTCCACGCCGGCGGTGTTGATCACCGCGCCGATGCCGGTGGTGACGCCGCAGCCGATGTAGCAGATCTTCTCGAAGGGCGCGTCGGGGCGCACCTTGGCGAGCGCGATCTCCGGCATCACCGTGTGATTGGCGAAGGTCGAACACCCCATGTAGTGGTGCACCGGCGTGCCGTCGAAGAGCGAGAAGCGGGTGGTGCCGTCCGGCATCAGGCCGCGTCCCTGGGTTTCGCGAATGGCGGTGCACAGGTTGGTCTTGCCGGACAGGCAGGACGGGCACTGGCGGCACTCGGGGGTGTAGAGCGGGATGACATGGTCGCCCGGCGCGAGCGTCGTCACCCCTTCGCCGACCTCCAGCACGACGCCGGCGCCCTCATGGCCGAGGATCGCGGGAAACAGCCCCTCCGGATCGGCGCCCGACAGGGTGAACTCGTCGGTGTGGCAGATGCCGCTGGCCTTGATCTCGACCAGCACCTCGCCGGTCCTGGGGCGCTCGAGCAGGACGTCCATGACCTGAAGCGGCTCTCCGGCCTTCAGAGCGACGGCGGCGCGCGTGCGCAGGGGAGCTTGCATGGGGAAAACCTCGATCAGTTGAGCGTTTGCGGGAGGAAGAGCACCAGGGGCGGCAGCAGGACGATCAGCGCCAGGCGCAGGATGTCCGCGACCCAGAAGGGCGTGATGCCGCGAAAGATCGTCGCGGTGGCCACATCCGGCACCACGGACTTGAGAATGAAGACGTTGAGCCCGACCGGCGGCGTGATCAGGCTGATCTCCGTCACCACCACCACGACGATGCCGAACCACACGGGGTCGAAGCCGAGCGCTGTGATGACCGGAAAGAACACCGGCACGGTGAGCACGATCATCGACAGGCTCTCGAAGACGCAGCCGAGCAGCAGGTAGATGAGCAGGATCATGGCCATCACCGCCATGGGGGGCAGGTCGTTGGCCGTGATCCAGCCGACCAGCGCCTCCGGCAGGCCGGCGATGTTGATGAAGTTGGAGAAGATCCAGGCGCCGATCAGGATGGCGAAGAGGGCCGCCGAGGTCATCGCCGTCTCGGTGAGCGCGGTCATCGTGATGCGCCAGGTCAGCTTGCGGCGCCAGAGCGCGATGGCGAAGGTGCCCATCGCGCCCATGCCGGCGGCCTCGGTCGGCGAGAAGGTCAGATTGAGCGGGGCGAAATCGAACAGGCCGTAAAGCCCGCCGATCACGAAGACGAAGAGCCCGAGCACCGCGAACACGCCCTTGAGCGCGGCGAGACGCTCGCGCCAGTCGCTGCGCTCGCCGGCGGGGCCGGCCTGCGGTCGGCGCGCCACGACGAAGGCCACGGCCCCGAGATAGAGCAGAATTCCGAGCAGGCCCGGCACGAGGCCGGCCAGAAACAGCGCCGCGATGGAGCTTTGCGTCAGCAGCCCGTAGAGGATGAGGATCACCGACGGCGGGATCAGGATGCCCAGCGAGCCACCGGCGGCGATGGTCGCGGTCGACAGCGCATCGTCGTAGCCGAAGCGGCGCATCTCCGGCATGGCGACGCGGCTCATGGTCGCCGCGGTGGCGAGCGAGGAGCCGGAGATCGCGGCGAACAGGCCGCAGGCGGCCACCGTCGCCATGGCGAGCCCGCCGCGCAAATGGCCGAGAAAGGCATAGGCCGCGCGGTAGATCTCGCGGCTCATGCCGGACTGATTGACGAAGAGCCCCATCAGCACGAACAGCGGAATGACCGACAGGCCATAATCGCGCGCGGCGTCGGTGATGAGCCGGGCGGACATGGACAGCGCGGCGGACATATTCGTGTGGAGCGCGTAGCCGACGATCCCCACCAGCCCCATGGAAAAGGCGATCGGAACCCTGATGAGGGCGAGCAGGAGCACGACGGCGAAGCCAATGAGAGCGGAAACCATCCGATGTCGACCTTCCGGAACTGAAGGGGAGGCATGTGACCAGCGAAGACGGTCAACGAAGACGGGCCAGCGAAACGGGTGCGACGCTGGCGGACGCGACGACGGGGAAAGGCCGACCGGCGCCTTACACGAGCCGGGGTCGCACGATCAGCAGGACGCCCCTGAGCACCATCGCGGCCGCGCTTGCGCCAAGCCCGATCACGATGCCGATGGCGATCCAGCCGACGGGCAGACGCAGATAGAGCGTCACCTCGCCGTAGCCGAGCGTGCGCAACGCCGCGACCCAGCATTTCTCGAGCGGCCAGAGCAGAGCCAGGCCGAAGACGATGTTCACGGCGGCGTCGCGCCAGCGGGCGAGCCAGGGCGGGATGGCCGTGTCCATCAGGTCCACCGCGATGTGGCGGTCGAGGAAACACAGCGCCGGCATGGCGGCGAAGACGGTCGTCGCCAGCAGCACCTCGGTGATTTCCGCCGCCCCCGGGATGGGGGCGTCGGCGAGGCTGCGCATCAGGACGTCGGCGAAGGTGAGCCCCATCATCGCGAAGAGGGCGAGGGCCGCCAGCCCGAGGGGGAGGCGCGCCGTGCGGCGCACCACGTTCGCGATCAGCTTCGCGATCGGGCTCGCGATCATTCGCGATCCCCGTCGCCGGTCTCGGCCATTACCTGGGCGACCCGCCGGTCGAACTGCGCCTTGGCGGCGGCCGCGTCGATGCCCTTCTCGGCGATGCGCGCCAGAACCTCCTCGCGCGCTTGCGTCACGATTGGAGCGAAGAGGGCGAGATCCTCCTCGCTGGCGACAAGGATCGGGCCGCTGTTGGCCTGCGTGCTTTCCCGTGCGACGGCGTCGCCGCCGTCCCACAGCTTGCCGAACAGCCGGCTCAACGGCGCGCCGACCAGCTCGGCGTCGAGTTTTTCGCGGATGTCCTCGGGCAGGGCCTCCCAGCGGTCGCGGTTCATGAGGACGGCGAAGGAGCCGCGGTAGAGCCCGCCCGGGACCTCGAACATCACCGGGGCCACCTCGTCGAGCTTGAAGCCGAGACGGCTGTCGATGTTCATGGTGACGCCGTCGGCGGCGCGCGCGGAGAGGGTTTCATAGACCTTGGTGGCCGGCACCTGGATGCCGATGCCGCCGAGGGCGGAGAGCACCTGCGCGCCGACCCCGCCCGGCGAACGCAGCTTCAGCCCCTCCACATCGGCGAGCCCGGAGATCGGATCGGCCAGATGCAGTTGCGCGGGGCCATGGGTGAACATGGCCAGCGTCTTGAACTCGCGCTGCTCGCCGGCGGCCGCCAGATGATCGCGCCAGACGTCCCAATAGGCGGCGGAAACAGCCTCCGCCGTCCCCTCCACGCCGGGAAGCTCGGCAAGCTGGGCGGTGACGAAGCGGCCGGGATTGTAGCCGTGGAAGATGTAGGTGATGTCGGCGGCGCCATCGAGCACGAGGTCGGCCATCGCCGGCGGCGGGGCGAGGCCGAGCTTCACCTCCGCCGTCACCCGGCCGTCGGTGATCTCCTCCAGGCGCTCGATGAAGGCCGGCCACATCTGCGAGTTGGCGACATGGGTGGGCGGCGCCCAGGACGCGATGGTCAGCGTGGTTTCGGCCTCGGCCCGCACGGGCTGCGGCGCGAGCGCGGTCAGGCTGATGAGGGCCGTCAGGGCCGAAGCGGCAATGCGTTTCATGTCGGTTTCCTCCCGGATTGTCCCTCTTTCGGGGCTTGCTCCGTCTTGGCTGGGGGTGGGTGTCAGACCTGGGTTTCGGGGATGGTGATCACGGCGCCGTCGAGCTGCGGGCCGACCGCGATCTGACAGGACAGCCGGCTGGTCGGGCGGGCCGTCACGGCGGCGAAGTCGAGCATGTCGCGCTCCGCCTGTTCCGCCTCCGGCAGTCCGGCGAAATGGGCCTCGTCGACAAAGACATGGCAGGTGGCGCAGGCCATGGAGCCGGCGCATTCGGCGACGATTCCGTTCACGTCGTTGGCGATGGCGGTTTCCATCACCGACCGGCCGTCGACGGCGTCGATCTCCTTGCGGGTTCCGTCGGGCTCGACGAAGGTGATCCGGGCCACGTGGTCTCTCCTTGGTTCGGGCGTTGCGGGGTCGGCCGACGGCTAGGCCGCCGCGCCGCCGAGGCGGACCCGCAGCGCCTGGGGTCCGCGAAACGACAGGGTCGGCGTCCAGGACATGGGCTGATCCGGCACCAGGCTCATGTGCGGGAAGCGCGCGGTCATTTCCTCCAGCAGGATGCGCAGTTCCAGCCGCGCCAGCGGCGCGCCGAGGCAGGTGTGCAGGCCGTTGCCGAAGGCCACGTGGTCGCGCGGGTTGGGCCGCGTCACGTCAAAGGCCTCGCCCTGCGCGAAGGTCGCCTCGTCGCGGTTGGCGGAGGCGATCGACAGCAGCAGCCGGGCGCCCTTCGGCAGGTCCTGGCCGGCCACGGTGACGGGCTCGCGCGCCGTGCGGCGCCAGGCGACGACCGAAGGCGCGAAGCGCAGGCCTTCCTCGACGGCCGCCGGGATCAGCGCGGGGTCGTCCAGGAGCTTGCGCCACTGGTCGGGATGGCGCAGCAGCGCGTGGAACATGTTGCCGGCGGCATTGGTCGTCGTCTCATGACCGGCGAGCAGAATGCCGAAGACGAGCGAATTGATCTCGTTGATCGTCAGCGTCGCGTCGTCGCCGTCGCGCGCGGCCAGCAGGAAGCTCGGATAGTCGTCCTTCGGCGCGTCCATGCGCGCCTTCACCAGAGCGACCGCGTAATCCCAGAAATCGGCGAGATCGGCCGCCGCCTCGGCAAGCTCGGCGTCGGTGGGGCGGCCCCAGATCATGTTGAGGCGCAGATCGCCCCACTTCTTGATGGTGCGCGGATCGAAGTCCGTCTCGCCGAGCAGCAGGAAGGCCGCCTGGGCGGGGAACTCGTAAAAGACCGCGTCGACCAGATCGACCTCGTCCCGCCCGGCCGCGCGTTCCGCCTCCAGACGGTCGAGATATCCGCGCACCAGATCGCGCAACGCGTCTTCATAGAAGGAGAAGCGGCGGACGTTCAGAAAGCGGGCCGCGATCTTGCGAATGCGCGTGTGGCGCGGCGGATCGCAGGCGACCTGCACCGCCTCGTTGGTGAAGTTCCGGCTCTTGAGATAGGCCGCGACGCTCTGCGGCCAGGGACAGATCGGCTGGGTGGCGATTTCGGCGGAAAAACGCTCGCTATCGGCGAGGATGCGGCGCACGTCCTCGCGGCGCGTGACCACCCAGTAGTCGATCCCGGGCGAATGGAAGATGGGCACCTCGGGGCGGATGTCGGCGAAAAAGGCGTGCATGCCCTCATGCGCGAACGGGGCATGGGTCGCGCTCGCGTGCTGCATGGGGCATTGCGCGCGCTGGCGGTCCGCCACGGGCCCGGCGGTCTCGGTCATCGGCTTTTCTCCCTCGCAGGCAGCGGATGGCTGCCTTGGGACGGGACGCTAACGCCGTCTTTGTTGTCATGTCAACATAATGTTGACATGACAACGATCGGCGTTGCCAAGAGCCGGAGGGCACGGCAGACTGAGGCCATGACAGGTGAGACCGATCTTGACTTGCCGGACGAGATGTTCCTCGTGCGGGTGGACCACGAGGAGACGGGCGACACGCGGGAAACCCTGAGTTTCTCGCGCTCGCCGACCGTTCTTCTGACCTTCGCGGCGAACCGCTTCACGCGCATGGCCTCCAAGATCTACCAGGAGCGCTACGATCTTGGCGCGATGGACTGGCGGATGCTGGTGATGCTGACGCGCGAGCCGGGGGCGACCGCGGCGCGGGCGTCCGAGACCATCGGCATCGACAAGGGCGCGATCAGCCGCTGTCTGCACCGGCTGGAGGGCAAGGAACTGGTGCGCGCCGGCGCGCTTCATGCGAACGGGCGCAGCCGCGGCTGGTATCTCACAGCCGCCGGCCAGACGCTCCACGACACCATCCTGCGCGAGGCGCTGGAGCGCCAGCGCCGGCTGTTTCAGGGGTTCAGCAAGGCGGAGGTCGAGGCCCTGTGCGACATGCTCCAGCGGTTTCTGGAAAACCAGAAGTCCCTAGTGGCCGAGCCCGGTGGCAGCCGGCCCGACTGAGCCCGCGCGGGGGACGAACGCAAACGGCGCCGGTCTTGCGACCGGCGCCGTTTTCTCTTTCGGACCTGTTGCAGCCGTCCCGGGTCAGAACAGGACCGAGGGCAGCCACAGGGCGATCTGCGGGAACATCACCACCAGCGCCAGACCCAGGATCTGCAAGGCCACGAAGGGCAGGGCCGCGAAGTAGATGTCGTTGATCGTCACCTGCGGCGGCGCCACCGAGCGCATGTAGAACAGATTGTACCCGAACGGCGGGGTCAGATAGGCCGACTGCATCGACAGCACGAAGAGGACCGCGAACCAGGTCGTGTCGAAGCCGAGATCGCGCACGATGGGCACGAAGATCGGCACCGTGATGAAGATGATCGCGAAGTCGTCCAGGAACATGCCGAGCAGGAAATAGACCGACAGCATGAACAGGATCACCACCATCGGCGACACGTTGAAGTCGTCGATCAGATCCGCGACCACGAAGCCGCCGCCCAGACCCACATAGACCTTGGAAAAGAAGACCGCGGCCAGGGTGATCCACATCAGCATGCCCATCAGCTTGGTCGTGGACAGCATGACGTATTGGAGCGTCGGCCAGTCCAGCCGGCCGCGCATGGCGGCGATCGCCAGCGCGCCGAAGGCGCCGATCGCCGAGGCCTCGGAGGGCGAGGTCACGCCGCCGATGATGCAGCCGAGAACGGTGGTCACCAGCAATCCCGGCGCGATCAGCGAGCGCAGGGCCTTGATCTTCTCAAGTCCGCTCACCCGCTCGCTCGCCGGGGCCGGCGGGCCCATCTCCGGCCGAAGCCGGCAGCGGATGAGAACGTAGAGAATGTAGATGCCGGCCAGCATCAGGCCCGGCACGACGCCGGCGGCGAACAGCTTGCCGACCGATTCGCGCGCCAGGAACGCGTAGATGATCATCAGAACGGACGGCGGGATCAGAAAGCCGAGCGCGCCGCCGGCCATGATCGTGCCGGTCACCAGCCGCTTGTCGTAGCCGCGCTTGAGCATCGCCGGCAGCGCGATGATCCCAAGCGACACGGTCGCGGCACCCGACACGCCGGCCATCGCCGCGATCAGCGCGCAGATCAGCACCGTGCCGATGCCCAGACCGCCCGGCAGGCCGCCCATCAGCTTGTGGATCATCCCGAACAGGTCGTCGGTGATGCCGGAGCGTTCGAGCACGAGGCCCATGAAAATGAAAAGCGGCAGCGAGACGAGCAGGAAATTGTCCATCGCCCCGTAGGCGGAGGCGACGAGCAGATCGAGACCGCCATCGCCGAAAATGAGGAAGGCGGCGCCGGCGCCGGAGATCATCAGGGCGAAGGCCAGAGGCGCGCCCATGATCATCAGCACCAGCATCGAGGCAAACATGATGCCCGTGATGGCCGCCGGATCGAGATCGACCATGAGTTTCCTTTCTGCACGCGTCGCCATGCGGCGACAGGCGTGGAACAGGGAGGCGGTGCGCTCAGTCCTCGGTGATCGGGCGTCCCGCCAGCCGAAGCCCGGCGCGCACGATCTCGGCGAGCACCTGCAGCATCAGCAGGGCGACCGCCACCGGGATCACCGTCTTGAAGGGATAGAGCGGCGGCTGCCAGATGGACCGCGCGGAGTATTCCCGGGCCGCCCACGACTCGGCCGCGAAGCCGATCGCCATGTCGAGGAACACCGCCAGCACCAGCATCAGCAGCCCGAACACGATGAGATCGCACAGCGCCTTCAGCCACTCGGGCATCAGCCCGTAAACGACCTCGGAGCGCACATGCGCGCCGTGCCGCAGCGTGTAGCTGCCCGCCAGGATGCAGAACGTGCCGTAGAGCATGGTCGACAGCTCATGCGCCCAGATCGTCGGGGACCCGAAGAAATAGCGGGCCACGATTTCCCACATGAGGGCGCCGACCATCACCAGCGTCAGCCAGGCAATGGACCGCCCGACAAGGTCGGACAGCCCATCCTGCGCCACGAGATATCGGGCGACCACCGTCATCACTTCAGACGGCCCTGCGCCTTGGCGTTTTCCACGAGGATCTCGATCGCCTTGGCGGTGCGCTCCGACTTCGCGGCCTCTTCCTGCCAGACCGCCTGGGCGGCCTCGGTCAGGCTGGCCGAATCCTCGGCCGGAAGCGTGGCGAAGGTGAAGATCTCGCCGTTGCCGGCCTCGATAATCCGGTCGTTGCCGTCCTCGAGCCAGGCATGGATGTCGGCGGCATACTGGTCGATCGCCTCCTGCAGGATCGCGCGATGCGCGTCCGACAGGCCGTTCCAGGTCTCGGGGTTGGCGATGATCGTGTCCGTCCAGCCCGGGTTGAGCATGTTCAGGAACGTGTAGTGGGTCGCCACCTCGTTCAGCTTGAGCTGCTCGTATTCGACCGGACCGCCGTAGATCGCGCCGTCGATGACGCCCGTCGACAGGCCGACATAGAGCTCTTCCGCCGGCAGGTAGACGGTCGGAATGTCGAAGGACTGCAGCACCTTGGCGACCTGGCCGGTGGCGCGGATCTTCATCGACTTGAGATCTTCCAGGCTCGACACCGGCTCCTTGGTCAGAAGGTCGTAATCCGACCCGTAGCCGCGGCCGATCAGCTTGACGCCCTTTTCCGCGTAGGCCTCGTCCAGCAGCTTGGCGAAGGTCTCGTTGGCGAAGATCGCGGCCGCCTCGTCCCTGGAGGTCCAGAAGCCCGGCAGACCGGCCTCGATGTTGCCCATGTCGACCATGCCCGGCCAGTAGCTGCCGACGCCGTAGGCGATGTCGATGGAGCCCTTGGAGACCGCGTCGACGAATTGGTCGGAGGCGACGAGTTCGCCGCCGCGCAGGTAATGGATGCGCAGCTTGCCGTCCGACTTCTCCTTCACCGTGTCGCGGAACTTCTTGGCGATATGGTCCACCTCGGTCCCGTAGAAGGTATGGAAGCGGATGCGCGTGGTGTCCGCAAGCGCGACTTCGCCCAGCAGAACCACCGCGGCGAGACCGGCGGCGATACGTCCGACCGTCTTGAACTTGAACATGTTTCCTCTCTCATAGACCCTGCCCGCCCGAATGTTCCGGGGCGGGTACGCGAGGTGAGCGCGTCGCCCGTTTCGCCGGACGACCGCCTGGTCGCGACCGCCGCGATCCGCGCGGCCGACCGACCGCCCGGACCCGGAAGTCCTCCCGCCCCAACCCCTAACTTCGCGCAGTATTTTGCGCAATAAAAAATATGATTGTTCTGTTATTTTTGGCGCATGGTCGGGAAAATTGCGTAAATTCCGAGTCTTGTGCCGGATTATTGAGCGCGGGGAAGTGGAGCGCGCGCAGGCGCGAGGGCGGCAGTACGGCAGCGGTGCCGGCGCCGGAGAACTACGCTCGAAGGCCAAGTAATGCGCGGCCCCGATTATCGAGCGACTTGCCTGTGTCCCGCCGCGCCGGAGGCGGCGCGTGGTCTGACGATGGCGGAGACTATCCCCCCATGCGTCGATCCGCCAGTCGACGAAAGGCGGAGGCGCTCACGATCCTGATCGTTGTGCCGGGGTCGACCGGGGCGCGGCGGGGGCATGACGCCGGCGCGCGCGGTCTTTCCCCGGTCTCAGAGGTAGGGTGGTGTGCAGGCCGAGACCACGACGGCGGGGCGGTCCGAGATGTTGCGGAAGCGGTGCGGCACCTGGGAGTTGAACAGATAGGCGTCGCCCGCCTTGAGGATCTTCTTCTCCGTGCCGACGGTCACCTCGATCTCGCCGGAAATGACGATGCCGCCTTCGTTTGCCGGATGTTCGAGCATGTCGGGTCCGGTGTCGGCGCCGGGCTCATAGGTCTCGTGCAGGATCTGGAGACCGTGCGCGCGGGCGTCGCCGACCTGGCGCAGGGTCAGCGCCCCCGCCACCTGTTCGTGGCTGGTGTAGAGGCGCGAGGTGAGGTCGCGCAGCTGCGTCGGCGTGAAGAAGACCTCGCCGGTCGTTCCCTGATCGGGCTCGAAAAACTCCGACATGCCGACACCCAGCCCGCCGAGGATCTTGCGCAGGCTCGCGACGGAGGGGCTGCTCTTGTTGGTCTCGATCATGGAAATCTGGCCATGCGGCACACCGGCGGCCTCGGCCAGCTGACGTTGCGACAGCCCGTATTGAGCCCGCAGTTCCCTGAGCCGTCCACCAACGTCGAAATCGTCCATCGTCACCTCCGCTGCCGCACCGGATTTACCCGCTCCCCGCGCATTGCTCAAGATCTCTTGCGCCCCCGGGGATTTGGCTTGCTCAAATTCCTGCGCGAAGTTATGGCTATTATCTGAGTTTCACTGATGCGGAGGAGCGGGCATGTCTCGGACCGAAGAACTTATCCAGCGGCGCACGGCGGCCGTGGCCACGGGCGTTGCGACCCGCGGCATCTATGCCGCCAAGGCCGAAAACGCCGAATTGTGGGACGTCGACGGCAATCGCTTCATCGATTTCGCCGCCGGCATTGCCGTCAACAACACCGGCCACCGGCACCCGAAGCTGCTCGCCGCGGTCGCCGAGCAGGCCGAGGCCTTCACCCACACCTGCTTCCATGTCGCGCCCTTCGAGGGCTACGTGAAGCTGGCCGAGCGGCTGAACGCGGCGACGCCCGGCGATTTCACGAAGAAGACGATGCTGGTCACCACCGGCGCCGAGGCGGTGGAGAACGCGGTCAAGATGGCCCGTGCCCACACCGGGCGCTCCGGCGTCATCGCCTTCTCCGGTGCCTTCCATGGGCGCACGCTGATGGGCATGGCGCTGTGCGGCAAGGTCGCGCCCTACAAGAAGGCGTTCGGCGCGATGCCGCCGGAGGTCTATCACGCGGCCTTCCCGAACGCCTATCACGGCGTGACGAGCGAGATGAGCCTCGCCCAGCTCGAGCAGCTGTTCAAGACGACCATCGATGCCGATCGCGTCGCCGCGATCATCATCGAGCCGGTGCAGGGCGAGGGCGGCTTCAACATCGCGCCGCCGGAGTTCCTCAAGGCGCTGCGTGAGATCTGCGACACCCATGGCATCGTGCTGATCGCCGACGAGGTGCAGGCGGGCATGGCGCGCACCGGCAAGCTCTTCGCCATGGAGCATAGCGGCGTGGCGGCCGATCTCGTCACCATGGCCAAGGGTCTGGCCGGCGGCTTCCCGCTGTCGGCGGTGACGGGCCGTGCCGAGATCGTCGACGCGGCGCCGGCGGGCGGCATCGGCGGCACCTATGCCGGCAATCCGCTGGCGGTCGCGGCCGCCAATGCGGTGCTCGAGGTGATCGAGGACGAGGGCCTGTGCGCCCGGGCCGACGAGATCGGGACGCGGATCAAGGGCCGCCTGTCGGCCATTGCCGAGCGTCAGGGCATGGAAGCCATTGGCGACGTGCGCGGGCTCGGCGCGATGATCGCCTTCGAACTCGTCAGCGACCGGGCGTCGCGGGCGCCGGATGCGGCCCTCACCCAGGCGCTCGTCAAGGAAGCGGAAGCGCGCGGGCTGATCATCCTGCCCTGCGGCACGCGCGGCAACGTCATCCGGCTGCTGCCGCCGCTGACCACGCCGATGGAGCAGGTGGACGAGGCGCTCGACATCCTCGAAGCCGCGCTCGAGGCCGCCGTCGCCAGCGCCGCGCGCGCCGCCTGAGGCGGTCGACGTCTCACATGCGATACGCGGATCCCGGGCACGCCTGTCGTGCCCGGGCCTTTTTTTAGGCCGCGCCCGATTGCGCGGCGACGGGCGCGACGATACACGCGCCCCGGAGCTCACGCACAGGAGTTGATCCCATGAAGCAGAATCTCATCGCCGGCGAATGGCGCGGATCGGCCGATGCCTCGGAGAACCGCAATCCCTCCGACGTCACCGATCTGATCGGCCTTTATGCCAGCGGCACGGCGACGGATGTCGAGGATGCCGCCCAGGCCGCCCGCGCCGCCCTGCCGGGCTGGGTCGCCGCCGGCCCGCAGCGGCGGTCGGATCTGCTGGAGGCGGTCGCGCAGGCGCTGTTTGCCCGCGTCGAGGAGATCGGCACGCTGCTCGCCCGCGAGGAAGGCAAGACGCTGGCCGAGGGCAAGGCCGAGACCATGCGCGCCGCACAGGTGTTCCGCTTCTTCTCCGGCGAGGCGCTGCGCATGCCGGGCGATTGCGTCGCCTCGGTGCGTCCCGGCGTCGGCGTCGAGGTGACCCGCGAGCCGGTGGGCGTCGTCGGGCTGATCACGCCGTGGAACTTCCCGATCGCGATTCCGGCCTGGAAGATCGCGCCGGCGCTCGCTTATGGCAACACGGTGGTGATGAAGCCGGCCGATCTGACGCCGGGCTGCGCCCATGCACTGGCCGAGATCCTGGTCGAGGCCGGCGTGCCGGCCGGTGTCTTCAATCTGGTGATGGGTCGCGGCTCGGTGGTCGGCAGTGCGATCGTGCGCCATCCGCAGATCGATGCCATCTCCTTCACCGGCTCCGTGCCGGTCGGTCGGGGGCTCGCCATCGAGGCCGCGCAGTCGCTCAAGAAGGTGCAGCTGGAGATGGGCGGCAAGAACCCGATGGTGGTGCTCGACGACGCGGATCTCGACGTCGCCGTCGAGGCCTGCCTGAACGGCGCCTTCTACTCCACCGGCCAGCGCTGCACCGCGTCGTCGCGGCTGATCGTGCAGGCCGGCATTCACGACGCCTTCGTGGAGCGCCTTTCGGCCGCCGCGCAGGCGCTGAAGGTCGGCCATGCGCTCGACCCGGCGACCCAGATCGGACCCGTGGCCTCCGAATCGCAGCTCGCCGGCAATCTCGACTATGTCGACATCGCCCGCAAGGAAGGCGCGGAGGTCGTCGGCGGCGAGCGCCTCAACGGCGAGACGCAAGGCTTCTTCCAGCGTCCGGCGCTGTTCCTCAACGCGACCAACGCCATGCGCTCCAGCCGCGAGGAAATCTTCGGCCCCTGCGCCAGCGTCATCAAGGTCGCGGATTTCGACGAGGCGCTGGCGGTCGCCAATGACACCGAATTCGGCCTGAGCTCGGGCATCTGCACCGCGAGCCTGAAGTACGCGCGCGAGTTCCGCCGCCGCTCGGCCGCCGGCATGGTGATGGTCAATCTGCCCACCGCCGGCGTCGACTATCACGTGCCGTTCGGCGGGCGGAAGGGCTCCTCGCACGGCCCGCGCGAGCAGGGCCGCCATGCGGCGGAGTTCTACACCGTGGTCAAGACGGCCTACGAATTCGCCGGCTGACCCGGGCGACCCGCGCCGGTTCGAAACCTCACAGACCGTCCGCGTACCCGCGCGGGCGGTCCTTTCGTTCGGGGGGAGGGCCGTCGACGGGCGAGCCCGGACGGTCGCGCCGGCGCGTCAGTCGCGGGCGACGTCCTTTTGCCGGGCCGGGTCGCGCTGGAACTCGGACGGGGTGACGCCGAACTTCTGCTTGAACAGGCGCGAGAACTGGGCCTGGTCGGCGAAGCTGAAGCGGTGCGCGACCTCCGAGATCGCCACGTCGCGCGAGGCTTCGAGGCGGTCGCGCGCGGCGATCAGGCGCTGGTCGCGAATCTGCTGGCGCACGGTGCCGTTCACGTCGCGGAACAGGTCGTGCAGGTAGCGCTTGGAGATGCCGCAGCCTTCCGCGATCAGCTCCGGCGTCAGGTCCGGGTTCTTGAGATTGGCGCGGATGAATTTCTCCACCCGCAGAAGATGGGCGGCGCGCACCGAGGAGTAGCCGCTTTCCGAGGCGCTGTCGCTTTCGGTGAGCGCCAGGCCGAGGAGTTCCAGCAATTGCCGGCCGATGGTGTTTCCGCCGGTCTCGGTGAGCGTGTCGATCTGGCACTGCGCGTGGCCGACCATCGCGGCGAAGAGCGCCGCCGACCCGGAGGTGGCATCGATGACGCGGGCGCAGAAGCGGTCCGGCTGACGGACCCGCTCCGACAGGGCCTTGCGGTTGACCTTCAGCACGAAGAGGTCGTTCGGGCGCTCGTACATGAAGCGGTAGGGCTCGTCGCCGCGCTCGATGATGAAGCCGCCCGGATCGCAGCTCACATCCCGGCCGAGCTGACGGAACTTCACCGAGGTGACGCGCGGCAGGGTGACCAGATACTCCTCCTCGCGCGCGCCGCTGATGTGCGAGCGCCGCCGCTCGTATTTCACCGGATCGGAGGTGAGCCGCGACAGGCTGGCATGCCCGAGGGCGGCGCGACTGAGCCGGCCGTTGAAATGAATGCTGTCCTGGAAGTCGAGCTCGAGCGGGAAATAGGCCTCCGAGATCACGCTGCTCCAGCGGCTGGAACGGTGCTGCGGCTCGGCTGACGTCGTCGAGAAGCGGAACCCGGCGGTCATATCAGTAGTCCTCCCGCAGATACTGTTACGCAAGCCCGCGCGTTCATACAAATTATTTCTCGATTCTGCGCTGAGCGACAAATCGGAGTGCGCACAACGTCAAATATTTATGCGCCTCCGGTCAATCACTTGTGCGTGCAGCGTCAAGACCCGAAGCACGTAATCGTGGACTCTTGCTTTCGAGATCGACGTGCAGGAGGAGCGCGCCGGTTCGGGAGGACAAAAAAGCGAACCCCGCTGGCGGGCCTTCTGCGTTCAAGCAGAGGACCGAACTCATGGCATCTAGAAAAGTGGATCCGATCACCCTGTCGGTGGTGCGGGGCGTGCTGGAAACGACGCAGCGCGAGATGACGCTCGCGCTCGAGAAGACCGCGCGCAGCTCGGTGTTCAATCTGGCGCACGACTATTCCACGGCGCTGTTCAACCACACGCCGGAGATGATCCTTCAGGGGCAGGACATTCCCATTCACCTGGGCAGCCTGATCCCGGCGATGAAGGCGGTCGACAGGTTCTTCGACGGCGACATCCACGAAGGCGACCTGATCCTTCACAACGACCCGGACTACGCCGGCAGCCACATCATCGATACCTGCATGTACTATCCCGTCTTCTATGAGGGCGAGCTGGTCTTCTGGACGGTGTGCAAAGGCCATCTGACCGACATCGGCGGTCCGGTTCCCGCCGGCTACAACCCGGAAGCCAAGGAGATCTACGCGGAAGGCCTGCGCATTCCGCCGATCAAGATCTGGGACAAGGGGGTGCCGCGCAACGACATCCTCAACATGCTGCTCACCAACATGCGCGCCCGCCGCGACCAGGAAGGCGACTTCAACGCGCTGATCGGCGCCTGTCAGGTGGGCGCGCGCAATCTGACCGCGCTGATGGACAAATACGGCAAGCGCACGGTGCAGGACTGCATCGAGGTGCTGCTGGACATGGCCAACAAGCACATGAACAGCCTGATCGCGAAGGTGCCCGACGGCACCTACACCGGCACGGCCGTTCTGGAGGACGCCGGCCACGGCTTCGGCGACTTCGACATCACCGCGACGGTCACGATCAAGGGCGAGAGCTGCCACATCGAGATCGAGAGCCCGCCGCAGATCCCGTATTTCATCAATTCCTACGAGGGCAACAGCTACTCCGGCGTCTACCTCGGGCTGATGATGTTCGCCCAGCTGCCGCCGCCCTACAACGAGGGCCTCTACCGCAACGTGACGGTGGACATGGGCCCGCGCGGCACGCTGTGCAACGCCAAGCCGCCCGCACCGCACGCCAACTGCACCACCACGCCGATGGAAACGCTGACCGACGCGGTGCGGCTCGCCTTCGAACAGGCGGCGCCGGACAAGGTCTCGGCGAGCTGGGGCCATGCCAACGGCTGCAACATCGCCGGCTGGGACACCCGTCACGACGAGGAATACGTGACCATGGTGCTGGCCTCGATCATCTGCGGCGCCGGCGCCACGGCGAGCCAGGACGGCTGGCACGTGCGCGGACCGGAGTGCTGCTTCGGCGCGCTCACCTCGGGCGACATCGAGATGCTCGAGCACTCCTATCCGATCATCATTCACCGCTACTCGATGATGACCGACTCCGGCGGGGCCGGGAAGTTCCGCGGCGGCTCCGGCGCCTGCTGGGAGGTCGAGCCGCTCGACAAGCCGATGACGCTGGTCACCTTCGGCGAGGGCCGCCGGATCCCGGCCATGGGTGCCGGCGGCGCGAGGTCGACCATGATCGAGACCAAGGTCGGCCGGCTCGAGATCACCCGCAACGGCAAGACCGAGGTGATCACCGACAACGTCATCGAAACCATCCACCCGGGCGAGCGGGCGGCCAACAAGAACCCGGGCGGCGGCGGCTTCGGCAACCCGTTCGAGCGCGAGATCGGCCGCGTGGTCGACGACATCCGCAACGGCCTCGTCAGCATCGAGGGCGCCCGGCTCGACTACGGCGTCGTCATCGCCGACCCCGAAACGCTGGCGGTGGACGAAGCCGCCACCGCCAAGGCGCGCGCGGCCGCGGCCTGACGCCCCCGACAAGAAAGGACATTTCCAATGCGTAGCAAATATCGTCTGGGCATCGACGCGGGCGGCACGTTCACCGACTTCATCCTGGCGAGTGCCGAAGGCCAGGTGCAGATCTTCAAGGTGCTGTCGACGCCGACCGAGCCGACCAAGGCCATCCAGAACGGTCTGGCGCTGATCGCCGAGGAAACCGGCCTCTCCGCCAAGGAGATCGTCTCCAACTCCGACCTGTGCATCAACGGCACCACCGTCGGCCTCAACGCGCTGATCACCCACACCGGCGCCAAGACCGGCCTGATCGCCACCGAAGGGCACCAGGATTCGCTCGAGATCCGTCTCGGCCACAAGGAAGACGGCTACCGCTACGATCCGGACTATCCGCCCGCGACGATGCTGGTGCCGCGCCATCTGCGCAAGGGCATCCGCGAGCGGGTCATCTCCGACGGCAGCGTGCGCACGCCGCTCAACGAGGACGACGTGCGCGCGGCCTGCGACTACTTCATCGCCGAGGACGTGGAATCGGTGGCCATCAGCTTCGTCTGGTCGGTGCTGCATCCCGAGCACGAGCGCCGCGCGGCGGAGATCGTGCGCGAGATGATGCCGAATGTCCGCCTGACGGTCGGCAGCGAGCTCTATCCGCAGGTGCGCGAGTACACCCGCACCTCCACGGCCGTGGTCAACGCCTATCTGGCGCCGATCCTGCAGCGCTACGTGGAGGCGATCGACGCCTATTTCCGCGAACTCGGCTCAAAGAACCCGGTGCGCTACTTCCAGTCCAACGGCGGTCTGGCGCTCGGCAAGGTCGTGTCCGACCAGTCGGTCTATGCGATCAACTCCGGTCCGGCCTCCGCGCCGCAGGCCGCGCTCGACGTCGCCAAGCCGTGGGACGAGAAGAACATCATCACCTGCGACATGGGCGGCACGTCCTTCGACATCACGCTGACCAAGGACGGCAAGGCCAACATCAACAAGAACATCGACTTCCTGCGCTACCGCATCGGCATTCCGATGATCCAGGTGGAAACGCTGGGCGCCGGCGGCGGGTCGATCGGCTGGATCGACGAGATGGGCCTGATGCAGATGGGCCCGCAGTCGGCCGGCTCGGAGCCGGGACCGGCCTGCTATGGCCAGGGCGGCGAGCGCCCGACCACCACCGACGCCAATCTCGTGCTCGGCTATCTCAACGCCGACGGCCTCGTCGGCGGGCGGCTGCCGCTCGATCTGGACAAGGCGCGCAAGGCGATCAAGACGCATCTGGCCGACCCGCTGGGCATCAGCGTCGAGAAGGCGGCGCACGGCATGTTCACCATCGTCAACAACAACATGGTGAACGCCATCCGCCGGGTGTCGGTGGAACGCGGCTACGATCCGCGCGACTTCGTCCTGATGGGCGCGGGCGGCGCGACGGGCGCGCATATCACGGCGCTGGCGCGCGAGATGGGCATCTCCAAGGTGCTGGTCAACAAGCTGGCCTCGGGACTGTGCGCCTACGGGCAGATCATCTCCGACGTGAAGTACAACTACATGGCCCCGGCGCCGCTGCGCCTGCAGGGCGCCGAGGCGGCGAAGACGCTCGACGCCCTGTTCAACGACCTGGAGACCAAGGGTCGGGACGATCTGTCGGGCGACGGCTTCACCGAGAGCGACATCACCATCAGCCGCACGCTCGACATGCGCTATGTCGGCCAGGTGCACGAATGCACGGTGGAGATCGACCCCTTCGAGGTCACGGAAGACAGCCTGGAGACCATCAAGGCCGCGTTCCACGCCCGTCACCGTGAGCTCTACACCTACGACGAGCCGCACAATCAGGTCGAGGTGGTGAACGTGGAAAGCACCATCACCGGTCTGGTCGACAAGCCGCCGCACATGAAGCTGGCGCGCGGCAAGGGCGCGGCCTCCGCCCTCAAGGGCCACCGCGACATGGTGTTCAACGCCGACGGCATCGCGCAGAACACGCCCGTCTACGACGGCTCCGCCTTCGGCGCCGGCGACGTGCTGCACGGGCCGGCGGTGATCGAGGAGGTCACGACCACCATCGTCGTGGAGCCGGGCTGGACGGTGACCCTGCACGAGACCGGCACCTACGTCCTGACGGCCGACGCGCCGGAGGCGGGCGCGCTGCCGGCCAAAGAGCTGGCCGAGGCCTGAGCCATGCAGGCTGAGGCGCGTGTGGGGGGCGTCCTCGAGGCGTCCAAGGTGAGCGTGGCGTTCGGTGGCTTCACGGCGCTGAGCGACGTGACCCTCACCATCACCCCCGGCACGGTGCACGGGCTGATCGGGCCGAACGGGGCGGGCAAGACCACCATGGTCAACGTCCTCACCGGCTTCCAGGCTCCGACGTCCGGCCGCGTGACCCTGAGCGGTCAGGATGTCGGAACCCTGCCGGCGCACGCGTTGCGCCGGCAGGGGGTTGCCCGCACCTTCCAGGCCGGGCGGCTGTTCGGCGGGCTGGACGTGCTGGACAATCTGGCCGTCACCGGGGTCGGGCTCGGTCATTCCCGTCATGCGTCGGAGGTCGAGGCGCTGCGTCTGCTCGAATGGATGGGCGTGTCCCATCTCGCCGAGCAGCCGGCGGCGGGGCTGCCCTACACCGACGAACGCCGCGTCGGCATCGCCCGGGCGCTGATGTTCGCGCCGCAGTTCCTGCTGCTCGACGAGCCGGCGGCGGGCATGTCGGAGGAAGAGGCCGCCGATCTCGCCGGGCTGATCCGCCGCGTGGCGACGGATCTGGGCACCGGGGTGCTGCTCATCGAACACAACGTCGCGCTGGTGCTGTCGGTGACGAGCCACGTCTATGTGCTCGACGCCGGGCGGCTGATCGAGGAAGGCGACCGCGGCGTGATCACCGCCAGCCAGCGGGTGCGCGACGCCTATTTCGGTGCCGACCAGGAGGCCGCGTGATGTCCAAGCTCGGAGTGTTCGATCTCTCGGTGCGTTACGGCAAGGTGCCGGCGATCACCGATCTGACCATGCAGGTGGCGGAGGGCGAGCGCGTCTTCGTCTCGGGACCCAACGGGGCGGGGAAGTCCTCGCTGCTGCGGGCGATCAGCGGGGCGGTTCCGACCACGCACGGCCGCATCGAGATGGACGGCGACCTGCTGACCGGCCGCCGGCCGGAGGCGATCGCCCGCCTCGGCCTGTCGATGGTGCCCGAGGGGCGCGAAATCTTCGCCACCCTGTCGGTTGAGGAAAACTTGCGGGTCGGCACCGGCATCCGCCGCGACCGGGAGGCCATCGAGACCGACCTCGCGGAGGTCTTCGACGCCTTCCCGATCCTGCGCGAACGGCGGGCGGCGAGCGCCGGCGCGCTGTCGGGCGGGCAGCAGCAGATGCTCGCCATCGGCCGCGCGCTGATGACCAATCCGAAACTGATGATGGTCGACGAGCCCTCGCTCGGTCTGGCGCCGAAGATCGTCGACCAGGTCTACGACACGCTGTGCGCGCTGCAGGAGGAACGCAGCCTGACGCTTCTGATCGTGGAGCAGAGCTCGCTGCGCGCCGCGCGCGTCGGCGGACGGATGCTCCTGATGCGCGGCGGCCGGATCGTCGGCGAGGGCAATGCCGCCGACATGGTCGACCGCGACGCGCTGGCGCAGGCCTATTTCGGCGCGCCTCAACCCGCAACGGAGGCGGCTTCATGACCAACCTCGCCCAGCTTCTCTTCGACGCGACGGCGCTCGGCGGAATCTACGCCATGGCCGCGCTCGGCATCGCGCTGATCTTCGGCGTGATGAATCTGGTGAATTTCGCGCATGGCGAATATATCGCCTTCTGCGTCTTCGCGCTGATCGTGCCGTCCACCGACGCGGTGGCCGTGATGTTCCTCGGCAACGCGCCGGCGCTGATCCTGGTGCCGCTGGTGCTGCTCATCGGCGCGGCCATCGCGGTGGCGTCCGAATACGCCGTGTTCCGGCATCTGCGACGGGTCGAACCGGTGGCGCTGATGATCGCCTCCTTCGCGCTCGGCTTCGTGATCCGCAACGTGCTTCTGGCGGTCTATGGCGGGCGGCCCAAGGCGATCAGCCTGTGGCCCGATCTCAACGTGCCGATCTCGATCGCCGGCGCCGACGTGCCGCTGCTGCAGATCATCGTCATCGTCGCGACGCTCGCCGTCGTCACCGGGCTTGCGCTCCTGCTGAAAAAGACGCGCTTCGGGCTGGAAATGCGCGCGGCGGCCGAGGATTTCACCATGGCGCGGCTTTTGGGGGTGCGGGCCAATGTGGTGATCACCGGCGCCTTCGCCCTGTCGGGCGCGCTCGCGGCGGCTGTGGGTCTGATCATGGCCACCCAGACGGGCGTCGCGGATGTGCGCATGGGCGGCCAGATCATGCTGGTGGCCTTCATCGCGACGGTGATCGGCGGCCTCGGGTCGCTGCCCGGGGCGGTGGCCGCCGGGTTTCTGATCGGCGCGGTCTCGGTGCTGCTCCAGGCGTTCCTGCCGCTGGAGGCCCGCCCGTTTCGCGATGCCTTTCTCTACACGCTGGTGATCGTCTGCCTGCTGGTCCGTCCGCAGGGGCTGTTCGTTCCCGCCTCCGCCAAGCCGAGGGTCTGAGATGACGTCGAAACACGCGCAGAACCGTCTCGCGGCCTATTCCACGCCGCTGATCCTGGCCGCGATCCTCGCCGCGCTGGTGGTGCTCGTCACGCTGTTCGGCGACAAGGCCATGGCCCGCACCGCCGCCGAGGTGCTGGTCCGGGTGACGCTGGTCGTGGCGCTTTGGATCTTCGTCGGCAACTCCGGCATCATCAGCTTCGGCCATGCCGGCTACATGGCCATCGGCGCCTATTGCTCGGCCTGGCTGACGCTGAAGCCGCAAAGCAAGGCGCTGTTCCTGCCCGACCTGCCGCAATGGCTGATGCAGGCGCAGTGGGACGTCTTTTCCGCCTCGCTCGCCGCCGGCGGGCTGGCGGCGCTGGTCGCCTTTCTGTCGGGGGCGGCGATCCTGCGGCTGTCCGGGATCGCGGCGGCGATTGCCACCTTCGCCTTCCTGGCGATCGTCAACACCGTCTATTCCAACTGGGAGGGGGTGACCGGGGCGACGTCGTCGGTGGTCGGCCTGCCGCGCTACGTCGACCAGTGGGTTGCGCTCGGCTGGGCGGTCGCGGCCATCGTGGTGGCCAATGTCTACGCCAACTCCGCCTCGGGGCTCGCGCTGCGCGCCTCGCGGGAGGACGAGGTCGCCGCGCGGGCGTCCGGTGTCAACATGTACCGCCACCGCCTGCTGTCGCTGGTGATCTCCGGTTTCTTCGCCGGCGTCGCCGGCGCGCTGCTCGGCCATTCCATCGGCGTGCTCAACCCCGACAGCTTCTATCTCGGCATCACCTTCATCTCGCTGGCGATGCTGGTCGTCGGCGGCATTGGCAGCCTGTCCGGCGCGGTCACGGGCGTGCTGGTCCTGTCGCTGCTGATCGACCTGCTGGTGCGCGCCGAACAGGGCATCGCAATCGGCTCCACCAGCTTTTCGCTGCCCTCCGGCAGCCAGGAAATCCTGATCGGGATCGCGATGATCCTGGTTCTGATCGTCCGCCCGAGCGGGCTGACGGCGGGGCGGGAGTTCAAGATCAGGCTCAAAAAGACCTGACCGCCCCCGCGCCAACAAAAACCGACCACCACCAGAGGAGTACTCCCATGAAACGACTGGCTCTCGCCACGGCCCTTGCCGCCGCCACGCTGCCGGCCGGGGCGCTCACCGCCGCCGCCGACGACATCACCGTCGGCTTCGCCATCGCCCAGTCGGGCTGGATGGAAGCCTATGACACCCCGGCGGCGACGGCGGCGAAGATCCGCATCGAGGAGATCAACGCGAACGGCGGGCTGCTCGGCCGCCAGATCGACTGGATCGTCGCCGACACCAAGACCGACCGGCAGCAGTCGGCCAAGGCCGGGCTGCAGGTGATCGACGCCGGCGCGGACATGATGATCGTCAGCTGCGACTACGACTTCGGCGCGCCGGCGGCGCTTTCGGCGGAAGCGGAGGGCATGGTGTCCTTCTTCCTGTGCGCCGAGGACGTCAAGGCCGGCATCCAGGGCGTCGGCCCGCATGCCTTCTCCGGCTCGGTGCTGGCCGCCGTGCAAGGCGCGACGGTGGCCGAATGGGCCCATGCCAGGCGCGACGCGCGCACCGGCTATGTGCTGCTCGACACCACCATCGAGTACAACAAGGGCATCTGCACGGGCTTCGACTGGATGTTCCCGCAGCTCGACGGAACCGAGATCGTCGGCCGCGACACCTTCAAGAACGACGACGCCTCCATCGCCAGCCAGATCTCGCGCATCAAGGCGCTGCCGAGCCAGCCGGACGTGATCATGCTGTGCTCCTACATTCCCGGCGCGGCCTCGGCGGTGCGCCAGCTGCGCGCCGCAGGCATCACCTCGCTGATCCTCAACGGGTCCGCCGCCGACGGCTCCTACTGGCTCGACGCCACGCCGGATCTCTCGGGCTTCATCGTGCCGGTGCAGGGCTCGATCTACGGCGACGATCCGCGCCCCGAGGTCGAGGCCTTCAACACGGCCTACGCGGAAAAGACCGGCGCGCGTCCCTCCAGCCAGTACGCCTATCCGGGCTACATCCTGGTCGACCTGTGGGCCAAGGCGGTGGAACGCGCCGGCACGCTCGACGGTGCCGCGGTGACCGCGGAGCTTGAAAAGATGCGCGACGAGCCGACCGCCTTCGGCCCGCGCAGCTTCTCCGCCGAGCTGCATCACCAGAACACCGCCGAGATGCAGATCATCGAGATCACCGACGGCACGCCGGCGGCGGTCGACAGCTGGACCATCACGCAGCCGGTGCCGCTCGAGGTGCTGCTGAACTGATCGCCGATCCACGTGCCCCATCGTATCGGGACTGCCCCGTCCCTTGGGGGCAGGACCCGGATCGGCCACTTGGCGTCCCCGGCACCGGGGACGCCTTTTTTGTTGCCTTAGTCGGCGTCTTCGATGCCGAAGGCTGAGAGAAAGCGGTCCACCGCGCGGGTGATTGCCTCGGACGGGTCATCCGGGCAGGGCATGCGGTAGATGTGCTGGCGGATGCCGATGTAGACGATGCCGCCGTGCAGGTTCCAGATGTCCTCCATGGTCGGCGCGTTGCAAGCGGGCGCCTCCGCCTCGATCTCGGCGCGCAGAGGTCGCAGGATCACCTCGCCCAGATGCTTCAGGTAGCGCCGGTTCAGTTCCGCGCCGCAAAGCCCTGAAAACATGAAGATGCGCATCCATTCGTATTCGAAGATGAGCCGGCTGTACTCGGTGTAGAAGGCGAGCAGACGGGCGCGCAAAGGCACGCTGCGGTCGGTCAGCCGTTCCGGCCAGTCCGGGGCCAGCCGGTCGAGATAGACACGCTCGTAGACCGCCTCGATCAGCTCGTCCTTGGTGGCGAAATAGTTGAACAGCAGCGACTGGGTCACGCCGAGACGCCTGGCGAGATCGCGGGTCTTTCCGTCGAATCCCACCTCCGCGAAGAAGGCCACCGCGCCGTCGATGATCTGCCGCCGCCGTTCCTCCGGCGGCAGCCGTCGCCGCGTGCCTCGCGTCGCTTCCGCAAGCCCCTGCGCCCCGTCCGTCGTGTCCATTCGTGGTCCCCGTTGTCTCGGCCGCCCACAATCTACTTGCATTTGTCCGATTTTTATAGATCATTCGATCAACAAGGTTGAGCAGCTGCTCAATAAGGGCGTGGGCAAGCGCCGTCACAAGGGAGGAAGCCATGAAGGCATCGGCGGGCGGTTACGCCCGGGCCACCGACGTGCGCCATGCGCTGGAGCTGCTCGAGGCAGCCGACGGCGCGGGCCGGGTGCTGGCCGGCGGGCAAAGCCTGGTCGCGGCGATGAACATGCGCCTGTCGGCGGACGATCTGCTGGTCGACATTTCCCGGATTTCCGAACTGTCCGGCGTGCGCGACACGGGCGACGCCCTGCACATCGGCGCGCTGACGCGCCATGTCGCGGTCGGCGCCGATCCGCTGGTGCGCGACCATGTGCCGCTGCTGGCGCAGGCGGTGTCGCGCATCGCCCATGCCGCGATCCGCAATCGCGGCACCATCGGCGGGGCGCTCGCCCATGCCGATCCTGCCGCCGAGTTTCCCGCCTGCGCCCTGGCGCTCGATGCGGTGCTGCACATCGAGGGGCCGCAGGGGCGGCGCGATGTGGCGGCCGGCGATTTTTTCGTGGATCTCTTCGAAACCGCGATCGGGGAGGGCGAGATCCTCACCGGTCTCACCGTGCAAAAGGCGGTCGCCGGCGAGGCGCATGCGCTTGAAGAGGTCGCGCGGCGCTCCGGCGACTATGCGCTTGCCGGCCTGTGTCTGGTGAAGCGCCCGGCCGGGCATCGGGTCTCGCTGCTCTCCGTCGGACCGCGCCCCGTGCTGGCGACGAATGCCATGGCCGCGCTCGACCGCGGCGATCTCGACGGCGCGGTGGCGGCGCTCGGCGAAGAACTCGATCCGCCGTCCGACACGCAGGCGACCGCCGCCTACCGGCGTCATGTCGCCGGCGTCCTGCTGCGCCGGGCCGTCGCGGCCATCGAGGGAGGAAGCGCATGAGTGAGATGTTTCGCGACACGGTCGACATCGAGCTGACCGTCAACGGCGAGCCGGTCGAGGCGCGGGTGCCCGCCGGCCAGCATCTGATCGATTTCCTGCGGCTTCAGGTGGGCCTGACGGGCGCGCATGCGAGCTGCGAGCACGGCGTGTGCGGGGCCTGCACCGTCGATGTCGACGGGCAGGCCGTGCGCGGCTGCCTGATGCTCGCCGCCCAGGCCGACGGGGCCGAGGTCTGGACCGTCGAGGGCCTGTCCGACACCGCCGCCATCCGCGATCTTCAGGACGCCTTCGTCGCGCGCAACGCGCTGCAATGCGGCTTCTGCACGCCCGGCATGCTGGTCTCGGCGCGCGAGCTTCTGGCGCGCGGCGGCGTGCCGACGCGCGCCGAGATCCGCGAGCACATGTCCGGAAACTACTGCCGCTGCACGGGCTATGAGGCCATCGTGGACGCGGTCGAGACGGTGGCGCGCGCGCGGGCCGGAAAGGGGGCAGCATGACCATTCCGTTCGGCAATCCGGATCGGCCCAACTCCTACATCGGCAAGACCGTGCCGCGCCCGAACGCGCGCCGGCTTGTCGAGGGGCGGGGCAAATACGTCGACGACATCGTGCTGCCGCGCATGGTGCATGTCGCCTTCGTGCGTTCGCCCTTCGCCCATGCCCGCATCGCGGGGATCGACGCAAGCGCGGCGCTCGGCGTCAAGGGCGTTCTGCGGGTCTTCACCGGCGCGGAGATCGCCGAGGTGTGCACGCCCTGGGTGGCGGTACTCGCCCATCTCAAGGGGCTGAAATCCCCGCCCGAACATGCCATCGCCGTGGAGCGGGCCTGCTGGGTCGGGGAGCCGGTTGCCGCCGTGGTGGCGACGTCGCGCGCGGCGGCCGAGGACGGCGCGGCGCTGGTCGAGGTGGATTACGAGCCGCTGCCGGCCGTCACCGACATGATGCGCGCGCTCGATCCCGAGACGCCCGTGCTGCATGCCGACATGGGCGACAATCTCGCCTTTCGCCGGCTGCACGAACAGGGCGACGTCGATACGGCCCTCACCGAGGCGCATACGGTCGTCTCCGCGCGCTTTCGCACCGCCCGCCACACCGGTGTGACGCTGGAGCCGCGTTCGATCCTGGTCGACTGGAACCCGGCCGAGGGCCAGATGACCGCCTATCACGCGACCCAGGCGCCGCACATGATCCAGGCGGTGCTGGCCAAGCATCTCGACCTGCCCGAGGGGCGCGTGCGCGTCGTCTGCGATGATGTCGGCGGCTCCTACGGCATCAAGGTGCATGTCTATCCCGATGAGGTGGCCACCGCCGCGATCGCGAAGATCATGGGTCGGCCGGTGAAATTCGTGGCCGATCGGCTGGAGAGCTTCACCACCGACATTCACGCCCGCGATCACGAGATCGAGGCGCGGCTCGCCGTCGCGCAGGACGGGCGCATCCTCGCCATGGACGTGGACGACTGGACGGCCATCGGCGCCTATTCCGTCTACCCGCGCACCTCTGCCATCGAGGGCAACCAGGTGGTGAACCTGTGCGGCGGGCCCTACGACTTCGAGAACTACCGCGCGCGCACCAGCGTCGTCTTCCAGAACAAGACGCCGACGTGCCAGTATCGGGCGGTAGGGCACCCGATCGCGGTCGCGGTCACGGAAGGGCTGGTGGACATGGCGGCCGCGAAGCTCGGGCTCGATCCGGTCGAGATCCGTCGTCGCAACATGTATGCCGACGATGCCTATCCCGTGACCTCGCCGGCCAACATGCGCTTCGAGGGCCTGTCGCATCATGCTTCGATGGCCAAGCTCGTCGAGCTGATGGACTATGACGCGCTGCGCGCCGAACAGGCGGCCTTGCGCGAACGCGGCATCCATCGCGGCATCGGCATCGCGAGCTTCATCGAGCTGACCAACCCCTCGCCCTTCATGTACGGGATCGGCGGCGCCCGCATTTCCGCGCAGGACGGCTGCACGGTGCGCATGGATCCCGACGGCTCGCTCGTCGCGCTGTCGGGCGTCACCGAGCAGGGGCAGGGCACGGAAGCGATGCTCGCCCAGGTCGTCGCCGAAGGCGTCGGCGTCGCGCCGCAGCGCGTGCGGGTGATCACCGGCGACACGCAGGTCACCCCCTATGGCGGCGGCACCTGGGCCTCGCGCGGCGCCGGCATCGGCGGCGAGGCGGCCCTGCGCTCCGCCCGGGCCCTGCGCGATTCCATTCTGGAGGTCGCCGCCGCGCTGCTTCAGACGGAGCAGGCGCAGCTTGATGTCCGCGACGGCGCGGTGGTCGACGGCACGTCCGGCGAGGTGCGCATGCCGCTGGAGGAACTCGGCCGCATCGTCTATTTCCGCGGCGATACGCTGCCCAAGGGCCTGCCGCGCGAACTGGTGCAGACCCGCCATTACATCACCTCGGATTACCCCTTCGCCTTCACCAACGGCGTGCAGGCGTCCTATCTGGAGGTCGACACCGAGACGGGCGTCGTCACGCTCCTGAAGCACTGGTGCGTGGAGGATTGCGGGCGCATCATCAATCCGCAACTCGTCGACGAGCAGATCCGCGGCGGCATCGTCCAGGGGCTGGGCGGCGCGCTCTTCGAGGAAATCCACTACGACGCGGACGGCCAGCTGCTCAACGGCTCGATGGCCGACTATCTGGTGCCGATGGCCGGGGAAATGCCCGACATGGTGATCGGTCACGTGGAGACGCCGACCATGGAAAGCCTGCTCGGCGCCAAGGGGGCGGGCGAGGCGGGCACCGCCGGCGCGCCGGCCGCCGTGATGAACGCGATCAACGACTGCCTGCGGCCCTTCGGCGCGCAGGTCACCGACATGCCCTTTACGCCGGAGCGCATCCTGCGCGCGCTGGGCACGCTCCGCGACTGAGCCCGATCAAAAGCCGGGGCGCGGGAGGAACGACGCCCCACACCGAGGGAGGAAAGCATGAACTTCAAGACATTGACGCTTGCCAGCGTGGTGGCCCTCGTCTCCGCCGGAGGCGCGGCCGCGCAGCAAACCATCACCGTCAACATCGGCTCGTCGCACCCGGAGCAGAACATCTGGGTCTATGCGATGAAGAACACCTTTCAGCCGGAGGTGAACCGCCTTCTCGCCGAGGCGGGCGACTACCAGGTCAACTGGGTCGAGTCCTACGCCGGCACGCTCTACAAGTTCACCGACACCCGCGAGGCGGTGATGGACGGGATCGTCGACGTCGGCATGGTCGGCACGGTCTGGGAAGGGGCGAACATGCCGCTCCAGAACGTGACCTATTTCACGCCGTTCGCCACCGAAGACCACAAGATGCTGATCGACATCTTCGACGATCTGTCGCAGAACCTGCCCGAGCTGCGCGACAGCTGGGCGCAGAACGGCATGGTGCATCTGTCGTCGCTGATCACCGACAGCTACGACATCTACGCGACCTTCCCGGTCGCCTCCTTGGCGGATCTCCAGAACCGCAAGCTGAACGCGCCGGGCACCTCGGCCAACTGGCTGCGCGAGACTGGCGCGACGCCCGTCGACGGTGCGCTGACCACCTATTACACCAACATCCAGACCGGCGTGACCGAAGGCACGCTGTCCTTTGCATCCGGCATCCTGCCGACCCGCGTCTATGAGGTCGCGCCGGAACTGACCCGCGTCGGCATCGGCTCGATGTATTTCGGTGGCATCGCGGCCAACAAGGACTTCTTCGAGGGCCTGCCGGAGCCCGTGCAGGCGGCCTTCCGCGAGGCCGCGAAGGCGACGTCACTCGCGCACGGGCAGTATGTCGAGGATCTCGCTACCCGCGCGCTGAAGGAAATGCAGGAGGCCGGCCTGACCATCCACGAGCTGCCCGAGGCGGAAAAGGCGAAGTGGGTCGAGGGTCTGCCGAACATCGTCGAGCCCTGGCTGGAGCAGACGGGCGACGCCGGCCGGGTCGTGCTGAAGGCCTATTTCGACGCCCTGCGGGAACGCGGCGCCACGCCGCTGCGCGCCTGGGACGCGGGGCTTTGATCCTCGCCCCTCGACCGATCCGATGACCGCCGCACCGCCCGCGCTTTCGTGCGGGCGGTGTCCCGTCTTTCCTTTCCAGCACATGCGGTTGCGACGATGAGCGATGAAAGCCAAGCGGACCCGGACGACGGTTTCGTCCCGCCGTTCTCGCAGGCGCCCTTCGGGGCGATCCTGGCCAGCGTGGCGGCGGTAATGTCCTCCGTCGGAACGCTGGGGATCGGTGCCTTGATGCTGCTGATCGTTGCCGATGTCCTCGGACGCAATTTCTTCAACGCGCCGATCACCGGGGTGGCGGAAATCGCCGCGCGCGCGGTGGTCGCCATCGTCTTTCTCCAGATCGCAGCCGCCATCCTGCAAAAGCGCCTGACGCGCGCGGATTTCCTGGTGCGTCGCCTTGCCAAGGTCTCGCCGCGCACCGTCTGCCTGCTGGAGGCGGTGTTCGCGCTGACCGGGGCGGTGGTCTTCGCGCTGATCGTCTGGGCGTCCTGGCCGAAGCTCGCCAGCGCCTGGGCGACCTCGGAGTTCTTCGGCGTGCAGGGCGTGTTCACGATCCCGACCTGGCCGTTTCGTGCGATCACCGTCGTCGGCGCCGGCGTTGCCGTGCTGGCCGCGCTCTACCGGGCGCGGGACGAGATCTGCAAGCTGAGGAGGCCGGCATGACGACGCTTGCCATCGGCTTCGCGCTGGTCGGGGTTCTGATCGCCCTCGTGCTGCTCGGCATGAACATCGCCTATGCGCTCTTTGCCGTCGCCTTCGCCGGTATCTGGATCATCCGCGACAATCTCGACCTCGCCTTCCGGATGCTGGAGCTCACCGCCTACAGCGGCATCGCCGACTATCTCTTCGCGACCATTCCGCTTTTCGTGCTGATGGGATTGCTGGTCAGCGTGTCGAACGTCGGGCGCGACACCTTCGAGGTGGCGGAAGAGCTGCTGCGGCGGATGATCTGCGGGCTCGGCGTCGCGACCGTCGCGGCCAATACGGTGTTCGCGGCGGTGACGGGGGTTTCCATCGCCTCGGCGGCCGTCTTCACCCGCGTCGCGGTGCCGGAGATGACCCGGCACGGCTATCGCCCGGCCTTTTCCGCCGGCACGGTCGCGGGCTCGTCGGTGCTCGGCATGCTGATCCCGCCGAGCCTGCTGCTCATCGTCTACGGCGTGCTGGCGGAGGTTTCCATCGGCGGCATGTTCATCGCCGGCATCGTCCCGGGCCTGCTGCTCGCCGGCGGCTTCGTGGCGATGCTGATCGCGGTCACCATCGCCTTTCCCGGCTTCGTGCTGACCGATCCGGAGGCTGCGCGCGAACGCCGGCTCGACCGTGCTATCGAGCCGATGCCGGTGTCGCGGATGATCGCCAAGCTGCTGCCGATCCTGGCGCTGGTGGTTCTGGTGCTCGGCGGTCTCTACACCGGTTACTTCACGCCGACGGAGGCCGGCGGCGTCGGTGCCTTCGGCGCGCTGATCGTCGCGCTGTCGCGCCGTTCGCTCGACCGCCACAAGCTGTGGCAGGTGATGAAGCAGACCGGCGTCATCTCGGTCTCCATCCTGATCCTGCTGATCGCAGCGAGCTTCTACTCGCGCATGCTTTCCATCGCGGGCCTGCCCAACGCCATTGCTGGCCTGGTCGCGGACACCGGCCTCGGGCCGATGGGCTTCCTGGTGTTCTATGCGGCGATCATCCTGCTCATGGGCATGATCCTCGACAGCACCTCGATCCTGCTCATCATGGTGCCGATCGCCGCCCCCATCGCGCTCAGCATGGGGCTCGACCTCAGCCATTTCGGCATCGTCACCGTGCTCGCGGTGGAGATCGGCCTGCTGACGCCGCCCTTCGGCATCTCGGTCTTCACCGTGCACAACACGTTGAACGATCCGTCAGTCTCGGTGGAACAGATCTTCGCCGCAACGCTGCCCTTCATCGGGGTGATGATGGCGGTGCTTGCGCTGGTGATTGTCTTTCCGACGCTCTCGACCGTGTTTCTCTAGAACCGCAAGCCTTGCGTCAGAACTCCGGCGGACAGCAGGCGTCGCCGATGGATACGAGGTTCGAGGTGCGCAGGATCCGTACCTCGCCCAGATCGCCGCACAGCGGGTCGTCGAAGGGCCCGTTGGGTTCCGGGAGCAATTCCACCGCAAGCGCCGTCAGCGGCGTGTCGGGATCGAAGCCGATCTCGTCGAGCCGGGCGGCGATCTCGTCCACCTTCCAGATCGCTTCGGCCGTCGGCGGCAGGCCGGCCGTGCGTCCCCGGCTGCGGCGCTTGCGCAAGGGCGCGCCCTTGCGCAGGTCGATCTGCACGTTGCGATGGGTCGCGCCGTCAGCCTGCACGATGCGTCCGTAGAGCACGAACCAGACCTCGGTGTTCGGATCGCGCGGGCCGACCTCGCGGGCGTTGAGGATCGGTGTGGCATAGACCGAGGAGGCGGCGAGCAGGCTCTTCGTCCGGCGCACCGCGCAGGACAGGCGCGGGGCGGGGTGCTGCACGCCTTCCAGCACGAAGGCGGGGCCGAAGCGCCCCTGCGCGGTCGACCAGAAGGGCGCGGCCGCCGTCCCGCGCGGATGGCCGACGCGCAGTTCGTAGGTGAAGAAGCCGAAGAGTTCCGCCGATTGCGAGGTCAGATGCGCCGGCAGCGGCACCGCGTAGTGCCGGTCGGAATCGGCGGCCGGGATCAGCGGCTGCATGGCCGACAGGCCGGCGAAATCGTCGCTCTGGCCCGGCCGGATCACGCGCACCGTCTCAGGGTCGAGATCGATCTCGGCGTAAGGCGGCGGGTCGGCGGCCGGCTCGTAAGCCGGAAGGAGCATCGGGTCGGGCGTGTTCCACAAGACCCGGGCGTAGTAGATGTCGCGCGGGTCCTTGTCGGGATCGTCCTCCAGTTCCAGCCACAGCATGCGCTCGCGCGGGGCGGTCGCCTCATAGTCGCCGAGAATGCGGTAATCGGCGAAGGCAAGCCCCGCCGATACGACCTTGGGCGCGACGCGCGGCGGCGTGGCGACGGGAAGATGCGTCTCCAGCGCGATCGTCTCGCTCGCTCCGTTGGCGAAGCGCGCGACGAGCTCATAGGTCACGCGGGCTTCCCTAGGAAAGCCGTCGGTGTCCACGGGCGGGTTCATCGCATCGAGGAAGACGATGTCGACGCCCTCGCGCTCCGGTGTGGCCCGCAGGGCCTGCTGGTTGACCGCATGCTCGACGGACAGCGTGCCGAGGCTCTTGGTGGAGACCTGTCCGCCCGGTACCAGTTCCACGCGCCGCCGCAGGCTGAGCGCCGGGGCGGCCAGCCCGATCCAGCTCCAGTCGCGGTCGAGCGTCACGGTGACGACATTGAGCCAGATCCGCTCCAGTTCGCTCGGGCTGGTGATCGTCAGCGCGCCATAGTCCGGCGACAGATGATGGCGCAGGCCGGCGCAGCCGAAGACGGTGCGTCGGCCCGGCGCGCCATAGAGCGTATTGTCGTCGGCGACGAGTTGCACTGCCGCCGCCAGCCGCTTGGCGAGCACCGGCGAGGGGCCGGCCTGCGCCACCGCGACGCGCGTCGGGGCGGCGGCCGGCGGATCGGGCTGCAGGAAGACGGAGGCGAGCCGTTCCTGCGGTGTTGTGGGGGCCAGCAACGCGCTTTCCGTCGCAGCCGGTGCGCGCAAGGCGCCGGGCCACAGTTCGCCGATGGCGCCATGGCGGGCCGCGTCGGAGCCGAAATAGGCATGATCCACCCGGGAGACGGCGCGCAGGGCGACCTTCACGTCGCGCGCCGTCGGCAGCTTGATCGCGCCGGTTTCGGAGCCCGGCGCCGCGCCGGCGGTCGACCAGACGACGTCCGCCAGATGCGCGCAATCGATCCACTCCAGTTCGAGATCGACCGGGTCGGCCCTGTCGAGGTCCACGAGCGCAGGGAAGCTGCGATAGGTCGTGTAGAGCGGCACGTAGCCCGTCTCGCCGCCGGCCGGGTCGAAGCGGGGTGCTGCGACGAGGACGGTGATCTCCAGATAATCGGCGTCCGGGTCCGGCATCGCCGGCAGCACCTGCGCGCCGGGACCGGCGAGCAGATTGGCGCGGGCGATGTCGCGCAGATGCTCGAAGGCGCCGGGATAGTCGGTGTAGACCGCCTGCGGGTACTGGATCGTCGGGCGGGTCACCGCGAAGCGGCGCGGGACGGCCAATGCGCCGCCGTCGCGGTCGCGCGCCGTCACGGGGCCCGGTTTGACGTGCCGCTTGAAGGCGTGGCGCGCCACCGGGGCCGGAGCCGGATTGGCGGACGTATCGCTCAGGTCCGGACCGCCGCCGGTGGTGTCGGCAAGGCGCACGCGGAACTCGTAGCTGCGCCCGTAGCGCAGGGGCACCGCATCGGCGCCGACGCCCTCGAAGGGCAGCGCGCGCGGACGCGGCGGTCCCGACAGAAGCATCTCGTCGTCGCTCGGGGCGGTCAGCGAACCGCCTTCCCAGCGCGTGAAGAAGGCCGGCAGCCAGAAGGCGTCGCCGAGCGTCGTCGGGTGAACCTCGACGGTCATTTCGCCGGTGAAGGGGGGGATCTGGGCCGTGCCGAGCGACAGGCCGGAGGAGGCGATCCCGGTCAGCGAGGTCCAGTCGCGCGTGCCGGCTGCGCGCACGTCGACCCGGTAGCCGAGCACCGCGCTCGGCGCGTCCGGCGGGGTCGAGCCGTCCATCTCGGTACCGGCGCCCCGGTTCATGCCGACGAGCACGTCCTCGTCGTCCCAGGCGAGCTGGATGCCGGGGTCGATCTGCACCTCCGGCTGGTCGGCGCCCTCGTCTTCGTCCTCGTCCGTCGCGATCAGCGCTGAGAGCGGCTGGCGGGCGTGCACGATCTTGGCGAAGCCGTCGTCGAAGGCGGCCGCCTCGGGAAACACCTGGTCCAGCGCGCCGAAGGCGGCCGCGCCGGCGGCATCCGTCGCGACGGGAAACAGCGTCGCGGTGAAGACGGAACGGGCCGTTCCCTGCGTCAGCTCGGGGATCCGGGTGGCGTGCAGCTTGAGATAGTCCGGGTCGACGGCGGCCTGCGCGGCGAAAGGGCTGCCGGGCGCCAGCGTGAAGAACAGCCAGCCGCCGGGAAAGGCGGGGTCGAGCGGGATCTCGACGCTGTGGATCAGCCCGGCGGCGCGGGCGACCGCCGGCTGGCGCATGGCGATGGCGAAGGCCTCGCCCCAGCTGATGTCGTCGCTCGGCGGCTTGATCGGTCGGCCGGGCGGCGGCGCGCATTTCAGCAGGCAGGCATAGGTGTCGTCGGTGGAGGCGAGCGGCGTCTTCGGCGCGACGAAGGCATGCGACCGGCGATAGCTGTTGGGCAGATACTTGCGGATACGGAAGGTGTCCGAGCGCTTGTGGCTCGCCGGCGGGCGCGTGATCTTGAACTGCGCGCGCAGCCAGTCGAAGACGCCTGTCTGGCTCGCAGGCGGCACCAGCGTCGTCGAGGCGCCGGTGGGCGGCACGTCGGCGACGGTCGGCACGCGGCCCGCATCGGCCGAGACATGCGGCTGCAACTCGAGCTTGGTGCCCGCGAAGGACGGTGCCGCCGGCGCGCCGGGCGCGGTGGAGGCGAGCGGCTGGGCCGGATCGCCGACCGGCACCAGCAGCACGTTGAGCGTCAGCCGCGCGGTCGCGGCGTCGTAGCTCTGCAACAAAGGGATGATCGTCAGGCGTGGCGGCGTCATGGCCTGTCTCCCCTCACAGCCTGTTTTCCTGCGAAATGCCGACGCTCATCTCGATGGAGAAGAACAGCAGCTTCACGTAGATGCCGACCTCGCCGGCGTATTTGGCGTAGTCGCCATCGCTGCGCTTGACGATCATCAGCGAGAACTCCCCGGCCACGCCCACGGTCACCACGGTGAGGTCGACCTCGGCCTTGAAGAAGATGAAACCGCCGAACGCCCAGGCGCTGTCATAGGCGATCACCGGGCCGAGACCGACGGCGACGACGGCCTCGAAGCCGCCGACCCCGCCGCCGAAGCCGATCCCGATATAAGCCTTGAGGCTGAAGTCGATGGTCGATACCACGCCGGCGGTCGCCGGCATGCCGCCGGGCGTCGTCGCCGGCACCAGTTCCGGGTAATAGGTCTTGCCGCCGATCTTCAGCTTGACGCCGTAGACGAATTTCCACGGCGTCGTCGGCGTCGTTCCGTCGAGCGAGATGACGATGCTGCCGCCGACGTAAGTCGCGTCGGAGACCGTGGGATCGCTGCCGGGCGGCAACAGATCGGGGGGAATGTCGACCTTGCCCTGGCCGGCCTCGAAGACGGCCGCGATCTTGAGCTTCAGGCCGAGGATGGAGAACTCGCCCGGCGCGACGGTCTTGATCTTGCCCTTGAACTTGACGTTGGTCGCGGCAAGGTCGATCGGCGGCACGGTGGAGCGCGGCAGGAAGCCCGGCAGGAACTCCAGCATGCTCTCCAGCGTCGGATGCATCAGCGAGCCGATCTCGACCAGCTGCGGGCGCACATGGGTGCCGCCGACCAGGGAGGCGCGCATCCCCGACATGTCCTCCAGACCCAGAATGTCGGTCCACACCTTGAGGTGCGGCATGGTCAGCGACCATTCGCTCTCCTCGATCCTGAGATCGATCGAGGTCTCGTCGTAGTCGAGCCGGGTCGCGGCGTCCGCGCTGTCGGACAGGAGCACGTCCTGCGCGCCGGGCGCGAAGCCGACCGGCGGCACCAGCCGAAAGAAGCCGCTCGCCGGCGACACCTCCAGGCGATGCGCGCCGGCGGGGCCAAGCGTGAGCGCGACATCCTCCGGCGGAAAGAGCCCGGCCCCGGCGGTGCGGGCGAAGATGTCGGCGAAAAGGGCGGGCAGGCCGGCCCGGATCGCGCGCGACCCGATGGGGATATGGGGACGCCGGAAGGCAAAGGAGTGGGTCGGTGTCGCCTGGACGAAGGCGTAATCCACCCGGGGTGCTGCGCCACGGAAGAGGTCGCCGGGATCGAGAAAGCGGATCTCGCTCGCGGGCGCCGGCACGACGATGCGGTCGTCGACCGGGTCGGCGGCGAGCCCTTCGCGGACGATCGGCACGCCGTCGGGCACGGCTTCCGCGCCCTCCGGTCCGTCGGGATCGCCGGGGCCTGAAAAGGCGGCGACCGCCCAGGCTCCGGACGGGCCGAACTGCGGCGCGCCGCGCAGCGCGCCGACCAGCACCGGCGTGCCGCCGTCGTCGGCATGGCCGGCTTCCACCCGGCGCACGCGACAGCGGAAGCCCGAGGCGTCGAGCGCCAGCAGCGTATCGACGGGACCGCCGGCGGGGCCCTGCGTCTCGAGAAGCACGCCGAGGTCGCGCGGCGTGATCGGGTTCCCGACCGGTTCCAGATGCAGGTAGCCGACGGCCCCGCGCATCGGCGTGCGTCGATGACCGGCCTGCGTGCCGATCTCGGCAACGCAGTCGAAGGCCATCGGATAGACCTTGCCGCCGTCGGGCAGGGTGATCGCCGGCCGGTCCGCCGGGCGGATGCGGGTCACGTCGAAGACCCCGCGCACGAGCCCCGGGTGAATGTCGTAGGGCGTGGGGCTGGGCGCCGGCTGGCCCGGTTCCACGCGGCGGAAGTCGAACAGGCCCGGCGAGGCGGCCTGCCAGCCGCTGTCGCGGCGCAGCACCCCGCCGCCGCCCTGGCGTTCGATGGTCACGGTGCGGGTCGCGCGGATGCCCCAGGGATAGATGGTGGAGACGAATTTCACGACCTCCAGCGCCGTGCGGCCGACCATCACCTGGAACTGCACCTTGGCGGCCTCCGCGAAGGCGGCGAAGGGGTTGGCCCAGTCGCTAAAGGTCGACCCGCCGTAGCCGGACAGGTCGAGCCGGGTCGCGGGCACGCGCGGCCGGGCGATGGCGAACTCGCCGTTGAACATCGCCTCCACCGAGGTGTCGGGACCGGCGGTCGCGCCGAGCACGGAAATGTTCAGCGGCGCGCCGCTCGTCAGGTCGACGCCGTTCAGCGTCTGCAGGGCGATCCCCTCGAAGGAGGCGCTTTCGCGTGGGGGAGGCGCGGTCGGCTTGCCGGCATGCAGCGTGAGGTGATGCGCGCCGGTGAAATCCTGGCCCGCGTCGAAGGTGGGGCGCGTCAGCTCGGCGCGGTCGGCGGCGCGGGTGGCATCCGGCGCGGGGCGCAGCGACAGGGCGGCGCGAATGCCGAACGGCAGCGTTGTGAGAACGTCGAGCCGCTCGCCGGAGCCGAAGCCCGCGATCATGTCTTCCAGCGCGATGTCGGGAATGGCGGGCGCAAGCCGGGCGGAGCGACCCGACACCACCGCGCGCCCGCCGTCGCTCGCCGAGGCGAGCGGGGTGGGGAAGTATCCGAGCGTGAGAAGGTCCTGATCCGCGTCGAGCGTGCGCACCGGCTCCCACTGGATCTGGGGCAGGGCGAAGACCCTGAGCCGCGCCCGGCGCGCGCCGACTGCAAGGCCCTGCAGCACGAAGGGATGGGCGGACGCCGGGCCGTCTCCGCCGGGCCGGTCCGGTTCGGGGGACGGTTCGCCTCCCGGCGGGATTTCCGAGGGCGGGACTTCGGAGGGCGGCTGCTTGCGGTGTGTGGCCGCGTCGATACGGTCGCCCCCGCGCGTCAGCAGTTCGACGCCGATCTGGTGGCGCGCGGTGGAGACGTCGAGCAGCGAGACGTCGCCGCGCCGCACCAGGGGGCCGGCGGTCTTGGAGAAATTGCCGATGGCGGTGGCGGTGTTTTCCGGCGGTTGCGCCGCCTGCCCGCGCTTGCGCGCCCGGCCCCACTCCGCCTGTTCTTTCTCGGAGCGCAGGACCACCCCGCCGGCCGTCTGGCCGGGGCGTGCGCGCACCTTGGGATCGATCGGGCGCACATAAGGCTTGGTCGGATTGCAACGCGCCAGCTGCGGCGCCGGCAGATCGGCGGCGAAGGCGACCTTGGGCGGATGGGCCGGATCGGCGCGCCAGCCGACGGCGGCGCGCACCGGCACGCGCGTGTCCGTCTCCTGCGACAGCACGGGGCCGCGATAGGCGCTCGATACATAAGGGTCGGGCAGGGTCGGCAGCCAGTTCGCCAGTTGGAAACCGAGCTCCAGCGCGCCGGAGGTCAGCGTTTTCCCGTCCTCCAGCCGCCCGTCGAGGGCGCGAAAGGCCGGTCCGTGAACCCGCATCACCGCGTTTTCGCCGACGAGCCGGACGGGCGCGCCGGTCGGGGACGCAGGCGTTGCGCCGATCACCGCAAGGCGCTCGGACTTCCCTTCCTCCGTGTGCAGCGCAAGCACAGTGGAGTCGGGCAGATCGAGCGGACGCCCGCGATGGTCGACGGGGCGCGACAGCAGGGCGGCGGCGGAACCGCTGAAGGCGAGGAAATGCCGGTCGTCTCCCGCACATCCGAGCGCGAGCACCGGACGTTCGCCAAGCGCGATGTCAAAGGGTTGGCGGCGATCCGCATCGCCGACCGCAAGCGGCCACAGGGCGTAGCGGCTGGTGGCACTCGCTGCGGCCTGCGCGTTCACATCGAGCAGCGCGAAGCGACCGAAGCCGATGGTGAGCACCGGGTCGCTCAGTTCGACGGTGCCCTCCAGGCTGGCCCAGCCGACCGCCGCCCGGCCCGCCAGACGCGTCAGCCAGAAGCCGAGGCCGCTCGCCAGCGGCAGGTCGAGCGGCGTCGTGGTGCGGGTGACCGGCACGAACCAGCCACCGTCCTTGACCTCCAAAGCCTCGGCAACCTTCGCCAGCCGCCAGTCGACCGCGTCGGCGCGGAAGGTGTCCGGCCGGGCTTTCGTCTCGAACAGCAGGCCGTTGAGCGCGCCGACGAAGCGCACGCCGGTCGCGCGGGAAAACTCGATCGTCTGGCCGTCCAGCGTCGCCGATCCGCCGTCGAGAGAGAGCTGTACGCCAGCGGGTCCGAACGCGATCTTCAGCGTCTTGGGCGGCTTGATGTCGGCGGCCTCGCAGGCGTGCTCGGGGTCGGGCGCATAGGCGAGGTCCAGTTCGAGCGTGCCGTCCAGCGGATCGTCGAGCGCGGAGGGATCGCCCCCTGTAAACCGGCCCGTGCCGCCGGTGACGGGCAGGCCCGCATAGGCATCGCCGGTTGCCGCCGGATCGAGCAGACGCGCGGCGATCCAGACCGTGCCGGCGGAGACGGTCACGGTGGTCTTGTCGGCGCGGCGGCGGATCTGGGCGCTGGAGAAAAGCAGGGCCGGCGCGCCTGCGCCCTTGACCGTCAAGGCGGTGAGGCCGGCGGGCAGGAACAGATCGAAGTCGCGGCGCAGACCCGCCAGATCATCGAAAGGGCCGAGCCGCCGGCTCGGCGCGAGCGCGGCGACATCGGCGCGCGGACCGAGCCCCAGTGCCGCGAGCGAGGCGAAGGCATCGCGCGGGCGCACGAACCCGGCCGGATGCAGGTCGGCCCTTTCAAGGTCCGTGTCCGCGCCCGGACCGAACACCCGCTCCAGATCCGCGTCGTCCGCCAGACTGTCGGCGTCGGGGGCCGTGTAGTCCGGTCGGCGCCGGATCTCGGCCGCGACGATCCGCGTCAGAACATCGAGATCGGAGGGATCGGCACGTCGCGACGCGCGCAAGCCCAGTGTGGCGGCGGCAAGACGCGCCCTGGCGCTGTCTTCCTTCGCGGTCTTCTCGGGCATGCCCCCCTCCCAGGTATCGTAAGACTGTCGTGCAAAAATCTCAGCCTGACGCGCAGGTTCGAATGCGGATGCGAGACACCCCGGCAGCGCCGCGCGGCTCGGGTCCGGTGTTCCATCTCCCGATCCGGGGAGCGGTCCGGGCTGCCCTGCCCCCGCGCCGCAACCCGCTCGGCGTCCAATCCAGATTTGGTTGTAATAATCTAATGTACAATCAAAGGTAACATCGTTTCGTGTGCGTGTCATGACGTCACGTGATGTGGGGGTGCGTTTGCCTTTCCCTCTGTCTCTTCCTGTGTCTTTCCCTCTGCCTTTCCGGCTGCTCTTCCGGGGAGCGGCTGCTGCAATCGGCACCCTTGATGGATCTCCTTTCGATGGAGGCATGGGTTCGCGTGCCGGGGCCTGGAAAAGGCCCCGCCACGCAGGCCGGAACGGGATGCGCCGGGGCGGTCGCCGAAGCGCCGTCTTCGTCGCGCAGAGACTGTAAATTTCATGCAATCATTAAATATAACTCAGGTTGTATATCAAGAGATTCAGTTGTAGTGGGTTTTGTTTTTGAAATTAACGTCGTTCATTCGGACAAAGAACTTGTGCGCGGGGCAATTGTTTGGAATATTTCAATTATAAGTGGTATTTTTCATTGTTTCACGATTAGCGAGATATGGGGTCGCCATGTTCGACATCACCACGGTGCGCGAGATCGATTACGGCGCGAGCGGCGTCGTCTATGTCTATCAGGACCATGACAACCCGAAGCTCTGGTACATGGTGCCGGTTCCCACGCTTCGAACGGTGAACGGGGCGCCCGCCTTCTCGCTCGTCGAATACACGAAGAACGGCGGCGGTCTGTCCGGACTTTGCACCTTCGAGATGGAACTGGTGCAGCCGCCCGCCGCCAAGGAAGCGGCGAAGCAGGTGCTCGGGGACGACATCAGCTGGGGCGGGTTCACCTGGGTCGGGGGCACCGCGTATTTCTATTTCGACGTCGAGGGCGAGACGGATGTGCTGGCCGTGGAGCCGACGCTTTACGGCACCAATGTCGCCGCCTTCCAGATCCCGCTGGAGACGGCGGAGGCGCTGAACACCTTCAAGACCGCCTATTCGCAAGGCGGCGGCGCGTCGCCCTTTCGCGTCGAATACGACATGCAGGTTCTGACCAAGCTGCTCGGCGCGAAGGCGACGGTGAAGTACCGGGCCGAGGCGGCGATCGAATACGAGAAGACCTACAAGACCGTGCGCGACACCTGGGGCAACCAGAAGAAGGTGTTGCAGGACGTCAAGCAGGTGCTGCAGCAGTCGGGCGCCGGCGAGGTCAAGGTCGAGATCGGGCCCGGCAGCACGCAGGAGCTGGAGCAGCGCGTGCGCGACTGGGGCTGGACGACGCTGGAAAACCAGGTCGCCAACACGGTTGCCGCCGCCGCGACCATGGCGACGGGGCCGAACCCGGTCTCCGCCACCACCTCCTTCGAGCAGACCTATGTCGAGGACACGGTGATCGACTGGTCGACGCCGGTGTCGAGCTTCATGCGCAAGTTCTCGGCCGAGGAATGGAGCAAGCTCTTCATCGAGGTCGACAATCGCAAGTTCTCCGTGGTCTTCAACCTGATCGGACAGTTGAGCCGCACCGACGACGGCGATCCGATCGCGGACTCCGTCACCGTCACCGTCGAGTATCCGACCCGCACCACCGACAATACCTTCACGCTGATCGTCACCGACGGCGACCAGTCGTCGAAGGTCTACGAGGCGCCGGGGGACTTTTCGGGCGGCGACTACAATCCGCAGTTCACCTATTCCTTCGTGATCCAGTTCAAGGACGGAACCTCCTACCAGAGCGACAAGATCACCACGAGCGACACGCTGATCAACATCACGCCCAATGTCTTCGGCACGCGGCAGGTGGCCTTCATCGGCCAGGACGTGCCGTTCGTGAGCGGGTCCTCCGGCACCGTGAAGGCGGTCAATATCGACTTCTTCTTCGCCCCGCCCTCGGGCAATCCGGCCATCGTCCAGACCAAGACGATGACCGCCAATGGCGACGACAACGCCGTCACCTTCGACAGCTACTACAATCTGCCGATCGGGCAGGGGTACACCTACCGCCTGCGCTACCAGATGTCGGACAATTCCGTGGTGGTCTCGCAGCCGCCGGGCGCCCTGTCGAGCGCGCCCGACAACACCGGCTCCGGCAATGCCGACATCGTCTTCGTGCAGGATCCGAAGGGGTTGTTCACCCAGTTCACGCTGCGCGCCTTCAACTACGTCGGCGCCCCGGCCAATCTCGTTCTCGTGGACGTCAACGCCCAGTATTTCGATCCGGCCAACGATCCGGGGAGCTGGCTGTTCGAGAACACCTGGTCGAACTGGCAGCCGGAGGGCTTCCTGAGCTTCGCCGAGCCGCGCTGGAACTTCCAGGCCGTCGATAACGCCAATTCCGCCTATTACAATATCTCGGGCACGGTGTTCTACGACGACGGCAGCAACTTCACGCTGACGAATTACAAACAGTCCAGCGAGTACAAGACGCTGACGATCACCAACACGATCGAGAATTACAGCATTCTCGTGGACACCGGCCTGATCGACTGGACGCAGGTGGCCAACGTCAATCTGACGTTGTTCCAGCTCAAGAAGGACGCCAGGGAGAAATTCGGCGACGCGCTGCCCGACTTCTTCACCAAGCCGCGCGAGGAGATGACCCGCGAGGAACGGGCGGTCGCGGAGGGCTCTCAGGAGAACCTGCTGCTGTTCAACATCCTGGGGAGCAGCGACGGCCAGCCGGTCGACAATCTGCAGCGCTACTACGGGCTTCAGCGGCCGCGCGAGGACCCGGAGGTGGAGTTCTACTACACTGCTGTCTACGTCATGAAGCAGGGCGGCGAGAAGCGCACGCTGAGCGACCAGAAGGTGGAGGGCAAGCTCTCGGTCGAGCTCCCGGCGGTACCACCGCCGACGACCACACCCGGCATCGTGCGCCACGCCGTCAAGCCGGACGCGCTCGCCGCGCACATGCGTACGCAAGGCTAGGGGCCATGACCGCCCTGTCCGCGGATGGCGGCGGCGGGGCCCCGGGCAACCGGTCCACGCCGGTTGCCGCTCTTGCGGCTCTCGCCGGCGGGGCGGGGTCGCGTCCGCAGACCCTCGCAGCGCTCGTCGCGGCAGTGCGCGCGGCGGGGCCGGAGGCGCCGCATTCCGGAGGCGCCTTGCCGCCAAGCGATCTCACGCCGTCCGGCGCGCCCTTCGAGGCGGCCGTCGTCTGGCCGTCCGGGGACCTTCGCGTCAGCCTCGATCCGTGTCCGGGCGCGCCGGCGGCGGCGCGTCGCGCGGCCTGCCTGTCCGCCCTCGACGCGATGGCGCGGCGGGCGTCCCTGTGCCGCCAGCAACGGACCATTCTTGCGCGCGTCCGCGACTGGCAGGACGCGCATCCGGCCCGCTATGGCGCCTGGCTCGGCCTGCGGCCGTTAGGCGGCGGGGATGCGGCTTCGGTGCGCGCGAAACTCTATCTCGACGTGCCCGTCGACGCGCCGTGGCAGGCCTTCGAGGAAGACCTCGTCGGCGCGCCGCCGGTGCTGCCGAACCGGGACATCCGGCTCACCATGATCGGGCTCGATCCGCTCAAGGGCGGCGCGGAGCTCTACTGGCGCTGCGGGCGGCTCTATCCGGGCGAGATCGACACGCTCTTGCGCCGCTTTCGCCTGCCCGAACGCGGACGGGAAATCGTCGCCTGGATCGAGGCGCTGACACAGCGCAGCCTGCGCTTCGAGCTGCCGGCCTATGACATGGGCTTCAGCTGCGCCGTCGACGCGGGGTTCGTGCCCCGCGTGTTCACCTGGTACGCCAATGCGACGTCGTTCCTGGGACCTCCCGAACGCTGCCGCGCCGCGCTCCTGCGGGTCGGGGAAGCAGCCGGCTGGCCGATGGACGATTATCTCCGCCTGACCCGGCCGGACGCGCGCGGCCGCGTGCCGATGCACGGGCTCATCGGCGCGATCCTCGCCGACGGCGCGCCGCTCGCCGCAACGGCGACGGTTGCCGTCGATGCCGCCTTTGACGGGGAGGGGCGCCATGGCTGATGCCGTGCTCGACCGCCTGCTTTCGCTGCAATCGCAGAGCGGCGCCTTCCCCTCCACGGTCGAGGGACCCGACGGGTCGGTCGTCGACGAAACCTGTTTCGTGACGGCGCAGGTGGCGTTGCTTCTGATCGAGGGACGCGCCGGCGTGACAGGGGCGGCGGCGCATCGGCGCGCGCGCGCCATCGAACGGGCGCTCGATTTCGTCGAGACCTGCGCGGCCGATGACCCGGCGGGGGCCTTCTGCTTCTATCCGCCGGGGCGCGCGACGCCGCGTCTCGATATCGCCCTGCCGCCCGATGCCGACGACACGGCGCTCGGCTGGCTCGCGCTGATGGCCGGCGGCCGGCGCACGCCTGCTGATGCGCGCGCGGCGCTGACCGCGTTGATCCCGCGGCTTGAGGTGCGCGCGGCGCGGCGCGGCGATCCGCCCTTCGCGCGCGCGCCGCTGTTGCGGACCTGGTTCGCGGCGCCGGACGCGCCCAACCCCGTCGACCTGATCGTCAACATCAACATTCTGGCCGCGCTCGCCGCGGCCGGCTGTTCGCCCGAGTTCTGGCGTGTCCGGGCCGCGCGCCTGCGCGCGCTCCTGCCCTCTCATCAGCCGGACCGCTCCGAGCTGCGGAGCCTTGCGCCCTATTACGCCGACGGGGCGGAACTGGCGATCGCAGGTGCGCGCGCCGTGCGCGTCGGCGTGGCGGAGCTGGTCGGTGTGGCCGGGATACCGGCACCGGCCGGCGATCCGCTCGGCCGGCCGCTCTACTGCAATGCGCACGGCCGCCCGATCTGGCGCGCGCCGGCGCTCCAGCTTGCCCGACGTTGGCTTCGCCCCGCGTTTCCACGCATCGATACAACCCTGATTTCGGGAGGTTCCCATGACGTTCATGCCCAGATCCGCCTTCGCTGACCTGTCCGCGGGTGAGCGCCCGGCGGCCCGCGCCAGCACCAAATACATGGAGACCTTCCAGCTCTCGAAGCCGGCGCTCGGCGGCACCGACATCCGCACCTATGCGAATACCGCCGGCAATCTGGACCTCTACACCATCGGCACCAACAACGAGATCTACCGCCTGCGCCGGGGGGAGAACGCCGAGGCGCCCTATCACGACACCAACCTGAAGATCACCGGGCGCCAGCTTTTCCTCTACACCTCGGGGACGGAAAGCAGCGATACGCCGAACATCCTGGCGCTCGGCGACAACGGGCAATTGCGGCTCGCCGAATACAAGGCCACCACCCAGACCTATTTTCAGCAGGAGACCCGGCCGGCCGACGCCACCCAGACCATCCGCCAGTTTCGCGGCGTGCGCGGCATCACCGGCAATATCTACGTCAACGTCATGCTCGACGTGCCGGGCGAAACCTATGGTCTGCTCGCCAACAATTTCTTCAAGCCCGGCAGCAGCGAATGGGCCGGTCGGGTCTGGGCGCCGATCATGGGGCCGGGCGGCACGCAGGCCGAGGTGCTGTCCATCGCCATGGTCGAAAACAGCGCCGTGCAGTCGGCGATCTTCGCCATCGGCAAGGATTATGACGTGCTCTTCTCCGAAAGCAGCGACCGGACCTCGCAGCTCCGCGCGCTCGGGTTCAAAAAGGCGACGGCGCTCTCCGTTGTCGTCGACCGGGACGACCGGCTCAACATCTTCGCGGTGGAGAAGGACACCGGGAAGCTGATGCTGAAGAAGGAGAAGAAGTACCAGTCCGGCACCGTCAAGCAGTTCGACGACTGGGTCTATGTCGATGCCGGTCAGAGCGTGAAGCTCACCCAGATCTATGCCTCGCAGTGTTTCAACGACCTGCTTCAGGTCTTCGGCATCGGCGACGACGGGCGGCTCTGGCGGGCCGGCGAGGTGCCGGGCACGGGCCGTTCGGCGGAGCCGGTGTGGAACACGCTGTTTCCCCTCGGCAACGAAATCCCGACCGATCCGGCCTCGCAGGCGACGATCTTCACGGTCGGGCGCGATCTTGCCGGCTACGCGGAGGCCTACACCGTCTCGGCGGTGGGCGAACTCACCCGCTTCTGGCAATCGCCGACCTCGCAGCAGTGGTTCGAGGAAAGCGTCGAGCTCTTTCGCGGCGACAACGAGATGGTGCCGGTCGAGACCCATGCGCTGGAGCTTGTCGTGCTCGACGAGGACGGCATGCCGATGTCCTTCGCGCCCGTCTCCATCCAGGCGTCGTTCCTGGTGACGCTCTTCGTGGACGGGCGTTCCTACCGGTGCAGCCAGCTCAACCGGGTCACGGTCGAGACCGGCCCGAACGGCAAGGTCGTCGTCTACCAGAAGGCCAATGCGCTGGCCGGCGCGACGCTTTATGTCGAGACCCCGTCGACGCTGGCGGGCAGTCCGCTCGCGGTGGAGCCCAACCTGCAGCTTCAGGAGAAGCTCGCCACGCTCTCGGTGGACGACATCAAGAACGCCAGGGACGCGAAGGGCGACTATCTGCTCCCGGCGGAGTATCGCACCAGCGACGAATACGCCCAGAGCCTGCAGCAGATCACCCAGGCCTCCATGCAGATCGCCGGGCAGCAGGAAACCCGGGTTGGCAAGGTCGCCTATCACACGGTCAGCCGGGCACGCGCGGCGCGCGGGTTCAATCCACGTCTGAACCTCGCCGCGCTCGAAGGCACCAGCTGGGCGATCGATTTCTCCTCCGGCTTTCCGCAGTACCAGGACATGACGCTGGACGAGGTGGCCGCGTGGAAGACCTCGCGGCTTGCGGCGATGCAGAGGGACGACGCGGACGGGGCGGTCGGCGGGTTTCTCGGCATCGACTGGGGCGATGTGTGGAACGGCATCAAGAACGCCGCCGAATTCGTGGTGAACGGGCTGACCAAGATCGTCGTGGAGATCGTCGAGGGCATCGGGCGGGTGCTGTTCGAGATCGGCGGCAAGGTGTTCGAGGCGATCATCGAATTCGCGCAGCAGGCCTTCGACTTCGTGCAAGGGGTTTGGGAGTGGCTGAAGGTGAAGCTGCGCCAGCTCTTCGAATGGCTCGCCTTTCTGTTCAACATTGGCGATTTCGTCCGCATGGCCGAGGCGGTCGAGCACAACACCCGGGTGCTGCTCGATTTCACCGTCGATGGTGTGGAGCACGTCAAGAGCCTGATCCTCGGCGGCATCGACACGATGAAGGACAGTCTGCAGGCGACCGTCGACAGCTTCGTGAAGGAGCTTCTGAAGGAGGACAATCCGACCTACGACCAGTTTTCCAAACAGGAGGAAATGTCGGACGACGAGGCCTATCAGCTCGAACACAACATCTTCGCCAACGCCTATGAGCAGAACGGCGGCAATGCCAGCGAGAAGGGGGAGACCTCCGTCACCGTGATGACGCAGACGGCCTTCGCCTCGTCCCTGCAGGACCTCGTCACCATGCTGGAGGATCTGGCCGACAACTTTCAGTTCGGCGACGGCAAGGAGGCCTTCGACGAGGCGGTCGGCTATTTCACCGCAATCGGCGACAATCCCAATGACGCGCTCAATCTTCTGGTCAGCGGCGTGGTCAAGACCATGGAGAGCGTCGCGCTCTTTGCCCTCGATGCCGCCAGGGGCGTCATCGCGACGATCATGGATCTGATCCGGGAGGTGGTGGAGGCCTTTCGCGACGTGCTGTTCGCGGAGTGGGAAATCCCGATCGTCTCGCAGCTCTACAAGTTCTTCACCGGCAAGACGCTGTCGATCCGGGTGAGCCAGATCGCGTCCTATCTGATCGCGATCCCCTCCACGCTGATCTACAAGCTCGCGACGGGCAGCGCGCCCTTCCCGGACCAGGCGTCGCTCGACGCCTACAAGAGCTACATCACCGTCGACTGGCTGAAGTCGAAGTTCGGCATCCAGAGCGAGAAGGCGCTGGCCGTCGACATGGCCCAGGAAAAGGTCGTCGCGCAGATCGCGCTCGGGGTCTATGCCGGGGCGATGGGCGTGCGGCTGTTCACCGACAGCCTGACCGGCTTCCTGAGCTCCACCGCCGCCGTGCAGCCGGACCAGCCGACGAAACTGCCCGCGAACATCAAGACCTACGTCGGCAAGTGGAAACCGAAGGGCAAGTCGCTCGCCGGTCTCGCGGCGGTGATCCTGCGCTACACGACGACCTTCGCGACCATGCCCTGGCTGATCCGGCCGGGCGCGCCGGCGCCGAGCTGTCCGGCCGGCGACAAGGGGTTCGCCGGCACGATCTGGATCTGCCAGCTCATCTTCGGGCCGACGCGCGGGCTTTTCGTGCTGGCCGTGGTGCCCGGCGGGCGGCCGCGCGTCTACACCGGCGAGATCACGCTGACGCTGTGGGGCGTGGCCAACATGATCATGGTGGCGTGGAACTACAACGACAGCCAGACGAAGGACAAGCTCGCCAAGCTCGGCCTGTCGCGGGCGCTCACCAACATCATTCCGGGCCAGGTGACGCGGGTGCTGTTCGTGCCCGACATCCAGGAGGCGACCTATTTCGTGCCGGCGATCATCGGCGAGGTGCTGCAGGTGGTCGGCTATCTGGGCTCCGCCGGCGTGGCGATCGCGGAACTGGTCGAAGTGGGCAAGACCGACTTCGACAGCCTGAAGATCGAGGGGTAGGCGGGGGGGGCGGCTGCGTTTGCGGCAACGTGGCATGCCCACCGCAGCGGGCGTGCCTCTCCGACCCCGGCTCCCGGCTCTGGCGCGCGCTGACGCTTGGCCGGGGTGACGCAAATGTGACGCGTCGGGTGTACCAACCGGCGTCATCCCGGCTGCAGCGCAGCGGAAAGCCGGGATCGGGGAGCCGAAGTGGCGCGGCAAGGCCCGGCGATGACCCCACTCACCGGCGTCATGCCGGGCAACGCGGAGCCGCGACCGGGTACCCAATCGCTGCCAGAGCGGCGGTGTGAGGCGCGGGGCAGGCGGGGCGCACGGGCCTTCTCTTGAATTCTGAGGGCGCCAATGGGCCCCGGGTCTCCGGCTTTGCCTCCGTCCGGGGTGACGCGCGTGTGAAGCGCCGGATGTCGCCGTCGACCGTGTTCCGCACAGTTAAAAAAAACCCGCGGCCGGGATGGCCGCGGGCGAGTCTGTGAGTGCTGTCTCGCAGGTGGAGCAAGGCCCCCCGGATCAGGCGAGGTCGAAGCGGTCGGCCTCCATGACCTTGGTCCAGGCCGCGACGAAGTCCTTGACGAACTTCTCCTGCGCATCCGCCTGGCCGTAGACCTCGGCGAGCGCGCGCAGCTGCGAGTTGGAGCCGAAGACCAGATCGACGCGTGTGCCGGTCCACTTCACGGCGCCGGTCTTGCGGTCGCGGCCCTCGAACACGGTCGAGGCCTCGTCGGCCGGCTTCCACTCGGTCGCCATGTCCAGCAGGTTGACGAAGAAGTCCGTCGTCAGCTGCCCCGGACGGTCGGTGAAGACGCCGTGGCGGGAGCCGTCCCAGTTGGCGTCGAGCGCCCGCATGCCGCCGACGAGCACGGTCATTTCCGGCGCGGTGAGCGTCAGCAGATGGGCCTTGTCGACCAGCAGCTCCTCGGGCGACAGCGTGTAGTCGGTCTTGAGGTAGTTGCGGAAGCCGTCGGCCATCGGCTCCAGCACGTCGAAGGACTCCGCGTCGGTCTGCTCGGCGCTGGCGTCCATGCGGCCCGGCGTGAAGGGCACCTCGACGTCGTGACCTGCATCCTTCGCCGCCTTTTCGACGGCGGCCGTGCCGGCGAGCACGATGAGGTCGGCGAGCGACACCTTCTTGCCGCCGGAGGCCGACGCGTTGAACTCGGCCTGGATACCCTCCAGCACCTTCAGCGCCTCGGCGAGCTTCGCCGGCCGGTTGACCTCCCAGTCCTTCTGCGGGGCGAGACGCACGCGCGCGCCATTGGCGCCGCCGCGCATGTCCGAGCCGCGGAAGGTCGAGGCCGACGCCCAGGCGGTGCGCACCAGCTCCGAGACCGACAGACCGGAGGCGAGGATCTTCTCCTTGAGTGCCGCGATGTCGGCGGCGTCGACCAGCGGATGATCGACCGCCGGAATCGGGTCCTGCCAGATCAGGTCTTCTTCCGGCACTTCCGGACCGAGGTAGCGCGTCTTCGGGCCCATGTCGCGGTGGGTCAGCTTGTACCAGGCACGGGCGAAGGCGTCGGCGAACTCCTCCGGGTTTTCATGGAAGTGGCGCGAGATCTTCTCGTAGGCCGGGTCCATGCGCATCGCCATGTCGGCGGTGGACATGATGATCGGCACCTTCTTGGACGGATCTTCGGGATCCGGCGCCATGTCCTCTTCCTGGAGGTCCTTCGGCGTCCACTGCCACGCGCCCGCCGGGCTCTTGGTCAGTTCCCATTCGTATTTGAACAGGACGTCGAAATAGCCCATGTCCCACTGGATCGGATTGGGCGTCCAGGCGCCTTCCAGACCCGAGGTGATGGTGTCGCGGCCCTTGCCGCTCTTGTGGGTGGACAGCCAGCCGAGCCCCTGGGCCTCCAGCGGCGCGCCTTCCGGCTCCGGGCCCACATTCGAGACGTCGCCCGCGCCGTGGGTCTTGCCGAAGGTGTGACCGCCGGCGGTGAGCGCGACCGTCTCGTAGTCGTTCATCGCCATGCGGGCGAAGGTCTCGCGGATGTCCCTGGCCGACGCCAGAGGGTCCGGGTTGCCGTCCGGGCCTTCCGGGTTGACGTAGATGAGGCCCATCTGCACGGCCGCGAGCGGGTTTTCCAGCTCACGGTCGCCGGAATAGCGGCTCTGTTCGTGGTCGGTGGTGGCGAGCCACTCGTTCTCCGAGCCCCAGTAGATGTCCTCCTCCGGCTCCCAGATGTCGGCGCGCCCGCCGCCGAAGCCGAAGGTCTTGCCGCCCATCGACTCGATCGCGGCATTGCCGGCGAGGATCATCAGGTCGGCCCAGGAGATCTTGTTGCCGTACTTCTGCTTGATCGGCCACAGCAGGCGCCGGGCCTTGTCGAGGTTGCCGTTGTCCGGCCAGCTGTTGAGCGGGGCGAACCGCTGGCTGCCCGTGCCGCCGCCGCCGCGGCCGTCGGCCGTGCGGTAGGTGCCGGCGCTGTGCCAGGCCATGCGGATGAACAGGCCGCCATAATGACCGTAGTCCGCCGGCCACCAGTCCTGGCTGTCGGTCATCAGCGCATAGAGATCCTGCTTGAGCGCCGCGAGATCGAGCGACTTGAACTCCTTGGCGTAGTCGAAGCCCGTGCCCATCGGATCGGTCAGCGACGAGTTCTGGGCCAGGATCTTCAGGTTGAGCTGTTTCGGCCACCAGTCGCGGTTGGTCACGAAGATCTTGCCGGTAAACGGGCAGCCGCTCGGCTTGTCGTCGGTCAATGCGTCCATGGGTCTCTCCGATCGTCTTGCGCATTCCCCCCGGAATGCCGGAATGTCTTGCGCCCCGCGCGGGATCGCGGGGTCGTATGCCCGGAAGCAAACGGAGCGGCGCCTCGCCTGCCCGGTCGCACCGCCGGGGCGAACCTTGCAGGCGGGCAGGCGGGCGGCATGTCATCCACCGAAGGCGCCGCGCTCCGATCCTTCCACGGAAATGCTACCGCCCTGCGACCATCAGAGAAATGCGTATTTATTGATTTTTCGATCAGGAAAACTGATTGAATGATTTCGGCCGCACCGGGGCCGGTCGCTGTCCAGCAGCGGGCTTCCCGGAGCGAAAGCGATTGGACTTCAGCGTCTTGATCCAGGTCATATCGTGCCGGCCGAAGGCTTCCTATCGTGGCACAGAGCATCGGGAGGCCCGGGGAGGGGCCGCCGGCGCTTCGTATCGCGACGGCGATCGCGCATCGCATCGGAAGGAGGAGTCGACGTCGCATCTGCGGCGCCGACGCGGAGGACGCCATGATGGGGACGCCATGACGGGGACACAATGACCGGGCCGACCGGCCGCACGCCCCTTTCCGAGGAGGCGCTGCGTCCCGCCGTGTCGCGGGCGGACTTCGACTTCGACACCACCGAAAGCCTGCCGGAGCCCACGGGCTGGCTCGGACAGGACCGCGCCGTCGACACGCTGCACATGGCGGCGACGATCCCGCATTCCGACTTCAACGCCTTCGTGCTCGGGCGTCCCGGCAGCGGCCGTCATGCCATCACCCGCGAGATTCTGGGGCAGGCGGCGGCAGCCCGCCCGCGCCCCCGCGACTGGGTCTATGTCAACAACTTCGAAGCGCCGCACAAGCCGACCGCCATCGACCTGCCGCCCGGGCGGGCCGTCGCCCTGCGCCGTGCGATGGAAACGCTCGTCGACGATCTGGCGAACGAGATCCCGGCGCTGTTTGAGTCCGAGGACTATCAGGCGCGCCGGCGCGCCATCGAGGAAACCTTCTCGCAAGCCCATGAAGAGGCGATGGGCGCGGTTTTCAAGAAGGCGCGGGCGCGCAACGTGGCCATTCTGCGCACCCCGATGGGCTTCACCTTCGCCGCGCTGAAGGACGGCGAGGTGCTGTCGCAAGAGGCCTACCGCGCGCTTGACGATGCGGAGCAGGCCGCCTTCGAGGCGGCGATGGAGGAAACGCAGAAGGAACTGTCGGAAGCGCTGCAGTCGGTGCCCGGCCAGCAGAAGGAGCATCGCCGCCAGGTCGAGGAACTGAACCAGTCGCTGGCGCGCGAGGGCGTGGACGCGGCGATTGCCGGGGTCAGCCAGGCCTTTGCCGGCCACGAAAAGGTCGAGGCCTATCTCGAGGCGGTGCGCCGGGATCTGATCGACAACGCCGAACTGTTCCTGATGCGTGAGGACGGCGCGGAGGCCGGCACCTTCCCGGTCGCCAACACCCGGCATTTCGCCAAGCCGCAGTTCCAGCGCTACACGGTCAATGTGATGGTTTCCCACGATGGGGCCGGGGGCGAGGGGGTGGGCGAGGGCGCGCCGGTTGTGGCCGAGGACCTGCCGACGCTCGCCAATCTGATCGGGCGGATCGAATATGCCTCGCAGATGGGCGCGCTGGTCACCAATTTCACGATGATCCGGCCCGGCGCGCTGCATCGCGCCAACGGCGGCTATCTGATCCTGGATGCCCGGCAGGTGCTGCTGGAACCGATGGCCTGGGACGCGCTCAAGCGCTGCCTGCGCAGCGGCGAGATCGCGATCTTTTCTCCGGGCGAGCGGCTGAGCCTGATCTCGACCGTGTCGCTCGATCCCGACCCGGTGCCGCTGCGGACCCGCGTGGTGCTGATCGGGGAGCGGCTGCACTACTATCTTCTGTCGGCGCTCGATCCCGATTTTCCGCATCTGTTCAAGCTGGCCGCCGACTTCAGCGACCGTCTGGCGCTCGATGCCAGCGCGAAGGCCGGCTATGCCCGCCTGATCGGCGATCTGGCGCGACAGGCGAAGACCCGCGCGCTGGACGCGGGCGCGGTGCTGCGGCTCTTCCAGGAAAGCGTCCGGGCGACGGGCGACGCGGAGCGGCTGACGCTCAACACCGACCATCTGTCGGATCTGGTGCGCGAGGCCGACTATTGGGCCGACCAGCGCTCGGCCGCGACCATCGGCGCGCGGGACATCGACACGGTCGTCGCCGAGCGCGAGCGGCGCGCCGGCCGGTTGCGGGATCTCGATCAGGAGATGATCACCCGCGACACGGTGCTGATCGACACGGACGGGCAGCATACGGGTCAGATCAACGCCTTGTCCGTGCTGCAGATCGGGGGATTTGCCTTCGGCCGGCCGTCCCGCCTGACCGCGCGCACGCGGCCCGGGAGCGGCAAGGTGGTCGACATCGAGCGCGAGACCGATCTCGGTGGCCCGCTGCATTCCAAGGGCATCCTGATCCTGCAGGGCTATCTCGCCGCGACCTATGCCACCAAGGCGCCCATGTCCTTGTGGGCGAGCCTCGTCTTCGAGCAAAGCTACGGCGGCGTCGACGGCGACAGCGCCTCGGCCGCCGAGCTCGTCGCGCTCCTGTCGTCGCTGGCCGAGGCGCCGATCGACCAGTCGCTGGCGATCACCGGCTCGGTCAATCAGTTCGGCGACATCCAGGCGATCGGCGGGGTGAACGAGAAGATCGAAGGCTTCTTCGACATCTGCGCCGCGCGCGGTCTGACCGGGCGGCAGGGGGTGCTGATCCCGGCGGCCAACGTCAAGAACCTGTGCCTGCGCGAAAGGGTGGTTGAGGCGGTCGCGGCAGGCGACTTCCGGATCGTGCCCCTCACCACGATCGACGACGCGCTGGAGGAACTGACCGGCTGTCCCGCGGGCGTGCGCGGCGACGACGGGACCTATCCGCCCGGCAGCGTCAACCGCCGGGTGGAGGAGCGGTTGACAGGGTTTGCCGACATTCGCAGGCGGTTTGCCGGGGAGGGGCGTCATGACGGACGACAGGGCGCATCCTGAGGCAGGTGCCGGAGGGTCGGCGGCGCGCCTGCGCGTGGTGGTCGCCGCGAGTTGCCATGCCGACGCCGAAGCCGCTCTGGCGCTCGCCGCCGCGCTCGCCCGCATGACGGGCGCGGAGTTGCAGGGCGTTCTGGTGCGCGATCAGGCGGTTCTCGATGCGGCGACGCATCCCGGCGCGCGTCTTCTGGGCTATGGCGGCCGCCCCGTGCCCCGGATGAGCGGCGCGGCCATGCTGCGCGCCTTCGAGGCGGACGCCCGCCGCTTCGAGCGCGATCTCGCCCGCCTGTCCCAACCTGCACCGGCCGACGCGGTGCGCATCCTGACCGGGCGGCTTCCCGACGCCATGCGCACGGCGGCCGCGGCCGGGGATTTCGCGGTTCTCGGCTTCCGGCATCTGAGATACCATGGACGACAGGATGCGGCGCGCGCCGGGGCCGACCTCGTTCTGGCGCTGGGCGCCGGCATTGATCCGCCGGCCTTCGCGGCCGACCTCGCGCGCGCGCTCGGCAGGCACCTGATCGTGCTGGCGGCGGCCGGCGAGGAGGCGCGGGTCGCCGCCTGGTTCGATGCGCGCCCCGGGCCGCGTCCCGACATTCGCGCCTATCGCGGCGCGCAGGGACTGGTCGCCGCGCTCGACCGGCTCGGCCCGGAAGGCGTCGTGCTCGCGACGGAAGAGCGCGATCCGCGCGTCCTGGACCGTCTCGTCGAAGCGGCCAGATGCCCGGTGATCCTGCGCGTTCCGGCGGCCGGTTGAGCGGAGGTTCCGCTACAAATCTCCCGTGGGCGATGACGCGTAGACGCGAATAAAACACACGCAACGGGAGGATGACATGGCGAGCACAGCCGCTCCGGGCTTTGGCGCGCAGATCCGCAGGTCGCCCTTTTTCGACGCGACCCTGCGCTGGGGCGCCAGGGGTTTCTCGGTCTACAATCACATGTATATTCCGCGCGACTTCGGAGATCCGGTCGCCAATTTTCACGCCCTCGTCCATGACGCGATCCTGTGCGACGTCGCCGTCGAGCGTCAGGTCGAGATTTCAGGGCCCGATGCGGCGCGCTTCGTGCAGATGCTGACGCCGCGCAACCTTTCGCGGCTTTCGGTCGGGCAGTGCAAATACGTGCTGATCACCGGTCCCGACGGCGGGATCCTCAACGATCCCGTCCTGCTGCGTCTCGGCGAGGAGCGCTTCTGGCTGTCGCTCTCCGACAGCGATATCCTGCTGTGGGCGCAGGGGCTTGCGGTCCATGCCGGCATGGACGTGCACATCCACGAACCCGACGTCTCGCCCCTGCAACTGCAGGGCCCGAAATCGGCGGCCGTGCTGCGCGCGCTGTTCGGCGACCGGCTCAAGGATCTGAAGTACTTCGGGCTGCGCGAGGTCGATCTGGACGGCATCCCCCTGGTGGTCTCGCGCACCGGCTGGTCGAACGAGCTCGGCTACGAGCTCTATCTGTGCGATGGCAGCAAGGGCGATGCGCTTTGGGAAAAGATCATGGCCGCCGGTCAGCCGCTCGGTCTCCGGCCCGGCCATACCTCCGCGATCCGCCGGATCGAGGCGGGGATGCTCTCCTATCGCGCGGACATGGACATGACCACCAATCCGTTCGAACTCGGGCTCGACCGGCTGGTCGATCTCGACATGGAGGCGCCCTTCATCGGCAAGGCGGCCTTGCGGCGGATCAGGGCAGAGGGCGTGCGCCGCCGACAGGTCGGGCTGGAGATCGACGGGCCTCCGCTTCCGGGCCCGAACACCACCTTCTGGCAGGTTCGATCCGACGGAGACCCGGTCGGTACGCTGACCTCGGCGGTTCACTCGCCGCGCCTTGAGAAGAACATCGCGCTGGCGCTGGTCGGCACGGCGCACGCGGCGCTCGGAACGCGTCTGGAGGTCGCGATGCCGGACGGCGTGCGCGGGGCAAGCGTTGTCCCGAAGCCGTTCTACGATCCGAAGACGGACAGCCCGACGGGACACGCCTGACGTCGAGACCCGCTCGCCTGCGCCCCGCCGCACCTGCTTCCCCTGGCCCGGGGTTTTGTCCGGGCCGGGGGATTTGTTTCAGGGTTTGCAGGCGTTTACGGCGCGTTTTGCCATGACGGTGATGAGGTGGGCGCGGTAGTCGGCGGAGCCGTGGATGTCGGCGAGCAGGCCGTTTGCGTCGGTGGTCACGCCGGCGATGGCGTCGGGTGAGAAGTCGGCCTCAAGGGCTGTTTCCAGGCCTGTGTGGCGGAAGACGCCGTCGGCGCCGGCGCCCGTCACCGCGACGCGCACGCCCGCGTCGGTCCTCGCCACGAAGACGCCGACCATGGCGTAGCGCGAGGCGGGGTTGGGGTATTTGGCGTAGGCGCAAGTTGTGGCGGCCGGGATCTCCACCGCGGTGACGATCTCGGTGTCGTCGAGCGCGGTCTCGAACAGGCCGGTGAAGAAGTCCTCGGCCGCGATCTGGCGCCTGTCGGTGTGGATCGTCGCGCCGAGCGCAAGGGCGGCGGCGGGATAGTCGGCGGCCGGGTCGTTGTTGGCGAGCGAGCCGCCGATCGTTCCCATGTGGCGCACATGCGGATCGCCGATGTGGCCGGCAAGGCTTGCGAGCCCCGGCAGCAGACGCTGGACGATCTGCGAGGTGGCCACCTCGGCATGGGTCGTCGCCGCGCCGATGCGCACCCCGCCCGCGCCGGTCTCGGCAATGCCGGCCATGTCGGCGATGTGGCGCACGTCGATCACATGGGAGGGCGCGGCAAGCCGCTGCTTCATCGTCGGCAGCAGCGTCTGCCCGCCGGCCAGGATCTTGCCCTCGTCGCTGGCCGCAAGCTTCGCCGCCGCGTCGGCCACGCTCGTCGCCCGGTGGTAGCTGGTCTCATACATCCTCGGGTCTCCTCACCCTGATCCCGTCTTCGCCGGATGGCCCGTCTCCCGTGAGGCTTGCCCTGTGAGCCTTCCTCAATGGGGCTTGCCGGACCGACCGGCACATCATCCGTGCTGTCGTCGTGGCGCTCCTCCCCGCGACCGACCCGGGCCGGCCGCGGGGGCTTGAGCGCCTTACTCGGCCGCCTGCGCGGCCTGCGCGCCCTGGAGCGCGCGCCACACGTTGGCGGGTGTGGCCGGCATCTCCAGCGCGTTGGTGCCGATCGCGTCGGTGATCGCGTTGATCACCGCCGGCGGCGAGCCGATGGCCCCGGCCTCGCCGCAGCCCTTCATGCCCAGCGGATTGCCCGGGCATTCCGTCACCGTCGTCATCAGCCGGTAGGACGGCACGTCGTCGGCGCGCGGCATGCAATAGTCCATGTAGGAGGCCGACAGCAGCTGCCCGTCCGCGTCATAGGCCGCGTTCTCGTAAAGCGCCTGGCCGATGCCCTGCGTCAGCCCGCCGTGCACCTGACCCTCCACGATCATCGGGTTGATGATCGTGCCGAAGTCGTCGGCCGCCACGAAGTCCACGATCTCCGTCTTGCCGGTCTCCGGATCCACCTCCACCTCGCAGATGTAGGTCCCGGAGGGGAAGGTGAAGTTGGTGGGATCGTAGAAGGCCCCCTCCTTCAGCCCCGGCTCCATGCCGTCGGGCATGTTGTGTGCCGTATAGGCGGCCAGCGCCACCTGGAAGAAGGGCAGCTCCTTGTCCGTGCCCGCCACCTTGAAGGTGCCGCCCTCCAGCGTGATGTCGCCTTCCGACGCCTCCATCAGATGGGCGGCGAGCTTCTTCGCCTTGGCCTCCACCTTGTCGAGCGCCCGCGAGATCGCCGACATGCCGACCGCGCCCGAGCGCGAGCCGTAGGTGCCCATGCCGAACTGCACCTTGTCGGTGTCGCCATGCACGATCGACACCGTGTCGAGCCCGACACCCAACCGCTCCGCCACCAACTGGGCGAAGGTCGTCTCGTGCCCCTGGCCGTGGCTGTGCGAGCCGGTCAGAACCTCGATGGTGCCGACCGGATTGACCCGCACCTCCGCCGATTCCCACAGGCCGACGCCGGCGCCGAGCGAGCCGACGGCCTGCGAGGGCGCGATGCCGCAGGCCTCGATGTAGCAGGAGAAGCCGAGACCCCTCAGCTTGCCGCGCCGCGCGGCCTCCGCCTTGCGCGCCGCGAAGCCGTCGTAGTCGATGGCCTTGAGTGCCGCGTCCAGCGAGGCGTCGTAGTCGCCCGCGTCGTAGCACATGATCACCGGGGTCTGATGCGGGAAGGCGCGCACGAAGTTCTTGCGCCGGAACGCGGCCGGGTCCACCCCCAGTTCGCGCGCCGCCGTCTCCATCATGCGTTCCACCAGATAGGTCGCCTCCGGCCGGCCCGCGCCGCGATAGGCGTCCACCGGCGTGGTGTTGGTGTAGACCGTCTTCACGTTCGCATGGATCGCCGGGATGTCGTATTGGCCCGACAGCAGCGTGGCGTAGAGATAGGTCGGCACCGAGGAGGAGAACAGCGACATATAGGCGCCGAGGTTCGCCACCGTCTTGACCCGCAAGCCGGTGATCCGGTTGTCGGCGTCGAGCGCCATCTCGGCCTGCGAATGATGGTCGCGGCCATGGGCGTCGGTGAGGAAGGCCTCCGTGCGGTCGCAGGTCCATTTGACCGGCACGCCCGTCTTCTTCGAGGCCCACAGGCAGACCATCTCTTCCGGGTAGATGTAGATCTTGGAGCCGAAGCCGCCGCCGACATCCGGCGCGATCACCCGGAGCTTGTGCTCCGGCGCGATGTTGTAGAAGGCCGAGAGCACCAGCCGCGCCACATGCGGGTTCTGCGAGGTGGTCCACAGCGTGTAGTGCTCTTCCGCCGCGTCGTAGGAGGCAAGCGCCGCGCGCGGCTCCATCGGGTTGGGCACCAGACGGTTGTTGCGGATCTCCATCTTCGTCACATGCGCGGCCGCGGCGAAGGCCGCGTCGACCGCCGCCGCGTCGCCGATCTCCCAGTCGAAGATCAGGTTGCCCGGCGCCTCCTCGTGCAGCTGCGGCGCGCCCGGCTCGAGCGCGTCCAGCGCATCGACCACCGCCGGCAGCGGGTCGTAGTCGACGACCACCGCGTCGGCCGCGTCGCGCGCCTGCGTGCGCGTCTCGGCGACGACCACCGCCACCGCCTGGCCGACATGGCGCACGGTCTCGCCCTCCAGCGCCCGCCAGGCGCCCATCTTCATCGGCGTGCCGTCCTTGGAGTGGATCATCCAGCCGCAGATCAGGTTGCCGACCCCGTCGGCGACCAGTTCCTCGCCGGTCAGAACCGCGATCACGCCGGGCATGGCGCGCGCGGCCTCCGCGTCGATGCCCCGCACCTTCGCATGGGCGTGCGGCGAGCGCACGAAGGCGGCATGGCACATGCCCGCCACCGCCATGTCGTCCGTGTAGCGCCCCTTGCCGGTGATGAAGCGCTTGTCCTCGCGCCGCTTCACCGGCGCGCCGATGCCTTCCGTCGATCCTGCCATTGCATCCTCCCTCAAGGGTCCTGACCGGCTCCGGGGCGCAGCATCGCGTCCTCCGTCTCCGGCGTGCCTGTTTGGCTCACCTGTCCGGCTCGCCTGTGTGGCGTGCCTGTGTGGCTCACCTGTGTGGCGTCTCCGCCTGCGGCCCTCGCGCCCCCCGGCGCGCGCCGCCGTCTCCTCCCGCCGCGCCTCCCCGGAGGCTCCTCCGCAGATGCTCTTCCGAAGAGGCTCTTCCGAAGACGCGCGGGGTTTCCTCCAGGGCCGTCACCGTCCAGGGGCGCCGTCCTCCAACGGCGCTCTCTTGCCGGTATGCCTGCAGCGCGCCCCGTCCGTCCCGGGTTCGTCCGGGCCGTCCCGGCCGGGCGCCGCCGGCCTATTCGGCGGCCGTCTTCATCCCCGCCATGGTCTCGCTCGCCGCCGCGATCGCCTTGACGATGTTGTGGTAGCCGGTGCAGCGGCAGATGTTGCCCTCCAGCTCCGCCCGGATCGTCGCCTCGTCGAGCGGCGCGCCCAGGCGCTCGATCATGTCGACGGCGGCCATGATCATCCCCGGCGTGCAGAAGCCGCATTGCAGGCCGTGATGCTCGCGGAAGGCCGCCTGCACCGGGTGCAGCTCGCCGCCCGACGCCAGACCCTCCACCGTCGTCACCGACGCGCCCGAAGCCTGCGCCGCCAGCATCGTGCAGGCCTTCACCGCCTTGCCGTCCACATGCACCACGCAGGCCCCGCACTGCGAGGTGTCGCAGCCCACATGCGTGCCCGTCAGACCCGCGCCCTCGCGCAGGAACTCCACCAGAAGCGTGCGGTCCTCCACCGTCCTCGACACCGACTTGCCGTTCACCGTCATGGTCACTTCGGCCATGCGCATCCTCCCTCGTTAACCCTCGTTCGGTCTCTCTCGTTCAGGCCCGATATCCGGTCAGGCCCGATATCCGGTCAGGCCGGTCCCGGTCCTCGATCCCCGGCCCATCGCGCTGGCCCGTCGCGCAGGCCCGTCGCGCTGGCCCGTCGCTCCGGTCCTCTGTCCTGCGCTCAGGCCCGGCATGCTTCGCACCCTCGTCCCGTCCACGCGTCGACCCATCCACACTTCAACTCGGTGTCCGACCCGGGACCCGGTGTCCGGCCCGGCCGGCGGCCCGGCGCCCTCGGGGGCAGCGGGAACCGGGGACACGGGGGCACCGGGGACACGGGGGGCACCGGGGCGCGCGACCTCAGCTCAAGAGCGCCAGAAGCGCGATCAGACCGGCCAGCGCGATCAGGCCCCACATCATCGGGCCGCCCAGAAAGCCGCGTTCGGCCGCCTGTTCGACCCGTTCCTCCACCTCATGCGCCGCCTTGCCGAGATCCTCCGCCGCGTGCTCCACACGCTCCTCGACCGCATGCGCCGCCTCCGACACAGACTGCGACACCCGCTCCGTCATGCTCTCCTGCGTTTCGGTCGCGGCCTCGGCCGTGTCGGTCGCGGCCGTCGTCGCAGCGGTCGCGGAAGCCGCCGTCGCCGCGCCATCCCCGGCCGCCGTCTCCCCGGCCGCCGCGCCGTCGCCCTCCACGATCTCCTTGAACGCGCTGAAGAACTCGTCCGCCATCTTGCGCGACGTCGACACGATCAGCCGGCTGCCCAATTGCGCCAGCTTGCCCCCCACCTGCGCATGCACCTTGTAGGTCAGAACCGTCACCGGACCCGCATCGGCGCCTGCACCGGAGCCGGCGTCGCCCGCCTCTTCCGCAGCCTCCTCGGCCAGATGCACGTCCGCCGAGCCCTTGGCAAAGCCCGCGACACCGCCCTTGCCCTCGCCCACGATCGTGTAGCTCTCCGGCGGGTTCAGGTTCTCAAGCGTCACCCCGCCCTTGAACGTCGCCTTCACCGGGCCGATCTTCGCGACAACCGTCGCCGTCATCTCCGTGTCCGAGACCTTCTCCAGATCCTTGCACCCCGGAATACACCGACGCAGAACATCCGCGTCGTTCAACGCATCCCAGACCGCGGCCCGAGCCGCAAAAATCCGGTACTCCCCAACCAAATCCATAAAGCGTCCTCCCTCGCGGACGGGTCCGGCTCCGTCTGGTGCGGCCGTCGCCCCTTCCGCGCGATCCATGAAACGCCATGGGGCGCGGGTCTGTACACTGTACTTTCTGGCAGAGTGCCCGGGGCAGGGGGAGAGAGACGGCCGCCGTTTTGCCGCAGCGGCCGGCGGGCGCGCTTGAAATCGGGGGGCGGACCCCTAGACTGATCCGGTGCCGCAAAGACCCGATCCGAACGGGCGCGCATCGGCACGAGGGAGGAGACCGTGCGGTCGACGGATGGCATCACCGATGCGGGCGGGGCGACCTACGCCTGCGGGGTCACCCATGCGTGCGGGGTCGCTGTGCTGAGCACAGCCGATCCCCGGGACGCGGGCTTCTGGCGCGCGGTCGCCGAGGCGCGCAGGCGCGGCGACGCCGGCTTCGCGCTGGTCTTCTTCTCCGCCAGCCGGATCGCGCCGGACGCCGTGTGCGCGGCCATGGCGGAGGCTTGCGCGGGCCTGCGCTATGCGGCCTGCTCGACGTCGGGCGAGGTCACCCGCGAGGGCCTGTCCGAAGGCAATCTCGTCGTTGTGCTCTTTCCAGCCGACCGGTTTCGCGTCGACGCCCTGCGCCTTGCCGGTATTCGCGGCGCGGGCATGGAGCGGATGGTGCGCGAGGTCGGCGCGGCCAAGCGCGCCTTCCGCCCGGACGCGGAACGCGTCGGCGACGGCAGGGCCTTCGCGCTGTGCCTGATCGACGGGCTGTCCTTCGCGGAGGAAGCCGTGTCGGCCGCCCTGCACTGGGCGCTCGACGACATCCCGCTGCTCGGCGGCTCGGCCGGCGACGACATGCGCTTTTCCGCGACGTCCCTGATCCTCGACGGGGAGATCGCCACCGACTGCGCCCTCGTGCTTCTGGTGGAGACGGACATCCCCTTCCAGGTGTTCAAGACCGACAATTTCGTGCCGACGCCGGCGAAGCTCGTGGTCACGCGCTCCGATCCCTCGCGGCGCGTCGTACATGAGTTCAACGCCGCGCCGGCGGCGGCCGAATACGCCCGGGTGATCGGCATGGACCCGCATGCGCTCTCGCCGATGAGCTTCGCCTCGCATCCGCTCGTGGTGCGGGTTGGCGGCGAATACTATTGCCGCTCCGTGCAGAAGATGAACGCGGACGGGTCGCTGTCGTTCTTCTGCGCGATCGACGACGGCATCGTGATGACGGTCGCCGAGCCCGCCGGCATGACGCGCAGCACGCGCGACGCCTTCGATGCGGTCGACGCGCGGCTCGGCGGAATCGATTTCGTGCTCGGCTTCGATTGCGTGCTGCGCCGGATCGATGCGCGCAACCGGCAGGTGACGCACAGGATTTCGCGGATCTACCGCGAGAACAATGTGGTCGGCTTCTCGACCTACGGCGAGCAATATCTGTCGATGCATCTGAACCAGACCTTCACCGGCATCGCCTTCGGCACCGGGGCCGCCAACGGAGCCGCCACCGGAGCAACTGTGGAGAGGCGCGCATGAGCGGGCTCGACGTCCAGGATCCGGAACGGCTGAAGAAGATCAACGCGGCGCTGATGCACCGGGTAGAACGGGCCATGGATCAGCAGGGCAATGCCTTTTCGCTGTTCCAGACGGCGATCTCGCTGGACTCGGAGGTGCGGCGGCGCACCGACGAACTCACCACCACCCTGCGCAATCTGGAACGCGCCAACGCCGAACTCGCCCGCCAGAAGGAGATCTCCGAGCGCGCGGACGCCTCCAAGACCCGCTTTCTGGCCGCCGCCAGCCACGACGTGCTGCAGCCCCTGCATGCGGCGCAACTCACCATGTCGGCGCTGCACGACCTGCAGGAGAGCGAGCGCGGGCGCGCGATGGTGGCGCAGGTCGAGCGCTCGCTCGACACGATGCATGAGCTTTTGCACACGCTGCTCGACATCTCGCGTCTGGATGCCGGGGTGACCGTGCCCGACTACGCGGCCGTGCCGCTCGCGCCGGTGGTCGCCTCGCTCCTGTCGGACCTGCGGCCCACCGCCGAGGCCAAGGGGTTGCGGCTGCAGACCGCCATCGCCGACGCCCATGTCTGGTCCGACCGCACCATGTTGCGCCGCATCCTGCAGAACCTGATCTCCAACGCCATCCGCTACACCGATCAGGGGGGCGTGCTGATCGGCACCCGGCGGCGCGGCGCGCGGGTGATGATCGAGGTGGTCGACACCGGCTGCGGCATCCCGCTGGCGCAGCACGAGCGGATCTTCGACGAGTTCCATCGCGGCGCCAATCCGGGAAGCGGGAGCGACGGGCAATGCGCGCTCGGGCTCGGCCTGTCCATCGTCAAGCGGCTGGTGGAGGCGCTGGGGCACGATCTTTCGCTGATGTCGGAAGTGGACAAGGGCAGCCGCTTCCGCATTCTCGCGCCCCATTGTCCGCCGCCGGCCGATCCGCCGCAGCGTCCGGCCCCGCCGGCGCGCTCCGGCACGGACGGCGCGCTCAAGGGGCGCCGGGTCCTTTTGGTGGAGAACGACGGCGACGTGATCCGCGCCATGTCGACGCTGCTGGAGACCTGGGGCTGCGTCTTTCGCGTGGCGCGCACGCAGGAGGCGGCGGTCGCGACCCTCGAGGGCGGCGGCTGGGCACCCGATCTGATCATCGCCGATCAGCATCTCGACCGCGGCGATCTCGGCACCCGGGTCGTCCGTGCGGTGTGCGCGCGCCTGACGCGCCGGGTTCCGGCCATCCTGGCGACGGCGGATGCGGCGGAGCCGGTGCTCGCGCAGGCCGCCGCGCTCAAGGCGGAGGTGATGACAAAGCCGGTGAAACCGGCGCAGCTGCGCGCCCTCATGACGCATATGCTGATGGCGCGCGACGACGCGTGAAGGCCGCAAGGGCCGGGGGGGCGGGTGACCGGATGGCGCCGGGGAACCTGACCTCAGACCCGGTCGGGCGGGGCGTCGTCCCGGGCCCGCGCGAGGGCGCCGAGGCCGGTGAGCGCATCGAGCCGGGCGATCTCGATCACCGCCTGTGTCCGGCTGAAGACGTTGAGCTTGCGCAGGATCTCCGAGACATGCGCCTTCACGGTCGTCTCGCCGACCTGCAGTTCATAGGCGATCTGCTTGTTGAGAAGGCCGTCGCACAGCATCCGCAGAACCTTGAGCTGTTGCGGCGTCAGGCTGCTCACCCGCCGGATCATCTCCTCGACATGGGCGTCGAGGCGGGAGGCCTCGTCGCCCTGGAGGTCCTGAGGCACGAAGACCGCGCCGTTGATGACCTGCTGGATCGCGTCGGCCAGCGTCGCCTTGCGCGCCGATTTCGGCAGGAAACCGGCCGCGCCATAGGCCATCACCTGGGACACGATCCGAGGGTCCTCGTGGCCGGAGACGACCACCACGGGCAGGCGCGGGAAATGCGTGCGCAGATGCAGCAGGCCGTCCATGCCCTTGACGCCGGGAATGTTGAGATCGAGCAGGGCGAGGTCGAAGCCCGCATCCTCCTCCAGAATGCGGCAGGCCTCGTCGAGCGATGCGGCATCGCGCGTGTCGGCGGCCGGGTAGGCGAGTTCCACGGCGCTGTGCAGCGCCTCGCGAAACAGCGGATGATCGTCGATGATCAGGAATTTCGCCATGGCGCCGGGTGTCATGTCGTGAAGGGGCGTGTCGCCGAAGGTCATGTCGTGCACTCGCCGGGAGCGACCATACGCGTCCCCCGTGCGGCAATGCAACGTGCAACTGGGCACGGCACTTGCCGTCCGGTCGCGCTTCCCGCATGCGGCCTCCCGTTCCGCGCGGGTTTGAGGGCAGGGGAATATGCGCGTAGCGCCATGCCTTCCCGCTTCAAGCATCGGAAATGCGGGGGGCGCCGGCAAGCGGACTAAAGGCCAAGAGACCGGGGGGCTCGAAGGCGGCGCGGGTGCGGCCGGATTCACGCCGGTTCGAGCTCCTTCGCGGGCGCACGGGTCTCGTCGCCGAAGGCGCGGGCGATGTGATCGGCGAGGCGGCGCGCGGTCAGCCCGGCGTCGGAGGCGGTTTGCAGCACGATCTCGGTGTCGGCCAGCGCCGGCATGGCGTGACCTGCGTCGAGCGCCAGATCGGCCGGGGCCATGTGGCGCGGCAGCACCGTCACGCCCAGCCCGGCGCGCACGGCGGCGAGCGCGCCCGTCAGCGCGCCGCAGACATAGGCGGCCCGCGCCCGTCGGCCGGTGGCCGCCAACGCGTCGAAGGCGCGTTTGCGGTAGACGCAGGGCTCGGGGCTCACCACCAGCGGGACCGTTTCGCGCAGGGCAAAGGCCTCGGGGCTGGCGGCGACCCAGACGAGCGGCTCGCGCCAGACCCGCTGCCCGTCGACGGGGCCGCTCGGCTCCCGCTTCAGCAGGGCGACGTCGAGCGCGCCGGCGCGAAACAGGTCGATCAGGTTCAGCGTCAGGTCGCAGGTCACCTCGAGCTGGACGCCCGGATGGCTGGCGGCGAAGGCGGCGAGCACCGTGGAGAGATCCGTCGTGGCGAAATCCTCCGGCGTGCCGAGGCGCACCAGCCCCGCCACCTCGCCCTCGCGGAAGGCGGCGAGCACCTGCGTGTGCAGTTCGAGGATGCGGTTCGCGTAGTCGAACAGCCGCTCGCCCGCCGGCGTCAGCACCACCGCGCGGGCGCTGCGGCGGAAGAGGCGGGCGCCGAGCGCGGTCTCCAGCTTGCGGATCTGCAGCGACACGGCGGACTGGCTTCGGAACAGCTCCACGCCGGCGCGGGTGAAGCTGCCCGTGCGGGCTACAAGAACGAACGCGCGCAGCAGCGGCAGGTCGACGGTTTCGGGCAGTGCCTTCATGAGTTTTGCCAATGGATGATGCGATCACAATTCATTTATCAAATTCATCGGCCCTGTCTACGGTCGCCGCCATCGCCCGATCGGCGGATCGCCGTGCGCGCCGCGCGCCGCGCACCGTCCGCGTCCTCCCCCTCGGGTATTGCTAGCCGGAGACGACAGAATGAACGTGCATCCCGCGGCCCGTGCCGCTTCCTCCGATACCGGGTCCATCGGCGCATCCGACGCCGTGCCGATCGCCATCGCCCATGGCGACGGCATCGGCCCGGAGATCATGTCGGCCGCGCTCAAGGTGCTGACGGCCGCCGGCGCGCGGCTGGCGCCGGAGGAAATCGAGATCGGCGAGGCGGTCTACGAGCAGGGCCTGACCTCGGGCATCGCGCCGGAATCCTGGGATGTGCTGCGCCGCACCAAGGTCTTCTTCAAGGCGCCGATCACCACGCCGCAGGGCAAGGGCTACAAGTCCCTCAACGTGACGATCCGCAAGACGCTCGGCCTTTTCGCCAACGTCCGGCCCTGCGCGGCGCTGTCGCCCTTCGTCGCCACCAAGCATCCGGACATGGATGTGGTGATCGTGCGCGAGAACGAGGAGGATCTTTACGCCGGCATCGAGCATCGCCAGACCGACGAGGTCTACCAGTGCCTGAAGCTCGTCTCGCGGCCGGGCACGGAGCGCATCGTGCGCTATGCCTTCGACTATGCCCGGGCGAACGGCCGCAAGAAGGTCTCCTGCTTCTCCAAGGACAACATCATGAAACTGACCGACGGTCTGTTTCACAAGGTGTTCGACGAGATCGCGGCGGAGTATCCGGAGATCGAGACCGATCACTGGATCATCGACATCGGCACCGCGCGGCTGGCGGCCAGGCCCGAGATCTTCGACGTGATCGTGACCTCCAACCTCTATGGCGACATCATCTCCGACGTTGCCGCCGAGATCAGCGGCTCGGTAGGGCTCGGCGCCTCGGCCAATGTGGGCGAGCATTGCGCGATGTTCGAGGCGATCCACGGCTCCGCGCCCGACATCGCCGGGCAGAATGTCGCCAACCCGTCCGGCCTGCTGCTCGCCGGCGTGCAGATGCTGGTCCACGTCGGCCAGCCGGAGATCGCAAGCAAGATCCACAACGCCTGGCTCAAGACCATCGAGGACGGCATTCACACCGCCGACATCCACAAGGCGGGCGACAGCGCGGAGAAGGTCGGCACGGATGCCTTCGCCGAGGCCGTGATCGCGCGGCTCGGCGAGAGCCCGCGCACACTTCCCGCCGTCTCCTATGCGCTCGACGCCAGGCCGGTCGAGATCGCGCCGCCGCGCCGGCCGGCGCCGCAGGTCAAGACGCTCGTCGGCGTCGACGTCTTCGTGCACTGGCGCGAGGCGGATGCGGATGCGCTCGCCGCGGCGCTCAAGTCGGCGAACGCGGTTGAGGGGCTGGATTTGATCCTGATCACCAACCGGGGCACCAAGGTCTGGCCGGAGGGACTGCCGGAGACCTTCGCGACCGATCACTGGCGCTGCCGCTTCATGTTCGACGGCACGGGCCAATCGGCGCAGGTGGCGGCGCTGCTGACGCAGCTTGCCAAGGCCGGCATCGATTTCGTGAAGACCGAGCATCTTTACGAGTTCGACGGCCAACTCGGCTATTCGCTGGGGCAGGGCCAGTAAGAGGGACAGTAAGCGGGGCGCGCGGGAACGCGCCTGCACGAGTATGTCGGCGCCTGGACGGGCGGGCGCCGACGGGCAGGGCGGCGGCGCTTTCGGGCTCCGCCGCCCTTGTCGTTCCCTGGTGGGAGTTCGCCTGACCGTATCGCCACACTCTCCCCGGCACCGAAGCGCCGGGGAGAGTGTGCCATCACAGGCGTGGCGTCAGAGATCCGTGTACTTTTTCTTCTCCGCCCTGGCACCGGGCTGGGTGAGCGCGCCGGTCACCGCCGGGCCGACGGTCTGCACGTAGCGCCACAGCGCGCCGGAGGCGCCCACATCGCTCTCGAGCGGCGTCCAGTCGGCCTTGCGCGCGGCAAGCTCTTCGTCCGAAAGCGCAACCTCGAGCGTGCCCGCGTCCGCGTCGATGGTGATCATGTCGCCGTCGCGCAGCAGCCCGATGGGACCGCCGACGGCGGCTTCCGGTCCGACATGACCGATGCAGAAGCCGCGCGTCGCGCCGGAAAAGCGGCCGTCGGTGATCAGCGCCACCTTGTCGCCCATGCCCTGGCCGTAGATCGCGGCGGTGGTCGCCAGCATCTCGCGCATGCCGGGGCCGCCCTTAGGGCCCTCGTAGCGGATGACGAGCACCTCGCCTTCCTTGTAGTCGCCGCGCTCCACCGCCTTGTAGGCGGCTTCCTCGCGGTCGAAGCAGCGCGCGGGGCCGGTGAACTTCAGGTTCTTCATGCCCGCGACCTTCACGATCGCGCCCTCGGGGGCGAGATTGCCCTTCAGGCCCACGACGCCGCCCCAGGACGACAGCGGGTTGGACACCGGGCGGACCACGTCCTGATCGGTCGGAAAGACCACGTTCTCCAGATTCTCGGCGAGCGTCTTGCCGGTGACGGTCAGGCAGTCGCCGTGCAGGAGACCCGCGTCGAGCAGCGCCTTGAGCACGATGCCGACGCCTCCGACCTCGTAAAGATCCTTGGCGACATAACGCCCGCCGGGCTTGAGATCGGCGATATAGGGCGTCTCGCGGAAGATCCGCGTCACGTCGTTGAGGTCGAAGTCGATGCCGGCCTCATTGGCGATCGCCGGCAGGTGCAGACCGGCATTGGTCGACCCGCCGGTGGCGGCGACGACGCGCGCGGCGTTTTCCAGCGACTTGCGGGTGACGATCCTGCGCGGCGTGATGCCCTTTTCCAGGCAATGCATGACCGCTTCGCCCGAGGCCTCGCAAAAGGCGTCACGGCTTTCGTAGGGCGCGGGGGCGCCGGCGGAGCCGGGGATCGCGAGCCCGATCGCCTCGGACACGCAGGCCATGGTGTTGGCCGTGAACTGGCCGCCGCAGGAACCGGCCGACGGGCAGGCGACGCATTCGATCTCCTTCAGCTCCTCCGCCGACATCTTGCCGCTCGAATGCTGGCCCACGGCCTCGAACACGTCCTGAACGGTCAGGTCGCGCCCGCGCAGGCGGCCGGGCAGGATCGAGCCGCCGTAGATGAACACCGACGGCACGTCCATGCGCACCATCGCCATCATCATGCCGGGCAGCGACTTGTCGCAGCCGGCCAGGCCGACGATCGCGTCATAGCCGTGTCCGCGCACCGTGAGCTCGACCGAATCGGCGATGAGATCGCGGCTCGGAAGCGAGGCGTACATGCCCGCATGCCCCATGGCGATGCCGTCGGTGACGGTGATGGTCGTGAACTCGCGCGGAGTCCCGAAGGCGGCCTTCACGCCCTTCTTCACCGCCTGCGCCTGACGGCCCAGCGAGATGTTGCAGGGCGCGGCCTCGTTCCAGCAGGTCGCGACGCCGACGAAGGGCTGGGCGATCTCCTCCTCGGTCATGCCCATGGCATAGTAGTAGGAGCGATGCGGGGCACTCGACGGTCCGACCGACACATGCCGGCTGGGCATCCGCGACTTGTCCCAGGTCTTCTTCCCCGTTGTTGCGCTTTCGCGATCCCCATCCGCCATGTCGTGCCGTTCCTCCGCTGTTGGTTTCGACCCCAAGTGGTATCAGGTCGCTCGCCGTCTTACCAAGTAATACTACGGATATAAATGCCGGGGAGCATCGATTGCGGGAGATCGGCGCCCGGCATGGGCGCCGGGGCGCGGCGGGTCAGGGCCCAAGCAGGCGGTCCACCGCGGCGCCGATATCCGCCACCGTCGCGGAAGGGGCGGGCGTGGCGCGGCCTTCGTCGCCCTTGCGATACTTGCCGCTTCGCACCAGGAGCGCCGTACCGGCCCCGGCGCGCAAGGCGCCGGCCACATCGGCCTCGGCATCGTCGCCGATCATGGCGACGTCTGAGAGCTTCAGCTCCATGCTTGCCGCGGCCGCCGCGAAGAAGGCGGGGGCCGGCTTGCCGAGCACCCTGGCCGAGGTCTCGCTGGCATGTTCCAGCGCGGTGACGAAGGCGCCGGCATCCAGGCTGAGTTCGCCGTCGGTGTCGCGGAAGACGCGATTGGTGGCCAGCGCCAGGAAGGGAGCGCCGTCGACGATCTGGCGGAATGCGGCGTTGAGGCTCGCGTAGGTGAAGGCGGGTCCCGCGTCGCCGACGACCACGGCCCGGGGACCGGTGGTGCGGCAGGGGGCGAAGTCCTTCATCAGATCGGCGTGGATGAGCAGATGCGGGGCGTAGCCGTTCCCGCCGAGCCAGGCAACGGCGGCCTGTGCCGGGGTGAAGACATGGTCGCGCGCGACGTCGAGATCGTGGGCGGCGAATTGCGCCAGCAGGGCGCGCACCGGCTTGCGGGTGGTGTTGGTCACGAAGCGGTAGGGCAGGCCGGCGGCATCGAGCCGCGCGAGCGCGGCGCGGGCGCCGGGCAGCAGCGTCTCGCCGGACGTCACGACGCCGGCAATGTCGATCAGCACGCCCTTGACCATGGCGCTCACGATGACGGCGGGCACGGGAAGGGTCAAGATCGCGCTCGTTCCGCCGGGTTTCGCCCCGGACCGTCAGGCGGCGGCGACGCGCTGCAGGAAGGTCTCCACCGTCTCGCGCAGGCGCTGGTTCATCTCGATCACCTGCGTGCTGGTCGCATCGACGCGTTCCGACGAGGAGCGGGTGCGTTCCACCGCCGTCATCGCCCGGTCGATGTTGCTGACGACGTCGCGGGTGCCGTTGCTCGCGGTTTCCGCCGAGGCGCTGATCGATTGCGTGGCCCCGCGCTGGCGGTCCACGGCCTCCGCGATGGCCGAGGTGGAGCCGCTGGCGGCGGCCATGGTTTCGGCGATCCGGGCGATGGCGTCGACGGCTTCGTTTGTGGACGCCTGGACCTTGCGGATCTGGTCGGAGATCGACACGGTGGCCTTGGCCGTCTGTCCGGCGAGCTGTTTCACTTCGGAGGCGACCACGGCGAAGCCCTTGCCGGCGTCTCCGGCGCGCGCCGCCTCGATGGTGGCGTTGAGCGCCAGCATGTTGGTCTGCTCGGCGATATCCGTGATCAGCTTGACCACCTTGCCGATGTCCTGCGCGGCCTCGGCCAGATCCGCGACCGAGGCGTTGGTGCTTTCCGCGCGGCGCGCGGCGTCGCCGATCGTCGCGATGGTCTCGCCGATCCGCATCGTGATTTCCTCGATGGACCCGGTCACGCCGTCCGCAGCTTCGGCCGTGCTCGCGACCTCGCGATGCGCGAGCTGGCAGGCCTCCCGGGCTTCGGCGGTGCTCGAGGTGGCCGTGTCGGCGATGCCGGTCAGCTCGTGCGCGGCGCTGTCGAGATCCGCCATCAGCCGGTCGACGCCGTCGACGAGGGTGCTCGCCTGGCTGCGGAAATCGTCGATCATTGCCTCCATCGCGGCCTGGCGCTCGCGGGCGGCAGCGCGTTCGCGCTCCTGCTCTGCGGCCAGACGCTCGCGCTCGACCAGCCCCGTGCGGAAGGCGGCGACCGCGCGGGCCATCAGGCCGAGCTCGTCGGAGCGTTCCGTGCCCTCGACCGGGACGGAGAGATCGCCCTCGCCGAGCCGGTGCATGCTGTCGGTCATCCGGCGCAGCGGCTTGAGCACGCGGGCAAGCACGCCGAAGGCGGCGGCCGCGAGACACCCAGCACCAAAGAGAAAGGCAATCGCGATGGTCCACAGCGCGGCGCGGGCATCCTCGGCGGCGCGGGTCTCGATGCGCGCGACACCGGCGCGCACCGACGCGGAAATCTCGCTCAGGGCCGTCGCCATGGCGTCTGCCGCGCGGCGGTCGCTCGCCCGCTGGGCGATCATCGCCTCGGTGATCCCCGGCACGTCGCCTTCCAGCACGCGCGCCTGTTCGGCGAGCGGCGCCAGCAGCGTGTCCCAGTCGGCCTGTCCCGCGACTTCGGTGCGGGCGGCCTCGACGCGCACGGCGAACTTGTGGATCTCGGCGGTCAGCGCCTCGCGCGCCTCGGGCCCGGGATCGCCGCGAAACGCCACCACCGCGAGCCGCAGATCGGTGAGAATGCGGGCGGCCGCCGTCACATGGCCGTCGAGCGTATCCAGCATGGCCCCGCCCTGTTCGATGCGGGCCTGCGCGTCGATCGTCTCGGCGAGCGGCGCGAGCCCGGCCTGGGCGAGCGCCGCCAGCGCGGCGTCGGCCTCGGCGCGCGCCTGTGCGAAGAGGGACTTCTGGCTGTCCGAAAGTGATCCGTCCGCCGCCTCGGCGAGCAGCGCCTCGATGTCGGACAGCGGGGCGGTCAATTGTCCGAGCGCCGGGCGGGCCGGCGGCGGCACCTTGAAGCGCATGCGCTTCGCCGTGGCGCTCAGGCTCGCGGCGGTGTCGGCGAGGGGGTCGGGCAGCAGCCCCTCGGCCACTGCGGTACCCAACTGGTCCAGCGCGGCGCCGATGCGGTCGATCTCCCGGGCGAGCCCCGCGGCCTTGGCGAAGGGCCCCTGGACGACGGCTTCCTCGGAGCGGAAGGACAGCGTGGCCTGACGCACGGCATCCGCCGTTTCGGCGACGGCGCGTTCGCTCGCCACCGCCAGCGCCTCCAGCGTCTCGGCGTTGTCGCGATAGGCCGCGCGGGTCGCGGCGACCTCGGCCGCCTGGGCGGGAACCGCGTCGAGCCCGGCGACAATGGCCGTGAACTCCGCCCGGGCGGCGTCGTCGGCGAGACGCTCCGTGGCGCGGGCCAGCCGGCCGCGCTCGTCCGCGATCACCTGCGTCAGAGCGGTCTGGGCCTCCGGCGTGCCACCGGCCAGAAAGGCGTTGGCGCGCACCATCACCGCGCGGATGCCGTCCAGTGTCTCGCTGGCCGTCGAGGCGGCGCCGAGATGCGCCGACAGGGTGCGGATCGATGTGAGGCCGCTCGCCCCGATCGCCGCCATCGCGAGCGCGATGATCGCCAGGCCCGCAAGGGTGGTGAAGGCGAGACCCTGCCGCACGCGTGCTGAATGTCGTGTCATGTGTCCACTGCCCCCGGATCGCCGCCTTGCGGCGTTTGCGTGGTCTACTTTCCGCAGCGTGAGAGAGAAGGATTAAGGCCGGGTTATCGCATCGCAACAGGGCGGCGCGGGCACGTGCGAAAAAGGCCCTTGAAGCTCTAGCGACTGGAGATCCTATCCTTGTCTCCAAGGTCGAAAGACTCAATCCGGCGAGACGATGACAGGACAGGTGACATCATGACCCGTATCGGGGACACGCAAGCCGTCGCGGCGCGGCAGGGGCACGGATGCCGTGCCGACGAAGCCCCCGCCGAGGACACGGCGAAGGCTCCTTCCCTTGCGCGCGACCGCGAAGAGGGGGCCTTCGCGCGCGACCGCGAGACGGCGGAGGCAGGCTGCTGTGCCTCCCGGGCGCCGGGCTGCGGCGATGTGCCGCCGGCCTCGCGCGCCACCGGAGACGGCCGCAGCTTCCGGGTGACCGGTCTCGACTGCGCGGAGGAGGTCGCCATCCTCAACCGCGTGCTCGGGCCGGAGATCGGCGGTGACGAACACCTCGCCTTCGACGTGATCAACGGTCGCATGACCGTGCTCGACAGCGCGCGTCCCATTTCGGACGCGCGGATCGCGCAACTCGTCGCGGGCACGGGCATGCGCGCGAAACCCTGGGATGCCGAAAGTGCGGAGGCCGACCACGCGGCGCATCTGACCCGTCAGATCCGCTTCACGGCAGCGAGCGGGGTCTTCTGGCTCACGGCAATCGTCTATCACGTGATCGAGACGGGCGGGGCGGGCGCCCTGTCGCTCTTCGCCGGGCATGGCGACACGCCGATGCCACTGGCCGAGGTGGCGCTGTTCCTCGCGGCCATCGTCTTCGGCGCCTGGCTCGTCGCGCCCAAGGCGCTGTCGTCGGCCCGCCGTCTGTCGCCGGACATGAACCTTTTGATGATGGTGGCGGTGACGGGCGCGGTCGTGCTCGGCGAATATTTCGAGGCGGCGACCGTGGCCTTTCTCTTCGCGCTGTCGCTGACGCTGGAAAGCTGGAGCGTGGGGCGGGCGCGCAACGCGGTCGCGGCCCTGCTCGATCTCGCGCCGCCGACGGCGCGGGTGATCCGCGAGGACGGCAGCGAGGCGGATGTGCCCGCGTCCGAGGTCGTGGCGGGCATGCGGTTCGTGGTGCGCGGCGGCGACCGGATCGCGCTCGACGGCGAGGTGGTGTCGGGCATCGGCGCGGTGGATCAGGCGCCGATCACCGGCGAAAGCGCACCGCAGCCAAAGGAGCCGGGCGATCCGGTCTACGCCGGCACGATCAACGGCGACGGCACGCTGGTGGTGCGCGCCAGCCGGGCGGCCGAGGACACGGTGCTCGCCCGCATCATCCGCATGGTGGGCGACGCCCATGCGCGCCGCGCGCCGGTGGAGCAATGGGTGGCGAAGTTCGCGCGGATCTACACCCCGGCGGTGCTGGCGCTTGCCGTTCTCATCGCGCTGGTGCCGCCGCTGCTGTTCGCGGGCGCGTGGGAGAGCTGGATCTACAACGCGCTGGTGCTTCTGGTGATCGCCTGTCCCTGTGCGCTGGTCATCTCGACGCCGGTCTCCATCGTCGCGGCGCTCGCCTCCTCTGCGCGCCAGGGCGTGCTGATCAAGGGCGGCGCCTATGTCGAGGCCCCCGGCCACACAACGGCGCTGGCGCTGGACAAGACCGGCACGCTGACCTTCGGCACGCCGGAAGTCGCGCGCATCCATCCGCTTAAGGGCGCGTCGGAAGAAACGGTGCTGGCCGCAGCGGCCGCGCTGGAGCGCCGCTCGTCGCATCCGCTGGCGCGCGCGATTCTCGCCGCCGCCGAGGCGCGGGGCCTTTCGGAGAGCATTGCCGAGGACACCCGCAGCCTGCCGGGGCGCGGCATCGAGGGCGTGCTCGAGGGCAAGCCGGTGTGGCTCGGCTCCGACCGGCTGGCGCGGGAGAAGGGATTTGGCGATGCGGTTCCCGCCGACCTGCGCGCCCACATCGAGGACGCGGGCAACACGCTGGTCGCCGTGGGCGACGCGGACCGGCTCATCGGTCTTCTCGAGCTGCGCGACCGCATTCGGCCGGAGGCGAAGGCCATCGTGGGCGCTCTGCATCGTCAGGGGGTTGCGACCATCGTGATGCTGACCGGCGACAATGAACGCACCGCCCGGACGGTCGCCGCCGAGGTCGGCATCGACGAGGTGCGCGCCGATCTGTTGCCGGAGGACAAGGTGGCGGCCATCGAGGATCTGGTCGCCCGTCATGCCATGGTGGCGATGGTCGGCGACGGGGTGAACGATGCCCCGGCCATGGCGCGGGCCCATTATGGCATCGCGATGGGGGCGGTCGGCTCCGATGCCGCGATCGAGACCGCCGACATCGCCCTGATGACCGACGACATCGCCCGGCTTCCGTGGCTGATCGGCCATTCGCGGCGCACGATGGGCGTCATCCGGCAGAACATCGCGCTGTCGCTCGCCACGAAGGCGTTCTTCGTGGGGCTGACCGCCTTCGGGCTTGCCTCGCTCTGGGGGGCGATCGCCGCCGATGTCGGCGTCTCGCTGCTGGTCGTGGCCAATGCCCTGCGCCTGTTGCGCGGCCGCGACGTGCCCGCGCCGCAGGTCGCATGAGGCGCGCCCGGGGCACTGCCCCGGGCCGCGCTCAGCTGCCGGGATGGCGGGAGAAGACCTCGGTGCTGCCGTCGCGCCGGATCAGATGGACCTCATAGGCCTCCTGGTCGTCGCCGAAGTCCATGCCCGGCGAGCCGAGCGGCATGCCGGGCACCGCCAGTCCGACCGCGTCGGGGCGTTCGTCGAGCAGGCGGCGCACGTCGGCGGCCGGCACATGGCCCTCGATCACATAGCCCCCGACCCTGGCGGTGTGGCAGGAGGCCATCTCTTGCGGCACGCCGGAGCGCATCTTGAAGCGCACCAGCGCGCCGTTCGGCACGTTCTCGCCGCTGACCGAAAAGCCGTTCTCTTCCATGTGTTCCATCCAGGCGACGCAGCAGCCGCAGCCGCTCGTCTTCTTGACGGCGACGTCCGGCGCCTGGAGGGCGGACGATTGCGCGGGTGGCGATTGCACGGGCGTCTCGGCCTGCGCGGGCAGGGTCGCAAGGCCAAGCAGGCCGGCCCCGGCGAGGGGGATTGCCACGATTGCTCTCAGGTTGGCGATCAGACGTGTACGCGGCGTGGTCATGTCTTTCTCCCGCAGGCGGTTCCCGGTCCGGTCTGGCCCCGATATGGGGTGATGCGCGCGAGCGTAAAGGCTCCAGCTGGGTGAGGTTCAAGCCCCGGTTTCGCGCGTCGCGTGTCGGCGTGGTGAAGGGGCCGGGAAGATGCCATGGAGGACGCAACCGACGATGCCATTTCCGGGGCGGAGAAATTGACGCGCGGGCGGATCGAAGCTGTTATGGTCGCGCCGAAGCGAGCCGCCGAAGCGAGCCGCCGAAGCGAGCCGCCGAAGCGGGTCGCCGGACGGGGCGGCGCCGCCGGCGGATGTGTGCCGTGTCCGGGCCCGTTTCGGGCCGGGTCCGGACCTGATGTGGACCTGAATCGGGCGTAGGAGGAGGGACGAGCCATGCGGCGATCGCGCATCGACGCGGCCTACAAGGGGCGCGCCAAGTGCGAATCCTGCGGCATTCGAAGCCTGGTGCTCTTCGCGGATCTCAAGCGCGAGGACTTCGACCTGATCCACATGCCGATCGAGGAACTGGTCTTCGACCCCGGAGCCCAGCTCTATGCCGCCGGCGATCCCGCGACGAGCGTCTTCACGGTGCGCAGCGGTCTCGTGAAGCTGCTCCAGTATCTGCCCGACGGATCGCAGCGCATTGTGCGTCTGCTGCGCCCCGGCGCCACGGCGGGGCTGGAGGCTCTGGTCGCCGAGGAGTTCGCCCACACCGCCATCGCGCTGCAAAAGACCGAGGTCTGCCGCGTGCCGCGCGAGGTGGTGGAACGGCTCGACCGCGAAACCCCGCGCCTGCACACCCAGTTGATGCGGCGCTGGCACGACGCGCTGCGCCAGGCCGACGACTGGCTGTCGGGCTTGTCCACCGGCAACGCCCGCGAGCGCCTCGCCCGCTTCGTGCTCAGCATGGCCGACGACCACGGCGCGCTGACCCTGCTCACGCGCGAGGATCTCGGCTCCGTGCTCGGCATCACCACCGAACATGCCAGCCGCACCGTGTCGGAGTTCAAGCGCCAGGGGCTGCTTACCGATCACGGCTACAACCGGTTCGACGCCGATCTCGGCCGGCTGCGCCAGGTGGTTGACGGCACTGCCGCCTGAGAAACGTCCTGGGAGACTTCCTGTGAGCCTGCCCGCCTCGCCGGCCCGGACCACCAGCGGGCGGGCCGGTCCATGAGCGGTGCGCGGCGCGACCTCACAGATCGCGCTTGGAGAAGTACCAGTCGACGTAGTCGTAGCCCTTGCCGGCGCGGGCATCCGCCTCCTCGGTGGTGGCCGGCGGCGGGACGATCACCTTCTCGCCCGGCTGCCAGGCCTCGGGGGTTGCGACGCCGTTGGCGTCCGATGTCTGCAACGCCTTGAGCAGGCGCAGGAATTCATCGATCGAACGGCCGTTGCTCATGGGATAGTAGACCATCGCCCGCAGCTTGCCCTCGGGATCGATGAGGAAGGTCGCGCGCACCGCCGAGGTGTCCGAGGCGCCGGGCTGTATCATGCCGTAGGCATGGGCCACCTCCATCGACAGGTCGGCGATGATCGGGAAGTCGACCTCGACGCCGAAATTCTCCTTGATGCTGCGCACCCAGGCGATGTGCGCATAATGGCTGTCGATCGAGAGGCCGAGCAGCTCGCAGTTCAGCGCGCGGAAGTCGTCCGAGGCGCGGGCGAAGGCCATGAACTCGGTCGTGCAGACCGGCGTGAAGTCGGCCGGATGCGAGAAGAGAATCAGCCACTTGCCGCGATAGTCCGACAGCGAGCGCGTGCCATGGGTGGTCGGCGCGGTGAAGTCCGGCGCGGGCTCGTTGAGACGCGGCAGGCCGGGTTGCGAGGTGTGGATCTGGTCGCTCATGAGAGGCTCCTGTTACCTTTATTCGAAACTATGAATATTATGGTCGCAGCTCCGCCGCGGCCGTCTTGCGGAGGCGCTACTGCGTCGCGAAGACGCAGGCGCGGTGCGGCGCGGGTGGCTGCGCGCCGGGGCCGCCCGCCTTCAGCACGGCGGCCAGTTCGGTGTTGCCGGAGACCAGTTCGTCCAGCGTGATCCCGTCGAGGGTCTGGTAGAAGGCCTCGATGGCGCGTTTCAGCGCCGGGCGCAGCCAGCAGCAGGCGATCAGCGGGCAGGTGTTCTCGCCGCCCTCGAAACACTCGGCGAAGGGGAGATTGGCCTCGAACACCCGCACGACCGAGCCGACGTTGATGGTTTCCGCCGGCCGGGCGAGCCTGAGCCCGCCGTTGCGCCCGCGCACCGCCTTGATGAACCCGTGCTGGCCGAGCAGCCGCACCACCTGCGCGAGATGGTTTTCCGAGGCGTTGCAGGCGCGCGCGATCTCGCGGCGCCGGGCGCTGCGCTCCGACAGGACGGCGCAATACATCAGCGTGCGCATGGCGAGGTTCGTGCGGGTCGTGAGGCGCATGCGTCTGCTCCGCTCGGGTGTGAGGCAAGGCCAAAAATACGCACCCTTGCGCGGAACGATTTGATAAATGTCATGACAAATGGCGTGAGCGCCCAATAATTGACTTTCAGATGCGCATTTACGGATAGTCTCTTGCCCGGCTCCGAGCCCTCTTCCGAAGCTTCCCTGGATCGTGACGCCGTTCAGGCCCGCCTGCGGGCGATCTGCGCGCCGGCGGCCCGTCTCCTGTCGCGGGCAAGCGGGCTGGCGACGCTCGCCGCGCTGCTCTGGCTGGCGCAGGCCGCGCTGGTCGCCGATGTGATCTCCGGGCTCGTGCTGGATCGCGATCCGTGGCTCGGCCTGTGGCTGTCCTGCGCGGGCTTCGCGGTGCTCGGGTTGACGCGCGTGGGGCTGTCGACGGTCTCCGCGCGCATGGCGCATCGTGCCGCCGACCGGGCGGTCGCCGCCTTGCGCCACGATCTGTTGCGCCGCTCGGCCGTGCGGGCCGCGCAGGGGGCGGCAACAGTCGGGTCGGCCGAGATCGCCGCGCTGGTGTCGGAAAAGGCGGCGAGCCTCACGCCCTATCTCACCCGCTATCGCCCGGCCATGGCGCGCACCATGGTGATGCCGCCGGTGATCCTCGCCGTCGCTCTCTCCATGTCCTGGGCGGTGGCCGGCATCCTGCTGGTGGCCGGGCCGCTGATCCCGGTGTTCATGGCGCTGGTCGGCTATGCCGCGCGCGAGGCGAGCGAGCGGCAGATGCAGGAAATCGGCAGCCTGAACGCGCTGGTTCTGGAGCGCATCAACGCGCTCGTCGACATTCGCCTGCTCGACGCTGGGGCGCGCACGCTCGCCGGCTTCCAGGGCGCCGCCGACCGGTTGCGGGCGCGCACGATGGAGGTCCTGCGCATCGCCTTCCTGTCGTCGGCCGTGCTGGAGCTGTTCGCCGCGCTGGGCGTGGCGATGGTCGCGGTCTATGTCGGCTTCGCGCTGCTCGGCGAGTTTACCTTCGGCGCCTATGCGACGCCGCTGACGGTGTGGGAGGGCGTGTTCCTGCTGCTTCTCGCGCCGGAGTTCTTCCAGCCCCTGCGCGATCTGGCGAGCGCCTGGCACGACAAGGCCGCCGCCTCGGCGGTGGCCGGCGAAGTCGCGCGCCTGGAGGCGGAGGAGGGCGCCGAGATCCTGGGGCACGGCGCGGGGGCCGATCCGCTCCCCGGGGCGGCCGATATCGCGCTGTCCGGTGTGCGGGTGGCGGTCGGCGGCGCTTTCGGGTCTTCCGGCTCGCTGTCGGAGGAGATCGCCTATCCCGACATCGCGATCTCCGGCGGCGAGCGGATCGCGCTCGTGGGGCCGAGCGGGTCGGGCAAATCCACCCTGCTCGCCGTGATGGCGGGCTTGCGGGCGCCGTCCGGCGGTACGGTCCGCGTTGCGGGGCACGCGCTTTCGGCGGAAACGGCGGACGCCTGGCGGGCCCGGGTCGCCTGGATCGGCCAGACGCCGCATTTCCTCAACGCGAGCTTGCGCGCCAACCTGCGTCTCGGGGCGGCGGAGGCGTCACCCGACACGCTCGCGCGGGCGCTCGAGGCCGCGCGCGGGCGCGGGATCGTCGCCGCGCTGCCGCGCGGGCTCGCCACACGGATCGGCGAAAGCGGTCACGGGGTGTCGGGCGGCGAGGCGCGGCGGTTGATGATCGCGCGCGGGCTTGCCGCCGACCGGGACGTGGTCTTCGCTGACGAGCCCACCGCCGATCTCGACGCGGCGACGGCGGAGGCCGTGGCCGAGGGACTGCTGGCGCTCGCCGCGCGCGGCGCGACCCTCGTCGTGGCGACGCATGACATGCGGCTCGCCGCCCGGATGGACCGCGTCGTACGGCTGGAGGGCGGGGCATGAGGGCGCTGTGGCGGGTGTTTCGCCGTATCCTGGCCGGCAATCGCTGGGCGATGACGCGGGGCGCGCTGCTCGCCGCCACCGTGCTGATGGCCGGCGTCGCGCTGCTCGGCCTGTCGGGCTGGTTCATCACCGCCGCCGGCATCGCGGGTCTCGCCGGCGGGCTCGTCGCCTTCGATGTCTTCCGTCCGAGCGCCGGCGTGCGCTTTCTGGCGCTGGGGCGCACGGCGGCGCGCTACGGCGAGCGCCTGCTCACCCACGATGCCACCTTGCGTGGGCTCGCCGCCCTGCGCGGCGCGCTGCTCGCCGCGATGATCGAGCTGCCGTTCCGCCGGCTCGCGGCCCTGCGCAGTTCGCTCCACATGAACCGGCTGACGATGGACGTGGACGCGCTCGACGGCGTGGCGCTGCGGCTGGCGATTCCCGCCGCCGCCGGCTTCGCGACGCTGTCGCTCGCCTTTCTCGTGCTGTGGGCGCTGGTCGGGCTGGGGCTTGCGGCGTGGCTGCTCGTCTGCGGCACCTTCGGGGCCGCGCTCGGGCTCGCCGTCGTCTACGTGAAGGGGCGCGCGCCCTCGCGCCGCTCGGCCGCCGCGCTGCAGGCCTTTCGCATGCGGGTGATCGACCTCTTGCGCGCCCGCGCCGATCTGGTGGTCTACGGCCGGCTTCAGGATCAGGTGACGCACGCGCTGGCCGCCGAGGCCCGGCTGCGGGCCGACCTCGACGCCAACGACCGGGCGGAGCAGTCGGGCGCGGTGGTGCTCGGCGTGACCGAGACGCTGGTCTCCGCCGGCGCGCTGACGCTCGGCGCGTTTCTGGTGGAACGCGGGGAGATCGGCCCGGCGCTGGCGGCGCTTGCCTTCTTCGCAAGCCTTGCGCTGGCGGAGGCCTTCGCGCCCCTGCGGCGCGGTGTCGCGGAACTGGGGCGCATGGTGGACGCCGCGCGCCGGGTGGAGCGTCAGTTGGCGCGCCCTGACGAGGGGGACGTATCCGCTCCCCGCGCGCCGGCAACGCCCGTTGAAACGCCCGTCGAACCGCCCGAGACCGAAACCGCGGCGCTGCGGTGCGCGGCGCTGACCTATCGCCATGCGCCGGGGGCGGCCGCCGTGCTCGACGGCGTGACGCTGTCGGTCGCCGCCGGCGAGACCGTCGCGCTGACCGGGGCGAGCGGAGCGGGCAAGAGCACGCTGCTCTTTCTCGCGGCCGGACTGCTGGCTCCGCAGTCCGGCACGGTGCATCTCGCCGGGCAGGATATCCGCGCGCTCGCCGAGCCGGAGCTGCGCGCCCGCGTCGGCCTGTTGCCGCAGCGCAGCGCCTTGATGAGCGGCACGCTGCGCGAGGCGCTGACGCTGGCGCGCCCCGACCTCGACGACGCGGCGCTCTGGGCGGTGCTGGAGACCGTGTGTCTCGGCGACGTGGTGCGCGCGCGCGGCGGGCTGGACTTGCGCCTCGGCGAGGCGGGCAGCGGCCTGTCGGGCGGCGAGGCGCGGCGGCTGGCGCTGGCGCGGGTTCTGGTCCGCCGGCCCGCGATCCTGCTGCTCGACGAGCCGACGGAAGGGCTGGACGACGCGTTGGCCGCGCGCGTGCTGACGGGGATCCGCAGCCATCTGCCGGAGGCGGCCGTGCTGATGGCCTCCCATCGCGCGGTCGAGCGCGACGCGGCGGACCGCTGCATTGCGCTGGGGGGTGTCGCGCTGGGCGGTGTCGGTCCGCGGGAGGAAACCGTCCAGGTGGCCGCGAGCCAAAGCGTCGCAGGTCAAAGCGGTATGCCCGATACCCCTTAATGACAAATGTCAATGCCCGGGACCCGGCGCTCGGGCATGACTTTCCCGTCAAATGCGCATCGTGGATGCACATTTCCCACGAGGCAAACGGGGACTCGCTGTCATGGACCTCGACGTCGTTGAGCTGTCGCGCCTGCAATTCGCGCTGACGGCCATGTATCACTTTCTGTTCGTGCCGCTGACGCTCGGCCTGTCGATCATCGTGGCCATCATGGAGACGGTCTATGTGATGACCGACCGTCCCATCTGGCGCCAGATGACCAAGTTCTGGGGCACGCTCTTCGGCATCAACTTCGTGCTCGGTGTGGCCACCGGCATCACCATGGAGTTCCAGTTCGGCATGAACTGGAGCTACTACAGCCACTATGTGGGCGACGTCTTCGGCGCCCCGCTGGCGGTGGAGGGCCTGATGGCCTTCTTCCTGGAGGCGACCTTCGTCGGCCTGTTCTTCTTCGGCTGGGACAAGCTGTCCAAGGTGGGGCATCTCACCGTCGCCTGGCTGGTCGCCATCGGCTCCAACTTCTCCGCCCTGTGGATCCTGATCGCCAACGGCTGGATGCAGAACCCGGTGGGCGCGACCTTCAATCCGATGACCATGCGCATGGAGATGACGAGCTTCTTCGACGTCGTCTTCAACGACGTGGCGCAGGCGAAGTTCGTGCACACCGTGTCGGCCGGCTATGTCACGGCGGCGGTCTTCGTGCTCGGCGTGTCCGCCTGGTACCTGATCAAGGGCCGGCATGTGGATCTCGCCCGCCGCTCGATCGCGGTCGCCGCGAGCTTCGGCCTCGCCTCGGCGCTGTCGGTCGTGGTGCTCGGCGACGAGTCCGGCTATTCGGTCACCCACTCCCAGAAGATGAAGCTCGCCGCGATCGAGGCCATGTGGGAAACGGAACCCGCGCCGGCCTCCTTCACCGTGGTCGGCTTTCCCGACCAGGAGGCGCGCGAAACCCATTATGCGATCCATGTTCCGGCCGTCATGGGGCTGATCGGCACGCGCTCGCTCACCCAGGAAATCCCCGGCATCAGCGAACTGGTGGCGCAGGCCGAGGAGCGGGTGCGCTCCGGCATCATTGCCTATGACGCGTTGATGACCCTGCGCACCGAGCGCGAGGCCACGCCGCAGGCGGTGAAGGACACCTTCGAGCAGCACAGCGCCGATCTCGGCTTCGCTCTCCTGCTGAAGCGCTATGTGGACGACCCGCGCGATGCGAGCGAGGCGCAGATCCAGCAGGCGGCGAACGACACCGTGCCGACCGTCTGGCCGCTGTTCTGGGCCTTCCGCATCATGGTCGCGCTCGGCTTCGGCTTTATCGCCCTGATGGCCTATTTCTTCTACCTGTCGAGCTTCCGGGGCATGCGCTTCCCGCGCCCGGCGCTGTGGCTCGCGGTGATCGCGATCCCGACGCCGTGGATCGCGGCGGAACTCGGCTGGTTCGTCGCCGAATTCGGTCGCCAGCCCTGGACGGTCGACGGCGTGTTGCCGACGGCGCTCTCCGTCTCCCACCTCGGCGTCACCGAGGTGCTGATCACGCTCTCCGGCTTCATCCTCTTCTACACGGTGCTGTTCATCGTCGAGATGGGCCTGATGATCAAATACATCCGCAAGGGGCCGTACATGGACGTGAAGGAAACCGAAGAGTGGATGGCGCGTCGCGCCGCCCGGCTCAACGGCAACGGCACCAGCACCGGCAGCAGCACCGGCGGCCTTGCCGCCCAGCCCGCGGAGTAAGCGTCATGATCCTGCATGAACTCATCGACTTCGACATCCTGCGGGTGATCTGGTGGGGCCTGCTCGGCGTCCTGCTGATCGGCTTCGCGCTCACCGACGGCTTCGACATGGGGGTGGGCGCGCTGCTCCCCTTCGTGGCGAAGACCGACATCGAACGCCGCATCGCGATCAACACGGTCGGTCCGGTCTGGGAAGGCAACCAGGTGTGGTTCATCCTCGGCGGCGGGGCGATCTTCGCCGCCTGGCCGCCGCTCTACGCGGTGAGCTTCTCCGGCTTCTACCTGGCGATGTTCCTGGTGCTCGCCGCCCTCATCCTGCGTCCCGTGGGCTTCAAGTACCGCTCCAAGCGCGACGACGCGAGGTGGCGCAGCACCTGGGACTGGGCGCTCTTCGTGGGCGGGGCCGTGCCGGCGCTGATCTTCGGCGTCGCGGTCGGCAACGTCCTGCAGGGCGTGCCGTTCCGGCTGACCGAGGATCTGATGCCGCTCTACGAGGGCTCCTTCTTCGGCCTGCTCAACCCCTTCGCGCTGCTGGCCGGCGTTGTCTCGCTCTCCATGCTGGTGATGCACGGCGGGGCCTGGCTGTCGCTCAAGGCGGAAGGGCCGGTCGCCACCCGCGCGCGGACCTTCGGCGCGGTGGCGGCACTGGTCGCCATGGCGAGCTTCGCGCTGGCCGGCGTGTGGCTGGCGGTCGGCATCGACGGCTACGCCTTCACCGGCCCGGTCGCGACCGACGGGCCGTCCAATCCGCGTCTGACGGAGGTCGTGCACGCGGGCTCCTGGATGAGCGCCTATGCGGAACGTCCGTGGATCGCGATCGCCCCGCTGATGGGCTTTGCGGGGGCCGCGCTTACCTTCCTTGGCCTCAAGGCGGGCCGCGAGGTCTCGACGCTGCTCGCGTCGAAGATGGCGATCCTCGGCGTGATCTCGACGGTGGGCCTGACGATGTTCCCCTTCATCCTGCCCTCGACCATCGACCCGCGCTCGTCGCTGACGGTGTGGGACAGCTCCTCGTCGCACCTCACGCTGTTCGTCATGCTGGTGATGACGGTGATCTTCATGCCGATCATCCTTGCCTACACCGCCTGGGTCTACAAGGTGCTGTGGGGCAAGGTCGGCGAGGCCGACGTCACCGAAAGCGAAACCGCATATTAGAAGGACACTCGCCATGTGGTATTTCGCCTGGCTTCTCGGACTGCCCGTCGCGGCCCTCTTCGCGGTCGTGAACGCAATGTGGCTGGAAATGGCGGAGGATCGGCGCCTGGAAGAGAGCACATCCCGGCCCAACGACCGCTGAGCATCGCGCGTCTGCCGACGACGGATCGTGACACGCAATCCTTGCGCCCCGACGCGGACCCCGCGCCGGGGCGTTTGCGTCGCGCCTTGAGCCATCGGAGCGGGTCCGCGCGCGATCGAGCCGCGCCTGCGCCAGCGGGCAGCCAAGGGATAGCCGACGAACAACCGACAGACAGCCGTCATACGGTCGGGCTAGACCGGTCGGCATTCCCGGGTCCGCGCGATTCGGGCCTGTCCGTCACCGACCGTTGCGGGATCCTCCATGCTGCGCCTCGTCCATGCCTTTTTCAATTCGCTGTCCGGGCTGAAGTTCGGCCTCGCCCGGGAGGCCGCCTTGCGCGAGGAGATGATCCTGATCCTGCTGTCGCTGCCGCTGGCGCCGCTGCTCACGCTCGATCCCTGGCGGCTGATCGCGCTCTGGGGCTCGCTGCTGCTGGTGCTTGCCATCGAGCTGCTCAACACCGGGATCGAAAAGCTCGCCGACCGGGTCACCCGCGACGACGACGATCTCGTCAAGGTCGCCAAGGATTGCGGGTCGGCGGCGGTGCTGATGGGGCTGATCATCGCCGCGTCGGTGTGGGGCGTCGTCGCCTGGGAGCGGTTTGCCGGCTGATCCCGCCGGCCCCGCTCGGCCGACACTCAGCCGCCGGCGGCGCGCAGCTGGGGCCGGGCGCCCGCCGTCTCGTACTGCCGCACGAGATCGGAAAGGTCGTCGCGCGCCCGCAGGCCCGCCTGCCGCGTCGAGTTCCAGACCACGGTGCCGCGCGCCCGGCGGCCGTCGGCCCACTCGACAGTGACCTCCCGGTCGAGCAGCGCGACATCTACAAGGTCTTCGCTGAACGCGATCTTGATGCCGCTGCGGCAGATATCGACCAGACGCGCGCGGAGCCTGTGTCCGCCGACGCCGACGGTCACCGGATCGCTGGCCGCGATGCGCGTTTCGGCGCGGCGCTCGGCCACGTCGCTCGCCACGCCGGTGGCGAACTCCTCAACCGCGCGCGACAGTTCCGAGGCGACGTCCGAAACGCTGTCGGAGACGTGGCGCACGCGGCCGGCCTCCGCGTTCGCCGTATCGACGGCACGGGCGAGACCCGTCAGGCTGCCGGCGACGGTGTTCGACTTCTCGATGGCCCGGTCGATGGCTCCGGCGATGCCGCGCGTCGCCTCGTCCTGCACCTCCAGCGCGCTGGCCAGCGCCTGCATGCGTTCCGCGATGCCCTGAACGTTCTCGCCGATGGTTTCCATCGCCTGCACCGTGTCGCTGGTCGCGGCCTGCATTTCGCCGATCTGGGCGGCGATCTCGTCGGTGGCCCGGGACGTCTGGTCGGCCAGTTCCTTCACTTCCGCCGCGACGACGGCGAAGCCCTTGCCGGCCTCGCCGGCCCGCGCGGCCTCGATGGTCGCGTTGAGCGCCAGCAGATTGGTCTGGTCGGCGACGGAGCGGATGAGCGCCAGAACGTCGCCGATGCGCTCGGCCGAGCGCGCCAGTGTGCCGACGTCGGCGGAGGCGCGTTCGGCGACATCGCGCGCGGTGTCGACCTGCGTGCGCGTCACCCGGGTCTGTTCGGTGATCTCCTCGATGGCGCTGGCGACCGAGCCGGCCATGTCGCCGATCGAGCGGATCTCGGTCAGCGCCTCGGTCGACGCGCCGTCGGCGGCGCGGGCCTGATCCGCCGCCGCGCCGCTTTCCTGCGCGAGGCGCGAGCTGGTTTCCGCCATGGTGGCGGTCTCGCTCGACAGAGCGCTTTCCACCCGCCGGGTGGTGTCGCGGAAGCGCTGCACCAGGCCTTCGATCCGGTCCTGGCGGCGAAGCTCCTTGTCCCGGTCCGTCTCGCTCTGGTGCTCCAGCGCGGTGCGTGCCACGGCGTTGTCGCGGAAGACGGCGAGCGCGCGGGCCATGTCGCCCACCTCGTCGCGGCCGTCGAGCGCGGCGACGTCGATGTCGGTCTCGCCGTTGGCGAGCCGCGTCATGGCGGCTGTGGCCCCGACGATGCGCGCGGCGACGCGCCTCATGAAGTAATGGACGGCGAACCCCGTCACGGCGAGCGCCAGGCCCGAAACGGCGAGGATGGTCAGCAGGTTGGTCAGGGCTTCTGAGCGCATCTGTCGGGCGAGCGCGATGTTGGCGGCGCCGGCCGCGATGACCAGATCGACGGCGGAATCGAGCGCCTCGGTGGAGCGGGCGAAATAGTCGTCGAAGGAGATCGGATAGGCTCCCGTGCCGGCCGCCTCGTAAAGGCGCGCGCGCAGGGCGAGATAGCTGTCGAAGTAGCGCGCGCGCATGGTCTCCAACGCGGCGGCGACCTCCGGAACGAGGTCGGTGTTGTCCGCAAGGCTCTGAGTCAGGCCCCAGGACTGAAGCACGCGGCCGTGCGACTCGTGCATTTCCACGAGGTTCTCCGACGCCACCGGCGCGCCGAGCGCGGTGGCGATGGCGAAATAGGTCCGCTCGCGCCCGCCGTATTCGCGGATGATCCAGGCGCGTTGCATCAGGAGATCGTTGGCGATCACGGCGGCGGGCGTCAGATGCGCGGGCGGTCGTACCAGACCGCCGAGGGTGTTCATCCCGGCGATGGTCTCCTTCAGTGCGTCAATGCGGGCGCCGATGGCCGCTTCGCGGTTCGCGGCGGCGACGGCGAGATTGGGATCGATGTCGCGGCGGATCTCGGCCAGCCGGTCGCGCAGCTCCGAAACCCGGTTGCGAAACTCCGCCTCGCCGGGCAGGTCGACCGCGTCGAGATGGGCGTCGAGGGAGGCGAAGAGGGCGTTGGACTTGTCGCGCTGGGCCAGCAGCATGTCGTTGAAGGCCTTGGGAAAGGCGGTCGGCAGGGCCAGCCCGACCTGGGCGAGCGAGCGTTCCAGCGAGATCTCGATGGTCGCCTTGTTCAGATAGGACAGGGCGGTCACCGCATCACCTGCGGTCCGGCTGGCCTCAAGGCGCCGCAACTCCCCGACGAGCGCAATGACGGTCGCGATCACGACGACGACGGCGGTGCCGCCGGTGAACACCAGACTGGCATTGCGGATCGAAAGCATGGCGAGCGCTCCAGGTCGTCGGGATCAATGTGGGCGCAGAAAGCGACGCGCATTCGCACGGACGCTCTACGCGGAAATACTCACACGCAAAGGTCGTGTGACTCGGTGTCCGAATCGTTAAGGCGCGCCGTCCCCCGGTGACGGCGGCGCGTCAGACGCAGGCGGTGATTGGCGGGGCGGATGCTGGCCGGGGCGGTCGGATCGGCGCCGGCCGTTTGGCGCAGGCTGGGCAATGGATCCGGCCGCATGGGCGCGGCACGCGGGGTGCAACCGCCTGAAACCTGAGGGTTCTGCAAGGTCCGCCGGCAACGGTCGATCTCCGCCCGCGCATCCGAGTTCCCGGGCGCAGCCCCCGGGCACGGGGCGCGGCGGCGATGTGGGAGCGCCAGGCCGGGCGTGTCGGTCTCTCTGCCGCTTGAGCGAGAATGAAAGTCAATTTGTTCCGAAACTGCAAAAGAAATGAGAGTGTTCTTAGCCGAGATCGCAGTCGAGCGCTTCGAAGCGGTCGAAGCGCAGCGGATTCCGGTCGTCCTGCGCAAGCCGTGTCTGGACGGTCTTCGCGCGCCCGCCCGCAAATCCCGGCAGGGGGTGGCCCGGCAGGGCGGCGAGCGCCCGGTTGAGGCCGACGTAGACGAAGAGCGGGCGGCGGTGATGGCGGCAGGCGGCGCCCAGCAGGGCGCGCAGGTCCGCGCGCGGCAAGGGCGCGCCGGGCGCCACGAACACGGCGCAGACGAGCACCACCGGCAGGCCGCGCTCCCGGCGCGGCGACGACACGAGCAGGCCGGTGTCCGAGCGATGCAGCGCGTAGCCGAAAGCCGGGCTCGACAGGCGATCACGCAGCGCGTCCGCTGTCCAGGCGATGCCGTCCACGCCCTCCAGCCACCGGGCGACGGCGGCGAGATCCTCGTCGGCGGCGGGATCGTGCAGCGTCCGTGAGCGAACCGTGTGGCGCCCCGCCACGGGCGATCCGATCCCGAGGCGCGGGGTGAGCGACAGCGTGTCGGCGAGCTTCAGGAAGCGGGCGTTCAGCGGTTTCGAGTTCGGATTGGGTAGGGCATAGATCGCCCGGCTCGCCGGGGCGTCGCGCAGGCGGCGGTCGAGCGCGGCATAGAGCCGTCGCACGGCGGCGAAGCCGCGATGCTCTGGCACGAGGAACAGATCGACCAGCTCGCCGGCCTGAAGGAGCGCGTCCCCCTGGCGCAGGCGGCGGTGGACGATGGCCGCGCTGCCGACGATGCGGTCGCCGTCCATCAGGCTCACGAGGCGTGGCGGCGGCATGCCGACCCGGTGTTTCCAGGCGAAGTGACCGGGCGCCAGCTCCGGCCGGTCCCGCCCGAAGGCCCGGCGCGCGGCGTCGGCGAAGGCGCCGGGGTCGGCGGGACACGTGTCAACGATCGTCAGCGGGGGCGGCGGCGGGGCGGGGGGCGGAGCAGGGGGCATGCGGCGGTCCCGAAAGCGGCGGTGTCCGGCACCGCGCAGCGATTGATAGACCTTCGCGGAGACCTCCGGCAACCCGAAGTCGCGGCGGGCGGCGCCGGACGGCGGCGACGATCCGACGCGACGGGTGCGAACAATCGGACCATTCACGGATTGGTGCCATTTCCATCGCTGGCTCGACGGCCGAAAATTTTGGAACGGATCGGATTCCGGTAATGAATGGCAATATTGCCCGGCAAATTCCTGAGAAAATTTTAGGCAAAACCGGATTCGGGCTTGTCATCCGCGATCACACGGCTAACCATGGAACCAATAAGGTTAAAGGTGCAGAAAAGGTCCGCCCCCGTGGAGGTCACGTCCCGGTCGCAACGCAACTCCAGTCTGGCGCTCGAGCGCCTGCGCATTCTCGTCGATCAGGTCGAGCGCGAGGGGCGCGACCAGCTGCCGACCGAGCGCGAGCTGTCCGAAGAGATCGGCGTCGGCCGCCGGGCCGTGCGCCGGGCGCTCGACGTGATGGAGGCGGAGGGGCGGATCTGGCGGCGTCAGGGTGCCGGCACCTTTCTGGCGGCGGCGCGCGCGCCCGGCGATGGTGATTTTCGGCGGCTGCCGGAAATGAGCAACATGGTCGAGGTCATGGAGGTGCGCCTGCGTCTCGAGCCGGCGCTGGCGCGGCTGGCGGCGGTGCGGGCAAGCGCCGCTGACGTGGCGCGCATGCGCGCGCTCAGCCGCAAGGTCGAGGCCGCACAGGACATGGACAGCCGCGAGCTGTGGGACGGCGCGCTGCACCGGGCGGTGGCGGAGGCCGCCGGCAACACGCTGTTCCTGGCGCTGTTCGATGTGGTCGACCGGGTGCGTCAGGACGAGATCTGGCGGCATGTGCGCGAGGCGCTGAGAACCAGCGACACGCTGGTGCTCTATCGCTCGCAGCACGCCGATCTGGTCGATGCCATCGAACGGCGCGATCCCGTCGGCGCGGAGCGCGCCATGCGGCGTCACCTGCTGGCGCTGCAGGAGCGGCTGCTGCTGCACCCGGTCGGGGAACCGGAGGAGGCCGACGATGGCGGATAAGGCGGGGTCGCGGGGCGACGGCGCGCGGGCGCTGTTGCGGGTCGAGGATCTGGCAATCCGCTTCAAGGGCGCGCGCGCCAATGTGGTCGACGGCGTGTCCTTCTCGGTCGCGCCGGGCGAGACGCTCGCGATCGTCGGGGAAAGCGGCTGCGGCAAGTCGGTCACCGCGCTGTCGCTCATGGGGCTTTTGCCGATGCCCCCGGCCGAAATCGTCGCCGGTCGGGCGGTGTTCGAGGGGCGCGATCTCTTCTCGCTGCCCGCGCGGGCCATGAGCGAGATGCGCGGCGACCGGATTTCCATGATCTTTCAGGAGCCGATGACCTCGCTCAATCCGGTGTTCACGGTGGGCGACCAGATCTGCGAAGTGATCCTGCGTCATCGCAAGGTGAGCCGCGCCGAGGCAAGGGCGCGGGCGCGCGAGATGCTGGAGCGGGTCAAGGTGCCGGCCGCCGACAAGCGGCTCGACGACTATCCGCATCAGATGTCCGGCGGCATGCGCCAGCGCGTGATGATCGCCATGGCGCTCGCCAACGATCCGACCCTGCTGATCGCCGACGAGCCGACGACCGCCCTCGACGTGACCATTCAGGCGCAGATCCTCGACCTCATGCGCGCGCTGCAGGACGAGACCGGGGCGGCGCTGATCATGATCACCCACGATCTCGGCGTCGTGGCCGAAGTCGCGGACCGGGTGGCGGTGATGTACGCCGGGCGTGTCGTCGAGGACGGCCCCGTCGGGCCGGTGTTCGAGGATCCCCAGCATCCCTACACCATCGGATTGATGAGTTCCGTGCCCTCGTTGGGGCCGCGCACCGGGCGTCTGGCGACCGTGCCGGGCCTCGTGCCCACGGTCGATGCCATGCCGGCGGGATGCCGCTTCGCGCCCCGCTGTCCCTTCGCCGTGGAGCGTTGCGCCAGCGAGACGCCCGCGCTGACGCCGGCCGGCGCGGGCCATGGCGTCGCCTGCCTGCGCGCGCCGCTCGAAGAGACCGCCGGAGGGGCTGCCGCATGACGACCGACACCGCACGCGACACCGCCCCGCTGTCGGCTGACAGCCCCTTCCTGCTCGAGGCGCGCGATCTGAAGCGCCACTTCTCCAGCGGCTGGTCGCCCTTCGCCGAGCCCTCGGTCGTGCGCGCGGTCGATGGCGTGACGCTTGGCGTGCGCAAGGGGGAGACGCTGGCGATCGTCGGGGAGAGCGGCTGCGGCAAATCCACGCTCGCCCGGCTGCTGCTGCGCCTGATCGACCCGAGCGCGGGCCAAGTGCTCTACGACGGCAAGGACATCGCGGCGCTGCCGGCGGGCGAGATGCGGCGGCTGCGCAAGGACCTTCAGTTCATCTTTCAGGACCCGTTTTCCTCGCTCAATCCGCGCATGACGGTCGGCGCCATCGTCGAGGAACCGATGCGCGTCCATCTCAAGCTGTCGCGTCGCGCGCGGCGGGAGCGCATGGCGGAACTGCTGACCCGGGTCGGGCTGCGCCCCGAATTCGCCGACCGCTACCCGCACGAGTTTTCCGGCGGCCAGCGCCAGCGCATCGGCATCGCCCGCGCGCTCGCCTCGGGGCCGCGCGTTGTGATCGGCGACGAACCGGTCTCCGCGCTCGACGTGTCGATCCAGGCGCAGGTGATCAACCTGCTGGAGGATCTCAAGGCGGAGTTCGACCTCACGCTGGTGCTGATCGCGCACGATCTTGCCGTCATCCGCCACATGAGCGACCGGGTGGCGGTCATGTATCTGGGCGAGATCGTCGAGCAGGGGCCGACCGATGTGCTCTACGATGCTCCCGTGCATCCCTACACGCAGGCCTTGATGCGCGCGATCCCCGTGCCGGCGCCGGGCGCGCGGGCCGCGGGCGGACATTTGCAGGGCGATGTTCCGTCGCCGCTCGATCCGCCGCCGGGCTGCCGGTTCCACACCCGCTGTCCGTTCGCGACCGCGCGCTGCGCCGAGGAGCGGCCCGCGCTCACGGCCGCGCCGGGCGACCGGCTTGTCGCCTGCCATCACTGGGAGCAGGCCGCGCAGGCGGCGTCCGATCTCGTGCGCGTTCCACCGCGCAGCCCGGCCGCCGAGCGCCGGTTCGCCCTTTACCGGGACATGAGCGACGCGGCGAGAACGTCGCAGCCCGGCCCCTGACCCACGTCCGATCACGCTTCACCGGAGGAGTTCCCATGAAATCGAGATTGCTCACCCTCGCCCTGCTCGGGCTCGGCGCGGCGCTGGCGCTGCCGGCGCAGGCGGCCGATCTCAGGATCGGCCTGCAGGACGACGCCGATGTGCTCGATCCCGACCAGTCGCGCACCTTCGTCGGGCGTATCGTCTACGCCTCGCTGTGCGACAAGCTGGTCGATATCACGCCCGATCTGGAGTTCGTGCCGCAGCTCGCGACCGGCTGGTCCTGGTCCGAGGACGGCAAGACGCTGACGATGGATCTGCGCCAGGGCGTCGTCTTCCATGACGGCACGCCCTTCGACGCAGAGGCCGTGAAGGCCAACATCGACCGCTCCAAGAACCTGCCCGAAAGCCGGCGCAAGAGCGAGGTCAAGTCGATCGAGAGCGTCGAGGTGACCGGAAGCCATCAGGTTGCGATCAAGCTCGCCCAGCCCGACGCGACGCTGCTCGCGCAGCTCGCCGACCGCGCCGGCATGATGCTGTCGCCGACGGCGGCGGCCGAAGCCGGCACGGACTTCGGCAACAATCCCGTGTGCTCCGGCCCGTTCTCCTTCGTGGAGCGCATCCAGCAGGACCGCATCGTGCTGGCGAAATTCGCCGACTACTGGAACGCCGAGGCAATCCATTTCGACACGGTGACCTTCCTGCCGATCCCCGACACCACCGTGCGACTGGCCAATCTGCGCGCCGGCGATCTCGACATGCTGGAGCGCCTCGCCGCGCCCGACGTCGCGTCGGTGAAGGCGGACGACAGCCTGCTCTACGCGGAGGCGGTGAGCCTCGGCTACCAGGGCATCACGGTGAACATCGACAATGGCGAGCGCGGCGATAACATCTTCGGCAACGAAGCGAAGCTGCGTCAGGCGTTCAACCTGGCGATCGACCGGCAGGCGCTCAACCAGGTGGTGTTCGAGGGCGTCTTCGCGCCGGGCAACCAGCCCTTCGCGCCGACGAGCCCGTGGTATGACGACAGCAACCCGGTGCCCGCGCGCGACATCGAGAAGGCCAGGGCGCTGATGGCCGAAGTGGGCGTCGAGACGCTCGAGGTCGAGGTGCAGGTCGCCAACAATCCGGTCCAGACGCAGATGATGCAGGTCGTTCAGGCCATGGTCGCGGAAGCGGGCATCACGGTGAAGCTCAAGTCCATGGAGTTCGCCAGCCTGCTCGCCGACCAGTCGGCCGGCAACTACCAGGCGAGCCAGGTGGGCTGGTCGGGCCGGGTCGATCCGGACGGCAACATCCACCAGTTCATGACCTGCAAGGGCGGCATCAACGACTCCAAGTACTGCAACCCGGAGGTCGACCGGCTGCTCGACGCGGCGCGCACCTCGAACGACACCGCCGCCCGCAAGGAGAGCTACGATGCCGCGCGTGCGATCCTCAACGAGGATCTGCCGATCATCTACCTCTACCACCCGACCTGGATCTGGGCGCTCGACGGCAAGATCGAGGGCTTCACCCCCTATCCGGACGGCATGATCCGGCTGGAGAACGTGAAGTTCAAATCCTGACCGTCCAACGTCGCTGACCCTCGCGGATCCCGGCCCGACCGGGATCCGCGCCTCCCATCCGGATCCGTTCGATGCTCGCCTTCATCGCCCGCCGTCTCCTGATCGCGATCCCGACGCTGTTGCTGGTGTCGATCTTTGTCTTCGCGCTGCAAAAGCTGTTGCCGGGCGATCCGGCGCTGGTGCTCGCCGGCGAGGAACGCGATCCCGAAACGCTCGCCTTCATCCGCGAGAAGTACCGGCTCAACGATCCGATCCTGTTTCAGTACTTCTATTGGCTGGGCTCCGTGCTGCAGGGCGACCTCGGCGTCTCGCTGCGCACGAACCAGCCCGTCACCCAGCTGATCGCCGACAAGCTGCCCGTCACCATCCAGCTCGCGACGATGGCCATGATCATCGCCATGCTGATCGGCATCCCGGCCGGCATCCTGTCGGCGGTGAAGAAGGGCGGGCCGGTGGATTACATCGCGAATTTCGTCGCGCTGTCGGGCCTGTCGATCCCCAATTTCTGGCTCGGCATCATGCTGATCATGCTCGTCTCGGTGCAGCTCGGCTGGCTGCCGGCCTCGGGCTACGAAAGTCCCTTCGTCGATCCGTTGCGCTCGCTGGAGACCATGATCATGCCGGCCTTCGTGCTCGGCACGGCGCTCGCCGCGACGCTGATGCGCCACACCCGCTCCTCCATGCTCGGCGTGCTGAAGGCGGATTACGTGCGCACCGCCCGTGCCAAGGGGCTGGCCGAGCGCGTCGTCGTGCTGAAACACGCCTTTCGCAACGCGCTGCTGCCGGTGGTCACGCTCGGCGCGCTGCTGTTCGGCGAATTGCTCGCCGGCGCGGTGCTCACCGAGCAGATCTTCACCATCCCCGGCTTCGGCAAGCTCATCGTCGACGCGGTCTTCACCCGCGACTACGCGGTGGTGCAGGGCGTGGTGCTGTGCACGGCGGCCGGCTTCATCCTGATGAACCTGATCGCGGACGTGCTCTACGTCCTGCTCAACCCGCGCATGAGGACGGGCCGATGACCGCCGCCGCGCCTTCCGCGCCCCCCAAGGCCGCGCCCCCGAAGAGCGAAGCGCCCGAGACCGCCGCGCCTCGCAGAAGCCGGGTCTGGACGAAACTCAAGCGCAACCGCAGCGCGCTCGTCGGCGCGGTGCTGGTCGCCTTCTTCGTCGCCGTCGCGCTGCTGGCGCCGGTCCTGCCGATCGCCGATCCGATGGCGACGAGCTGGACGGCGGTGCGCCAGGCGCCTTCGGCAGCCTATTGGCTCGGCACCGACGAGATCGGCCGCGATATCCTGTCGCGCATGATCTGGGGCGCGCAGGCCTCCTTGCTCGCCGGCGTCGTGTCGGTGCTGATCGCGGTTGTCATCGGCGTGCCCTTCGGTCTGGTGTCTGGCTATTTCGGCGGCTGGATCGACCAGATCATCTCGCGCATTACCGATGCGCTGCTCGCCACGCCCTTCCTCATCCTCGCCATCGCGCTCGCCGCCTTTCTCGGTCCGAGTCTGACCAATGCGATGATCGCCATCGGCCTGTCGGCGACCCCGATCTTCATCCGGCTGACGCGCGGACAGGTGCTCAGCGTCAAGACCGAGGACTACGTGGAAGGCGCGCGCGCCATCGGTCTCACGCACACGGCGATCATGGGCCGCTATATCCTGCCCAACGTCTTCGCGCCGGTGCTGGTGCAGGCGACGCTGACCATCGCCACGGCGATCATCGCGGAGGCGAGCCTCTCCTTCCTCGGCCTCGGCCAGCAGCCGCCGCACCCGAGCTGGGGCTCGATGCTCAACGTCGCCAAGAACTTCATGACCCAGGCGCCCTGGATGGCCTGGTGGCCGGGGGCCGCCATCTTCCTCGTCGTCCTCGGCTTCAACCTGCTTGGCGACGGCCTGCGCGATGCGCTCGATCCGCGCGAAGGCTGACGCCACGCGCCAACCAAGAACCAACATCCCAGGGAGTGCCGATGTCCGTCTTCACCACCAGACCCGAGATTCAGGGCACCTTCGGCGTCGTGACCTCGACGCATTGGATCGCCTCGGCGGTCGGCATGAAGATCCTCGAGGCCGGGGGCAATGCTTTCGACGCGGCGGCCGCGACCGGTTTCGTGCTGCAGGTGGTCGAGCCGCATCTCAACGGTCCCGGCGGCGATCTGCCGGTGATCCTCTACGAGGCGGAACAGGACCGGATCCAGGTGATCTGCGGGCAGGGTCCGGCGCCCGCCGGCGCCACGCTCGAGCACTATCGCGGCGAAGGCATCGACCTCATTCCCGGCAACGGGCTGCTCGCGACCGTGATCCCCGGCGCCTTCGACGGCTGGATGGTGATGCTGCGCGACCGGGGCCGCCTGCCGCTGCGCGACGTTCTCGAACCGGCGATCTATTATGCGCGCGCCGGCCATCCCCTGTTGCCGCGCGTCAGCGCGACGATTGCCGGGCTCGCGGAGTTCTTCGAAACCGAATGGCCGACGTCGCATGCGACCTGGCTGCCGGGCGGCTCGGCGCCGGCGGCGAACACGCTGTTCGCCAATCCGGGTCTCGCCGACACCTGGGAGCGGCTGTTGCGCGAGGCCGAGAGCGTTTCGGGCCGCGAGGCGCAGATCGAGAAGGCGCGCGACGTTTTCTATCGCGGCTTCATCGCCGAGGCGATCGGCGACTTCTTCGCGCGCAGCGAGGTGATGGACGGCAGCGGCGCCCGGCACAAGGGCGTCTTGACCGCCGACGATCTCGCCGGCTGGCGGGCGGGCGTGGAAGACCCGCTGACCCACGATTACGGCGCGTGGACCCTCGCCAAGACCGGGCCCTGGGGGCAGGGTCCGGTGCTGCTGCAGGCGCTGTCCCTGCTGGAGGGCACGCAGATCGGCGACGTCGACCCGGGCGGCGCCGATTTCGTGCATCTGGTCGCCGAGGCGATGAAACTGGCCTATGCCGACCGCGAGGTCTATTACGGCGATCCGGACTTCTGCGAGGTGCCGCTGGCGCATCTTCTGTCCGACGCCTATGCCGCCGAACGCCGCAAGCTGATCGGCGCGCGCGCCTCCTTCGATCTGCGCCCGGGCATCGTGCCTGGCTACGAGGGGCAGGCGCACAAGACCATGGTGGCCATCGAGGCGCTCGGCATTTCCGAAGGCGGCGTCTACGAGCCGACCATGGCGCATCTGTCGGAAAAGCGCGGCGACACCGTGCATGTCGACGTGATCGACCGCTGGGGCAACATGGTCTCGGCGACCCCCTCGGGCGGCTGGCTGCAATCCTCGCCGGTGGTGCCGGAGCTCGGCTTCGCGCTCAACTCGCGGGCGCAGATGTTCCTGATGACGCCGGGTCTGCCGACGTCGCTCGCGCCGGGCAAGCGCCCGCGCACGACGCTGACGCCGAGCCTCGCGCTCAAGGACGGCCGGGCGACGCTCGCCTTCGGCACGCCGGGCGGCGACCAGCAGGACCAGTGGCAATTGTCGCTCTTCCTGCGGCTGGCCCATCACGACATGTCGCTGCAGCAGGCCATCGACATGCCGCTGTTCCACACCACCCATTTCCCGGCGTCCTTCCACCCGCGCCAGCGCCAGCCCGGCCACATCATGGTGGAGGAAAACTTCGGCGCCGACGTGATCGGCGACCTGCGCGCGCGCGGCCATTCGGTCGAGGTCGCGCCGCCCTGGAGCATCGGCCGTCTGACGGCGGCGAAACGCGAGCCGGACGGGCTGCTCAAGGCGGCCGCCACGCCGCGCCTCATGCAGGCCTATGCCATCGGACGCTGAGGGAGGCGCGCCATGACCTATTCCATCGTCGCCCGCGACCCCGAGACGGGGGCTTTCGGCGTCGCCGTCGCGAGCCGCTTCTTCGCCGTCGGGGCGCTTGTGCCGCATGTGCACGGGTGCGCGGGCGCGATCGCGACCCAGGCCTTCGTCAGCCCGCTCTACGGCACCGACGGGATGGACCTGTTGCGCGCCGGCAAGAGCGCGGAGGCGGTCCTGCGCGCCGTGACGGAGCGCGACGCGGGACGTCACTCCCGCCAGATGCATGTCATCGACGCACTGGGGCGCGGGGCCGCCTTCACGGGTGACACATGCGTCGACTGGGCGGGGCATGAGATCGCCGAGGACGTTTCGGTCGCGGGAAACATGCTGGCCGGGCCGCAGGTGCTGGAGGCGACGCTCGCCGCCTATCTGGAGCACGCGGATCTCGCCTTCGACGCGCGGCTGATGCGGGCGATGGAAGCCGGCGAGGCGGCCGGCGGCGACAAGCGCGGGCGCCAGTCGGCGGCCCTTCGCATCTGTCGCGGCGAGGCCTATCCCTGGCTCGACATCCGCGCCGACGACCATGCCGATCCGCTTGCCGAACTGCGCCGCCTGCGCGCGGTCGCGGGCGAGCGGTTCCTGCATGTGGCCGAGGCGCTGCCGACCGCCGACAATGTATCGGGCACCCTCGACCGCGGGCCCCTGGACGCGAAGATCGTGGCGCTGGAGGCCGCGCGGGAGGACGCGGGGCGCCCCAGCGCCTCTCACGCGAGCCCGCCCGCCGGCCCGCGCCGGACGTAACGGAAAGTCGCGGAACAGCACTCAATGTTACCCAGCAGCGTTGCGCGGCGATACGGATGCATGTGCAACCGTTCCCCGGAGCGGTCGCTTGCGTGTTTCTTGCGATCAATCAGAAGATTTGTCGTATAAATCAAGAGATCCCCGATAATCTTCATCGATGGCTGAAAAATAAGTCGAAAAATATTTAACATGCCCAAAAAATGGACAAATTAACAAAGTGACCTACTGTTAATGCTGCATTGCACAATATATGAGATCTGATAATTTGCGTGAACGCTTGGTTCGTATGGGACTTGTTCTGGTGTGTTGGCTTAGCGGGCGCATATTATACTAAAATAGTGTTGCGGATCCTCCGTCTTTCCTGAACGCTGGCGGTTCGGGACGCGCGGCGCCATCGCCGCCACGTCCCCACGAAAAACCCGCAAAACAACCCGGCGGGAACAGCGAAAGTCTGGAGGAGACACGTCCATGATCAAGCGACCAGTCAGTCGCCGCAGCGTCCTGAAGGGCACGGCGGCCGCAGGTATCGGCCTTGCCGCGCCCAACCTGTTCATCCGCAAGGCCAATGCCTTCACCAACGAGCCGACGGGCAGCACGGTGACGCTCGGCTTCAACGTTCCGCAGTCCGGGCCCTATGCCGACGAGGGGGCGGACGAACTGCGCGCCTATGAACTCGCCGTCGAGCACCTCAACGGCGGAGGCGACGGCGGCATGCTGACGACCTTCTCGTCGAAGGCGCTCAAGGGCAACGGCATCCTCGGCAAGAAGGTCGAATATGTCACCGGCGACACGCAGACCAAGTCGGACGCCGCGCGCGCCTCCGCCCGCTCGATGATCGAGAAGGACGGCGCCGTGATGATCACCGGCGGCTCGTCGTCCGGCGTGGCGGTCGCCGTGCAGGCGCTGTGCCAGGAAGCCGGCGTGATCTTCATGGCCGGTCTGACCCACTCCAACGACACCACCGGCAAGGACAAGAAGGCCAACGGCTTCCGCCACTTCTTCAATTCCTACATGTCGGGTGCGGCGCTCGCGCCGGTGCTCAAGAACGCCTATGGCGCGGACCGCAACGCCTATTACCTGACGGCCGACTACAACTGGGGCTACACGACCGAGCAGGCGATCCGCGAGGCGACGGAAGCCATCGGATGGAACACGGTGGAGACCGTGCTCACCCCGCTCGCCGCGACGGACTTCTCGTCCTACATCGCGCCGGTGCTCAACTCCGACGCCGACACGCTGGTGCTCGTCCACTACGGCGGCAACATGGTGAACTCGCTCACCAACGCCGTGCAGTTCGGCCTGCGCGACCGGGTGGTCAACGACAAGGACTTCCAGATCGTCGTGCCGCTCTACTCGCGGCTGATGGCCAAGGGCGCGGGCGAGAACGTGAAGGGCATCTTCGGCTCCACCAACTGGCACTGGTCGCTGCAGGACGAGGGGTCCAAGACCTTCGTGAAGTCCTTCGGCACCAAATACGGCTTCCCGCCGAGCCAGGCGGCCCACACCTGTTACGTGCAGACGCTGCTCTATGCGGACGCGGTGGAGCGGGCCGGCTCGTTCAACCCCTGTGCCGTGGTCGAGGCGCTGGAGGGTTACGAGTTCGACGGCCTGGGCAACGGCCCGACGCTCTATCGCGCCGAGGATCACCAGTGCTTCAAGGACGTGCTGGTGGTGAAGGGCAAGGAGAACCCGACGTCGGAGTTCGACCTTCTCGAGGTTGTCGAGGTGACGCCGGTGGAGCAGGTGACCTATCCGCCCGACCATCCGCAGTTCGCCGGCGGCGAACTCGGCACCTGCAACCCGGGCGCCTGATCCGGGTCTCCCCGACACGATCCCTCCGGCCGCGCGTCGCGCGGCCGGTTGCCTCGTCCTTTCGGGCCGCTTCGCCGAAACGGGAAGAACAATGGACGCATTCATCCTTCAGGTCCTCAACGGACTGGACAAGGGCAGCGCCTACGCGCTCATCGCCCTTGGCCTGACGCTGATCTTCGGAACGCTCGGCGTCGTCAATTTCGCGCATGGCGCGCTGTTCATGCTCGGCGCCTTCTGCGCCGTCACGCTGAGCCGGCTGCTGTCGATCGCCCATGTCACCGTCGATCCGGAACGCACCGACTTCCTGGGCAATCCGCTCAAGGTCCGCACGCCCTATGTGGAGGAATGGTTCGGCCCCGAGATCGGCTCGGCGATCATCGACTGGTCGGTGCCGCTCGGCATCCTCTTCGCCATTCCCGTCATGGTGGCGATCGGATTCGCCATGGAGCGCGGGCTCATCAAGCATTTCTACAAGCGCCCCCATGCCGACCAGATCCTGGTGACCTTCGGTCTGGCGATCGTGCTGCAGGAGATCGTCAAGTACTTCTACGGCGCCAATCCGATCCCGACGCCTGCGCCCGACGTGCTGGTCGGCTCGCTCGATTTCGGCCTGCTGGTCGGCTTCGATCCCGGCACCGTCATCTACCCCTACTGGCGGCTGATCTACTTCGTCTTCGCCGCGATCCTGATCGGCGCGGTTTTCGCCTTCCTGCAGTTCACGACCTTCGGCATGGTGGTGCGCGCCGGCATGGCGGATCGCGAGACCGTCGGTCTGCTGGGCATCAACATCGACCGCCGCTTCACGATCATGTTCGCCATCGCGGCCTGCGTCGCGGGGCTTGCCGGCGTGATGTACGCGCCGATCAACTCGCCCAACTACCACATGGGCATGGACTTCCTCGTCCTGTCCTTCGTCGTGGTGGTGGTCGGCGGCATGGGCTCGCTGCCCGGCGCCGTGTTCGCGGGCTTCCTGCTCGGCGTGCTGGAGAGCTTCGCCTCCATGCCGGCGGTCGTCACCACCATTCCCGGCATCAACCAGATCATCATCTACCTGGTGGCGATCGTCATCCTGCTGACCCGGCCGCGCGGCCTGATGGGTCGCAAGGGCGTCATGGAGGGCTGATCCCATGCTCGGACTGAATGCCAGGGACACGACGCTCTTCCTGATCGTCATGGTGCTGACGCTGTTCGCGCCGTTCCTGCTCAACCCCTTTCCCGAAGGCTCGGCGCTGGCGCAGTTCAACGCCGGCTACCCCGACCTGATGCAGCGTTTCGTGATCTTCGGGATCTTCGCCATCGGCTTCAACATCCTGTTCGGCCTCACGGGCTATCTCTCCTTCGGCCATGCCGCCTTTCTGGGCGTCGGCTCCTATGCCGGGGTGTGGATGCTGAAACTCCTGTCGATGAACGTGGTGCCGGCGATCATCGTCTCGGTGATCGTGGCGGGGCTGTTCTCGCTGCTCGTCGGCTATATCTCGCTGCGCCGCTCGGGCATCTACTTCTCGATCCTGACGCTCGCCTTCGCGCAGATGTCCTTCGCGCTCGCCTATTCGGTGCTGACACCGATCACCGGCGGCGAGACGGGCCTGCAACTGGCGCTGGACGATCCGCGCATCCTCGGCGTCAGCCAGACGGCGGACGGCTCGATCCCGCTCACCAATTTCTTCGGGATCGAGATGCGAGACGGCTTCGAACTGGCGCTGGGCGGATGGCTCTTCACCTTCAACTTCGGCTACTACCTGTGCGCCGTCGTCATGCTGGTGGCCTTCTACGTGGCGATCCGCATCTTCCGCTCGCCCTTCGGGATGATGCTGAAGGCGGTGAAGTCGAACCAGCAGCGCATGCTCTACACCGGCCTCAACCCCAAGCCCTACACGCTGGCCGCCTTCGTGATCTCCGGCATGTATGCCGGGCTCGCCGGCGGGCTGATGGTGGCGATGGACCCGCTCGCGGGGGCCGAGCGCATGTTCTGGACGGCGTCGGGCGAGGTGGTGCTGATGACCATTCTCGGCGGGGCCGGCACCCTGATCGGGCCGGTGCTCGGCGCGGGCGCCATCAAATACATGGAGAACATCATCTCCAAGCTGAACGAGAACATCCTGCACGCGTGGTTCGCGATGCTGCCCGACGGGCTGGAGGATTTCGTCGTGGCGGTGATCTACCCCTTCATCGGCAAGGGCTGGCACCTGACGCTCGGCATCGTCTTCATGCTCGTCGTCATCTTCCTGCCCGGCGGCATGGTCGAGGGCGGCCAGCGCATCGGTCGGCTGTTCACCCGTCGCAAGACGGCGAACAAGGACAAGGCGGCGGCCGGCTCGGCCCCGTCCGCGGCGGAGTAAGCGCGTCATGGGTATTCTCGAAGTCAAGGGCGTCAACAAGAGCTTCGGCGGTCTGAAGGCGTTGCACGAGGTCAATCTCGATGTCGAGGAAGGCTCGGTGCACGCCATCATCGGGCCGAACGGCGCCGGAAAGTCGACGCTGCTCAACTGTTTCGTCGGCAAGCTGGAGCCGGACACCGGCTCCGTCACCTTCGACGGCAAGTCCCTGCTCGGCATCAAGCCGCATGAAATCAACCAGACCGGCGTCAGCCGGGTGTTCCAGACGCCGGAAATCTTCACCGAACTCACCTTGCTGGAAAACGTGATGATTCCGGCCTTCGCCAAGCGCGACGGCGCCTTCCAGGTCAAGGCCTGGGGCGGGGTCGGCGACGAGGCGGAGATCGGCGAGGCGGCGATGGAGATGCTCACCGACCTCGGCCTCGGCGCCAAGGCGGACCAGATCGCCGGGCAGTTGTCGCGCGGCGACAAACGTCGTCTGGAACTGGCCATGTGCCTGATCCAGAAGCCGAAACTCCTGCTTCTCGACGAGCCCACGGCCGGCATGGCGCGGGCCGACACCAACAACACGATCGATCTGCTCAAGCAGATCTCCAGGCGCGGCATCACCATGGTGGTGATCGAACACGACATGCACGTGGTGTTCTCGCTCGCCGAGAAGATCTCGGTCCTGGCGCAGGGCACGGTGATCGTCGAGGACGTGCCGGAGAAGATCAAGGGCAATCCCAAGGTGCAGGAAGCCTATCTCGGAGGGGCTCATCTATGACGGACACGACCACCCCCGACGCGCCGGCAGGCCACAAGGCCGATGGCGGGCTGATCTCCGACGATCCCTGGAAGGGCACGGCGCCGGGCGTTCCGCCGGTTGCGGCCAAGGGCGGGCAGCGCGCCTATTTCCAGGTCTGGGACCTGCACGCCTATTACGGCGAGAGCTACGTCGTGCAGGGCGTGAGCTTCAACGTGCGCGAGGGCGAGATCGTCGCGCTGCTCGGGCGCAACGGCGCGGGCAAGACCTCCACCCTGCGCGCCATCGCGCGCGCCGACGAACCGGAGGTGCGCCACGGCGAGGTGTGGCTCGACCACAAGCCGCTGCACGAGATGAAGTCCTATCAGGCGGCGCAGAACGGCATCGGGCTGGTGCCGGAGGACCGGCGGATCATCCAGGGGCTGACGGTGGAGGAAAACCTGCGGCTGGCGCAGATCGCCCCGCCGCACGGCTGGTCGCTGGAGCGCATCTACGAGCTGTTTCCCCGCCTGGCCGAACGCAAGACGCAGGAGGCGACCACCATGTCGGGCGGCGAGCAGCAGATGCTGGCGCTGGCCCGCGTGCTCGCCCGCGACGTCAAGCTGCTGTTGCTCGACGAGCCCTACGAGGGCCTCGCGCCGGTGATCGTTCAGGAGATCGAGAAGACGCTGGAGGAGATCAAGTCGCTCGGCATGACGACGATCATCGTCGAGCAGAACGCGATCGCGGCGCTCCATCTGGCGGATCGGGCGCTCATTCTCGACATGGGCGAGATTGTCTTCGACGGCACCGCGCAGGACGTGCTCGACAACGAAGAGCTGCGCCAGGAGTATCTGGCGCTTTGAGCCGCTTTCCCGGGCCTGAGCGGGACCGGGCGGCACGACACGCCTCCGCCGGGCGACCGGCGGGGGCGTCTTTTTTGCCGGCACCGGCGCGAACCGCCTGGCCGGCATGGGCGCCGGCGTGCGTGCGCCATGGGACGCGGGGTGGCGCGCGACGGGCCGCCGCCGGACGTCGCATATTCACCGTTCCTTCACCACAAGCAGAGGAGGGCGTTGCGGAAGGCGCTGCGTTTAACCCGGTTTGAGGACGACCCTTGTCATGTTTCCCGAGCTGAAGGGGAGTGGCATGACGAAATCGTTCTTTCGCAAGGAAGCGCTGCAGGCCGCCACGCGCGTGGAGGACGTGCAACGCACGATGCGCGTGTCGAGCGGCGCGACACGCCTGACCGCGGCGGCCCTCGCCACCGCGCTGGCCGGCGCCGTCACCTGGAGCGCCTTCATCGACGTTCCGATCCATGTCGAGGGCAACGGCGTGCTGGTGCGCGGCGGTGGCACCCTGGTGACCCCGGTCGCGGCGAGTGCGGCGGGCTACATCGCGCAGATCCCGGTGCGTCCCGGCCAGACGGTCGCGCCCGGCGACGTGCTGGCGCGCCTCGTGCTGCCCGAGCGCGAGGCCGAGGTCGCCAAGAACACGCGCATGCTCAAGGATCTCAAGCGCAGCGCCGAACACAAGGCACGGCTGCGCGAGGCCGACGCGCGGGCCGAGACGGCCTCCTTCGACCGGCAGACCCGGGCGCTGGAGACGCGGATCGCGGCCCTGTCCGGAAAATACGACTGGCTGCAGAAGCGGCTCGCTGATCTTCAGAAGCTGCAGGCCGACGGCGTGGTGTCGAAGGACGCGGTCTCCACCGCACGGATCGCGGCCGGGGCGGCGGGCGACGATCTCGCCGCCGCGCAAGCCGAGCGCGTGGCGCTCGACATGCGCCGCGAGGAAGCGGCCTCGGCGCGCAAGCGCGCGGCCCTGCAGGACCAGCTCGAAATCGAGCGCGTGGCGGCGGATCTGGCCGCCGCCCGCGCCATTCTCACCGCCGGGTCGGTGATCAAGGCGGATGCCGGCGGCGTGGTCACGGCGATCAACACGCGTCCCGGCGCGCTGGTCGCGCCGGGCGCGCCGGTCTTCGAGATCATGACCGGAGATGCCGCCGCCACCGGCCGGCTCGAGGCGCTCGCCTTCGTCCCGCTTCAGGCGGGCAAGCGGCTTGCCGCCGACGATCGGGCGCTGGTGACGCCCGCCGATCTGCCCGTCGACCGGCACGATCGGCTGATCGCCCGGGTGGCGGAGGTCTCCGACGTGCCGGTGTCCACCGACAGCTTGCGCACCGCGCTCGGTGACGACACGCTGGTCGAGAAGGTGACGGCGAGCGGCCCCGTGTTCGAGGTGCGCCTGACCTTCGAGCCCGCCGGCGACGACGGGGCGGGCTATGCCTGGACGACGACGCGGTCGCCACACATCGCGCTCACGCCGGGCACGCCCTTCGAGGCGCGGGTGACGGTGGAGCGGCGGCCGCTGCTGGCGCTGGCGGTGCCGGCCTTCAAGCGGTTCCTGCATCTTCCCGAGGACGACTGGACGGGGCGGCGCGAATGAGCGCGGGCGTGAAGTCACCGCGCACGGTGCTGCAGATGGAGGCGACCGAATGCGGCGCCGCCTGTCTGACCATGGTGCTGAGCGCGCACGGGCGCGAGATCCCGCTGGAGGACGCCCGCGAGCGCTGCGGCACGTCGCGCGACGGCGTGGACGCGGCGGCACTCGCCCGGGCCGGCGAAAGCTACGGTCTCAGGGTCAAGGCCGTGCGGCGCGAGCCCGACACACTCGCCGAGCTGCCGCTTCCCGCCGTTCTGCACTGGAATTTCAACCATTTCGTCGTTCTGGAAGCCGTGCATGGCGACCGCTACGTGCTGCGCGATCCGGCGGTGGGGCGGCGCGTGGTCGACCGGGCGGAGATGGACCGCAGCCTGACCGGGCTGGTGCTCGTCATGGTGCCGGGGCCGGATTTTGAAGCCGGCGGCGTGCGTCCGCGCATCCTGCCGGCGTTGCTGCGCCAGGCGTCGGGCTCCTGGGACGCCATGGGCATCGTGTTCCTGTGCGGCGTGGTCGGCATCGTGCCGGGGCTCGTGCTGTCGGGTGCGATCCAGACCTATTCCGATTATGTGGTGGCCGAGGGGCGCGTGGAATGGCTGGAGGTCATTCTGGCGGCCCTCGTGGTCACCGTTCTCGTGCAGGTCGCGCTCGCGGGTCTGCGCGAATGGATCGTGGCCGGGCTCAAGTTGAAGATCGGCGTGGTGATCGCCGCGCGCGCCTTCGAGCATGCCCTGTTCCTGCCGCTCACCTTCTTCGCGCAGCGCAATGCGGGCGAGGTGGTGTCGCGGCTGAGGATCGGCTCGGAAATCGGCGGAACGGTCGCCGGTCCGCTGGCGCAGATGCTGCCCAATATCGTGGTGGCGCTCGGCTACCTCGCGATCATCGCGCTCTATGACCTGGTGCTGGGGGCCATCGTCGCGGCGGTGGCGCTCGCCAATCTCGTGGTGCTGGTGCGCCTGTCGGAGCGTCTCGCCGAGGCGAATCGTCTGCAAAACGTGCTCGAGGGGACGGCGAGCGGGGTCGCCACGGCCGGCTTCATGGCTTTCGATGCCTTTCGCCTGCTCGGTCGCGAGGATCTGTTCGCGCGCCGCTGGCTTGCTGCGGAAGAGGCCGCGCTCGATGCGGAGCAACGGCTCGGCACGATCCGCACGCTGGTGACTCTCGGTCCGACGGCCGCGACGCTGCTGATCTCCATGTGCGTGCTGGGCGTCGGGGCGATGCGGGTCATGTCCGGCGATCTGGCGCTCGGCGGACTGCTGGCGCTGCAGGTACTGGCCGGTCTTGTCGCCGCGCCCATCGCCGCCATCGCCGCGCATTACTGCGCGCTCCAGGAAGCGGCGGGGGCGATCCTGCGACTGGAGGATCTGACCAACCACCCGCGCGACCCGCTGATCCGCCGCGACAGCGATGCCGCATCCGCAACGGTCCGCGACGGCGCGGGGCTGTGCCTCGAGCGTGTGCGTTTCGGCTTCGGCACGGGGCCGGATCTCTTCGCCGACGTGACGCTCGACTTCGCGCCGGGCAGCCTGACGGCGGTCACCGGCGTCTCGGGGGCGGGCAAGTCGACGCTGGCGCGCATCGCCGCCGGCCTTCTGGCGCCGCGTGGCGGCACGGTGTCCCTCCACGGCCGGACGCTCGCCGACTGGCCGCACGCCGAGCTGCGCCGCAAGCTGCAATATGTGCCCCAGTCGAGTGCGGTGCTGACCGGCACGATCCGCGACAACATCACCATGTGGGACCCGTCGATCGACGACGCGGCGATCACGGAGGCGCTTGAACTTGCCGGCGCGCAAGACATGGTGACCCGCGCCGGCGGGCTCGCCGTGCGGCTGTCCGCCGACCGGCCGGGTTTGAGCGGCGGCGAGATCCAGCGTCTGGCGCTCGCCCGCGCGCTCGCCCGCCGCCCGTCCGTGCTGGTTCTCGACGAGACGACCAGCGCGCTCGACGCGCTGATGGAGGAAGAGGTGCTCGACGGATTGCGCCGCTCGGGCGCCGCGGTGCTGCTCGTCACCCATCGCATCGGCTCGGCGCGGCGCTGCGATCGGGTGGTGCATCTCGACGGGCGCGGCGGCGTCGCGCTGGCGCCGGCGGCGGAACCCCCCATGATGGACGAAACGCCGGGGAGGGCGGTCGCATGAGCCAGCAGACCGGCACCGACGATCTCTTCGCAGCCTCCGCCCGGCGGATCGAAACGCTGCTGACGGCCGAGAAACCGGCCATGTCCAAACCCGACCCGGCGCTTGTCGAGGCGCTGGGCGCGGCGGCCAGGGCCGTCGGTGGAACGCTTGTCCCGGGCAGCGCGCTGGTGCCCGGGGAAGCGCGCATGGCCTCGATCGAGCGGCTGACCCGGGTGGCCGGGCTGCAACCGCGCGCCGTGCGGCTGACCGACCAGCGCATCGGCGAGGCGCCGGCGCCGATCCTCGCCTTCCGCAAGGCAGACGCGGAGCAATCGGGCGATCCCGTTCTGCTGTCGCGGTCCGGCGCGCGCTGGAGCTTGGCGGACGCGGAAAGCGGCTGGCGTCCGCGAAAGGTGGCAGAACTCGCGCTGGAGGACTTCGAACCCGATGCGGTGCTGGTCCTGCCGGCCCTGCCCGACACGCCGATCACCGGCAAGGCGCTCCTGCGCTTCGGTCTGATGCAGGGGCGCGGCGATCTCGCCGCCTTCTTCGCCTTCACGCTGACCGCCGGCCTGATCGTGGCGCTGCTGCCGGTGCTGACCGGTCCGCTGTTCGACACGGTGGTGCCGGAGGGCGAGCGGGGTCTGCTCGTCGACATGATGATCTTCTTTGCGGTGCTGTTCGCGGCCAATCTGTTGACGCGCTTTGCCGCCGGCATCGCCCAGCTGCGCCTCGACGGGCGCATCGGCTTCTTTTTGCGGGCGGCCGCGCTCGACCGGGCGATCCGCATCGGCGAGGCGGCGGCGGCGCGCGGCGAGGGACTGCCGGCCGCGCCGATCGCCGCGCTCGCCAGCCGCTCGATGGCGCGCTGGCATCGCGGCTGCTGGGGCATCGCGCTCTCCGTGTCGGCGAGCCTGCTGGTCGCCCTGCCGAATGTCGTCGTGATCGGACGAACCTCCGGCACCGGCGCGGCCCTCATGGGCGGCGTCCTGCTGGCGCTGGTTGCCGGCGGGGCGCTGATCGCCCGCGCGCGGGTGCGGGCGCTGCTCCACGGGCTGGTCGCGCCGCAAAGCTGGATGACCACCGCCTACGAGGGCCTGTCGATGATCGACACGGTGCGTGCGACCGCCGCCGAGGGCCGCGTGTTCGACCGCTGGACCGACGGCTTCGTGTCCCTGCGCCACCGGTTCCTGAAGGCGGACCGGGTGGGGGCTGCCGCCTCCGCGCTGGAGGGCGCGGTCGAGGGCACGCTGGTGTTCACCGCCATCGTCGCGCTGGCGCTCGCCGGCGGCGTGGCGGCCGGTGGCCAGCCGGTCGCGCTCGTCGTGGCCGCCGGCAGCATCGCCGGTGCCGTATCGGCGCTGCTCGGCGCCTTCAATCAGGCGACCATGCTGGGGCTTCAGTACCGGATGATCACCCCGCTTCTGACGGCGGCCCCGCGCCCGGCCATCGACGGGGCCGCGCCGCCGCCGCTTCAGGGGCGGGTCGCCTGTCGCGATCTGACCGTGCGGCACAGGCCGGGCGCGCCGGCGGCCCTTTCCAGCGTCAGCCTTGACATCGAACCGGGCACGCATGTCGGCATCGCCGGCCCCTCGGGCGCGGGCAAATCGACGCTGATCAAGGCGCTCATCGGTCTCGTGCCGCGCGAGGACGGCAAGATCTGGTTCGACGGGATCGATCTCGACGGGCTCGACGATCGCGCGCTGCGCCGTCAGGTCGGCATCGTCGGCCAGGGCGGGCGGCTCTTTCCCGGGACGCTCTTCGACAACATCGCGGCCGGCACGGATCTGACGTTGGACGAGGCGCGCACCGCGCTCAAGCGCGCCGGGCTCGCGCGCGACGTCGCCGCCCTGCCGCTGGGGCTCGGCACGCCCATCGGCGACACCGACTGCGGCTTTTCCGGCGGGCAGATCCAGCGCATCCTGCTGGCGCGCGCCTTCGCCGGCCATCCGCGCCTGCTGATCCTGGACGAGGCGACGAGCGCGCTCGATCCCGCGCTTCAGGCACAGATCGCCTGGGCGGTCGACGAGATGGACGTGACGACCCTCAGCATCGCCCACCGGCTGGAAACCCTGCGCAATTGCGACAGGATCCTCGTGCTGGAGGCCGGGCGTATCGTCGAGGACGGCGCCTATGCCGATCTTTGCGCAAGGGGCGGATTGTTCGCCCGGCTCGTCGACGCGCAGGCCGCGGCCTGACGGCGCCCCTCCGCAGGAGCGTGAAAGATAGATGTCACGCCCGCCGCACCGGTCCTCGCAGGAAGACCGGTGCGGTGGGCGTTCGCGTCTTGAGTATTTGTCTTATCATTCGTTTAACCATCTGACCAAAATGAAGAATTGATTCCTCTGCCTTTGCGGAATCGCAAGAAACGCCCGCTAGCGTTACCCCCGCAATCACGTTTCGGAGGTGGCGGAATGAACAAGGAACTGCACGCGAAATTCGACGAGCTCGACGATGCCATTCCGCTGGATCGCCTGGCGGGCGTTTCCGGCGGCACGCGGGTCTTCTCCAACGATGACGGCGACTGGAGCGATCCGGATGCCGGCGTTCACGCCGGGGTCTCCGGCTCGACGGGCGACGCGCATCTCGGCGCCTCCGGCAGCGCTCATGTCGGCGACGGCGTGTCGGGGCATGTGGGCCATGGCAGCGTGTCCGGCGCGGCCGGCGTCGGCGCGGATGCGCATGGCGAGGCGCATGCCAGCGCGGGTCCGGTGAGCTCGACCGTGTCGGGCGACGCACAGGCCGGGGCGGGTGTGTCCGGCGAGGCGCATTCCAATGCCTCCGACACCGGGGCGTCGGCCTCGGCCGGGGCCTCGGCGAGCGTGTCGGGCGACGCCAGTTCCACGGTCAGCACCCATGGCGTTTCGGCCTCCGAGACGGCCGGCGGGTCGGCGACGGTCGGCGCGGACGCCAATGGCTCCGCCGACATCCAGCACGGGCATGGCGCCTATGGCGCGGGCGGCTCGGGCAGTGCGATGGCGGGCGCCGGCGCGGAAGCCCATGCCGGCGGCGACGGGTCGATCCATGGTGTCGGTTCGGCCGGCGGGTCCGGTGGCGTCGATGCCGGCGAGGTCGGCATCGGGGGCGAGGCGCATGCGGGCTATTCGCATCACCACCTGAACTTCGGTCTGGGCGGCGACATCGCGGCCGGTCTCGGCATCGACTTCGACTTCCACTTCTCGATCGACACGAAGCCGTTCGAAAACGCCTTCCATTTCTTCGACCATCACTTCGGGCCGGCGATTTCCCATGCCGCGCAGGAAGTGGGTCACGAGGCCAGCCATCTGGCGCATGAGGCGGGTCATGCGATCAGCCACGAGGCCCATCAGGTGGAGCATGCGGTCAGCCATGCCGCCCACAAGGTCGGCCACGCCGTGAAGCATTTCTTCCACCACTGGTGATCCGCTCCCGGATCGACCGTCAACGAGACCCCCGAAAGTGAGGAGCGAAGATCATGAGCATGGGTAAGGATGCGGTTCAGCAGGTGAAGGACATCGTCACCGGCATGGTGACCGGCGGCGCGTCGCTTGCCGGCTGGTCGGCCGGCGAGGCGGTGCTGCTCGGCGCCAAGGCCGAGGAGGCGACCACCGCGCGCCTCGCGCTCGGTCAGGATTTCAACGCCGCCGTCGACGCATCCATCGCGGAAGCCGAGATGGTTCTGGTGATGGACGTCTTCTGCAAGGCGCTGGCCGAGACCGGCGATGCGGATGCCGCCTTTGACAAGGTGGTGGCCATGAAGATGCAGGCCGCCGGTGACGCACCGGGCAACGAGACCGCGCAGAAGGTCGCCCGGGCGACCTATGCGGATGCGATCAAGGGCGGGCTCGCGCCGCAGGCGGCGATGCTGAGCGCCTTCCTGTCGGCGGGCGCGACCATGCGGCTCGCGGCCTCGGGCGCAGCTGCGGCCACGCATTGAACCGACACCGCACGGAACGTCTTTGCGGAAAGGGCCGGATCTCCGGCCCTTTCTTGTTTGCGGGTCACTCTGATGATCCGGCCCGATCGAGCCCGGGCAGGCGGCCGGGCGACAGGATGCCGGCCGGGTCCAGCGCCCGCTTGAGGGTCGCCAGCACATGCCCCCAGTCGTCCGGCGCCTCGCCCAGGGCCGGCACCGTCGGCCAGCCGAGGCGATAGGGCGAAAAGCCGGCGGCGGCGCACGCGGCGATCAGGCGGTCATGGGCGCGCATGGCGTCGGCGTCGGAGGCCGCGTCGTCGCGATCCCAGGCCAGCGAGACATAGGCATGCAGCGCGCGCGACGAGACGGCCTGAAGCCCGAGCGCGGGATGCAGCCGTGTGCCGGCGACCGTCGTCGTCACGATCTCCTCCAGCGTTCGGATGGCGGCCCCGTCGAAGGGCAGCGCCGGGCAGAGCCACAAGAAACCGCAGCCGTCGAGATCGGGATTGCCGGGCGTCTCCGGGCGCGTGGCCTTGCCCCAATAGGCGCTCATGACGTTGGCGCCGTCGGAAAAGCCGGTGATCGGGGTTTCAAGCCGCGTGCCGTCGTCGGCGCGGTCGCTCGATGCCTTCAGGTCGCGGCAGTGGGGGCCGAGTTCGCCGACGACCAGCTTGCCGGCGACCCGCATCAACTCCGGATGCGGCGCGGTGAGCACCACCGACAGCGCCCAGTCGTCGGGCGCGATTGTCAGCGCCTCCGGCGTTGCGTGATGACGCCCGACGAGGGAGGACACGCGCTTGGCCCCGTTCCAGATCGCCGCGGCATGGGGGGCGACGAGGCCCGCCGTCACCAGCCGTCGCAGGGCGGCGACGGCCCCGTCGAGCCGTTCGGCCGGGCCGATGTCGGCGAGGATCGTGCTGGCATGCGGCAGGGTCGGTTGCAGCGTGACGCGGCCCGACAGCACGACGCCGAGGCTCGACTGGCTGAACAGCCCCTCGACCAGCGGGCCGGCGGGGCGGGCGTGCAGCGCCGAAAGCTCCGGCAGCTTGTGGCGGCCGTGGCCGGTGCGAAAACGCTGCCCCGTCGCCAGCGCCACGTCGAGATCCCACAGCCCGGCGAAGCGGTCTCCTTGCGTCCCCGCGCCTTCGCCGCGTTCCAGCGCATTGGCGAGCACGCTGGCATCCGTCGGTCCGCCGAAGGAGGGCAGATGCCAGGCGAGGCCCTCCGCCTTCAGCCGCGCCTGAAGCGCCGCGAAGGTCACGCCCGGCTCGATGCGGGCGGTGCCGTTCTGGAGATCGAGGTCGAGGATGCGGTCGAGGCGGGAGAGATCGAGCACCACCGCATCGCGCGGCGGCAGCGCCGAGCCGAGCCCCCAGCTCCGTCCCCGGCTGACGGGATGGACGGGGACGCCGTGCCGGCTCGCCAGCGCGAGAAGACCCGGCACGGCCTCGGCCGTTTCCGGTGCCAGCACGGCCAGCGGCCGCGCGGCCCAGGGGATCGTCGCGCGCAGGAAACGCGGTTCGATGGCGTCACCTCGCGCCACGGCGGCCGGGCCGAGGAGGTCGGCCGCGCCGGAGAGAAAGGCGGCGAGGGCTTGCGCCTCGCGCGCCGATTGCGCGTCCATCCGTCCCGTCATCGTCGCACCCCCGTCGTCCCTTTATGCTCATCGGCGCGCCGATTAGACGCGATTCGGCGCGGGCGTGCGACGCTGCACGGGTCGGTCAGCCGAGCACCTCGGCGACCGCCTCGCGGGTCTGCGCGACGATGGTGTCGGCCTCCGCGTGGGTCAGGCAGAAGGGCGGGGCGAAGCCGAGGATGTCGCCCTGCGGCATGGCGCGGCCGATCACGCCGCGCTTGACGAGGGCGGCGGCGATCCGCGGGCCGACCTTGTCGCCGGCGTCGAAGAAGGTGCGCGTGTCCTTGTCCTTGACGAATTCCACGGCGCAGAGAAGCCCCTCGCCGCGCACCTCGCCGACGTTGGCGTGGCCTTCGAGCGCGTTGCGCATCTCGGCATTGAGATAGCCGCCAACCTCGCCGGCGTTGGCGACGAGGTTCTGCTCGTCGATCAGCTTGAGGTTTGCGACGCCGGCCGCCGCGCCGATCGGATGCGCGGAATAGGTCCAGCCGTGGCCGATCGGGCCGTTTTCATCCGTGCCCTGTTCCAGCACCTTCCACACCTTGTCGTTGACGATGGAGCCCGACAGCGGCGCATAGGCCGAGGTCAGCCCCTTGGCAATGGTGATGATGTCGGGCGTCAGGCCGTAGTGGTCGGAGCCGAACATGGTGCCCAGACGCCCGAAGCCGGTCACCACCTCGTCGGCGATCAGCAGGATGTCGTGGCGTGCCAGCACCTCCTGGATCGCCGCCCAGTAGCCCGCCGGGGGCGGCACGATGCCGCCGGTGCCGAGCGCCGGCTCGCCGATGAAGGCGGCGATGGTGTCGGCGCCCTCGCGGGCGATCAGCGCTTCCAGATCGGCGACGCAATGGGCCACGAAATCCGCTTCCGACATGTCGAGGTCGGGTCGGCGGAAATAATAGGGCGCGGTCGTGTGGTGAACCTGCGCGAGCGGCAGGTCGAACTTCTTGTGGAACAGCTCCAGCCCCGTCAGCGAGCCGGTCATCAGGCCCGAGCCGTGGTAGCCGCGCCAGCGCGAGATGATCTTCTTCTTCTCGGGGAGACCGCGGATGTTGTTGTAATACCACACGAGCTTGATGTTGGTCTCGTTGGCGTCGGAGCCCGACAGGCCGAAATAGACCTTCGACATGCCCGCCGGCGCGCGGTCGAGCACCATCTTCGCCAGTGTGATGGAGGTCTCCGTGCCGTGGCCGACATAGGCGTGATAATAGGCGAGTTCGCGCGCCTGCGCGGCGATGGCGTCGGCGATCGCGGTCTGGCCGTAGCCGACGTTCACGCAATAGAGCCCGGCGAAGGCGTCGAGCAGCTTCGTGCCGTCGCGGTCCTCGATGAACACGCCCTCGCCGCCGGTGACGATGCGCGTCGGGCTTTCGCCGCGCGCATGCTGGGCCAGATGCGTGGAGGGGTGCATGAAGGCCTCGCGGTCCCACTTGTCGAGCTGGTCGTTGGTCAGCATTTGTGTCTCCCGTTTGGTGTCTGGGTTGTTTGTGCCGGGTGTTTCGTGTCGGGTTCTGCGCGCCGCGCGGCCCCTCAGGCCCAGTCGCGGCACACGTATTTGAGGTCCATGAAGTCCTGCATGCCGAGCGCGGCGCCCTCGCGCCCTAGGCCGGATTGTTTCATGCCGCCGAAGGGGATCGGCGCGCCGGTCACCTTGGTGCGGTTCACCGCCACCATGCCGTAGCGCAGGGCCCGTGTCAGGCGATAGATGCGCCGGGCGTCCTGCGTGTGCAGATAGGCGACCAGACCGTATTCGCTGTCGTTGGCCCGGGCGATGGCCTCCGCCTCGTCGTCGAAGGGCGCGATGGCGGCGACGGGGCCGAAGGTTTCCTCGCGCATGATCAGCGCGTCATGCGGCACGTCGGCGAGCACCGTCGGCTTGAAGAACAGCGGTCCGGCGTCGTGCCGTTCGCCGCCGGTCAGAAGCCGTGCCCCGCGCTCCAGCGCGTCGCGCACATGGGCCTGCTGCTTGGCGACGGCATTCTCGTTCATCAGGGGGCCGATGTCGGGGTCGTCGAGCCCGCGTCCCACGGTGAGCGCGGCGGTGCGCTCGGCAAACGCCTTGCAGAAGGCGGCATAGAGCGGGCGGGCGACATAGAAGCGGTTCGCGCCGAGGCAATCCTGCCCGGAGGTCGCGAACTTCGCCTTGACCGCTTCCTCCTCCGCGCGCTCGAGATCGGCGTCGGAGAAGACGAGAAACGGCGCATGCCCGCCCAGTTCCAGCACCATGCGCTTCACCGTCTCGGCGCATTGGCGGTAGATCAGCCGGCCGACCTCGGTGGAGCCGGTGAAGGAGACGGCCCGCACGCGCGCATCCGCCGTCCAGGCGCCGACGATGGTCGCCGCGTCGCCCGGTACCACGTTGAAGACGCCCGGCGGAAAGCCCGCGCGTTCCGCGAGCTCGGCGAGCGCCAGCGCGGAATAGGGCGTCTCGTGCGAGGGGTGGACCAGCACGGTGCAGCCGGCGGCAAGGGCGGCGGCCGCCTTGCGGGTGATCATGGCGCAGGGGAAATTCCACGGCGTGACGAGGGCCGCGACGCCCACCGGCTCCAGCCACAGCTCCATTTCCGCGTCGGGCAGATGCGAGGTCACGCTGTCGATGTTCGGCCGCTTGGCTTCCTCGGCGTAGAACTCGGCGAAGGAGGCGGCATAGTCGATCTCGCCGCGCGATTCGGAGATCGGCTTGCCCTGTTCCAGCGTCATCAGCCGGGCGAGATCCTCCTTGTGCGCGACGATCAGGTCGAACCAGCGGCGCAGCGCGTCGGAGCGCACCTGCGGCAGGGCGCCGGCCCAGTCGGGAAAGGCGGCGTCGGCCGTGTCGATCGCGGCGCGCGCCTGATCGCGCGTCAGCGCGGCGACCTCGCCGAGCGTGGTGCCGCGCGCCGGATCGCGCACGGCAAGGGTGTCGCCGGTCTCGCCCGACACCCAGCGTCCGCCGACATAGCCGAACTGACGCACCAGGCGCAGGTCGCTCACCCCGGTGATGCCGCTGACCGGGCCGGCATTGCGCGCCGCCGCGCCGGTCCGCATCTCCCGGTCCGCGCTCGCATCGCCCGTCACGGTCTGGCCGGTCGCCGTTTGGCCGGTCGCCGACCTGTTGGTCACTGTCTGGCTGGTCATGGCGTCGCGCTCCCTCCTGAGACGTTCCGTTGCCGTGCAGGATGGCGCGGATCGCGCAGGAGATGCGTCCAATTCATGCGGCGCGAGCAGACGATCCGTCTTTTCTCGCCGGCCTCAGGCGTCCGATCGGTCGCCTGAGGGCAGAAGGGCGTCGAGCGGCGGCGGGCCGTCGGCCTTCACCGGCTTGGTGACGATGTAGGTGTAATAGCGCGCAAGCCCCAGACCCTGCTCCAGCATCCGGTCGATCAGCCGCTGGTAGCTGTCGACGTCGCGGGTGACGATCTGCATCAGGTAGTCGAAGCCGCCGCCGAGCGCCCAGCACTGGACGATTTCCGGCTCGCCGCGCACCATCTGTTCGAACGCCTGAAAGGCGCCGGCGCCGTGGTTGTCCAGCTCGAGCGTGACGAAGACCGTGACATGCGGGGCGAGCTTTCTGAGCGCGATCTCGGCGCGGTAGCCGGCGATGATGCCGGCCTTCTCCAGCCGCTTCAGCCGCTCCCAGCAGGGCGTGGGGGAGAGGTTGATGCGGCGCGCCAGATCCGCCTTGGACAGGCGGCCCTCGCGGGCGAGGACGGAGAGGATGGCAAGGTCGCGGTCGTCGAGGCGCAGCATGTCCAAGGTCTTACAGGGGGAGGCGCGCGTCTGTCCATGTCGTCGGTCTGGCGACAGGGCGCGTCCCATGGCGCGGCTCACGCGGTGCAGCGACCCCGCAACGGAATGCAATCGCCGCAAGCGACATCTGCTGGTCTGATCGCGACACGGCCGCAAAACCCCTGTCCAAGACCGCCACGTCGTGTGTACAACGCGAAGAAGCTGTTTTTTCTCGCACAATGAGGGGATACATGCCGGCTGTCGAACTACCGTTCTCCCGGGCAGAGTTTACGCGGCGTCTCGAAAAGGTGCGCGCCGCCATGCGCGAACAGGAAATGGATGTCCTGTTCGTGGAGGATCCCTCGAACATGGCCTGGCTGACCGGCTACGACGGCTGGTCGTTCTACGTGCACCAGGGCGTGCTCGTCTTCCACGACGAGGACCCGATCTGGTGGGGCCGTCTGCAGGACGCCAACGGCGCGATCCGCACGGTGTGGATGGATGACGACCGGGTGTCGGGCTATCCGGATTTCTTCGTGCAATCGACCGTGCGCCATCCGATGGAGACGCTGGCCGCCATCATCCGCAGGCATGGCTACGAGGCCCGGCGCATCGGCGTCGAGCTGGAAAACTACTACTTCTCGGCCAAGGCCTATCTGACGCTGCAGGCGGAATTGCCCGACGCCCATTTCGTGGATGCGACCGCGCTGGTGAACTGGCAGCGGGCGGTGAAGTCGGAGGAGGAAATCGTCTTCATGCGCCGCGCGGCGCGGATTTCTGAGAAGGTGATCGACGGCATCCTGGCGCGCATCGAGCCGGGCATGCGCAAGACCGATCTCGTCGCCGAGATCTATGCCGACGCCATTCGCGGCACGGAGGATGCCTGGGGCGACTATCCCGCCATCGTGCCGCTGCTGCCGAGCGGGTCGGACGCGGCCGCGCCGCATCTCACCTGGGACGGGCGGCTGATCGAGAAGGGGTCGGCGACCTTCTTCGAGATCGCCGGCTGCTACCGCCGCTATCACGCGCCGTTCTGCCGGACGGTCTATCTGGGCAAGCCGCCGCAATATCTGCTGGACGCCGAAGCGGCGCTGGTGGAGGGCCTGGAAGCGGGGCTCGACGCGGCGCGCGCGGGCAACACGGCGGCCGACATCGCCGAGGCGCTGGGCGCGCCGCTGGCACGCGCCGGCATCGACCGCGCCGCGCGCTGCGGCTATCCCATCGGCGTGTCCTATCCGCCCGACTGGGGCGAGCGGACGATCTCGCTGCGCCCCGACGACGACACCGTGCTGGAACCCGGCATGACCTTCCATTTCATGCCCGGGCTTTGGATGGACGACTGGGGGCTGGAGATCACCGAGAGCATCCTGATCACCGAAAGCGGCCCGGCGGAGTGTCTGTGCAACCGGCCGCGGGCGCTTTTCGTCAAGGATTAGGGCTGCTAAACCTTGGCCATGTCCCTGCTCGACGACACGCGCGCGATTCTCGCCGACCTGATCGCCTTTCCCACGGTGTCGGCGGACAGCAATCTGGAGCTGATCGCCTATGCCGCCGACCGGCTCGGGGATCTCGGCGCGCGCACCAGCGTGATGACCGACCCGAGCGGCCACAAGGCCAATCTCTTCGCCACGCTGGGGCCCGAGGGCGACGGCGGTATCGTGCTGTCGGGGCACAGCGACGTGGTGCCGGTGGAGGATCAGGACTGGTCGTCCGATCCTTTCACGCTGCGCGAGGCCGACGGTCTGCTCTACGGACGCGGGACCTGCGACATGAAGGGCTTCATCGCGGCGGCCCTTGCGGTCGCGCCGCGTTATGCCGCCCTCGATCTCGCCCGGCCGGTGCATTTCTGCTTCACCTATGACGAGGAAGTCGGCTGTCTCGGCGCGCGCCAGCTCGTCGACGATCTCAAGCGGCTGAAGATCCGCCCCGCCGTTGCCATCGTCGGCGAGCCGACCGAGATGCGGATCATCGAGGGCCACAAGGGCTGCTGCGAATACACCACCACCTTCACCGGGCTCGAGGGCCACGGCTCCAACCCGGACGCGGGCGTCAACGCGGTGGAATACGCCGTGCGCTACGTCTCGCGGCTGATGGAACTGGCCGAGGCGCTGAAGTCCCGCGCCCCCGCCGACAGCCGCTTCGAGCCGCCCTGGACGACCTTGCAGATCGGCAGCCTCTCCGGCGGGGTGGCGCATAACGTCATCCCCGGCCACGCCAGCGTGGAGTGGGAGATGCGCCCCGTGGTGGAAGCCGACCGGCTCTTCGTGCGCGCGCAGATCGAGGCCTACGCCGCCGAGGTGCTGCTGCCGGCGATGCGCGCGGTCGCGCCGCAGGCGAGCATCGAGACGCAGGTGATCGGCGAGGTCTGCGGGCTGGAACCCGCAGACGACAACGAGGCCCGGCGCATCGTCGCCGAACTCACCGGGGCGAATGGCGCGGATGTGGTGGCCTTCGGGACCGAGGCCGGCCTCTTTCAAGGGCTCGGCATGTCGGCGGTCGTCTGCGGACCGGGCTCCATCGCCCAGGCGCACAAGCCGGACGAATACGTCAGCCTCGACCAGCTGCAATCCTGCCTCGACATGCTGACCGGGCTGGAGCGCCGGCTGACGGCCTGAGCGGCCATTTCTCAGAAAGGACGCGGATGCAACCGGCGCTGCGCGGTGTTGTGTCCGTGGTTGCAATTCCTGACTGCGTTTGCAGAAAATTCCCTTTCTGGTTAGGCTCGTTTCGGCGCTGCATGTTTCGCTCGCGCCGAGTCCTGTTTTGCGTTCGTCAGCCATTTCGCTTGAGGAGTTCATCATGGTCAGTTCCAGGGAAGATCGCCCCAGCAACAAGGACATCATGACGCGGATCGTCGTGAAGTGCTGGACCGATCCCGATTACAAGGAAAAGCTCGCCAAGGATCCCCGCCGAATGCTCGAGGAGGAGGGGTTCGAGTTCGAGAAGGGCGGCGACGTCAAGGTGCAGTTCCACTTCGACAGCAAGGATGTGAAGCATATCGTCATCCCGACGCCGCCGGACATCCTGAAGCTCGACAAGGACGACCTGATGACCATCGCCGCGCAGGTGATCGCCATTCAGCTTGAGCTCTTCTGACGCGCGCGGAGTGCCCATCATGACCGTGCCCGGAATCTCGCCGCCCGAGGGGGCGGCGAGCCTTGCGGCGTTGCTGGCGCCGCTCACCGTCGAGACGTTCTTTGCCGACTATTACGAGAAGCAGCCGTTGCATCTGTCGGGGCGCGGCGTCGCCGACCGCTATCCGGCGTTTCCGGGGATCGATGGCTTCGAGCATCTGCTTTGGAGCCAGGAGGAAAAGCTGCGCCGGGTGCTGCGCGTGAACCGGCAGGGGACCTACTTTCCGATGCCGCATCCCTCGCAGGGCAAGAGCCTGTTCCGCTGGTCGGTGGACCGGCTCGCGGAGGGCTGCACGCTCATCCTCAACGGCATGGACACCATGTCGGTGCCCGTGGCCCGGGCCGCGCGCGCCATCGAGGCGGAGTTCGGCGGCAAGGTCGCCGCCAACGGCTTTCTCACGCCGACCGAGCAGCAGGGTTTTCTCGCCCATTTCGACACGCATGACGTCTTCATCCTGCAGCTCGAGGGCACCAAGCGCTGGCCGCTGTTCGACCAGCGCATCGAGCTGCCCATCGACCGGCAGATCCATCTGATCGATCAGGCCAGCGTCGGGGCGCCGAGCGCGGTGTTCGATCTGGAGCCCGGCGATCTGCTTTATGTGCCGCGCGGCCTGGTCCATGGCCCGCACACGCTGGAGGGGCATTCCTTCCACATCACCATGGGCTTCCGGCCGCTGCGCTGGGTCGACTACCTGACGCATCTGGTGCAGATCGCGGCCGAGCAGGACCCGGCCTTTCGCGCCTCCATCCTGGAGCGCGAGGGCGAGGGGTTCGAGACGCTGCTGTCGGACAAGCTCGACCGGCTGGTTGCGGCCGCCGGCAAGCCGCGTCCGCGCCGGCTCGCCATGGAGCGGTTTCACGAGACCTTCGGCGCGCAGCTCCGCCCGCTGCCGGGCGCGCACATCCGCACCGCCACGCAGGCCGAAACGATCCTGGCCGACACGCCGCTGCTGCGCCGGCCGGAGTGTCCCTGTCATGTCTATGAGCAAGGCGACGCGGTGCGCATCCAGTTCCCCGGCATCGGCATCGCCACCGACGAAAACCTGCAACCCGGTTGCATCGAGGCGCCGCTGATCGCCGGCGGCGCGCTGCGGAAGATCGCGCGCTCCACCGGGCCCTTCACCGCGCGCGATCTGCCCGAGCCGCTGGAACTTGCCTCGCGCGTCGATCTGGTCCGCACGCTGGCGAAAGCCGGACTTCTGGTCGTCTGCGGCGAGGAATGATCTGCCACGGCGATGTCACCCGGGTGCCGGGACACGCCGGGTGCCGCCGCCTCGTGCGCCACGCGCTCGCGCCCCTGCGGGAATCAGCGCCGACCGATTGGCTGTCGCAGGCCGCCTGGGAGGCGCTCGAGACGGAGGGGGCGGAGGCGCTGACGCGTCTCGCCGTGCCGGAAACGGTGCTTGTCCAATGCGCCGGCGGCGCGGCGCCGCTTGCCGGGCTCGAAGCGGTCGACGATCCGGTCAACCTGCTCGATGCGGCAGCGGCGGGGAGCCTGCTGGCGGCGCTTGGCCGCTTCCTGAGCGACTGGCGCCAAGGCGTCGCGGCCATGCTTGAGCGGCTCGCGGCCGACCGTCATGCCCTCTCGACGCAGCTCGCCATCGCGCCCGGGGCGCATGTTTCAGCCATCGAGGGACCTTGCAGCGAGTATCACGGGGCGGCCTGCGTGCGGCGGATCGTGTTTTCCGACGGGCGGGCGGTCGCCTACAAGCCGCGCCCGGTGACGCGCGAGGCACAATGGGCGCGACTGGCCGGGTGGCTGGCCGAGACGGAGATCGCGGAACTCTTCGCCGCCGACACGCTGGTCCGCGACGGCTACGGCTGGTGCGCGTGGATCGCGGCCGGGGAGGTGCCGGACGACGCGGCGCTTGGTGTTTTCTACAAGCGGGCCGGGGAACTGCTGTTCTGGCTGTGGCTCACCAATTCGCGCGATGCGGTGGCCTCCAACCTTGTGGCGCGCGGCGCCGAGCCGGTGCTGATCGACTGCGAGACCTGCTTTTATCCGGGCCATGCCGACGCGGCGTCGGATCTGTCGCGCACCGGCTATCTGCCGACACCGGGCGGCGATCCGGCGCGCTCGCGCAGCGGGCTCGCCCGGGCGGCCGAGGTGCGCCATGCGGTGCGCGCCGTGGAGGTCGATGCCGCGGGGCGTGTCGCTCTGGTCCGCCGTGAGGTCGCGGACGCATCCCTGCGCCACTTGCCCCGCCGAGGCGGGCTTGCGCGGCCCGTGCAGGGCGCTGCCGTGCGGCGCGGTTTCCGCACGGCCTGGCAACGGGCGGCCGCGCGCGCGTCCGACCTGCTGGCACCCTCCGGTCCGCTGCGGGTGGACGTTTCCGGGACCGGGACCAAGACGGAAGCCGGGGCGGGGCGTTTCGTGGTGCGTCCCACCGTCCTCTATGGCGAGTTGCTGGCCGGCTATCTGGCCGCCGCACGCCGCACCGGTTGGCTCGACGAGATGCTGTCCGCCCTGCCGCCGCCTGCGGGGCCGTCCGATCCGGACGCGCAAGCGAGGGTGCGCGCGCAGGAGCGCGACCAGCTCGCGGCGCTTTCCATTCCCGCCTTCGCCTATCGGGCCGTGGGGGAGGAGGTACGTCTGGTCGCGCCGGATCTTCCGCTCAAGGGCATGATCTCCGGGGAAGCCTGTGCGGCGCGCCGGCTTGCCGCGCTGGACGAGACGGGGCTCGCCGCAGCACTTGCGGAGATCGAGGCGGCCCTTTGCGCGGAGAGCGACCCTACTCAAACGGAATGAAGCTTCGCGCCTCGTAGCGCTTGCGCCAGCGCGGGTCGGCCTCGACGAAGGCCACCGGCAGCAGGTCGAAGGCGATGGAAATGCGCGCGTCGGCGCCGTCGTAGGGCGCGACCGAATGGGCCAGACCCGGCCGGGCGAACAGGGTCAGATCGCCGGGCCGATTGGCGATCTCGACCGGCGCCGACGTGCCGTAGCGGGTCGTGCTGCCGCTGGTCGAGACGTTGAGATGCCCGTGCAGCGGATAGGGGTGGGCGTGCTGCGGCAGGCCCTGGCCGGCGCGCAGGATGTTGGACCAGCACTGGATGTAGGCGGGCTTGGGTTTGAGGTCGAGTTCGGCGCGCAGATGCGAAATCGCGGCGCGCACGGCCGCGCGCAGGGCGTCATAGGCCGGTCCGGCCCGGGCGAACAGGTTGTAATGCGCATAGCGGGAGGAGGCGACGTCGTCGTGGCGCGCGTCCCAGTCCGCGCTCATCGGCAGGGCCAGAACCTCGGCCTCGCGGGCGAGGATGTCGTCGCGCAGGGCGGCGAGCGCGTCCGCCGCCTCCCAGCGGTAGATCCTGAGCGGCACGCCGTCGATCTCATGCGCGGCGCTCAGGGAGAGGCATTGTCCATCATCGGGGCGGGGGCCGGTCGACGTCGTGCCGGTGCTGGCGGCGCGACTGGCGAGGGGGGCGGTGTGTGCGGCCATGGCGGCGGTCCGTGCAGCGTTTCGGCAAGATGGGTGACGAAATCGGGCGCCTCGGCGGCGCGGGCCGCCAGATCCTGTGTGTCGAGCGGCGGGGCGTCGGTTTCCGGCGCGTCGAACAGACCCATGCCGGAGAGCACGGCGTTCCAGTTGCGCGCGCGGTAGAAGTGGCCTGGGTCGTTGTCGATGCGCTCGAAATCGCCGTGCCGTGCCTCGGCCAGCAGACGGGCGAGTCGCGGGCCCGGCGCGCGGGTCTGGATCTCGCGCCAATAGGCGCTGTCGCGCCGCCGGCTCAGCCGGTAGTGGGCGAAGACGAAATCGGCGGTGGTGTCGAAGCGCTCCCGGCACAGCCGGTCCCAGCGCCCAAGATCCGCAAGGCCGGGCACCAGCGACATGATGTTGGCCTGTGTCATCGCCAGCCCGGTCGATTCCAGCGGTTCGATGAAGCCGAAGGCGCCGCCGAGCGCGACGCAGTTTTCCGCCACGGCGCGGGCATGGCGGCCGTGCCGGAAACGGATGTGCATCGGCTCCAGATCGTCGTCGGCGGAGAGGCCGAGATGCGCCTTCAGCCGCGCGGTCGCGTCGTCGGGTGTGAGATGACGGCGCGCGTAGCAGTAGCCGGCGCCGAGCCGCGACCACAGCGGGATTTCCCAGATCCACCCCGCCTCTTGCGCCGCGCAGCGGGTGAAGGGGAAGGGTCGCGTCGCGATCCGCTCGTAGGGCACGCGCAGCGCGACGGCCGCGTCGTTCGGCAGGGTGTCGTCGAGCCCGTGAAACGGCGTTTGCAGGGCATCGCCGAGCAGCAGGCCGCGAAAGCCCGTGCAGTCGATGAAGAGATCGGCCTCCAGATCCTCCACCGCCGCGATGGCCCGCCCGCTCCGGCGCACGCGTTCGGCATGGGCCGCGATCCGGGTGACGCCGCGCGCGGTCGCCAGATCGCGCAGAAAGCCGGCGTAGCGCGTGGCGCAGACATGATAGCCGCGCGCGCCCTGTCCGGGGTCGAAGCGGTTGGCCCGGCACAGCCAGGTCGCGGGGAAGGCGTCCTGCGCATGCGGATGCGCGTCGACAGGGCCGGCAGGCCGGCCGAAGGGGTGGAAGAAGCCGGTGCCCAGATCGGCGAACTCCTCGAAGGCGATGCCGATCTTGTAGGTGCCGTCGACGGCGCGCAGGAATTCGGCCTCGTCGATCCCGAGCGCCGCATTGAAGCGGCGCGACACGGAATTGAGCGATTCCCCGACGCCGAGCGGAGGGACATCGGGCGATTCCATCACGGCGATGTCGAGGGACGGCAGAAACCGATTGAGATAGGCGGCCGCCATCCAGCCGGTCGCGCCGCCCCCGATGATCGCGATGTCGACCCGCGCGTGCATCCTCCCCCGCTCCCGTGCCCTTTTCCGTGCTGTCAGGATGTCCTGCAACTATGAGTGGGTCAAGCGGGAAGGCGCGCTTCCCGCAAGGGCACCCTGTCCGACGGGGCTGGGACTGACGCAGCGTTGCGGCGGCGTCCGCAATTCCGCGAATTGGGCATGTGACAATTTGATGACACTCTGAGGGGGGCTTTCCCTCGGCGGAAAGCCGTCTTCCACGGGAGGAGCCGATGATCAGTCTGGAAGACTGCATCGCGATGAGCGGGCTGAGCGAAGAAGAAATCCACGCCATCGCCGAACACGAACACGTCAGCGACGCGGTCGCCTGCGGCCTCGCGCAGTATCTCTCGGCGGCGAAGACCGGAACACAGAGCGTCCGCGACATGATCGTCGACGACATTCGCGCCGCGCAGGCGCGCGGGGATGCCGGACACGTGCGCGAGCTTTTGCATGTGCTGCATCATTTCCTGCGCGCGCATCCCGAGGCGCGACCGGCGGTGCATCCCTGGAGCGGCAGGTTCTGAGCTGTGCGGGCCTGCCGGGCGAGGCCGGCGTCGGTGCGAGAGGAAAAACGCCCGGGCCGCCGAAGAGGAGGGAGACAGCGGGTGCCCGGGCGGGGCCGACGCGCCGGGGGCGCGTGCGGCCGATGTCTGTGCCGCGCGCGTCTCAGAAGGACAGGATGCGCGCGTTCTCCGCGATCAGGTGACCGGCCATCTGCGGCGGCTTGGCGACGCCGACGCCGTCGAGCAGCACCTCGGGACCGCTGTCGCGGTTGGGAAGATAGATCGCGCAGACCTCCACCGGCGTGCCCTCGGACATCAGCTTCTTCATCAGGTCCTGCGGACCGATGCCGAGCGGCTTCTGCGGGGCGGTGGCGGAGGCGGGCGCGTCCTTGAGCGCAAGATCGGCGGCCGGACCGCACAGCAGGATGCGCGTGCCCGCGCCCTGCTGCATCGACTGCATGGTGAGCACCATCGCCATCATCTGCGTCTGGGCGTCGGGCGCGGCCAGCACGGTCACGAGGTCGGGCTTGGTGCCGTCGGCGGACTCGGCCTTGACCGGCAGGGCGGCGGCGGCCGTGACGGCGAGCGCGAGAACCAGTTTCCTGAACATGTAGGGTCGTCCTTGTGCTTGGGAGGAAAGGGATAAGGGAAAGAGGCGCCTAGGCGTCGTCGCGGCGGGTGAAGGCGGCCAGTGCGACATAGGCGAGGATCGTCAGGCCGATGGCGCCGGTGACGCCGATGGCGATCAGGACGATCACGTCGATCGGGCCGCCGATGTCGGAAAAGCCCGAACTGGTGATCCATTGCACGAAGAGGATGGCGGCGATGGCGCCGACCGGGGCCATCAGTTCCGCGCGCAGCAGGCGGCTGCCTTCGAGCCTGTGCTCGCGCACCACGACATAGACGAAGGCGATGGTGATCGCGACGGCGGCGACGACGAGCCCCCAGAACAGGAGGGGGCCGAAGATTTCCTCGAACACCGCGAGAATGGTGGAAAAGGTGAGATCCTTCATGGTCGCTCCTCCCTTACGCGCGGCCGCGCAGCATGGCGTTGTAGGTGGCCTTCAAGGCGATCTCCTTCATCAGCCAGGAGATCCACAGCTCTTCCAGCGGCGCGATCACGCCGGGGAAGGAAGGCGTGAGATTGTTGTTGTAGTCGAACTCCACCAGCATCGCCCGGCCGATCCGGGTGATGAGCGGGCAGGAGGTATAGCCGTCGTAGCGCGCGTCGCTCTCGCGTCCGGCGATCTGGGCGACGAGATGGTCCTCGACCACCGGCACCTGCCATTTCACGCTGGCCGCCGTCTTGCCCTTGGGCACGCCGGCGACGTCGCCCACGGCGAAGACGTTTGGATAGCGGGTGTGGCGCAGGCTGTGCTTGTCGACCTCGACCCAGCCCTCGTCGACCCATTTGCCGGTCTTCCACGAGAGCGGGCTGTTCTTCACGACATCGGGCGCGCGCATCGGCGGAATGACGTTGGTGAAGTCGTAGCCGATCTCCCTGGGCCCCTCCGGCGTGTCGAAGGTGGCGATCTTGCGGCCCGGGTCGATCGCGGTCATCACGTGGTCGTAGACGGGCGCGACGGCGCGATCCTCGAACAGCATGCGCACCTTCTCGTTGACGATCGGCACCGAGAAGAAGGTCTTGTTGTGGGCGGCGTAGACGATCTCGGTCTTGGCCCGGGTGCCCTTGCGCCGCGCATAGTCGTCGGTGAGGAAGGTGTATTTGAGCGGCGCGCCGGCGCATTTCATTTCCGTCGCCGGACGGGTGAAGAGCGCGACGCCGCCCTTTTCGGTGAAGCGGTCCATCTCCGCCCAGGTTCGGGCGGCGTAGTCCGGGCCGGCATAGACCGCGCCGATGCCGTTGGTGCCGACGAGATCGAGCGACATGCCCTCGATGGCCTCGAAGTCGAGCTTCAGACCGGCGGCCACCACCAGATAGTCATAGGCGATGGATTTGCCGCTCGTGGTCACCACGCGCTTCGCGTCCGGATCGATCTCCGCGGCGCCTTCCGCGATCCAGTCCACGTCGCGCGGCAGCCAGTCGGCGGTGGCGGTGGTGGAATAGTCGGCCGGCTTGAGGCCGGCGGCGATCAGCGTGAAGCCGGGCTGGTAGTAATGGTCCTTGCGCGGATCGAGAATGGTGACCTTCGCGCCGTCGAGCCGATCCATCAGCCGGTTGGCGAGCGCCGTGCCGGCCGCGCCGGCGCCCAGAATGAGGATGCGGGCGTCCGTCTTCACCGTCTGCGCGGCGCGCGCGGCGGGAACCGTGGACAGGGCCGCGAGGCCGGCGGACAGGGCGAGGAAATTGCGTCTGGTGGTCTGCAAGGCGTTTCTCCCGGTTCCCCGGCGACCCGCGTTCCGGCGCGCCAGGCACGCCCGAACGTCCCCGCACGGAGTGAATACATTCGTTAATGTGAATTAAAGAGCGCCCGCCCATCGGTCGCGTTGATTTTTCGCAATCCGCCGAAAAAAAAGTGGTGTTTCAAATGCGCCTAAAGTCGCAAGCCGCCTGAACAGCCCGGTTTCCGGGCGTCATTCCGGGTCTCAGGTCTCGGACGGCGTGTCGGTTTCCGAGTGCACCGCGAGGCGGACGCGCTCGGCGGCGAAGCGGGTGCGGCTGTACTGGATCGGCCGTCCCTGCGGATCGGCGTTCACGGCGATGGTGACGAGCACGACGGCGCCCGGCTGCAAGCCGAGATCGGCCCGGTCGGCGCTTGTGGCGGGGGCGGCGGAAATCTCGGTCGCGACGCGCACATAGTCGGTCACGCCGCAGGCCGCCAGCGCCCGGGTGATCGACGGGTCGCGGGCGTAATGGGCGGGAAGCTCGGCGAAGCGGTCGGCGTCGAACCAGCTCGTCGCCCGCGACAGCGACGTGCCGTCGGCCTCGCCCACGCTTTCCAGCCGGATCACGGGCGTGTCAGGCGCCAGATGCAGCGCCTTGGCGACTGCCTCGCTGGCCGGCTCCGTGACCGCCTCGACCAGCCGTGTCGTGGCGCGGGCGACCTGTCCGCCGAGACCGGCGGAAAAGCGGGTGCGCGGGCCGATCGGATAGGTGACGCGGTTGTGCGGCACGATGGAGGTGCCCCGTCCCTGGACGGTGGTCACCAGCCCGTCGCGGGCGAGCGCTGCCAGCGCCTGGCGCACGGTATGGCGGTTGACGTCGAATTGCGCGGCCAGCGCGGCTTCCGTCGGCAGCTTGCCCGTCTCGTCATAGGCGCCATTGCCGATGGCCGCGCGGATGTCGTCGGCGATCTGCCGCCAGAGCGCCACGCCGCTGCGCCGTTCCAGTTCCCCCACCCGCTGCGTCTCCTTCGTTGCCGCAGGCTGTCGGCCGCGTCTCTTCGCCGTTTGTAGCGATCTGTCCGGCGTCATCAACCCGTCATCTCGAAGGGGTAGATTTCCCTTCGTTGGTTGTCTATAAAACTATATAAATATGCCGAGCGGGTTAGAACGGCCCGGCGGACCAGACGCGACGCCGGTTCGACCCTGACCCATGGCCCGGGAAAGAGCCGGGGACGGGCCGGAAGGGGCCGGTGCCGGGGTCTGGCAGTCGGGACGGCGGCAGGATGCCAGGCGGCGGAAAGACGGGGCCGCGCGGGGTGGCCGCACGATTAAGGCACCGCGCGGGGCGCGCGGTTGCAGTGACAGGGAACCGCGCGCCCCGCGTGGTTGAAGCGAACAGGGACTGCGCGGGGCGCGGTCCGGGGACAGGTCGGGCGCGCGGCGTGCGGCCCGAAAAGCGGAGCAAGGGATGTCGGTTGATGCAACGCCGGTGCCGCCCGATGCGGCGGGACTGAAGACCCTGATGGATGTGCTCGCGGCCTCGCCGCGCGCCGAGATTGCCGCCTGTGCCGAGGCGCTGGAGCCGTTGCCGGACGCCGCGCCCGTGCGCGGTCCGGAGGTCGGTCTGGTGATGGTGCGCGGGCGCATCGGCGGCGACGGCGCGCCCTTCAATCTGGGCGAGGCGGCGGTCACCCGCGCCACCGTGCGGCTTGCGGACGGGACGGTCGGTCACGCCTATGCGCTCGGCCAGGACCGTGCCAAGGCCCGGCTGTCGGCGATCCTCGCCGCCCTTTGGTCGCAAGGTACCCGCCGCGCCGACGTGGAGCGGGCGGTCTGCGCGCCGCTCGCCGCCGCGCGCGCCGCCGAGGTGTCGCAGGTGCGCCGCGAGGCCGCCGCGACCAAGGTCGATTTCTTCACAATGGTGCGGGGGGACGACTGATGTCCGCGACAGGCTTTTCCGCAGCCGCCGTCGAGGGGGGCTTCGCCGATCCCGTGCTCGATGCGCAGGCCGCCTTTCATGCGCTGATGCAGGCGATGGCGCGCCCGGGCACGGTGCAGCCGCTCGCCGTCGAGGCCGGGCCGCCGCAGCCCCCCGCGCCGATGACGCCCGGTCTCGCCGCCGTGGCGCTGACGCTCGCCGATCCCGACACGCCGGTCTGGCTGTCGCCCGCGCTCGCCACCCCGGCGATCAAGGCGTGGCTTGCGTTCCATTGCGGCTGTCCGGTCGTCGACGATCTCGGCACGGCGGCCTTCGTCTTCGCCGATACGGCGGAGGCGGTGCCGGACATGGCCGCGCTTTCAGCCGGAACGCAGGAGTATCCGGATCGCGGCGCGACGCTGGTGCTCGCCGTTGCCGCCCTTGAGGGCGGTCCGGCTCTGACGCTCGAAGGGCCCGGCATCGACGGGTCGACCGCCCTCGCGCCCTGCGGCCTTGCCGAGGACTTCGTCGCGCAGCGGGCGGCGAACCGCGCGCTCTTTCCGCGCGGCGCCGATCTGATCCTTGTGAGCGGAATGCAGGCGGTGGCGCTGCCGCGCTCCACCGTCGTCACCCGTCGCGAACTCCAAGAGGCCGTCTGACATGTATGTTGCCGTCAAGGGCGGAGAGGCGGCCATCGCCAACGCCCACAAGATGCTCGCCGACCGGCGCCGGGGCGACCGGTCGCTCCCCTTCATCACCATCGACCAGATCGTCGAGCAGCTCGCGCTCGCCGTCGACCGGGTGATGGCCGAGGCGTCGCTCTATGCGCCCGATCTCGCGGCGCTCGCGGTCAAGCAGGCGCGCGGCGACATGATCGAGGCGATCTTCCTGCTGCGCGCCTATCGCACCACGCTGCCGCGCTTCGGCGCGTCGCGCCCCATCGAGACCGGCGAGATGATCGCCGAGCGCCGGATTTCGGCGACCTACAAGGATCTGCCCGGCGGTCAGGTGCTGGGCCCGACCTTCGACTACACCCATCGCCTGCTCGATCCCGAGCTGGCCGGAGAGGCGGAGGTCGATCCCGCGCCGGCGCGCGCGGAAGAAGGCGCGCCGCTGACCCGGGTCGCCGACATTCTGGCGCATGAGGACCTGATCGAGGCGGCGTCGAAGGACGACGCGGCCACGCCGGAGCCCTCGGGCGACCTGACGCGCGAGCCGATGGAGTTCCCGATGGCCCGCGACCTGCGCCTGCAGGCGCTGGCGCGCGGCGACGAGGGCTTTCTGCTGGCGCTCGGCTATTCGACCCAGCGCGGCTACGGCCGCACCCACCCCTTCGCCGGCGAGATCCGCATGGGCGAGGTGCTGGTGGAAATGGACGTGCCCGAGCTCGGCTTCGCCGTGGCGCTGGGGCGGATCAAGGTGACCGAGTGCCAGATGGTCAACCAGTTCGCCGGCTCGGCCAAGGCGCCGCCGCAGTTCACGCGCGGCTACGGGCTCGTCTTCGGCCAGTCGGAGCGCAAGGCGATGTCCATGTCGCTGGTCGACCGGGCCTTGCGCGCCGGCGAGCTCGGCGAGGACCGGGTGGCGCCCGCGCAGGACGAGGAATTCGTCATCTCGCATGCCGACAACGTGCAGGCCACCGGCTTCGTGGAACACCTGAAGCTGCCCCATTACGTCGACTTCCAGGCCGAACTCGATCTGGTGCGCCGTCTGCGCAGGGAATTCGACGCGCGACAGGCGGCGGATGACGCCGCCGGACCCAGCCAGGAGGCGGCGGAATGACCATGCTCAGCCAGGACATCGCCAGTTACAACTTCGCCTATCTCGACGAACAGACCAAGCGCATGATCCGCCGGGCGATCCTCAAGGCGATCGCCATTCCCGGCTATCAGGTGCCCTTCGCCAGCCGCGAGATGCCGATGCCCTATGGCTGGGGCACCGGCGGCGTGCAGGTCACGGCCTCGATCATCGGACCGGGCGACACGCTCAAGGTGATCGACCAGGGCGCCGACGACACCACCAACGCCGTGTCGATCCGCGCCTTCTTCCAGAAGGTCGCCAATGTCGCGGTGACGACGCGCACGGGCGAGGCGACGATCATCCAGACGCGCCACCGCATTCCCGAGGAGCCGCTCGGCGAGGGGCAGGTCATCGTCTATCAGGTGCCGATCCCCGAGCCGCTGCGCTTCCTGGAGCCGCGCGAGACCGAGACGCGCAAGATGCATGCGCTCGAGGAATACGGGCTGATGCACGTCAAGCTCTACGAGGACATCGCCCGTCACGGTCACATCGCCACCACCTATGCCTATCCGGTGCTGGTCGCCGGCCGCTATGTGATGGACCCCTCGCCGACGCCGAAGTTCGACAATCCGAAGATGGACAATTCGCCGGCGCTGCAGCTCTTCGGCGCGGGCCGCGAGAAGCGGATCTACGCGATTCCGCCCTACACGAAGGTGGTGAGCCTCGATTTCGAGGACCATCCCTTCGAGATCCAGTCCTTCGAGGAGCCCTGCGCGCTGTGCGGCGCGGAAGGGACCTATCTCGACGAGGTCATTCTCGATGACCGGGGCGGCAAGATGTTCGTCTGCTCCGACACCGACCATTGCGAAACGCGGCGCGCCGCCGGGCATCGTGGCCGGCTCGCGGCCGAGGACGCCTATGCCACGAAGGAGACGGCGCAATGAGCGCGTTTCACGACGACGCCCGACCGCTCCTGTCGGTCGCGGGCCTGACCAAAATGTATGGAGCGCGCACCGGCTGCCGGGACGTCGATTTCGACGTCTACCCGGGCGAGGTGGTCGCCATCGTGGGCGAATCCGGCTCCGGCAAGACGACGCTGCTGAACTGCATTTCCACCCGGCTGGAGCCGACGCGCGGTTCGGTGCGCTACCGCATGCGCGACGGCGAGATGCGCGACCTCTACCGGCTCGGCGAGGCCGAACGCCGGCTCCTGATGCGCACCGACTGGGGCTTCGTGCATCAGAACCCGGCCGACGGGCTGCGCATGACCGTGTCGGCCGGCGCCAATGTCGGCGAGCGGCTGATGGCGGTCGGCGAGCGTCATTACGGCACCATCCGCGAGACGGCGCTCGGCTGGCTCGGCCGGGTGGAGATCGCCGAGGATCGCATCGACGACCAGCCGCGCGCCTTTTCCGGCGGCATGCGCCAGCGGCTGCAGATCGCGCGCAATCTCGTGACCGGCCCGCGCCTCGTCTTCATGGACGAGCCGACCGGCGGTCTCGACGTGTCGGTGCAGGCGCGCCTGCTCGATCTGTTGCGCGGGCTTGTGGCCGATCTCGGCCTGTCGGCCATCGTCGTCACGCATGATCTGGCGGTGGCGCGGCTCCTGTCGCACCGCATGATCGTGATGAAGGACGGCGCGGTGGTCGAGGCCGGTCTCACCGACCGGGTGCTCGACGATCCGCAGGCGCCCTACACGCAGCTTCTCGTTTCCTCGATCCTGCAGGTGTGATCATGACCGACACGACCCTCTCCGGTTCGACCTCCGATGCCATGGCCGCCGCCGTGGTTCGGGTCGAGGCGCTCTCCAAGGCGTTCACCATGCATCTGCAGGGCGGCCTCGTGCTGCCGGTGGTGGAGGGCGCGACCTTTACCGTCGACGCGGGCGAATGCGTCGTGCTCGGCGGCCCCTCGGGGGCGGGCAAGAGCTCGATCATGAAGATGCTCTACGGCAATTACGCCGCGCAGGGCGGGCGCATCCTGGTGCGCCATCGCGAGGAGATGGTCGATCTCGTTGCCGCCGAACCGCGCCAGGTGATCGCGATCCGTCGCGACACCATCGGCTACGTCAGCCAGTTCCTGCGCACCGTGCCGCGCGTCACCGCGCTCGACGTGGTGGCCGAACCGCTGACCGCGCGCGGCGCCGATGCGGAGGCGGCCCGTGCCCGCGCCGCCGAAATGCTCGCCCGCCTCAATGTACCGGAGCGGCTGTGGTCGCTGCCGCCGGCGACCTTTTCCGGCGGCGAGCAGCAGCGGGTGAACATCGCGCGCGGCTTCATCACCGATCATCCGGTGCTGCTGCTCGACGAACCGACCGCCTCGCTCGATGCCACCAACCGGCGCATCGTCATCGAGATGATCGCGGAGAAGAAACGGGCCGGCGTCGCGCAGATCGGCATCTTCCACGACGAGGAGGTGCGCGAGGCCGTCGCCGACCGGATCATCGACGTCACGGCCTTCGCGCCGCAGCGCGCCGCGTGAGGGAGGGTCGCATGACGAAACTCGGCGAAACCCCGCTCGTTCACACAACGGCCGAGGTGCACGACAGCCGGCTCGGTCGCTACACGGAAGTGGCCGAGCGGGTGCGCATGAGCGAGACCGATTTTGGCGACTATTCCTACGTGATGCAGGACGGCATCATCTGGTGCGCCGAAATCGGCAAGTTCGCGAACATCGCGGCGGCGGTGCGGATCAACGCCACCAATCATCCGACCTGGCGCGCCACCTTGCACCATTTCACCTATCGGGCGAACGACTACTGGCCGGACGCCGAACCGGACGAAGCCTTCTTCGACTGGCGGCGCGAGGGGCGGGTGCGGATCGGCCACGACGTGTGGATCGGGCACGGCGCGACGATCCTGCCCGGCGTCACGGTCGGCGACGGCGCGGTGATCGGCGCCGGCGCGGTCGTGTCGCGCGATGTGGCGCCCTACCAGATCGTCGGCGGCGTTCCGGCGAAACCCATTCGCGCCCGCTTTCCCGAGGATATCGCCCGGCGCATGCAGCGTCTGGCCTGGTGGGACTGGGACCACGACCGGTTGCGGGACGCCCTTGCCGACTTCCGCGAGCTCGACGCCGAAGCCTTCCTGAAGCGCCACGAAACGGTGGGCTCGGACGCTTAGGTGGCTCCGTAAAAATACTGTCAATCAACTGTCATGAAACCGCAGAAGCCCTGTCATGAATGACCGGTATCGAATGTCCCAACACAAAAATTGGGGCGTCTATGTTCAAGTTAGAGGGTGTCACGCGCAAGTTCGGAGCGAACACGGCGGTGAAGGCGGTGTCGCTGGATATTCCGGACGGGCAGATGGTCGGGATCATCGGGCGGTCGGGCGCGGGCAAGTCGACCCTGCTGCGCATGATCAACCGGCTGATCGATCCCAACGGCGGTCGGATCGTCTTCGGCGAGACGGAAGTATCGAGCCTGCGCGGTCAGGCGCTGCGCGACTGGCAGCGCGACTGCGCCATGATCTTCCAGCAGTTCAACCTGGTGCCGCGGCTCGACGTCTTGACCAATGTGCTGCTCGGCCGGCTCAATCACCGCTCCTCGGTGAAGAACCTGCTCGGCATGTTCTCGCGCACCGAGCGGGCGATGGCGATCGCCGCGCTGGAGCGGCTCGACATCGCGCAGACGGCGCTGCAGCCGGCCGGCACCCTGTCGGGCGGCCAGCAGCAGCGCGTCGCGATTGCGCGCGCGCTGATGCAGCGGCCGAAGATGGTGCTCGCGGACGAGCCCATCGCCTCGCTCGATCCGCTGAACGCCCAGAAGGTGATGGACGCGCTGAAGGACATCAACGCGCGCGAGGGCATCACCGTCATCACCAATCTGCACACGCTCGACACGGCGCGCAGCTATTGCGAGCGGATCGTCGGCATGGCGCAGGGCGAGGTCGTGTTCGACGGCACGCCGGAGATGCTGACGAGCGAGGCGGCGCGTCGCATCTACGGCGCCGACAGCCAGGAGCTGTCGGAAGCGATCACATCCACCAGCATCACGGCCGCGCCGCGCGCGGCCAAGGCATCCGAGGGGGCGCTGCAGCCGGTCTACGCCGGCTGACCTTGCGCGCGCGCTCCCGGATGCGGGGGCGGGCGTTCGGCGGTCTCGTATCCTAGTGGGAGCGTCGGTCCGTGCGGGCCGCGTGTCCCCGCGCCCACGGATCGGTGTCCCACGTCACGGGGCCCAAGGGACTCAAACGGCCGGGTGATCCGGACCACAATGGAGACGTCAATGCTCAAGAGCACTCTTCTTGGCGCGGTTGCGGCCGCCACGCTTCTTCTGACCGGCGGCGCGATCGCGCCGGTGCAGGCGGAAGACCTCAAGGAATTCCGCATCGGCATTCTGGGCGGCGAGAACGAAGCCGACCGTCTGCGCAACTTCCAGTGCCTGACCGAAAAGCTCCCCGACGTGCTCGGCGTGGAAAAGGTTTCGCTCTTCCCGGCCGCCGATTACGACGGCGTCGTGCAGGGCCTGCTGGGCGGCACGCTCGACTACGCGGAACTCGGCGCCTCGGGCTATGCCAAGGTCTACCTGAGCGATCCGAAGGCGGTCGAGCCGATCCTCACCACCATCCAGACCGACGGCTCCACCGGCTATTATTCGGTGATGGTGGCGCATGCCGACAGCGGCATCACTTCGCTGGAGGACATGAAGGGCAAGAAGCTCGGCTTCGCCGATCCGGACTCCACCTCCGGCTTCCTCGTCCCCTCCGTGACGCTTCCCGAGGCGATCGGCGGCCCGATCGACGGCTACTTCGCCGAGACCGGCTTCGGCGGCGGCCATGAGAACCTGGTGCTCGAGGTCGTCAAGGGCACCTTCGACGCCGGAACCACCTGGGCCTCGGGCGTGGGCGACTTCAAGGACGGCTACACCTCCGGCAACCTGCGCAAGATGGTCGACAAGGGCATCCTCGACATGGATGACCTGGTCGAGATCTGGAAGTCGCCGCTGATCCCGAACGGCCCGATCGTGGTGCGCAGCTCGATGTCGGACGACATGAAGGCCAGGTTCAAGGCCTTCATGATGGCGCTGCCGGAAAGCGACAAGGACTGCTTCTCCGCGATCCAGGGCGGCGACTACGCCGGCTTCACGGAAGTGAACGAGGACTTCTACAAGGCGATCATCGCCGCCCGCAAGGCGAAGATCGGCTCCTAAGCCTCACCTGTCCGGGGCGGGCGCCGGCCGATGCCGGCGCCCGTCTCGCGCCCGCCAGACTGCCTCGCCGGACTGCGCCGCCAAGCCCGCCTCACAAGACTGGCCCCGCCGTCAGATACGTCCGCACAGAGCCACGAGACCGCCCATGTCGTTCGCGACGACCGCCCCGCCGTCCGCCGCCGCCCCCGATGTTCCCGAGTTGTCGCCCGAGGGCGCGCTGGTCGAGCGGCATTACCGCGAGCAGATGGCCCGCCGGCGCCTCTACACCTGGGGCGGCATCCTGGCGATTCTCGTCGCGCTGTCGGGCTCGCTGTGGTTCGCGAACGAGACCAACGCGGGCAAGTTCTTCGACCGTCTGCCCTATTTCTTCGACTTCCTGGGCGATCTTGCGCCGCGCGACGCGATGGAAGTCTGGCGCGCGCTGTTCGATCTGCCGTCACCCTATGACGACGGAAGCTTCAAGTACAACTATCCGGAAGGGCGTGTGTATCTCACCGAAACGTTCTACGTCCCGGAATATTTCTACAAGATGCTGGAGACGCTCAACATCGCGCTGCTCTCCACGCTGATCGGCTTTACTTTCGGCTTCCTGCTGTGCTTCGTCGCGGCGAAGAACCTGGTGACCAATCCCTGGCTGCGCGGCGCTGTGCGCCGCCTGATGGAGTTCCTGCGCGCCTTTCCGGAGATCGTGATCGCCGGCTTCTTCGTCGCCGTCCTCACGCTCGGTCCGGTGCCCGCCATCATCGCGGTGTCGATCCACACGGTGGGCGCGCTCGGCAAGCTGTTCTTCGAGGTGGTCGAGAACGCCGACATGAAGCCGGACGAGGGGCTGCGCGCGGTCGGCGCCACCTGGTTCGAGCGGGTGTGGTTCGGCATCGTGCCGCAGGTCATGCCCAACTTCATGAGCTACGCGCTGCTGCGGCTGGAGATCAACGTGCGTGCCTCGACCATCATCGGCGCGGTCGGCGGCGGCGGCATCGGCGAGGTGCTGCGCCTGTCGATCAGCCGCGGCCACGAGGCGAAGACGCTCGCCATCATTCTTCTCCTGTTCCTGACGATCGTCGCCGTGGACCAGTTCTCCGCCTGGCTGCGTCGCCGTCTCGTCGGCGATCAGGCCTTCGAATTCGGACGCTGAGAGGCTTGAGGTCCATGGCTGTCACGCATACCGCCGACTTCGACGCGGCCGCCGTCGATGACATCGCGTCCCGGCATCCGCAGGTCTTCACCCGGAGCGCCTGGAAGCGCTACCGGGCGCCTCTGGCGCTGGTGCTGATCGCGCTCTACAGCGTCTACTGCTGGTGGTTCTTCGGCATCGGCAAGGTGCTCAACGACGCCAATTGGGACATCGCCGGCAATTATCTCGCCGACTGGGTGTCCTACGAGGTGCGCCCCGATTTCGAGATCGAACGCGACGGGGCGATCTTCCTGGAGTGGTCGCGCTTCTCGCCGCTCGGCTCCGATCCCGATCCCGACTGGATTTCGATCGAGACGGCCCGCATGGAGCGCACCGTCGCGGCGCCGGCAGCCGGCTCCGCCGCGACGTTGGACTCCAAGGTCTCCAATTCCTTCATGGTGCCGGGCGCGCAGGGCACGCAGCCCGACACGGCCGCCCCCACCGCCGACGCAGGCGACACCGATGCTGACGACGCGGATGCCACGTCGTCGGGCGGCGGTTCCAGCTTCTCCTTCATGGCGCCCGGTGCGCCGACCGCCAGCCGGCCCGCCGTGCCGGAGACCGCGCCAAAGGCGCCCGACACGGTCGTGGAGGAGGTGATCACCGCCGCGACCGTCACCATGGGCGCGGACAACCGGATCGAAATCGGACCCCGGGAGGTCCTGCTCGTGCGCGGGTCGGAGTCGGTTCTTGTGCGGCTCGGCGAGGACGACATCGTGTCCGTCGACGGGGATCTGCCCGACTGGGCGGAGCAGCGGCGCGCGGGACGCAAGGTGGTGGCCTATTTCGGCTTCGCCGGTCGCGTCGAGGTCGATTACGACGCGGTGAAGGTGCGCCACCGGTTCCTCGGCTGGGAAAACTTCGTCTTCGACGCCAGTTCGCCCTTCTGGGGCAAGAGTGCCGGCGAGGTCGCCAGCCTGATCGTCTCGGGCGAGCGGATCGATCCGGAGCGCTCCAACCTGGCGCTGGCCTGGAACAACATTCTCTACAATGCGGACTGGCAGCATCTCGATGTGTGGACCAAGCTGCTGCAGACCATCGTGATGGCCTTCGTCGGCACGCTGTTCGCCGGGATCGTCGCCTTTCCGCTGGCCTTCCTGGCGGCGCGCAACATCACCCGCAGCCGGCTGATCAACCAGATCAACAAGCGCTTCTTCGACTTCCTGCGCTCCGTCGACATGCTGATCTGGGCGCTGTTCTTCACCCGCGCCTTCGGCCCCGGACCGCTCGCCGGCATTTCCGCCATCTTCTTCACCGATACGGGCACGCTCGGAAAGCTCTATTCCGAGGCGCTGGAAAACATCGACGACAAGCAGCGCGAGGGCGTGAAATCCGTCGGTGCGTCGCCGACCTCGGTGCAGCGCTTCGGGGTGCTGCCGCAGGTCCTGCCGCTCTTCGCCAGTCAGGCGCTGTACTTCTGGGAGTCGAACACCCGCTCGGCCACCATCATCGGCGCCGTCGGCGCCGGCGGCATCGGTCTCAAGCTGTGGGAAGCGATGCGCACCAATCAGGACTGGGAGAATGTCGCCTACATGGTGATCCTGATCCTGATCGTCGTCTTCGTCTTCGACGGGGTCTCCAACGCCCTGCGCTCGCGGCTGATCGGCACGCAGCGCCACTGAGCCGGCGCCGCCGCACGGGTCGCCGACGTCCCGTGCGAACGCTTGGGCCCTGCGTCTTCGCCATCGCCCGAGGGGCGGGGATGGGGTAGGCAGGGCGGCGATGGCCAGGGATACGGGCAGGGCTTTGCACCTCGGGCTTCGGGACGGGACACCGGCGGTCCGGGAGGCGCTGTGGCAGCCCGCGCAAGCCGGCACGGGCCCGGCGCACATTCGGCGCAAGGCCGATCAGGAAAGGTATGACACACGCATGCGATACGCCGTCTATTTCACGCCGCCTTCGTCGCATGAGGTGGTTCGGCGTGCGGAAAGCTGGCTCGGCCGCAGCGTCTTCGGACGCGTGGTCGCGCCCGCGCCCATCGGTGGCCTGTCGGCGGACGCCCGCGCGCCGCTGGTGCGCGCGCCTGCGCGCTACGGGTTCCACGCCACGCTCAAGGCGCCGTTCAAGCTCGCGGAGCAGGCGCGCGAGGCCGACCTGATCGCCGGGGTGGATGCCTTCGCCGCCGGCCATGCGCCGGTGCCGGCCCTGCGGCTGGAGGTCTCGCGGCTTGGCGGCTTCTTCGCGCTGACGCCGGCGGCGCCGTCGCCGGAGCTGCAGGCGCTGGCGGACGCGGTGGTGCATCGCTTCGAGCCGTTTCGCGCGCCGCTCACCGAGGCGGACATCGCCCGGCGCAACCCCGACGCGCTGTCGCCGCGCCAGCGGGCCTATCTGACGGATTGGGGCTATCCCTTCGTCTTCGAGGAGTTTCGCTTCCACATGACGCTGAGCGAGCGGCTGTCGGACCCCGAGGCCTCGACCGTCGGATCGGCCCTGCGCGCTCACTTCAAGGAGGCGCTGGCGGCGCCCTTGCCCATCGACCGGATCGCGGTTTATCGCGAGACGGCGCGGGGCGCCCCCTTCACCTGCATTCACGAGGCGGCGCTTGTCCGCGACGCCGCGACCCACCCGGCCTGAAAGACGCAAGAATGGAAAAGACGCTGACCAATGCCCGGATCGTTCTGGGCGACGAGGTGATCACCGGTTCGGTGCATGTGAAGGACGGCGCCATCGTCGGCCTGGACACCGCGCCGAGCAGTGTGACGCAGGCGGAAGACATGGAAGGCGACTTCCTCATTCCCGGCCTGGTCGAGCTGCATACCGACCATCTCGAGAACCACTACATGCCGCGCCCCAAGGTGCAATGGAACCCGATCGCGGCCGTATGCGCGCATGACGCGCAGGTGTCGACCAGCGGCATCACCACCGTGTTCGACGCGCTGCGCGTCGGCCTCGACGAGGATGCGGACGTCACCGGCCACGACATGCGGCGGCTGGCCGACGCCATCGAGGCGGGCGTGGCGCGCGGGCGGCTCAGGGCCGATCATTTCATTCATCTGCGCTGCGAGGTGTCCGCGGCCAACTGCATGGAGATGTTCCAGCTTTTCGATGGCGATCCGCGCGTGCGGCTCGCCTCGCTGATGGATCACTCGCCCGGGCAGCGCCAGTTCGCGAGCCTCGATGCCTATGCCGTCTACTACAAGGGCAAGATGCGCATGACGGACGCGGAGTTTACCGCGTTCTGCGAGAAGCGCCTGAAGGAGTCGGCCACCTATTCGGACAAGAACCGCAAGGCGGTGGCCGAGGTTGCGCGCGAGCGCGGCATCGTGCTGGCGAGCCACGACGACGCGACGCGCGACCATGTCGAGGAGGCGGTCGACCTCGGCATCCGCGTGGCCGAGTTTCCAACCACGGTGGAGGCGGCGCGGGCGTCGAAGGAGCAGGGCCTTGCCGTGCTGATGGGCGCGCCGAACGTCGTGCGCGGCGGGTCGCACTCCGGCAACGTGTCGGCACGCGATCTGGCCGAGCGGGGGCTGCTCGACATCCTGTCGTCCGACTACATCCCCTTCAGCATGATCCAGTCCGCCTTCTTCCTGGGCGAGGTGGTCGAGGAGGTGTCCCTGCCGCAGGCGGTGGCCATGGTGACGCGCAATCCCGCCGCCGCCGCAGGTCTGGACGACCGCGGCGAGATCGCGCTCGGCAAGCGCGCCGATCTGGTGCGGGTGCGGGTGGAGGAGCATATCCCCATCGTGCGCTGCGTGTGGCGCGAGGGGCGCCGGGTGGCGTGAGCGCGCGCAGCCCCATGCCGTCCGCGACCCCGGGCTGCCTGATCGCCGTGGTGGGCCCGAGCGGGGTCGGCAAGGACACCTTGATGAGCGCGGCGCGGGACCGGCTTGCCGGACGCGGCGACCTCTTTTTCGTCCGCCGCACCATCACCCGGCCGCAGGCAAGCGATGCCGAAGTGCATATACCGGTCACCGATGCCGCCTTCGACCGGGCGCGCGCGGACGGCGCCTTCTGCTTCTGGTGGGAAGCGCATGGCCTGAAGTACGGCCTGCCCGCCTCCCTCGTCGGCGATCTCGCGGCGGGGCGGCACGCGGTGGTCAACGGCTCGCGCAAGGTGCTCGCCGACATGGCGCACAGGTTTCCGCGCCTCGCCATCGTGTCGCTGACGGCACGGCCGGAGGTGGTGGCACGGCGTCTGGCGGCCCGCGGCCGGGAAAGCGCGGAGGAGATCGCCCGGCGCCTGTCGCGCACGGTGGAGATTCCGGCCGTCGCGCCGATGCGCACAGTAGACAACAGCGACGATCTCGGCACCGCCATCGCCGACCTCGTCGCGGCGATCGAGAGCTTTGCGCAAACGCCCGCCCGCTCCGCGTGAGCGGGGCGGCGCCTCGGCTCGCCCGCGTTTGCGCCGCGTCCCCATATCCTGGTTCGTGTCCCGTTGCGCCCGCGTGTCGCCCTCGCGTCGCCTTGCCTCGCGCCCGCAGCCAGGACGTGCCTTTTTCGGAAAATGCATCCTGAGGGTTAGATTTAGTCGCGAATCATCCCAAGCTTGGTGGCGTGCGATCCCTGCCAGCCCGACCGGCGGTCCGGTTCCGGCGCAGCGATCGCCGCACTCAAGCCAAAGGACGCGGGATGAAACGCATGCTGGTCACGCATGCCACCAGCGGGCTGGTCCTCAGCCTCAATGCGCAGGTGGCGACAGATCGAATCGTGGCGGAGATCCGCGCGGGCCGCTATGAGGCGCGCGAACTGGAAACGGCCTCGCGACTGGTGGAGCCGGGAGACCGGGTGCTGGAACTGGGGGCCGGCATCGGCTTCGTGTCCGCCGGTGTGATGCGCAATGTCGCGCCGGCCTTCTATGCCGCGGTGGAAGCGGATGCGCGTCTGATCCCGCATATTCACGAAACACATGCGCGTAACGCGGTCACCGGCGTCGAGGTGATCCATGCCGCCTTCGCGACCGACCCGGCCGTTCTCGCGGCCGGATCGGTCGCCTTTCGCCGACATCGGGAGTTCTGGCGCTCCGGCATCGGGCAGGATCAGCCTGGCAGCCTCGACAGCGTGGCGGTGCCCGTGCGCGATGCCTCCGCCTTCATTGCCGAGCACGATATCTCCGTCCTGATCGCGGACATCGAGGGCGCGGAACTGGAGCTGTTCCGACATATGGCGTTCGGCACGCTTGCCAGGATCATCGTGGAGCTTCACCCGCAACGCTTCGGCCGTGCGGGGGTGCGCGAGATCTTCGCCCGTCTGGGCGCGGCAGGCTTTGTCTACAACGAAGCGCTGTCGGCGGGCGCGGTGGCCTGTTTCGAATCGCCCCGGGCCATCTCGACGACGCGAAACGCGGGCCTCCGGCTTGCCGACCAGGACGCCTTGCCATGATCGTGGAGGCAGAGATCCGCCGATCCCGTCGGTCGCCAGGCTTACAGGAATGATCCATATGCAGGACTGAAAGGAGACTGGACCCTGCAAAATTTCGCGAGCTTTTCTGTCGGAGCTCGAGTTAGATCAACAAACATGATTATTTTTATCGTAATATAGGAATTGGATTCAAATTATGATTATATTTTAGAATATTTTTAAAAGAATCAACGGCAGTGCAAAGACTCTATTTCATGATGTTAACAAAATTCCGGGTGACGATTATTTTTTGATATGGTGTCTTGTTAGGAAAACATTATTACAGGTTGAGCCAAAGTTGGGCCGTGCCAATTGCAGATTGCGGGTATTGTCCCGTGCGGTGACAACCGGAGGATGTGTGCAATGAAGCTGCGGGCCCTTCTTCCGGCCGTGATCCTGGCCCTGATCGTCGGGGCGGGTTCGGCCAAAGCCCAGGACGGGACTCGGAATCCGGCGCCGGAAACGGCTGGCGAGAGGGTGATCCTCACCGTCGACGGAAACCTCGCCGACGGGGCGCCGGTGGATTTCACCCGCTCCGAGCTGGAGGCGCTCGGCGTCGAACGGGAAGAGACGTCGACGCCATGGTTCGACGATGTGGTCGTGTTCGAAGGGGTGCGTCTGTCCAGGGTGCTGGACCACGTCGGTGCGCAGGGACGCACGCTCGTTGCGACCGCGCTGAACGAGTATTACGCGGAGATCCCCCTGTCCGACGCGCGGGACCATGACGTCCTGATCGCGCTCAAGGCGAACGGCGCCTACATGAGCGTGCGCGACAAGGGGCCGCTGTTCGTGATCTATCCCTTCGACCGCAAGCCGGAGCTTGAGAACGAGCTCTTCTACACCAAGTCGGTATGGCAGCTGCGCCGGCTGACCGTGAAGTGACCGTCATGTCCGAGCCGCCGCTCTCGAAGGGGCCGTTCGCCCTTGCCGACCGGTTCCGCCATGCCGCGATCGCCTTGATCGCCGTGCTCGTGGTCGTGATCCTGGTGCAGACCGAGATCGTCGTGTCGACGGAGGACGCGGTGGAGCGCTCGATGCGCTACGACATCGCGATGACCGGGCTCAACGGCCGGCTCGACGCCGTCAACGCCATGGAGCGCCTGTCGCGCTACGCCGCCAGCGGCGCGGCGCAGGATGCGGAGACCGCGCGGCTGTTCTACGACATTCTCGCCGGGCGGATCGACACCTGGCTGTCGGGGGCGTTCGGCGCCTTCGTCGCCGAGGAGCCGGCGCGGCGCGAGACCCTGCTGCGCCTCAGGCGCGAGGTCGCCGCGCTCGCGCCCGCCTATGCCCGTCTCTCCGAGCCCGGGCAGGTGGCGGCGATCGACGCGATCCTGTCCGACGTGGTGGCCGACATGTCGCGCATCGGCGGCGAGGCGATGATGGACAATCTGCGCAAGGCCAACGAGATCCGCGAGACCCTGCGCCAGCACCAGAGGCTCCAGCATCGCTTGATCGTGACGCTGATTTGCTTCGGCGCGCTGTTGCTGGTGTTCATGTCGATCCAGGCCCGCAGGCTGAAGCGGGCGCGGGCCGAGGCGGAGCGCAACGCGCGCGGCTTCGAGGCCGTGTCACGGCGCGATCCGCTGACCGATCTGGCCAACCGGCTGGCCTTCAACGCGGCGCTGGAGGAGGCGTTGCGGGCGCGTGCCGCGCGCAACGACGGCCATGGCCTGTTCCTGCTCGCGCTCGATCTCGACGGCTTCAAGGGCATCAACGACATGCTCGGGCATGTGGCCGGCGACCGGCTTCTGGTCTCCGTCGCGCGCCGGCTGGAGGAGATCGCCCACGGCTGGGGCGGCGAGGCGCTGATCGCCCGGCTCGGCGGCGACGAGTTCACCGTGTTGCTGTGGGTTCCAGGCGGCACCGAGGCGGCCGTCGCCAGGGCGCGCGAGGTGATCGAGGCGCTGCAGCGCCCGCATGAACTCGACTACGGCAGCGTCGTGGTCAACGCGAGCATCGGCCTGGCGTCGGCCACGCCCGACATCGCCCAGGGCACGGTCTTCATGCAGAACGCCGATCTCGCGCTTGGCCAGGCCAAGGCCGCGGGCAAGGGCCGCGTGCGCGTCTACGACAGCTCAATGCGCGTCAATGCGACCCGTCGCCAGACCATCGAGGCGGGGATCGAGGACGCCCTGCGCGATGGCGACATCGTTCCCCACTACCAGCCGCAGGTGGACATGGCGAGCGGCCGGATCACGGGGATGGAGGCGCTGGCGCGCTGGTACCATCCCCGGTTGGGCTGGGTGCCGCCGAGCGAATTCGTACCCATCGCCGAGGCCAGCGGCCAGATCGTGGAGATCGGCCGGCATATCCTGCGCTCGGCCTGCCGCGACGCGACGCTGATCGGCGATGCGGTTCCGGTCTCCGTGAACCTTTCGGTCGCGCAGCTGGCGCAGCGCGATCTCGCCGAGACCGTGGCCGCCATCCTGAAGGAAACCGGCTTGCCGGCCCGGCGGCTGAAGCTGGAGGTGACGGAGAGCATGGTGATGTCGGACCCGCACCGGGCCGTCGCCATGCTGGAACGCCTCAAGCGCCTCGGCGTGTGGCTGGCGCTCGACGATTTCGGCACCGGCTATTCCGCCCTGTCCTACCTGCGCAGCTTCGACTGGGACGAACTGAAGATCGACCGCACCTTCGTGCAGACGCTGGAGACCGATCCCAACAGCCTGTCGATCATCACCTCCATCGTGGAGCTGGCGCGGCGGCTCGATATCGCGGTGACCGTGGAGGGCGTGGAAACGCCGGCCCAGGTGAGGCTGCTCACCGAGGTGGGATGCACGATCGCGCAGGGCTTTCTCTACGGTCGCCCGGTTCCGGCCCCGGAGTTCGGAGCGATGCTCCTGCGCTCCCTGCAGGGCAAGGGGCACGGGCCGGCGCCGGCCTCCGGACCCGGCAACGTCGCCCGCGCCGCCGTGCGCTCCTGAAGGCGCGCGCCCGGCGGTTTGCCGTTGGCCCGCGAACCTGATATCGACAAGCCTCCTTGTTGTCATCCCCGCCCGCGCGGGCGCGCGCGGACCGGTTGCGGTCCGCATGCCGGGCGTCCGCCGCCTTGCCTTTCAGGAGCTTGTTCGAATGTCCGAGCCTTGCGTCATCTGCGTGGCCATCACCGGGTCCGTTCCGCAGAAGTCCGACAATCCGGCCGTGCCGATCACGATCAGCGAGCAGATCGAGAGCACGCAGGAAGCCTTCGAGGCCGGCGCGACCATCGCGCATTGTCACGTGCGCGAGGAGGACGGCACGCCGACGTCGGACCCCGAGCGCTTCGCCCGTCTCGTCGAAGGCCTGAAGACGCATTGCCCGGGCATGATCATCCAGCTGTCCACCGGCGGTCGGTCGGGCGCGGGCAAGGCGCGCGGCGGCATGTTGCCGCTGGCACCCGACATGGCGTCGCTGTCGGTGGGATCGAACAACTTCCCGACCCGCGTCTACGAGAACCCGCCCGAGCTGGTCGACTGGCTCGCATCGGAAATGCGCACCTACAAGGTGAAGCCCGAGATCGAGGCCTTCGACCTGTCGCATATCTTCCAGGCGGCGAAGATGGTCGAGGACGGGCGGCTCGACGGACCGCTGCACGTGCAGTTCGTCATGGGCGTCAAGAACGCCATGCCGGTGGATCGCGCCGTGTTCGAGTTCTACGTCGAGACGACGAAGCGGCTGATGCCGGACGCGACCTGGACGGCGGCGGGCATCGGCCGGCACCAGCTCGAGCTGAACCGCTGGAGCCTGGAGCGCGGCGGGCATTGCCGCACGGGGCTGGAGGACAACGTGCGCCTCGACCGCGACACGCTGGCGCCCTCCAACGCCGCGCTGGTCAAGCGCACGGTGGACCTTTGCGCGGAGTACGACCGGCATCCGGCCTCGGTCGAGGAGGCGCGCCGTCTTCTCGGTCTGGCCGCATAAGCGGGCGGTGAGCGCGAATTCGGCTCGGCAGGTCGTCCACTACGTCACACTTGCGTCCGACAGGACCCCGGGGCTCGAGCGTTATCTGGAGACGCTGGGATCTTTCGGCGTGACGCCGCATGTGGTGTGGACCGGGTCTCCCTATCCCGGTCACCTGGCGGCGATGCGGTTGCTGAAAGACCATCTGGAGACCCGGCCGGCGGAGGAGATCGTCGTCTACACGGATGCCTATGACGTCGTCATGATCCGCGACCCGGCCGATCTCGTCGCGCGGTATCGCGCCTTCGGCGCGCCGATCGTGTTTTCCACCGAGCCCGGGTTCACCTACAAATTGCCGGGGCGATACCGGGCGTCGCGGCGCTATCCGCCCGCCGGCGGCCGCAGCGGGATGTACCGCTTTCTCAATTCGGGCGGATACATCGGGACCGCGGGGGCGCTCACGGCCATGCTCGGCGCGCTGCGCTACGAGGGGGCGCCGGACTGCGACCAGACGCTGATCAACCGGTGGTTCATGGACCACGCCGCCGCCGCGCTCGACTATGATCAGACGATCTTTGCAAGCAGCGCCTGTCAGGTGGGGCTGGAGCGGCGTCTCTACCGCGTCGAGGACGGACGGCTGGTGCACACCCGCACGGGCGCAGCGCCCGTGTTCTTTCACTTCCCGGCGGAAAACAGGATCGCCTCCGCGCGCATTCTGGACATGCTGCCGGGCGCCTTCAAGCGACTGCCGCCACGGCCCGGCGAGCGCTGGCGCTTCTTCAAGAACATGCTCGAAACCCGGCTTCCCTATCTGCTCGACCGCCCGGCCTATCCGCTCGAGGATCTCGTCGGACTTCTGCTGTTTCGCGCGCTGCCCGCGACCGTGGCCGTGGGGGCGGCGGTGGCCATCTGGCCTTTCTGACGCCGCGGACGGGCCGGTCGCGCGATCGGCGGATCGCACGACTGTCACGTGAAATTGACATGCGTCAAAATCAATTGACAGCGACGGGTGTAGACTTTCCGTGACAAGGGAGGTCGACCCATGCGCATTGTGCTCATTCATCCGAACTATCACTCGGGCGGTGCCGAGATCGCCGGAAACTGGCCGCCCGCGTGGGTCGCCTATCTCGCGGGCCATCTGAGGGACGCCGGCTTCACCGACATCCATTTCATCGACGCGATGACCAACGACATCGGCGACGAGGAAATCGCGCGGCGTCTGGAGGAATTGCAGCCTGACATCGTCGGCACCACGGCGATCACGCCCTCCATCTACAAGGCGGAGACGATCCTCAAGATCGCCTCGGAGGTGGTTCCGGATGCGCTCAGGGTGCTCGGCGGCATCCATGCGACCTTCATGTACAAGCAGGTCTTTTCGGAGGCGCCCTGGGTCGATGTGATCGTGCGCGGCGAGGGCGAGGAGATCTTCCGCGAGCTGGTGCGCACCGTCGCCGAGGGCCGTTGGCCACGGGACCGCAAGCAGATCAAGGGCCTGGCCTATGCCGACGACGACGGCACCTTCGTCGCCACGCCGGCGGCGCCGACGGTCAAGGAGCTCGACGCGATCAATCCGGACTGGTCGTTGCTGGAGTGGGGCAAATACATCTATGTGCCGCTCGGCGTGCGCGTCGCCATCCCCAACATGGCGCGGGGCTGCCCCTTCACCTGTTCCTTCTGCTCGCAATGGAAGTTCTGGCGCGATTACCGGGTGCGCGACCCGAAGAAGGTCGTCGACGAGATCGAGACGCTGGTCAACGACCACGACATCGGATTCTTCATCCTGGCGGACGAGGAGCCGACCATCAACCGCAAGAAGTTCATCCAGTTCTGCGAGGAGCTGATCGCGCGCGGCCTGCCCGACAAGGTGAAATGGGGCATCAACACCCGCGTCACCGACATCATGCGCGACAAGGAGTTGCTCTCGCTCTACCGCAAGGCGGGGCTCGTGCATGTCTCGCTCGGCACCGAGGCGGCCGCGCAGCTCAAGCTCGACCGCTTCAACAAGGAAACCAAGGTCCAGGAAAACAAGGAAGCGATCCGCCTGCTGCGCGAGGCCGACATCTTCGTCGAGGCGCAATTCATCGTCGGGCTGGAGAACGAAACGGCCGAGACGCTGGAGGAAACCTACCGCATGGCGTGGGACTGGCAGCCGGATCTCGCCAATTGGGCGATGTATACGCCCTGGCCGTTCACGCCGCTGTTCCAGGAACTGGGCGACAAGGTCGAGATCTTCGACTTCGAGAAGTACAATTTCGTCACGCCGATCATGAAGCCGCAGGCCATGGACCGGGGCGAATTGCTCGACCGGGTGATGAACAACTACCGCCGCTTCTACATGCAGAAGGCGCTGTTCCATTACCCCTGGCGGGGCACGGGCTTCCGCCGGCGCTATCTGCTCGGCTGTCTCAAGGCGTTCCTCAAGGCCGGGTTCCAGCGCAAGTTCTACGACCTCGGCAAGGCCAACTACTGGGGCCCGCAGTCGAAGAAGACGGTCAACTTCAACTTCGACCGCACGCGGACCATCGCGCCGGCCCAGCTCGAGGATTGGGCCGCGATCCACGACCGCAAGCTGGAACTGCAGAAGGCGCGCGCGAAGCTGGCGGGCGAGGGCGAGGCGAAACCGGGCGAGGCACCGGACGCCGCCCGCACGATGGCCTGCGGCGGCGGCACGCAGCAGATGACCGATGCCTGAGGCGGCCGGCGCGGCCCGGGTCGCGCCACGCCCCGTCGATCCCGGTGCCGCGCGGCGTGCGGCCGCGAGCGATCCCGGTGCCGCGCCGCCTGCCCGCGACACCGGAGCCCGCACCGACCGCATCGGGCCGAATGCCGCCCTGCAACTGGCCGCCGCCCTTTCCGATTGGCGCGGCGACGCGGTGGCGCGCGCTTTGTTCGCCCGCGTCGGCCTGGTCGATTGGCTGGACGATCCGCCTGGTGCGCTGGTCCCGGCCGCCCCCGTCGAGCGCCTCTACGCCTGCCTATATGCCGATTTCCCGCAAGATGCGGCGCGGCTGGCCGCCGAGGCCGGACGGCGCACCGCCGATTACGTCATCGCCAACCGCATTCCCGCGCCGGTGCGCGGCCTGCTCACCGCGCTTCCCCCGGTTCTGGCCGCGCCGTTGCTCATCCGGGCCATCGAAAAAAACGCCTGGACCTTCGTCGGCGGCGGCAGGCTGACGGTGGTGTCGCGCAAGCCGGCGACCTTCGCGTTGCAGGATCATCCGCTGACGCTCCCCGGCGTGCCCTGGCACGCGGCGGTTTTCGCGCGACTGTTCCAGGTGCTCGTCAGCCCGCGGGCGCGGGCCTCAGTGGTCGAGGATCGCGGCTTGGCGGGCGCTGCGATCGCCGTCTCCTGGACGTAACGCGCAGGGCGTGCCGTGCATCGCGGGAGGCCTCTCTTCCTCTTGAGTTTTCTCAATTTTTAATCGATTGTTCCGGCATTGTAATTTTTGGGGAGGGGTGTGTGGAGCGCGACACTCGATCGGGCGTGCCGCACAGCGTGTTTTCGCTCGAGGCGGTGGCGCCGTCCGAGCGCTTCGATCTGTGGCGCGACAGCATCAATTGCGTATTCGAGGTGGATGCCCCGAAGGAGCGGCGCAAGGCCGGCTTCGAGGCGGAGGTCGATGCGCATCTCGTCGGCGATCTCGCGGTGGTGCGCACCCGGACCCTGGCGCAGTCCTGGGCCCGCTCGCCGGAGCTGATCGCCCGCGACGGCATGGATCATTTCATGATCCAGATCTACGAAACCGGGACCATGGAGTTCAGCCATCGCGGACGGGCGCAGACGTTCCGGCAGGACGCTCTGGTGGTCTTCGACCTGGCGCAGGCCATGCAATCGCGCACCAGTGACTTCACCAACCTGTCGCTGCTTCTGCCCCGCCCCGTGCTCGAGCCGCATCTCAAGCATTCCGTCGACCACCACATGCAGGTGATCGACGCGCGCAACCCGCTCTCGACCTTGCTGATCAACCATGTTCGAACGCTGAAAAACGTCGCGGGCAGTCTCACTCCGGCGCAGGCGGTCGAGGCGAGTGCCGCGAGCACCGGTCTGGTGGCCGCCTGTCTCAATGCCAGCGAGCCGGAAACGGAGGCGCAGGCCGCCGGTGTGGCCTTCGCGCTCATGGTGCGCGCCAGGCAGGAGATCGAGCGCCGTCTCGGCGATCCCGACCTGTCGCCGGCGGCGATCGCGCGCGCCGTCGGCGTGTCGCGCACCCGGCTCTACGAGATGTTCGCCGCCTTCGGCGGGGTGCGTGCCTATATCCGCGAACGCCGGCTGCGGCTTGCCGCGCGCATGCTGCTCGACCGGCGCTGCGCCGACCGGCCGGTGTCGCGGATCGCGCTCGATTGCGGCTTCGTCAACGACAGCGCGTTCTCCCGCGCGTTTCGCGCGCAGTTCGGCGTGACCGCGAGCGATCTGCGCGCCGACCCGGGGCGCGGGCGGGCGGACACCGACATCGTCGAGATGGTCGACCGGCGCTACGAGGACTGGATCCGCACGCTGAGCGCCTGACGCGGGGGCTGACCCGGGCGCCTGATCCCTGGCGCCTGAACCCTGGCGCCTCCTGATCCCTGGCGCCTCGTGTCGGCCTTCATCCCGCGCCCATCGCGCCGGGACGCCCGTGTTCTGACATCGGGGAAGACCGCGTGGCCGAAACCGGCCGGCCGCCCGGTGGTCGATGGTCAGTAGTCAGCGCTCGGCGCTCGGCGTCCGGTACCCGGCGACCTCCGGTCAGCGCCAGGCGGTGAGGGCGGAGCCGTTCGGCGTCGTTCCGTCCAGCCGGTTTCCGCCGGTGGCGCGCAGAACGGCGAGTTGCTTGTCGAACAGGCCCGTCAGAATCACCTCGCGGCCGCGCAGCGACCAGCCGGTGACATTGCCGAGATCCGTCCCGAGACAGCCGAAGGTGGTGGCCGTGCCGGAGGGGCGACCGCCGGGGGCCTGAAGCGTGAGGTCGCATTGCTTGCCGGCGACGTCGAGACGCCAGGTGCCGGCGTAGTCGCCCGCGCCGGGCTGGCGCGCCGGGGCGGAGGGGGCAATGCCGCTGCCGCCAAGCAACATGGCGACGGCGCTGCCGACCGCATTGGGGTCGAGCGACACGGACGCGGTGGAGCGGCTGGTCTTGGTGTGGCGGGTGCCGTCGGCGTCCACCCAGGACTTGCTGTCGGAGGAAAGCGTCGTGGTGCGCCGGATCGGCTGGGCAGCGGGTGCCGCGCCGAAGACCGGCCCCGGCTGGGCGAAGCCGGTCGCGGCGGTGGGGGCAATGGCCGCACGCTGGGTGGACGGGGCGGTCTGGCAGGCGGCGAGCGCGAGCGCCAGGACGGGCGTGAGGGCGAGGGGGCGGAGGCACGAGGCGAGGCGTTTCACGGAAGCGGTTCCCGACGATCATGCCGACGCGCGCAGGGCACGCCGGACGCTGAAGACCGTCTTGCTTCCCGTGTATTGACGTTGCGTTCAAGCGGCGGCGCCCGGGTCGGGACGGGGCACACAGAATTCCGGATGCGGGGCAAAGCGTGCCACGCCCGGGCCTTGCCCACCCGTGCCGGCAGCGATCAGCGCGCGTGGGCGGCGATCACGACCTGCCGCCCGTCGGCGCGCAGGGCCGCATCGAGATCCTTTGGCAGGGGGTGATCGCAGAACACCGCATCCACGTCCGTGATGTGGCCGCCGCGCACATGCGCCGCCCGGCCGAACTTGGTGGCGTCGAGCACCAGAAACGCCTTGCGGCAATTGGCGAGGATCGCCTGCCGTGCCGCCACTTCCTCCTCGTGGAAGTCGAGCAGCGTGCCGTCCGTGTCGACGCCGGCGACGCCGAAGATCCCGATATCCACCTTGTAGGCGCTGAAGAAGCGCTCGGTCTCCGCGCCCAGCGTGTCGCGGTCGCCGTGGCGCAGCCGCCCGCCGGCGATGGTGACCTCGAAACTCTCGGCCTGGGAGGCGGAAAAGGCGACATGCAGATTGTTGGTGAAGATGCGCAAGGCGGTGTGGCGGGCGAGCGCCTGCATCACGATCTCCGGCGTGGTGCCGATGGAAAAGGCCAGCGACGCGCCGTCGGGAACCTCTTGCGCGACGCGCTCGGCAATCGCCCGCTTGGCGGGCAGATTGAGGATCTGGCGGCGGGCATAATGCAGATTGCCGACGGGGGCGGGCGGCTCCACGCCGCCGTGGGTGCGCCGGAGAATGCCCTGTTCGCACAGCCGCGCGAGATCGCGGCGGATCGTCTGCGTGGTGACCTGGAAGCGCTCGGCCAAGGCCTCGACGGAGGCGAAGCCGTCCGACTGCACCAGATCCGCAATGTCCCGCTGACGGTCCGTGATTGTCAGATCACCAGTCATGGACAGGGAGTTTAACGATTTCACATGAACAATAAACTACGTTCATATGAACGTCCCGTGACGGGCTGGAGGCGACGGCCGCCATAAAGCGGCGAATCGCGGGGAATGTCCAGCGGTGAGGGCCGCAAGCGCCCCGGAACGTCCGGCGACGTCGGATCGCCCGCTGCATCGCCGCGACGTGCCGCGCGCCGCAGGTTTCGGCCATCACATATTGTCGACAGAGACGACTAGACGAACGGCTTTTCATTACTGCCAGTCCAAAGTCCGCAGGCCACCAGGGTATTGATCTACGCACTTTTGACGGGTCCGATCCCCGGTCCCGTCGGTCTGTGCCGTGTCGACGCGGGCGCCTCGTGGGGGTGATATTCGGAAAAATACATATATAAGTTGTAGATAGGCTCGATCACGCAAGTTTCGTAGAAAATAGATTAGAATTCTGACCTAAGGAAACTCAGGAAATTTCGGATTTATATTTCGTTAACCGGCGCGGAGTGCAGTCTTCTCGAGAATGGCGGGAATGTGGAGATCCGCATTTTTGGGCCGTGAACACTTCATGCCGAGGACTGTGACATGCGACGATACTCGATACGCAACAAACTCTACTGTGGCTTTGGCGCCGTCCTTGTCCTGACGACGGTGCTGGCCGGCTTCGCTTATTGGGCGGCCAATCAATCGCGCGACCGGTTTTCCGACTATCGCGGCGCGGCGCGGCAATCGGTGATCTTCGCGGATATCGCCGATCAGGTGCTGGCCGCGCGCCTCGGTGTGATGAAGTATCGCGCGCTGGACGATGACGCGGCGGCCGAGGAGGTGCGGGCTGCCGTCGCGACGTTGCTCGACCAGCGCGCCCGCGCGCTCGAGCTTGGCGGGGCGGCGGCGGATCGCGTGGCGCTCGAGGATCTTGCAGAGCAGGCGCGGGCCTATCTCGCGGCCTTCGAGGCCGCCCTCGGCCATGAAGAGCAGCGCCACGACCTGACCGATACGATGCTTCCGCTCGGCACGGAAACCCGCAAGACGCTCACGACGATCCTCGTCGGCAGCTACGGAAACAACGACATCGCGGCGGCCGTCTATGCCGGAAAGGTTCTGCAGCATCTGTTGCTGGCGCGCTACTACACGCTCGAGTATCTGCGCGGCGCGAGCGAAGCAAAGCGCGCGCGCGTTAATCGGGAACTCGACCTTGCCGAGAGCGAACTTGCGGATCTGACCGCGGCGCTGTCCGACGCCGGGCGGCGCGCGTTGGCGACAGAGGTTGCGGAGGGCCTCCAGCGGTTTCGGCAACTCTTCGCCGGGGTGGTGGCCGCGACGGGAGAGCGGGACCGCCTCTACACCCAGGACCTCGACCGCATCGGTCCGCAGATGCTGTCGCGCGCGCTTCAGGAAAAGGCGGATATGATTGCCCGGCAGGACCGCATCGGGCCCGAGATTTCCGAGAGATTCGAGACGCAGGTCGGTGTGGCGATCGGCGTCGGTCTGCTGTGTCTCATCATCGGCGCCGCGATTGCCTATGGCCTGTCGCGGATGCTGTCGCGGCCGGTGGTTGCCCTGACCGGCGCGATGGCGCGGCTTTCCGACAACGACTTCGATCTCGACGTCCCGGCCCGCGATTCCGCCGACGAGATCGGCGACATGGCGCGGGCGGTGGAGGTGTTCCGCGACCGCATGGCCGAGGGCGAGCGGCTCAAGGCCGAGCAGGCGCGCGAGGCCGAGGTCAAGGCGCGGCGGCAGGCCGCGATCGAGGCCGCCACCGCGGATTTCCGCGCCGCGGCGCAGACGGCCATCGCCTCGGTGACCAGCGCCGGCGCGCAGATGGAGGCGGCGGCGAGCGGTCTGTCGCAAAGCGCCCGCGAGGCCGCCGCACAATCCGGGCGGGTGAGCGAGGCCTCGGAAGAGGCGAGCAGCAACGTGCAGACCATCGCCACGGCGGCGGAGGAACTGTCGGCCTCCATTCAGGAGATCTCGCGGCAGGTGGCGACCTCCGCCTCCATGTCGCAGACGGCGGTGGTCAGTGCCGACCAGACCTCGGCCCGGGTGCAGTCGCTGGCCGGCGCGGCGCAGAAGATCGGCGAGGTGCTGAGGCTGATCTCCGACATCGCCGAGCAGACCAACCTTTTGGCGCTCAACGCCACCATCGAGGCGGCGCGCGCCGGGGAGGCGGGGCGCGGCTTCGCGGTGGTCGCGGCGGAAGTGAAGGAACTCGCCGAACAGACCACCCGCGCCACCGATCAGATCGGCCGGCAGATCTCCGAGATCCAGGGGGCGACCGGCCTCGCCGTGACCGACATCGAGGGCATCACGGCGACCATCCGGGAGATGGACCAGATCGCCGCCACCATCGCCTCGGCGGTGGAGGAGCAGGGGGCGGCGACCCAGGAGATCGCGCGCAACGTCCAGACCGCCGCGGCGGGAACCGGGGCCGTGAGCGAAAGCATCGTCCATCTGAGCGCGACCGCCGAGCAGACCGGCGGGGCCTCCAGCGAAGTGCTGTCGGCGGCAACCGATCTGAACACACAGGCCGAAAGCCTGCGCGCCGAGATCGACCGCTTCCTGGAGCGGATCCAGGCGGCCTAAAGCGTTTCTCGTGTCCGCTGGATCGCTCGAAACGCTCCATGCCTCCGTTGTTCCGCAATGTCGCGCGCGCAAAAGTCTCCGGCTCTTGCTGAATTGCTCTGGCCGAGCGCTGTCGGGACGACGCCCATCCGCCAGGGAGGGCCGGTCCTCTCCGGGAGACGTCCCCGGCTGACGTCTTCGGGACACGGACCCGACGACGCCGAGAAACCCCCGTGGAAACCCCCGTGCGATGGCGCGGGGGTTTTCGTGTGCGCGCGTCGGCGGGAGCCGGGCATCGCTCTCGCCCTCGCCCTCGCCCTTTCCTTTCCCCCGACGCTGCCCGTCGATCCGCCGGACTGTGCGTCGCGTATCGTCCCCGCCAGACGTCATCGCCGGAACGCTCCGCGTAATTTTTGCAAATGAGTTGCATCTTCATTGACAATTGCAAATCGTTCTCATAATCATTCGGAACTGTAGTCGGCCGGAGCGCCGGCGGGCGGCGGTTGCGTCGACGGGCGACCCATCCCGGGAAACGACGGGATGGAGCGGGGCGGATGCGACAGGATTTCGGGTTCGGAAGATGTCTGGAAGCCGCGATGCCGCAAGGCGGACCGGCGTCGGAAAGGGAAGGTGCGATGATTGGAGTAACGAGGCGCGGCGTGGTTCGGGGCGCGATGGCCATGGCCCTTGCCGTGGGCGTGTTCGCGGGGAGCGTTCTGACGCCGCAGGCGGGCCGGGCGGCGGAGCCGCTCACGGTCGTGGCCACGACGGGCATGATCGCCGATGCGGCGCACCAGGTCGGCGGCGAGGAGGTGACCGTTCGCGCGCTGATGGGGCCGGGCGTCGATCCCCATGCCTATCGCCAGACGCGCAGCGACATCGTCGCGCTGGCCAATGCCGATCTCGTGCTGTGGCACGGGCTCTATCTCGAGGCGCAGCTCGAGACCTTCATGCTGGAACTCGCCGAGGGCGGCAATGTCGTCGCCGTGGCCGAGAAACTGCCGCGCAACCTCTTGATCGCGCATGACGATTACGACGACAAGTTCGATCCGCATGTGTGGATGAACCCGAACCTGTGGTCGCGGGTCGTGCTGGCCGTGCGCGATGCGCTGATCGCCACGCGCCCCGAGGCCGAGGCCACCTTCCGCGCCAATGCGGACGCGCATCTCGCCGAGCTCGACGCGCTGGCCAATTACGCCGTGCGCGTGCTCTCCTCCGTGCCGGCGGAAAGCCGCGTGTTGCTGACCGCGCATGACGCCTTCAACTATTTCGGCTCCGCCTACGGCTTCGAGGTGATCGGCATTCAGGGCATCTCGACCGAGAGCGAGGCCGGGCTGCAGCGCATCGCGGAGCTGGTGGACATGCTGGTCGCGCGTGACATCAAGGCCGTCTTCGTGGAAAGCTCGGTGTCCGACCGCAACATCCGCGCCCTTGTCGAGGGGGCTGCGGCGCGCGACCATGAGGTCGCCATCGGCGGCGAACTGTTCTCCGACGCGATGGGCGAAGAGGGAACCTACGAAGGCACCTATGTCGGCATGATAGATCACAACGCCACGGTGATCGCCCGCGCGCTCGGCGGCGAAACGCCGGCACGCGGTATGTCGGACCGACTGACCATCAACTGAAAGGCGACGCAATGACGAGCAGTCCCGTCAATCTGGCGGCCGCCGACGGCCGGGCGATCAACCCGGCCGTGACGTCGTCAAGCCCGCTGACCATTCGCGGCATGACCGTGTCCTATGGCGAGAAGCCGGCGGTGTTCTCGGTCGACGCGAGTTTCGCGCCCGAGGCGATGACAGCGATCATCGGGCCGAACGGCGCGGGCAAGTCGACGCTGCTCAAGGCGGCGCTCGGGGTCATCCCGCGGGTGTCGGGCGAGGTCTATGTCTTCGGCAAGCCGATCGAGGCGATGCGCGCGCGTATCGCCTATGTGCCGCAGCGTGCCAGCGTCGACTGGGATTTCCCGACCACGGTGATCGACGTGGTGCTGATGGGCCTGTATCGCCGGGTCGGGCTGCTCGGCCGCCTGACGGGCGCGCATCTTGCACGCGCCCGTGCCTGTCTCGACCGGGTGGGCATGGCCGATTTCGCCGACCGGCAGATCGGGCAATTGTCCGGAGGGCAGCAGCAGCGTGTGTTCCTGGCGCGCGCGCTGGCGCAGGATGCGGATCTCTACCTGCTCGACGAACCCTTCGCCGGCGTCGACGCGGCGACCGAACGGGCGATCATCGACGTTCTGAAGGCGCTGAAGGCGGAGAAGAAGGCCGTCGTCTGCGTGCATCACGATCTGGCGACCGTGCAGACCTATTTCGATCACGTGTTCCTCATCAACGTGCGCAGAATCGCGGAAGGCACCGTCGCCGAGGCCTTCACGGCCGAGACGCTGCATGCGACCTACGGCGGGCGTCTGGCGAGCGCGCATATCGATCAGCTCAACATCGCCGGCGGGGCGGCCGGCGGGGCGGCATGAGCGCCCTTGTCGACGCATTGTTGCTGAACGCCGGCTACAATGCCGCGCTGGTGGGCATCGGCGCCGCGCTGCTCGGCTTCGCCGCCGGGGCGTCCGGCACCTTCCTCTTCCTGCGCAAGCGGGCGCTGGTGTCCGATGCAGTGGCGCATGCCACGCTGCCGGGCGTCGGTCTCGCCTTCATTCTCATGGTGCTGCTGGGCGGCGACGGGCGCAATCTCGTCGGTCTGCTGGCCGGCTCGGCCGTCTCCGCCTGGATCGGGCTGCTGCTGGTCGAGGCCATGGCCCGGCGCACGCGGCTGTCGGAGGATGCGGCCATCGGCGCGGTTCTCTCCGTCTTCTTCGGGGCCGGGATCGTGCTGCTCACGGTCATCCAGACCATGTCGCAGGGACGTCAGGCGGGGCTGGAGAGTTTCCTGCTCGGCTCCACGGCGGGCATGCTGTTTCAGGACGCGGTGGTGATCGCGGTCGGCGGGTCGCTCGCCGTGCTCGTCACCTGGCTGTTGCGCCGGCCGATGACGCTCGTCGCCTTCGACGCGGAGTTCGCCGCCGCCAACGGCTACGACGTGCGCCGGCTGGACCTGGCGATGATGGGGCTTGTCATGTCCGTGACGGTCATCGGCCTGAAACTCGTCGGGCTGATCCTGATCGTCGCCATGCTGATCATTCCGGCCGTGACGGCGCGCTTCTGGAGCGAGAAGAGCGAGCGGATCATCTGGTCCGCCGGTCTGGTGGGCGCCGTCTCGGGCTATGTGGGCGCGGCGATCTCGGCCTCCGCGCCGTCGGTTCCCACGGGGCCGATCATCGTGCTCGTCTGCGCCGGGCTGTTCCTGCTGTCGCTGTTCTTCGCGCCGGCGCGCGGGGTGGCGGCCGCCGTCCTGCGGCGCTGGCGGTTTCAGCGTCAGGTGCACCGCCGGCAGGGGCTGCTGGCGATGGCCCGCGACGAGGCGATCCACGATCCCCTGACGCTGAAGGTGCTGCGCCGGGAAGGGCTGATCCGGCCCGATGGCGTGGCCACCGACACGGGCCGGGCGCAGGCCGCGAAGATCGCCCGCGACGAGCGGCGCTGGGACATCGCGCGCGAGGTGCATCAGGACGCCGGGCTCACCGGCCGCTACGACGGGCTGACGCCCATCGAGACCGTGTTCACGCCAGACGAGATCGCCGATTTCGACCGCCGGCTCGCCCGCCCGGTGCCGGTCGCCGGCTCCGGCGCAAGGGGAGGGGCCGCGTGATGGGCGCCGAATTCGTGCAATTCTCGTTGACACCGATCCTGATCGGGGTCTTCTCCGCCATTGCCTGCGCGCTGCCGGGCAATTTTCTGGTGCTGCGCCGGCAGGCGCTGATCGGCGATGCGATCAGCCACGTCGTGTTGCCGGGCATCGTCGTCGCCTTCCTGCTGACGGGCACCGTGGCGGCGCTGCCGATGCTGTTCGGCGCCGCGGGCGCCGCGGTGTTCGCCGTGATCCTGATCGAGGCGATCAAGCGGCTCGGGCGCATCGAGCCGGGCGCGGCGATGGGCGTGACCTTCACCGCGCTCTTCGCCGCCGGCGTGCTGCTGCTGGAGCAGTCGGACACCTCGACCGTCCACCTCGACGTGGAACACGCCCTGATGGGCAATCTGGAAAGCCTGATCTGGTTCAAGGCCCAGGGCTGGCACTCGCTGCTCGATCCGGTGGCGCTGGCGGCGCTGCCGCCCGAACTCACGCGCATCGCCGTCGTCTGCGCGCTGGTCGCGGTGCTGACGCTGGTGTTCTGGCGACCGCTGAAGATCTCCACCTTCGACGAGGGCTTCGCGCAGGCGCTCGGCCTGCCGGTCGGTCTGATCGGCTTCGCCCTGGTGGTGGTCGCGGCCATCGCCGCGGTCGCGGCCTTCGACGCGGTCGGCTCGATCATCGTGATCGCGATGTTCATCTGCCCGCCGGCAGCGGCGCGGCTGATGACCAACCGGCTGGAGGTGCAGGTTGCCTGGAGCGTTGCCTTCGCGACCCTGTCGGCGGTGCTGGGCTATGTCTTCGCCGGCTACGGGCCGCTGTGGTTCGGCGCCGACAATGCGGTCAGCGCGGCCGGCATGATCGCCACCGTCTCGGGCGTCATCCTCGGGCTCGCGTGCCTCTTCGCGCCGCATCGCACCCGCATCGGCGTGCCGCAGGGCCAGGAGTGAGCAACGGGCAGGAATACCGACACGGCAGGAATGACGAGACGCCGGGGGCCAAGGCCTCCGGCGTTTCGTCGTGTCGGTCGTGTCGCGCGGGTCTGCTCGCGCGGGTCAGTCGGTCGCCGGCGTCTTACGCGTGCGCGATCCGGCCGGGCGTTTGCGCGGCGCCGCCTTCGCCCCGGCGGGAGCCGCCGCCGGTTCGGCGCGCGTCTCGTCTCCCGTCTCGCCCGTCGTCTCGCCGACGTTGAGGATCTCGTGCATGCGCGCCAGAAGCTGGCGGGTGCGTGGCTCCATCTCGTCCGGGTCGCCGACGATGTATTCCACCGTGCGGATCGCGCGGTCGCGCTCCTGCGGGTCCGACAGAAGCTCGGCGAGCGCCAGCAGGCCCCGTTCCGGCTCGAAATGGGCGATCAATGTCTGCTCGTGGATCATGCGTGCGCGGGATGCCGGATCCATGTCCGCGAAGGGCGCATGCGTGGAGAGAACCTCCGCCGAGCGTTGCAGGCGGTCGCGGCGCACGTCGCCGCGCGTGTCGGCCATCAGCACCAGCATGCGCACCACGGCTTCCGGGTAGCCGCCGGTCTCGGTGTGATCGAGCGCGGCGAGCACTTCGGGCAGCATGCGAAGCTGATCGACGGTCTTGCGGGCGCGCTTGTCGGCGCGGGCCTTGCCGAACCAGGCGGAGAAGGGACTTGCGTAGAGCGACAGGAAGGCGAGTTCCGTCGTCATGGCGCGCATGTCGCGCACCACGTTCCAGGTCTGCTCGATCCCGTCCGCCCACAGCCGCTCGAGCGCGACGAAGGGATTGTCCGGCGCGGCCTGCTGACGGGTCGCGCGCACCTGCTCGGCGAGCGGGCCGATGCCGGCGGTCAGCGGATTGTTGGAGGCGAGCGCCCTGCGCTGGAGGCGCAAGGGGTGCATGGCGCGCATCAGGTTGGCGGAATGTTCGCTCACGCTCGCCTGAACCATCGGGCGCAGCGTCGTGTCGTAGGCTTCGGCCAGATGTTCCGACATGCGCGCGACGGAGGCGAAGGCGAATTCCTCTTCCCGCCCGTCGTCGCCGACGTTTTCCAGTTCCGCGAGCTTGCGCTTGTGGAAGCTGACGGTGAAGCGCGTCTCGTGGCCCTCGCCGATCTGATCCTCGATCTTCATCTCGTAGAGGCCGGGCGGCAGGGCCTCGATGGTCTTCAGCGTCGAGGCCATCTGCGTGTGTTCGCGTCGGGCCACCGAGGAGGAAACGAAGATGCCGAGGTGGCCGACCTGCTCGTGGATCATGTAGATGATGCGCTGGCCGCGGATCTCGATCTCGCGCTCGTCGGAATAGGTGTCGGAGATCCAGTTGAGCGCCTGCGGCGGCGGCGTGATGTTGTCGCCATGCGAGGCGAAGACGATGATCGGCGCGCGGATCGCCTTGGGGTCGATCGGGCGGCCGGTCTCCAGCCGTGCCTCGTTGCGCGCGAGCTTGTTGCCGACGAAGAGGTTCTCGACGATCCAGCGGATCTCGGCCTCGTTCATCAGATAGAAGCCGCCCCACCACTTCTCGAAGTCGAGGAAGCGCTCCTCGGCGTGGTCGACGTCGGCATAGAGGTCGTAATACTTGCGGAACCAGGTGCGGCCGGGGTTGAGCATCTCGAAGTTCATCACCAGGTCCGCGCCGTCGAAGACGCCGCCGCCGAGGTCCGAGGACACCAGCGCCGGCAGAACGCCGCCCACCATGCCGCCGGTGTAGCGCATGGGGTCCTGACCGATCTTGCCGGACCAGTAGGCCATCGGCGCGCCGTTGAGCACGATCGGGCCGGTGAGATCCGGATTGGTCGCCGCCAGAATGGCCGTCGCCCAGCCGCCCTGACAGTTGCCGACGACGACCGGCTTGGGCGCGTCGCGGTGGCGGCGGTGGATCTCGCGCAGGAAGGCGGCCTCGGCATGGGTCACGTCGGCCAGCGTCTGGCCCGGTTCGGGGACCGGGCGGAAGGCCACGAAATACACCGGATGCCCGTCGCGCAGCGCGACGCCGACCTGGCTGTCGGGCTTGAAGCCGCCGATGCCCGGGCCGTGTCCGGCGCGCGGATCGATGATCACATAGGGGCGCTTCCAGTCGAAGGTCTCGACGCCCTCCGGCGCGGTGATGCGCAGCAGAATGTAGTTGCAGGGCCGGGGCAGGTCGGCGCCGTCCACCGCCACCTCGTAGTCGTAGACGAGCACGGGCGGCGCGCCCGCGGCCTCGTGCTCGATGAAGCGGTCGCCGCGCTTGCGCAGGGCATCGAGCGTCAGCAGCGTGCGCTGGCTGGTGTCGGTCAGGTAATCCGCGCCGGCCCTCGCGAGCGCCTCCGGCTCGCGAAAGTCCGCGAGTTGCGCGAAGACCTTGCGGCTTGCCTCCGTGAGGGCGCGCGACCCGTCCTCGAGCGTTTCCTGAAGCCGGCGCGCGTGCCGGTCGAAGGCGGTCTGGACGAGCCGGTGCTGCAGCGTCGCGGTTTCGTTCAGGCTCTCGGCGATGCGCAGGCGGTTCTCGAGAAGGTGGTCGTGCATGGCGTGATCCTTTTTGTCGTTAGCCGACGATGTGGTAGCCGCCGTCGATCGGGTGAACGGTGCCGGTGACATTGGCCGCCTCGCGCGAGGCCAGGAAGGCGGCATAGGCGCCGACATCCTCGATGGTGGCGAGCATATGCGTCGGCGTGCGGGCGGCGTTGTCGGCCATCAGCTCGTCGAAATGGGCGATGCCGCTGGCGGCCCGGGTCGACAGGGGCCCTGGCGACAGGGCGTGAACGGAAATGCGCTTCGGCCCGAGTTCGGCGGCCGCGTAGCGGGTCGCGGATTCCAGCGCGGCCTTCACCGGTCCCATGATGTTGTAGTGATCGACGACCTTCTCCGATCCGTAGAAGGTCACGGTCATGCAGGTGCCGCCCTCCTGCATCAGCGGTTCGGCGCGCTGGATCATGCGCAGGAAGGAATGCACCGAAATGTCCATGGCGCTGGCGAAGCCGTCGCGGGAGCAGTCGATCACCCGGCCGTGCAGATCGTCCTTCGGGCAGAAGGCGATCGAGTGCACGAGCACGTCGAGGCGCCCCCATGTCTGCTCGATTTCATGGAACACCGCATCCATCTGGGCATCGTCGGTCACGTCGAGCGGCGCGATGATGGGGGCGTCAAGACGCTCGGCGAGCGGGCGCACATGCGGCTCGGCCCTGGCGTTTAGATAGGTGACGGCAAGCTCCGCGCCCTGGCGGTGCAGGGCCTCGGCGCAACCCCAGGCGATCGACTGGTCGTTGGCGATCCCGACGACGAGCGCGCGTTTTCCGGCGAGAGAGAACATCTGCACTTCCATCCATCCTGCTTCGATATTTTGCGGTGCAGCATAGACTCGATAAATGTCGCAAAGGTGAATGTCGCGAGACCTCCGGTTTTGCACGTAGATCGGGCTCCCGACCGGAGGCTGTCTCTACGGGATGCGCAGCGGTGCATGGGCCCGCGCTGGCGCGCGGAAATTGGTGGTATCTTAACGGCCTGCCCGCATGGTGTGCGGTGTCCGGCCACACCCGGAGGTGGTCGGCGAGGCCGATGTGCGGGTTTGCGTTTCGGGATCGATGCACCGGCGAGCGGGCAACAGGCCGGCGAGAAGGCAAGAGGATGATGGTCGCGATGCGCATGGCTGACACAGGTACCCGGGACGCGGACGCGGACGCGGTCGAGGAGTGCCCCGCCGAGGGTCCGTGTACCGACACGGCGCGGGATCGGTCCGTGGCCGCGCGTCCCCGGGACGCTGTGTCGGAAAGCCCGTCCGGCGCCGCGCCGCCGGTCGTGCGCGAGGTGTCCGCGCAGGACTGGGATGCCTTCGTCCTGCGCTTCGAGGACGCCATCCAGGAACAGCTTCAGGACTTCAACGCCGCGCGACGCTCGGACGACAAGCTGCGCCGGCTCGGCGTATTTCGCGGCGACACCCCCGTCGGCGCGGCCTTGCTGCGCAAGGTGCGTGTGCCGGTGACGGGCGGCGCCATCTATTCCACCCGCTGGGGGCCCCTGTGGCGTCCCGCAGGCGCCGATCCGGCGCCGGACGACCCGGAGGCGGTCTATCGCGCGCTGGTGGACACGGTCGTGCGCGATGAGGGGGCGGGGCTCGTCTTCATGCCGCGTCCCGACCCGGCCTTCGGCGAGGCCGATCTCGCCGCGCTCGACCGGCTCGGGTTTCGCGCCGCCCCGCCGCTGCACAACGCGGCGCGCTATTTCGTCAATGTCGATCTCGCGCCCGACGCCATCCGCAAGAGCCTGTCGCAGAAGTGGCGCTACAACCTCAAGAAGGCTTTGCGCGAGGGGTTGGAGACCGGGCTCGTGCACGGCGAGGAGGGCCGGGCCGAGGTGCTGGCGCTCTACGAGGAAATGGTCGCGCGCAAGAAGTTCGTCGATTATTCGCCGATCGACACGCTGGCCCGCCGGCTCGCGCATCCGCTCGATGCCCTGCGCCCGCGCATGTTCGTGACGCGCAAGGACGGCCGGGCGGTCGCCATGGCGGTGGTCGATGTGTGCGGCGACACCGCGTCCTTCCTCTATGGCGCGACGAGCGACGCGGCCCTGCCGCTGCGCGCGGGCTACGCGCTGCAATGGGCGGTTCTGGAGTATCTTTCGGCGCAGCCGTCGATCCGCTGGTACGGGCTCGGCGGCGGCGGCGACACCGAGAACTGCTCGCTGCATCAGTTCAAGCGCGGCATGACCGGAAAGGCCGGGCGGACCGTGCCGGAGCCCTCGCCGCGCTACATCGGCGGGCGGAAGTGCCCGACCGCGCTGGTGCGCGTCGCCGTCTCCAGCCGCGACATGCGCAACCGTCTGCGCGAGGGGCTGGGGGCCGCGTTCTCCCTGCGGCTGGGCGGTTGAAACCGCCCGGCACCGCCCCCGGCTCCGCCCCGGCCACCGCCTGACACGCGTCTGTTACACGTCGCCCCTAAAGACAAGGTCTTGTCCTTTTCCGGAGGGGTTTTCATGACCGTTTTTCGCCTGGGCGCGCTGTCGGCCGCGCTGCTTGCCTCCACCGTGGTGGCATCCGCCGAGCCCGTTTTCAATCGCATTGCCTCGTTCCCGGTGAACACCAATCTGCCGGCGGACATGGATCCAGCCACCGAGACCTCGGCGGAGATCATTTCCGCGACCGCCGACGGCATGACGCTCGTCTATTCCGACAGCCCGCTGGAAGCGATCGGCATGATCGACATCACCGATCCGGCCGCGCCGAAGCCGGCCGGCGTCGTGATGCTCGAGGGTGAGCCGACGGCCGTCTCCGTGATCGGGGCGAAGGTGCTCGCCGGCGTCAACACCTCGGCAAGCTTCACCGACCCGTCCGGCCATCTGGCGGTTATCGACATTGCCTCGCGGCAGATCGAGGCGCGCTGCGATCTGGGCGGCCAGCCGGATTCGGTCGCCGTGTCGCCGGCGGGCGACATCGTCGCCATCGCCATCGAGAACGAACGCGACGAGGACCTGAACGATGGCGTGATCCCGCAGATGCCGGCCGGCAATCTGGTGATCTTCTCGCTCGCCGACGGCGTGCCGGATTGCGACAGCCGCATCGTCGCCGATCTGACCGGGCTTGCCGAGGTGGCCGGCGACGATCCCGAGCCGGAGTTCGTCGACATCAACGCCAACAACGAGATCGCCGTCACGCTGCAGGAAAACAACCACATCGCCATCGTGAACGGCGCCGACGGCTCCATCGTCAGCCATTTCTCCGCCGGCGCGGTCGATCTGGACAATGTCGACGTGGAAGAAGAGCGCGCGCTGACCTTCGACGGCACGCTGAAGGGCGTGGCGCGCGAGCCGGACGCGGTGCAGTGGCTCGACGACGAGCGCCTGGTGACGGCCAACGAGGGCGACTACCGGGGTGGATCGCGCGGCTTCACGATCTTCTCGAAGTCCGGCGAGGTGCTGCACGAATCCGGGCTCGACTTCGAGTATCGCGTCGCGCTCGCCGGGCATTATCCCGAGCGTCGGTCGGGCAACAAGGGCGTCGAGCCGGAGGGCATGGAAGTCGGCACCTTCGGCGAGAGCACCTATGTGTTCCTGCTGTCGGAGCGCGGCTCGGTGATCGGTGTCTATGAGGACACGGGCGAGACCCCGGCCTTCAAGCAGCTTCTGCCGACGGCGCTCGCGCCGGAAGGGGCGGTCGCGATCCCCGGTCGCAACCTGCTCGCGGTCTCCAACGAGGCGGACCTGATCGAGGATGGCGGCGTGCGCTCGCATGTCACGATCTATGCCTATGCGGAAGGGGCGCCCGCCTATCCGATGATCGTGTCGACCATGGACGCGGAAACCGGGCGCCCGGTCGGGTTCGGCGCGCTCTCGGGCCTTGCGGCCGATCCGAGCGAGCCGGGCCGTCTCTACGCGGTGAACGACAGCTTCTATGCCATGCAGCCGACGATCTTCACGATCGACGCCACGCAGCAGCCGGCCCGCATCACCAAGGCGACGCGGGTCACCCGCGCCGGCCAGCCGGCCCAGCTGCTCGATCTGGAGGGCATCGTGTCCGACGGCGCGGACGGCTTCTGGCTCGCCTCGGAAGGGCGGACCGACCGTCTCGTCCCGCATGCGCTCTACCATGTCGATGCCGAGGGCGAGATCCGGACGCAGGTGCCGTTCCCGGCCGAACTCCTGGCGGTGGAGCGCCGGTTCGGTGCCGAAGGCATCACGCTGATCGGCGACACGCTGTGGATCGCGATCCAGCGCTCCTGGAAGGACGATCCGGAGAACACCGTGAAGCTCGTCGCCTACAACACCGAAACCGGTGAATGGGGCGCGGTACGCTATCCGACCGAGCCGGCGGAAAGCGGCTGGGTCGGCCTGTCGGAGATCACCCTCCACGGCGATCACGTCTACATCGTGGAGCGCGACAACCGGATCGGCGCGGCGGCGAAGATCAAGAAGCTGACCCGCGTGGCGCTGTCGGAGTTGCAGCCGGCCCCGCTCGGCGGCGAGCTGCCGCTGGTGACGAAGGAAGACGTGCGCGACTTCATCCCCGATCTCACCGCCACCGGCGGCTATGTCGTGGACAAGATCGAGGGCTTCGCCATCGACGCGGACGGTGTGGGCTATGCCGTCACCGACAACGACGGCGTCGACGACAGCAATGGCGAGACGCTGTTCTTCTCCATCGGAAAGATGTGACGGCGTCAGGCCACGCACATGTGAAGACAGAAAGGCCCGGCGGATCGCCGGGCCTTTTTGTTTGCGAAATCCGGTTCTGATGGGCGCGCGCCCGGGTCAGGCGCGGCGGAAGACCATCCCCCCAGCCGCGCGTCAGGCGCGGCGAAAGACAAGCATGGTGAAGAGGCCGAGCGGGCCGAGACGTTCCTCGTGCTCCAGCGTCATGGTGGTGTTGTCGAGCACCGTCTCGCGGCGGAACAGCGGGTCCCAGCCGAGCTTGTGCGCGAAGCGCGCCAGGCCGCGTTCGATCCAGGCGAGAAGCCCGCGCTCACGGGCGAAGTGGTTGACGATGATGACCGTTCCGCCCGGGCGCACGACGCGTTCGAGTTCGGCCATCACCTGCGCCGGATCGGGCACCACCGTCATGACATACATGACGGTCGCCAGATCGAATTGCCCGTCCTCGAAGCGCATGTCGGCGGCATCCATGGCGTGGAGACCCGCCACATTGTCCAGGCCCTTGCGCGCGACGCGTTCGTGCGCGCGCTTGAGCATCGGTTTCGACAGGTCGATGCCGGTGATCGTCAGCTTGCGGTCGTAGAGCGGCAGGGACAGGCCGGTGCCGACGCCGACTTCCAGCAGATCGCCGGAGAGCCGGTTTGCCGCGCGGGCCGCCGCGCGCTGCCCGAAGACGAGCGGGGCGGTGAACACCCAGTCGTAGACCGGCGCCCAGCGGGCATAGGCGCTTTCAACGTCTTCATGCGTTCCCGCACTTCTGGCGGACGGCGCAAGGATGCGGTCCAGCCAGCGGCGCAGGCGGGTGACGGGAAAGAAATCGGTGGTCATTGGGCGGCTGCCGTCGTTGTCTGGGAAGGGGAGGAGGTCGCGGCGCGGCCCGAGGCGAGGCCGGCGGGCACGGTGCGGTCGATCCAGCCGCCGCCGAGCACCCGGGCGCCGTCGCCCTCCTCGTCGAAGAAGACGCAGGCCTGGCCGGGCGCGACGCCGGTTTCGCCGTCGAGAAGCTCGACGACGCAGGTGCCGTCGCCGACCCGAAGGACCGCCGGACGCGGCGGCCGTGTGGAGCGCACCTTGGCGAAGATCTCGCGGCCCGTCTCGCCGATCTCCGCAAGCGTGTCGGGTCCGATCCAGTTGACGTCGCGCAGCACGATCTCGCGGGTGCCGAGCGCCTCGCGCGGGCCGACGACGACGCGGCGTTCGGCGGCGTCGAGACGCACCACGTAGAGCGGTTCGCCCATGGCGATGCCGATGCCGCGCCGCTGTCCGATCGTGTAGTGGATGATGCCGTCGTGGCGGCCGAGCACGCGGCCGTCCACATGCACGATCTCGCCGGGCTCCGCGGCGTCGGGCTTCAGGCGCTCGATCACGTCGGCGTATTTGCCCTGCGGCACGAAGCAGATGTCCTGGCTGTCCTGCTTCTCCGCGATCTCCAACCCGAATTCGCGCGCCAGCTCCCGGGTCTCGGGCTTCGTCATCCCGCCGAGCGGAAAGCGCAGGAAGTCGATCTGCTCCTGGGTCGTGGCGAAGAGGAAATAGCTCTGATCGCGGTCGAGATCGACGGGGCGGAACAGGGCGCGCTTACCGTCGACGAGCGCGGAGCGGATGTAGTGGCCGGTGGCCAGCACGTCGGCACCCAGCGTCTTTGCCGTCTCCAGCAGATCGGAGAACTTGACCGTCTGGTTGCAGGCCACGCAGGGAATGGGCGTTTCGCCCGAGATGTAGCTTTCGGCGAAGCGCTCGATCACGGCCTCGCGAAATCGCTCCTCATAGTCGAGTACATAGTGGGGAATGCCGAGCCGTTCGGCCACGCGCCGGGCATCCTGGATGTCCTGACCCGCGCAGCACGCGCCGGCGCGGTGCACGGCCTCGCCGTGGTCGTAGAGCTGGAGCGTGACGCCGATGACGTCATAGCCCTCGCGCTTCATCAGGCCGGCGACCACCGAGGAATCCACCCCGCCGGACATGGCGACGACCACGCGCGTCTCGGCGGGGGGCTTGGGCAGGTCCAGGCTGTTGCGCATCATGGTCACCTTGCGGTCTCTGTCCGCGGGATGCACGGCGTCGGCCGTGGGGAGGCATCGCACGGAGGTGGTTCGCGTCTTGCCGCCGCGGGGTGGGTCCGCGCGGGCGGCAGCGGGTGCGGGTGTGCTGAAATCGCGGCCGGTCCAGGCCGTCCGTCCGTCGCGCCGCAAATTCGTTGGCGCGACTATAGCGGATCGGCCGAAGGAAGGCCAAGGGCACAAGGCCAAGAGCACGTCGCGTATCGCCATCCCGACCCGGCAGATCTTTCCCGCCTCGGCAAAGCTTTCCGCGCATGTGGGGGCTTGGGCGGGCGCAGGCAAGCCGGTCGCCGGCGAAAAACCCCGGAAATTCGCCGATTTCGCGTCTTGGCCCGGCTCTTGCTGACATCATTGCGACGAAAAGTGCGCGGATGCCGCCCGGCGGCCCGCGCGATCACCGACGGAGAGACGCGTGACGCTTTCCACCTCCCTGCCGATCCCCGCGCCGTCACCGGAAGGCGCCGCCACGGCACGCGCCAGACCCGGTCCGGGCCAGGCGATGGCCGGTGTCGGGACGGCGCCGTCCATGTTCGGCCAGCTGCTCGGCGAGGCGAGCGGGCGTGCCGCCGCGGTGACCGGCGCCGCCACGGGCCAATTGCGCCCGGCCGAGGCCGGGGCGGGATCGCCCGCGCCCGCGATGGCGGCGGTCACGACCGCTTCGGCCGCGGACAACAGTCAGGCAGCGCGCCTCGCGGCGGCGACCGCGACCTCCTCGGTGACGGCCGACGCGGCGGCGCTGAAGGCCGTTTCGACGGCCGGCGCGGGGGCTCCGACCGTTCCGGATACGGCGGCGCCCGTGTTTTCCTCTTCTTTCATCGACGGGGGCACGGTGGCGTCGCGGGATGCCACGGCCGCGCGGATCGCGCAAAAGGGCCTGTCGACGGATGTGTCCGTGCCCTCCGGCGATCCGACGATGCTGCCCGCCTCCGGCGCGGCGCAATCGGCCGACGGCACGCCTCCGCTCAGCCTCGCCGCCGCGCCCCTGGAAGGTGCGACGGTGGCGGGAGCGGCCCTGGTGGGCGCGGCTCTTCAGAATGAGCCGGAGAATGAGCCGGCGAATGGGCCGTCCGCCGCGATTTCGATCGCCGGCGCGGGCGCGGGTACGACCGGCGCGCCGACGCTCACGTCCGCCACGGGACTGCCTGTATCGCAGAACGGGGACCCGGTGACCTCGAGCGCCGGCGCGACCCCGACCGCGACGTCAAAGGGTGGCGAGGCGTCCATGTCGCTCCGCGCGGACGCGCTTGCGGCCGAGGGGGCTGGCGCCGTGGCAGCGGCCCGTCCGGCACCCGGGGCCGCCATGGCCGCCGCAGCGCCGGCATCCGGACGCGTGCCTGCCGGGCTGGCGACCGCGCCCGGCGGCGCAGCGGCAGCGCCGGTTTCCCTGACACAGGGAATCGCCACCGCATCGCCGACGGTCGCTGCCGTGCCCGCCGATGGTCTTCCCGACACGTCGGCTCCGGTCGTGCGCGCCGCAGGCGTCGCCGCGTCCGCCGGCACGGACCTTACGCAGCCGGAACCGGTCGCGCCGATGGCGACGACCGGGCGCGCCGGCCTGTTGTCGGGCACGGGACCGGCGAGCGTTTCGAATCAGGTTCCATCCGACCCGTCGATCTCCGGGGTGCGTTCTGAGCAGGCCCTGGCCGGGCTCCCGGCGTCCACCGTGTCCGCAGCGGCGTCCACCAACGACGGTCCGGTCGATGCGACCACTCAGACAATCACTCAGGCGACGACCCAGGCAACCACCGATGCGACCGGCGGGGCGCCGCGCCTCGGCGGATCGGCAACCGGAGCGCCGCCGTCCCTCGTCGGGGCCGTGACGCCCGGTGCGGCGACAGCTGACGGCATGGCCCGGTCAGCGCCGAGCGGTGGGCTCGCGGCGATGCCCGAAAGCGCGCCAGCCACCGGGACCGCAACTGCGGAGACCGCCATGTCCGGCGCCTCCGAAGGCGGCGCGGACGCACCGTCGACGGCCGCCAGGACGACGCCGGACGGCGCATCCGCCGCGAAGGCCACCGGTGCCGATCCGGCGGCGGCGCAGCCCGCGACCTCGGCGGGCGTTGCGGCCCAGACCATGCTGCGCCGGCCGGCAGCCTCCGCGGGGGCGTCCGAAGGGCGGGCGCCCGACGCGATCACGATCGAGACAGGCCCGCGCCCGGTTGACGGATCGGGGGCGCAATCGTCTGCCGCGCCCGGCACGGGCGTCGGATCCGCCAGCACTCCCGCGTCCGCGCCGGGGCTGCCGGCGGGAGAGGCGGGGATGACCGCTGCCCAGTCCGCCACCGCCCAGTCCGCCACCTCCCTGTCCACCGGATCCCAGACCACCGGGGCCCAGACCGCCGGGGTCTTGTCAGGCGGGTCGCTGTCCGGCGACACGATTGCCGCGGGCGATGCCGCCCCGGACGCGGCGGCGAGCGGTTCGCCGCGCCCGTCGACGTCCCCCCCGGTGTCTGCGTCAGCATCCCCGGAGGAGGGCGCGGCCCAGCAGTCCCAGTCCCAGTCCCAGTCTCAGTCCCAGTCTCAGGCCCAGCCGCAGGCGTCTCCCCCGGCGGCAGCGACGCCGGCACCGGTGCGTGTCGGCGTCAGCGCGGCGGCGCTCGCCTTCGCGGCCGCCCTTTCGGATGGCGCGTCGGGTGACGGCGGGAGCGACTTCGACGGCTTCGGCGAGTTTCTGGCGCGCGGCGACGGGGTGAGCCAGGCCGGCGCGAACGGCCGCTCCACGGCGGTTCTGCCGCAGAGCGCGCCGCAGCAGGCCGCCGCCGCCACCCATCTGGCCGCCGAAGTGGCCCGCTTCGCCGCCAAGGGCGAGACCAGGTTCCAGATCCGCATGGATCCGGCGGAGCTCGGGCGCGTCGACGTGGAACTCAAGATCGGCACGGACGGAACGGTTCGGGCCCATCTGGCGGTCGAGCGCAGCGAAACGCTGGATCTTTTCATGCGCGATCAGCGGGGCCTTGAGCGGGCGCTGGACGCGGCCGGGCTGAAGCTCGACGGCGGGTCGGTGCAATTGTCCCTGAAGGACCAGGGCGGCTTTGCGGGATTCAACCGGCCGGATGACGGACGCGGCGAGGGATCGCCCGGCGGCGAGGGGCAGGGTGGTGGAGGCGACGGCGAGGATGACGACGCCGGGGCCGCCATCGTGTCCCGTGTGCAGGTAAGCGGCGCGCGCGGCGCGCTGGACATTCAGATCTGACCCGACCGGGCCCTTGCGCGGAACGGATGACGAGGAGATGAGCATATGAGCGGGATCGAGGGCCTGAGCGGCGCAACCGGCGCGGCGGCGGCGGCTTCCGGGGCGGGGCAGAGCGACAAGTCGCGGCTCGATGCCAATTACGAGCTGTTCCTGTCGATGCTGACGACGCAGATCCAGAACCAGGATCCGCTCGATCCGACGGACTCGTCCAAATACACCGAGCAACTGGTGCAGTATTCCTCGGTCGAGCAGCAGATCAAGACGAACGATCAGCTCGCCGGTCTTCTGTCGGTCATGGCGGCCTCCAGCGCGTCCAACTATGTCAGCTACATCGGCACCGACGTGGTTGCGTCGGGCGCCACGACGCGCCTCGACGACGGCGAAGCGAACTGGACCTACGAGACCGCCGAGGGCGGTCCGGCGCGGGTCGAGATCCGCAACAGCCTCGGCGCGGTGGTCTACGCCGGCAATGCCGAGCTGAACGCAGGGCGCGATACCTTCACCTGGGACGGTCGCACCAACAGCGGATCTACGGCGCCGGACGGCGACTACACGGTCACGATCGCCCGCTACGACGCCAACAACGATCCGAAGATCCGGGTTCGCACGGAGGTTTCGGGCACCGTCGACGGTGTGGAGTTCACCGACACCGGCGCGGTGCTGACGATCGGCGGCGCGCGCATTCCGGCGAACGCGGTGATTTCGGTGAGCCGCAGCTGATCCTCGCCGGGGGCGGTGCCGCGACACCCGCGCGCCGCTTCATTTCTTTTGCGCGGGCAAGCGTTTCTCCTTGCGCGCGTTCCGCCCTTCTCAATTTGCGAATCCCCGTGTATCGCATCAACGTGGCGGAAACCGGCCGGTCCGGCTGCGTTTCGCTGGGCTTGAGTCGTTGCAATTCTTACCGAATTGTTGCGCGTCGCTTAGGCAAATTTTAAAAAGCCGCGGTTATTCTCATAGTCAACGTGGTCATGTTGAGTGTGAGAGTACAATGACCGACCGAGCGAGTGCACGAGTCAAATATGTGATCGGTCCCGACGGGTCTCCCCTGACGATCGCCGATCTGCCGCCCGCCACGACGCGGCGCTGGGTCATCCGGCGCAAGGCGGAAGTGGTGGCGGCCGTCCGGGGCGGTCTGCTGTCTCTGGACGAAGCCTGCAAGCGATATACGCTGACGGTGGAGGAATTCCTGTCCTGGCAGAGTTCCATCGACCGCCACGGACTGGCCGGTCTGCGCGCGACCCGCGTTCAGCAGTACCGCAACTGACGGCGCGGGCGGCCACTGTGCCGCCCTGGCGATCCGCTTCCCAAACCGCCCCGCGATTGCGGTGACGAGGCCGGCGACACGCCGGCCTTTTCGCGTTGGCGCGGCCGCGCCGCGCGGCGCGCGTCCGACCGCGAGGCGGGGGCGGGGGTGACTCGCGGCGCAAGCGGCGAAATGGTTAACGAGGGGGTCGATTCTGCCGGGTCGCATTCGCATTTCGCTAGGAAAAAGCTCAGGAATTCCGGGAATTTAACCAATCGCTAACGCGCGTTAACACCTTGTTTACCATCTGGCGGGCAAATTTTGCCTACCGGCCGTCCGGGGGAGCGTTTTCACCATCCCCCTCATCCCCAGGCTCCCCTGGATGGCGCGGGTCTTCTTGGTATCGCCAAGCGCATCGGATGGGTGGCTCGTGAACGCACTGAACGATCTCGTCAAGGCTCTCGGCCCGGCCCGGCTTGCCGCCATGGGCGCGGTGGCGGCCATTCTCATCGGCGTCTTCGCGTTCATCATGCTGCGCGTGACCGCCCCGCAGATGACGCCGCTCTACACGGATCTGACCTTCGACGATTCCGCGGCCATCGTCTCGCAGCTCGAAAGCCTGGCGATCCCCTTCGAGATGCGCAACGACGGCGCCACCATCATGATCCCGCAGGAGGAGGTGTTCCGCACCCGCATGCGGCTCGCCGAACAGGGGCTGCCGCTCGGCGGCTCGGTCGGCTACGAGATCTTCGACCAGGCCGATACCCTCGGCTCGACCAGCTTCGTCCAGAACATCAACCGCACCCGGGCGCTGGAAGGCGAACTGGCGCGCACCATCCGCTCCATCGGCCGCATCAAGGCGGCGCGGGTGCATCTGGTCATTCCGGAGCGCAAGCTGTTCCAGCGCGACCAGCAGCCGCCGACCGCCTCCATCGCGCTGACCGTGCGCGGCTCGCTCGATCCGGGCCAGATCCGCGCCATCCAGCACCTCGTCGCCACGGCGGTGGAGGGGCTGCAGCCCAATTTCGTCTCCATCGTCGACGAGACCGGTCGGCTGCTCGCCAGCGGCGCGGGCGAGGAGGGCGAGGGCTTTCTGGCGTCCTCGCTCGCCGAGCGCCGCCAGTCGATGGAATCGCGGCTGCGCACGCAGATCGAGGAAATCCTGAATTCCGTCGTCGGCGTCGGCCGGTCGCGGGTGCGCGTGGCGATGGAGCTCGACCACAATCGCATCACCGAGACCCAGGAGACCTTCGACCCGGACGGCCAGGTCGTGCGTTCCACCCAGACGCGCGAGGAGAACTCCTCCACCATCGGCCGCACCGGGGCCGTGACGGCGGCGAACCAGCTGCCCGAGGCGGGGCAGGACGGCGGCGAGGCGGCCAACCGCGATATCTCCAACCAGGCCGAGGAAATCGTCAACTTCGAGATCTCCAAGTCGGTCAAGACCGAGGTGATCGAGGCCGGCGGCGTGGAGCGTCTGTCGGTGGCGGTGCTGGTCGACGGCGTCTATGCGCCGAACGAGAACGGCGATCTCGTCTACGAGCCGCGTTCGCAGGAGGAGCTCGACCGCATCGCCGTGCTGGTGCGCTCGGCGGTCGGTTTCGACGAGGCGCGCGGCGACACGGTGGAAGTCGTGAACCTGCGCTTCGCGCAAGGCCCGACCGCGCTGATCGGCGAGGAGGAGCCGGGCCTGTTCGAATTCACCCGCGCCGACATGATGCGCTTCATCGAACTGGGCGTGCTGTTCCTGATCGCCCTGCTGCTGACGCTCTTCGCGGTCCGCCCGCTGGTCAAGCGCATCCTCACCGTCGAGGAGCCCGAGACGCCGGCCCTGCTCGGCGCCGACGGCCAGCCCATCGAAGGGGCGATGCTCGCCGACCAGTCGGGCGAGAGCTCCGCCCAGGAGCTGGACGAGGACGGCGAGCCGCGCATCGAGTGGCTGGAGGAGGCCCAGGCCCAGGGCGCCGTGCAGGTCGCCACCATCTCCAAGGTCGGCGCGCTGATCGAGGAATATCCGAATGAAGCCGTCGGGATCATTCGCAGCTGGATGAACGAAGCCGCATGAGCATTGCACAAAGCGTACAGAACCAGCCCGGCCAGCAGCTGACGATCAGCAACACGGAGGCCGAACGGGAACTCAAGGGCGTCGAGCGCGTCGCCGTGCTGCTGCTTGCGCTCGGCGAGAAGCACGGGCGGCGCATCTGGGAGCAGCTCGACGAGATGGAAGTGCGCGAGATCTCCGCCGCCATGGCGCGTCTCGGCCCCGTCACGCCGAAGATGCTGGAGGAGCTGTTCGTCGACTTCGTGAAGAAGATCTCCTCCAATGGCGCGCTCAACGGCAACGTCGACGTGACCGAGCGGCTGCTGTCGAGCTTCCTGCCGGGCGACCGAGTGTCGGTCATCATGGAGGAAATCCGCGGGCCGGCCGGCCGCAACATGTGGGAGAAGCTCTCCAACGTGCAGGAGAACGTGCTCGCCAACTACCTCAAGAACGAATACCCGCAGACGGTCGCCGTCGTGCTGTCGAAGATCGACCCGGACCATGCCGCCAAGGTGCTCGGCATCCTGCCGGAGGAACTGGCGCTCGAGGTCATCTCGCGCATGCTCAAGATGGAGGCGATCCAGAAGGAGGTGCTGGAGAAGGTCGAGCAGACGCTGCGGGTCGAGTTCATGTCGAACCTGACCAACACCAGCCGGCGCGACAGCCACGAGATGATGGCGGAGATCTTCAACAACTTCGACCGTCAGACCGAGGCGCGCTTCCTGGCCGCGCTGGAGGAGGACAACCGCGAGTCCGCCGAACGCATCAAGACGCTGATGTTCACCTTCGACGACCTGATGAAGCTCGACGCCGGCAGCTGCCAGACGCTGCTGCGGCACGTGGAGAAGGACCGCCTGGCCATCGCGCTCAAGGGCGCGTCGGAGACGGTGCGCGAGTTCTTCTTCGGCAACATGTCGTCGCGCGCGGCCAAGATGCTGCAGGACGACATGGAAGCGCTCGGCCCGATCCGGCTGCGCGACGTGGACGAAGCCCAGTCGGGCATGGTGGCAACCGCCAAGGACCTCGCCGCCAAGGGCGAGCTCATGCTCTCCAAGAGCAAGGGCGACGACGAAATCATCTACTGAGTGGCCTGACCTGCAATGATGACACGATATGCGAGTTCGCAAATGAAGGCCCACCGGTTCCTGTTCGACCGCGATTTCGCGACGATCGACGTCGGCGAGACGGAGCCGGAGGCGCCGTCCGAGCCGGTGGAACCCGAGGTGCCGATGATGCCGGTCGCCGAGCACGAGGCGCTGCTGGCCGCCGCCGAAGAGGCCGCCTTCGAGCGCGGGCGGGCGGCACGGGCGGCCGAGGAGCAGGAAAACGAGGAGGCGCGGCTTGCCGGCGAGGCGGCACGGCTCGCCGGCGAGGTCAACGCGCTGATCGGCCAGCTCGACACCGAGCAGGAGCGCCAGGAAAAGGACGCGGTGGCGCTCGCCTTTCTGGTCGCGCGGCGGCTGTGCGCGCATCTGATCGCGCGCGAGCCGCTCGGCGAGATCGTCGCGCTGATTTCCGAGTGCCTCGGGCCCTTGCGCAAGGCGCCGCATCTGGTGATCCGCGTGCGCGACGGCGACATCGAGGCGCTGAAGGCCAGGGTCGATCCGCTGGTGAAGGAAAAGGGCTTCGAGGGCCGGGTGGTGTTTCTCGGCGAGCCGGAGCTCGCGGCGGGCGACTGCCGCATCGAGTGGGCGGACGGCGGCATCGTGCGCGACCGCCGCGCGCTGGAAAAGCAGATCGACCAGGCGGCGCGTCGCTACTTCGAGGGGCGCCGGGTTGCCCGGACGCCCGACCCCACCCCCAACCAGGAGGCCGCTGACCGGCGGAGCGCGGAATGAGCGATACGGATCAAGCCGCCAAGGAGCGCGGTGGGCTGCCGCTCACCGAGATGGAAGCCCAGGGCGTGCACCACGACGACGGCGAATACTCGCAGGCCCGCGGCGCGGCCGATCTGGAGGCCGTCTTCGACGTGCCGGTGCAGATCTCGGCCGTGCTGGGCCACGCCCGCATGCATGTGTCGGAACTCTTGAAGCTCGATGCGGGCACCGTGCTGAAGCTCGACCGCAAGGTCGGCGAAGCCATCGACATCTACGTCAACGACCGGCTGGTGGCGCGTGGCGAGGTGGTCCTCGTGGAGGACAAGCTCGGCGTCACCATGACGGAAATCATCAAGTCCGATCGCTGATCGGAACAGGAGAAGACCCATGCGACTGTTGATCGTCGGCACGCTCGAAGGCCAGTTGATCACCGCCTCGAAGATCGCCATGGACGGCGGCGCGGCGGTCGTCCACGCGGACACCGTTGACGACATGCTCAAGACGCTGCGCTCCGGGCGCGGCGCGGACCTGGTGATGGCGGACGTCGATCTCGACATCGGCGACCTGATCGCGCGGCTCGAGGGTGAGCGCATTCACGTGCCGGTCGTCGCCTGCGGCGTGAAGACGGACGCCACCGCCGCCGTCAATGCCATTCGCGCCGGCGCCAAGGAATACATTCCGCTGCCGCCCGATCCGGAGATGATCGCCGCCGTGCTGGCGGCGGTGGCGCGCGAGCGCTCCTCCATCATCTATCGCGACAACGCGATGGCCGCCGTGGTGCGCCTCGCCGAACAGATCGCCGGCTCCGACGCCTCGATCCTGGTGACCGGCGAATCCGGCTCGGGCAAGGAGGTGATCTCGCGCTTCGTGCATGCCCGCTCCAACCGGGCGGACAAGCCGTTCATCTCCATCAACTGCGCGGCCATTCCCGAGCACCTGCTGGAGTCGGAGCTTTTCGGGCACGAAAAGGGCGCCTTCACCGGCGCGGTCGCCCGGCGCATCGGCAAGTTCGAGGAAGCGAGCGGCGGCACGCTGCTGCTCGACGAGATCTCGGAGATGGACGTGCGGCTGCAGGCGAAGCTCCTGCGCGCCATCCAGGAGCGGGTGATCGACCGGGTGGGCGGCAGCAAGCCGGTGGCCGTCGACATCCGCATCATCGCCACGTCCAACCGCGATCTGGCGGAGGCGGTGCGCGTGGGCACCTTCCGCGAGGATCTGCTCTACCGGCTCAACGTGGTCAATCTGAAGCTCCCGCCGCTGCGCGAGCGCCCGGGCGACATTCTCGAGCTCGCCGGGCATTTCGTCGAGCGCTACGCCCAGGAAAACGGCGTGCCGAAGCGTCCGATCTCCGACGAGGCGCGGGCGATGCTGGTCGCCAATCCGTGGCCGGGCAACGTGCGCGAGCTGGAAAACACCATGCACCGCGCGGTGCTGCTGGCCACGGGCGATGCCATCGACGTCGACGCGATCCGCATGCCGGACGGCAGCCCGATCGCCGCCGGACAGGGCGCGGACGCGCGCGTCGCGGCCAGTGCGGCGGCGACCGCCGAGGCCGTCAGCCGCGCCTTCGTGGGCCGCACCGTGGCGGATGTGGAGCGCGATCTCATCCTCGACACGCTCGACCATTGCCTGGGCAACCGCACCCATGCGGCGAAAATCCTCGGGATCTCGATCCGCACCTTGCGCAACAAGCTGAATCAATATGCCGATGAGGGGCTGGACGTTCCCGCGCCCGGCGAGGCGCGCGTCGCCGTGGCGTGAGCGTGACCCTGAGCGTGAGCGGGAATGGATCGGATCGGACGGCGCGGCGCCGGCGGTGTGAGGATGGACGATGAGTGAGGTGACGGCGAGCGGCGGCGGCCAGGGCAACGTGCCGGCGGATCCGCAAGCGGCGGGTCAGCCCGCCGGCGGCGGCCTCAACCTCGGCGCGTTCGGCGTCAACGTCGCGAGCTTGTGGGACAGCATCAAGCGCGGCGAGATCGCGCTCGCGCTCGGCGTGATGATCATTCTGGTCGTGCTGATCCTGCCGATGCCGGCGTTCATGCTCGACCTGTTCCTGGCCATCTCGATCATCTTCTCCGTGCTGATCCTGATGACCGGCCTGTTCATCCAGAAGCCGCTGGAGTTCTCGTCCTTTCCCACCGTGCTGCTGATCGCCACGATGCTGCGGCTGGCGCTCAACCTCGCCTCGACCCGGCTGATCCTGTCGGGCGGACACGAAGGCACCGATGCCGCCGGCCAGGTCATCCAGGCCTTCGGCAACTTCGTGATGGGCGGCAATTTCATCATCGGGATCATCGTCTTCTCGATCCTGGTGATCGTGAACTTCATCGTCATCACCAAGGGCTCGGGGCGTATCGCCGAGGTCGCGGCGCGCTTCACCCTCGACGCCATGCCCGGCAAGCAGATGGCGATCGACGCGGATCTCTCGGCCGGGCTCATCGACGAGGCGACCGCGCGTCAGCGCCGTCGCGATCTGGAGGACGAAAGCTCCTTCTTCGGCGCCATGGACGGCGCCTCGAAATTCGTGCGCGGCGACGCCATCGCCGGCCTGCTGATCACCTTCATCAACATCGTCGGCGGCATCATCATCGGCGTCGCGCAGATGGATCTCTCCTTCGGCGACGCGGCGACGACCTACACGCTGCTGACCATCGGCGACGGGCTGGTGTCGCAGATCCCGGCGCTGATCGTCTCCACCGCCGCCGGTCTGCTGGTCTCCAAGGCGGGCGTCTCGGGCGCCGCCGACAAGGCGCTCGCCAAGCAGCTCTCCGGCTATCCCAAGGCGCTCGGCATGTCCTCCTTCGTGATGGTCACGCTGTCGCTGCTGCCGGGCATTCCGATGCTGCCGTTCCTGGGGCTTGCGGGGCTCGCCGGCTATCTCGCCTTCAAGGCGGGCAAGCAGCAGCAGGTGGTCGCGGAACAGGCGAAGGTCGCGGAAATCGCGGCCGCCGAACCGCCCGCGCCGAGCGAGCCGCCGATCGCGGATTCGCTCAAGATGGACGAGCTGCGCATCGAGCTCGGCTATGCGCTGCTGCCGCTGATCAACGACCAGGGCGCGCAGGGCGACCAGCTCACCGAACAGATCAAGGCGCTGCGGCGTCAGCTGGCCTCCGACCTCGGCATTCTCATGCCGCCGGTGCGCATCCTCGACAACATCCAGCTCGGCGCCAACGACTATGTCATCAAGGTCAAGGAAGTGCCCGCCGGTCAGGGCCAGCTCTTCCCCAACCACTACATGGTCATGGATCCGCAGGGCGGGCAGGTGAACCTGCCGGGCCAGCACACCACCGAGCCGACCTTCGGCCTGCCGGCGACCTGGGTGGAGGGCCAGTACCGCGAGGACGCGGCGCTGCGCGGCTACACGGTGGTCGATCCGGCGACCGTGCTGGCGACCCATCTGACCGAGACGATCCGCGGCAATGTGTCGGAACTGCTGACCTACGCCGATGTGCAGAAGCTCCTGAAGGAAATCACCGGCGAGCAGGCCAAGCTGGTGGAGGACATCGTGCCCTCGCAGATCACCGTGTCGGGCATCCAGCGGGTGCTGCAGGCGCTGCTGGCCGAGCGCATCTCGGTGCGCGATCTCGGCACCATTCTGGAAGGCATCGCCGAGGCGACCGGCTTCACGCGCAATCCGGCCCATATCGCGGAGCATGTGCGCTCGCGGCTGGCGCGGCAGATCTCGGCCGCCAACACCGCGCCGGGCGGCTATCTGCCGCTCATCGCGCTGTCGCCGCAGTGGGAGCAGGCGTTCCTGGAATCCATCGTCGGCGAGGGCGAGGACCGTGCGCTCGCCATGGCGCCGTCGAAGCTGCAGGATTTCGTCCGCCTCGTGCGCGACGCCTTCGAGCAGGCGGCCCAGGCCGGCGAGGTGCCGGTGCTGCTGACCTCGCCGCAAACCCGCCCCTTCGTGCGCTCCATCGTCGAGCGCTTCCGCGCCCACACCACCGTCATGAGCCAGAACGAGGTCCACCCGCGCACCCGGCTGAAGACGGTGGGCACGGTGTAAGGTCGCTTGCATGCATCAAAGAGTTTCAATAACGTCATACACTCAAAAATTGTTTAAGTTGAATTGATCAATTGAGGTCTCGAATGGTCGACCAAGAAAAAAAGACCCCACTCCCCAATCTCAATGGGGTCGGGGAGCGGTCACGGCTTTTTCCCGTCCTTGCGGAAACATCGAAAGAAGGACGAGCACTCTCAATTCTGCTGGCGTGTGTCGCGAACGTTCGCGAGCTAGGCCAAAGCCTGCTGTCAGATCTCGGTGTGAGGGTCGGTGTACGGGCCGAAGTAGAGACTTTCACTGAAGTTGTGTTCGAGAAAACCGGAAGCGACAAGAGCTTGCGTCCTGATGGTTTGATCTTAGTCCGAAATGGATCTCGGCAATGGCCCGCCATTGTAGAAGCAAAAATTGGGAATTCGGAACTATCACAGGAGCAAATTGAGAATTATCTTGATATCGCAAAACAGAATAAGATTGACGCTGTAATTACAATATCAAATCAGTTTGCGCCGCTTCCAAGCCACCATCCGGTGCAGCTCGGCGCAATTTCGCGCAGAAAGTCAGAGTTATACCATTGGTCTTGGATGCATATTCTGACAGAGTCAAAAATACTTCTAGACAATGATAATGTTGCAGATGAAGATCAAAGACTCATTCTGAATGAACTTGTCCGCTTTCTCGCTCATGACAGCACTGGCGTGAAGCATTTCAGTCAGATGCCTTCGGAATGGACCACTGTGCTGTCAACGGTTCAAGCAGGAGGTGGCCTCTCTCAGACCTCTGCAGACGTGAAGGCTGTCGTCGGAGCATGGCATCAGGAAGGGCGTGATCTTAGCCTGACCCTTAGTCGACAGATCGGGCGCAATGTTAAGATCAGGGTTCCGCGTGCACAACGGGCAGATCCAACGGCGCGGCTGAAGGCAGACTGCAAGGATTTATGCTCGGATAACTGCCTAAGGCTCTCGCTTTCTGTTCCTGATGCTGCCTCACCAATCGAGGTTGTCGCTGATCTTAAAACAAAATCGATTGCGGCGGTGATGCGCTTGAAAGCGCCTGCTGACAGAAAGACAACAAAGGCACGTATCAACTGGTTGCTGCGGCAGCTGAAGAAGGCAGAATCGACCGAGCTACACGTTCGTCTGTATTGGCCGGGACGGGGCCCCTTTTCACAGTCCACGCTTGAAGAATTGCGTCGAAACCCTGATTTGGTTCTCGAAAATAATAATAAGTCGAATGTTACCTCGTTCGAGGTGCTTCTAGTGCGGGACTGCGGTCCGAGATTTTCCCAGAGAAAGAATTTTATCGTGGATCTTGAGACCGTTGTTCCAAGCTTTTATCTCGAGGCTGGACAATATTTGCGGGAATGGCAAGCGCCTGCTCCTAGAATCCGGGAGGAAAAATCAGGGCCGAAAGATGTGGATACGGAGGCGCTGCAAGAAGAGGCGGAGCGCGAGGCCGGAGATTTTTATGAAAATTAAGTGGTCGATATCTTCGAATGCCTATTCTGCGAAATTTCACTAATCCTTTAAGCGCCTCACTATGCCTGAATTGGAAATAGCTCCGCGTGGCGGGCTTCGATGCGCGGCCAGAGGGTCGCGGCCTCGGGCATGTCGAGAGCGAAGGTCTCGCGCAGGCAGGCGACGAGGTCGTCGGCGTCGTGCAGCAGCGTGTCCTCGGTGGCCTCGGCGGTGACCGTCTTCAGCACCTTGCCGCGCAGGATCAGGTGCCGGTCGGCAAGCCGGCGCTGGGCGGTCAGATTGCGGACGAAGGGCGAGCCCGGATCGCTCTGCAGCGTGTGGCTCGCGCCCTCGAAGCGGTCCGCCGGCACGGGCTCGGGCAGGAAGTCGAAGCTCGAGACGTTGCCGTGCGCGTCGTCGGTGAGGCGCCAGAAGCCGTCGCCGGTCTCCGAGATGTGCAGGGCGTAGGGCGCCTGGAGAGTGCTGCCGGCGGTGAGCGGCAGGGGCGCGAGCTGGCTGCCGCCATAGCCGACGTCGACGAGAAAGGCGCCCGCGTCGAGATCGACGCGCAGGCACTTGTGGTTGTCGGTGAGCGCGGGCGTCTCGGCGCTGCGGCCCACATGGCCGGAGAGCGGCGCGACGGAAAAGCCGATCTCGCGCAGCGCCCATTCCAGCAGCGTGTTGACCTCGAAGCACCAGCCGCCGCGTCGCCGGACGACGATCTTGTCATAGGCATGCGCGGCGTCGGTCGCCACGGCGCGGCCGAGTTGCTGATCGAGATTCTCGAAGGGGACGGCGGCGAGATGGGCGCGCATCAGCGCCGTCAGCGTGTCGAGATCGGGGCGGAGGGCACCGGACCAGCCGATGCGGTCGAGATAGGCGGAGAGCTGCATGGGCGTGACCTATCGCCGGGTTGTGGCGAAAATGCAGCAAAGACAGAGGGTTGAAGGATTACGTAGCGTCACACCTTGATGTCGAGACTGTCGATCGCCTTGTCGATGGCGTCGTTCTGCTCGCCGACCTTGGCCTGGGCTTCCGTCTGCACGCGCTGCACGACCTTCTGGAACAGAAGTTCCGTGGCGCGTTGCGTCGAGGCGACGTTGACGCCGAATACATTGGAGGCGACGGCCTGCTGCGTCAGGAATTTCTCGGAATGCTCGCGCTGCTTGGCACGCCAGGCCTTGTTCCGTTCGTAGAACGAAAACTCCTGAGACCTGCCGAAGGAAGAACCGATGCCAGGCATGGGGCGCCCATGTTGGTGTTAACCGCGTCCCAGCCTCGCCGATCATGGTTAACACGCCCTTACCGCCGGCGCATTTTGCGAGGCGGGCCGAACCGGCCGTGCCTCATCTCGGAACCTGCTGGGTGATGCAATGGATGTTGCCGCCGCCGAGCAGGATCTCGCGCGCCGGCACGCCGACGATCTCGCGATCCGGGAAGAGGCCGCGCAGGATCTCCCCGGCCTCGGCGTCGGTGCGCGGGTCGAGCAGCGGATAGACCACGCGCGTCGTGCCTATGTAGAAGTTGCAGTAGCTGGCCGCGAGCCGTTCCCCGGCCCGGCGGACCATGCCGTCCGCGCGCGCGTCGATGCCGTCGGCTTCCGCGGCGCTCATGAACAGCGGCCCGGGCATCGGCAGCTTGATGACGCGCAGGCGCCGCCCTCTTGCGTCTTTCGCTTGGGACAGGAACGCCAGCGCCTCGGCGGAGCGGGCATGCTGCGGGTCGCCTGGATCGTCGGTCCAGGTGAGGGCGACGAGACCCGGCGCGCAGACATGCAGCAGATTGTCGACATGGCCGGTGGTCTCGTCGCCATGGACGCCGCGCGGCACCCAGAGCACGGTCTCGACGCCGAGGTAGTCCTCCAGCAGGGCCTCGATCTCCGGCTTCGAGAGCCCGGGATTGCGGCCGGGGCTGAGCAGGCATTCCCCGGTTGTGTAGGCCGTGCCGTCGCCATCCACATGGATCGCGCCGCCTTCCAGCACGAGGGGCGCGCGGTAGCGGTCCGCGCCCTCGATCTCGGCGACCTTCGCCGCCACGGCGTCGTCGCGGTCCCAGGGAAAATAGAGCCCGTCGTGAAGCCCGCCCCAGGCGTTGAAGCGCCAGTCGACGGCGCGGCGGGTGCCCGCGCCGTCGACCACGAAGCTCGGTCCGATATCGCGCATCCAGGCGTCGTCGCTCGACAGTTCCACGACGCGAATGCCCGGCGACAAACGGGCGCGCGCGTTGGCGTATTGCCCGGCCGAGACCGCCATGGTGACGGGATCGGAGGGGTGGATCGCCTCGGCGACCGCGACGAAGGCGTCCTGAGCCGGCTTGGCGTTGAGGCGCCAGTTGTCCGTCCGCTCCGGCCAGACCATCCAGCATCCGGCGTGCGGCTCGAACTCGCCAGGCATGCGGAACCCGTCGGCGCGGGGCGTGGAGGCGAGCAGGCGGGGCATGGCGCGAAACTCCCTTGCCGCTCGTCAGCCCCGGCGCGACGCGCCGTCGAGGGTCGTCAGGGGGCCGTAAAGCTCCGGCCGGCGGTCGCGGAAGACGCCCCAGCCGGCGCGCAGGGCGGCGATCTCGTCCAGATCGACGGTCGCGGTGAGCACGGTCTCGCTGGCGCGGTCGGCCTCGGCGATCTTGGCACCGGTCGCGTCGGCGATGAAGGAGGAGCCGTAGAAGGTGAGCTTGGTGCCGTTGCGTCCGGGTTCCGTACCGATGCGGTTTGCGGCGACCAGCGGCATCAGATTGGCCCCGGCGTGACCCTGCATGACGCGCTGCCAGTGCGCGGCCGAATCCCATGTCGGATCGAGCAGTTCCGAGCCGATGGCGGTCGGGAAGAACAGCATCTCGGCGCCCATCAGCGCCATGGCGCGGGCCGTCTCGGGAAACCACTGGTCCCAGCAAATGCCGACGCCGATGCGTCCGAAGCGGGTGTCGAACACCCGGAAGCCGGTGTCGCCGGGCGAGAAGTAATATTTTTCCTGATAGCCCGAGCCCTGCGGAATGTGGCTCTTGCGGTAGACGCCGAGATTGGCGCCGTCGGCGTCGATGATCGCGATGGAATTGAAGCGTGCCTGACCGGCCAGTTCATAGAAGCTCACGGGAATGACGACGCCGAGTTCGGCGGCGAGCGCCTGCATGCGCGCAATCGTCGGCTGCGCGTCGGCAGGCTCGGCGCGCATCAGCAGGTCCGGCGCTTCATCCTGACAGAAATAGGGATACTCGAACAGCTCCTGCGGCAGGATGATGTTGGCGCCCCGGCCGGCCGCCTCGCGGATCAGTGCCTCGGCGCGCGCGACATTGTCGGCGCGCTCCGGCGCGCAGGCCATCTGCAGGGCGGCAAGCGTGACGTGTCTCATGAAATCCTCTGTGGTGCGTCCCGTGGCGTGGCGTCCCTTGGCGTCGCGTGGCGTCGCACAGGCGGGAGCGAGCCCGGTCGGGCGGGGCGGCGGGGCGGGGGTTGATTGCAACGCGCGCTTGCGCCTATCTGACAGACATTCCCGCCGCCTGCCAAGGGGACGCGTGCCATGTCCGTCGTTTCGCTCGATCTCGCCGGTTACACCGACCTGCCGCCCGGCAAGGTCGCGATGATCGTCACCTATCTGGAAATGCGCGCCCAGCCGCTGGTGCGCCGGATCGAGCGCCCGGATCTCGCGCTTGAGCGCATCACGGACCCGGACCCGGCGGCCTATCGCGCGCTGTTTCGCCGGATCGGCCACGACTGGCTGTGGTTCGGGCGTCTGGGCGCGGATGACGCGGAATTGCTGAAGCTGCTTCAGGAGCCGGCGCGCGAACTCTACTTCTGTCGCAGCAACGGCGAGGCGGTCGGACTGCTGGAACTCAATTTCGCCGATCCGGAGAACGCGGAACTCGCCTACTTCGGCCTGGTGCCGGAGGCCATCGGCAGCGGCGCCGGGCGCTGGCTGATGAACCAGGCGCTCGCCCGGGTCTGGGCGCGGCCCGAGACAAAGCGGATGTGGCTGCACACCTGCACCGCCGACAGCCCGCAGGCGCTCGGCTTCTACCGCTCCTGCGGCTTCACGCCCTACAAGCGCGCCATCGAGGTCGCCGACGATCCGCGTCTGAGCGGCCTGCTGCCGGAAACGGCGGGGCCGAACATTCCGGTCATCGACGTCTGACGAAGGCTCGGGCCGTCACGCCCGCATCCTGAGCGGCGTCGCGCCGGTGGCGCGCCGGATATCCTCCGGCGTCGCCTGAAAGACGCTGTTCGGCGCGCCGGCGGCGGCCCACACCGTGTCGAAGCGCAGAAGATCCTCGTCGATATGGACCGCCACGTCGCCGGCATGACCGAGCGGGGACACGCCGCCGATGGCGAAGCCCGTGCGGGCGCGCACCGTGCGCCCGTCGGGACGGCGCAGGGGCTCGCCGATCCGCTCAGCAACGCCCGCCTCGTCGACCCGGTTCACCCCGCTGACCAGAAGCAGGATCACGCGGTCGCTCTCGGCGCCGAGATAGACCAGCGACTTGACGATCTGCGCCACCTCGCAGCCGCAGGCAGCCGCCGCTTCCTCGGCGGTGCGCGTGGAGGCGGGCATGTCGTGGATGTCGATGGTCAGGCCGGCCGCGCGGGCCGCCTGCGCGACGCGCTCCTTGCTGCTCCGCGCGCCGCGCTCCTTGCTGGAAACGGTTGCCATCAAAAAGTCCTAACTCGCGTTAACCATGTTTGCGACTTCCGCAGTGGAAGAATCAGTGGGAGTGCTCCGTGCTGCTGCGGTGCGTGACAGACTATGGTAAACGTTTCCGTTAAGAGTTCGTTTACTGAATGCGTGCGCGTCCAGGGCGGTGCCGCGCGCCATTCGATCACGAGCCTCGATCGCTACAGGCCCCGAGCACTTCGAGCCTGGATCGCTATGAGCCTCGATCACGACGAGCCGAGTGCCGGGCGGGGCCTCGGTGGATTTGGCCGGAACAGGAAGCCGCATGACGAGATCGCGTGACAATGTCGTACCGCACGCCAAGGTGCGCAGCCTTCGCGATGCGATCCGCAAGGTCAAGCTCGCCGAGGTCGAGCGCACCGATGTGGTGGTCGAATTGCAGGAGTCCGAGCGTGCCCGCCTCGAGTTGCTCAGCGAGGAACTGCAGGACGTCTTCAAGGAAGTGCCCGAGGACGACGACCAGTTCTCGTTCCAGATCGTGCCGGGCAATGTGCCGCGCCTGTGGATCGACATCACCAGCCATGTGGCGATGGGGCGCGACAAGCGCACCTACCGCTTCATCAAGGATACGCGCATCGGCCGCACGGTGATCCTCGAGACGACCGAGCTCGAGGACATGGCCGACTGCATCACCGAATATATCGCCGAGCGGGTCCTGGAGCGCGAACGCGCGGTGGAAGGCGACTGGTTGTCGAAGCGCCTGCGCGAGGCGCCGCCGGCCCAGGCGGCTCAGGAGGCGGGAAGCGCGGAGGCCGACCCGCCGCAGGTGCCGCATGTGCGCGGCCTGTGGGGTCCGTTCGCGGCCTTCGCCGTCGGGCTTCTGGTCGGCGCCGCGGCGCTCATCGGCTATGCGTGGTTCGCCAATCCGCTCAACTGACGCGCGTCACGGTCGCTGGATCAAGATCTTCCGAGAGCGATATCTCCCCAGGCGCGCTCCCCAGGCGTTGTCGCCAAAGGGCGTCAGGCTACGGCTGCGGGCGTGCCGGGAATCGCGAGACTGTGCCGCGCGAGCGTGTCCACACCTCCCGCGTCTTCCAATGTCTGCGCGCGAAAACCGCGCTCTTCCATCTCGCAGGTCCAGGCGCCGTGCGCACCGTCGATCGAGAACAGATTGTAGCGCGCCGCCGGGCGCTTGTGGCCGGGGCCGTTGGAGGCCGAGGGCACGCAGATCACGGGAACCGGTCCGTGCGGGCCCTCGATATGGGTGCGCGTGGCCAGATGGGTGTGGCCGTGCAGGACGAGTTCCGCGCCCGCGCGCTTGATCGCGGCGCGCACGCGCGAGGCGTCCGTCAGCCGCTTGTGCCAGGCGGTCGCGCCGCGCTGCGGCGGATGATGGATCATCACGACCCGGAACACTCCTTGCGCGCCCAACGCCTCCAGCGTTTCGCGCAGGTGGCGTGTCTGACGGCTGCCGATGCGTCCGGTGGCGAACCACGGGCCGCTGGCGCGCGCGCTCGACACGCCGACGAGGGCGAGGGGGCCGCGTTTGCGCACATAGGGAAAATGCACGCCCGGCGCGCCGTCCCCGGTCATGTAGGGCGCCCAGGCCTCGCTGGCCCGGCGCAATGCGCCCGGCACATAGGCGTCGTGGTTGCCCGGAACCACGGACAGGCGATCCGGTGGCGCGAGGGCATCGAGCCAGCGCCGCGCGGCGGCGATCTCCTGATCGAGCGCGATGTTGACGAGATCGCCGGTCAGCGCGACATGGTCGGGCGCCTGGCGGCGCATGTCGTCCACAAGGCGGTCGAGCCAGGAGGCGGTCAGGGCGCGCGCGCGGTTGCGATGCCAGTTGACGTAGCCGATCATGCGCTTCGACATCAGGTCGCGCAGGCGCGCGTCGGGCATTGGACCCAGATGCGGGTCGGACAGGTGGGCAAGGCGGAACATGGCGTCACATCAGAAGGAAGCGGTCCGCCGGTCAAGCAAAAAGCGCCGCGGTGGAACCGGGCGCCTTGCAGGGGCGCGACAGGTCGCGCCCGAAGGAATCGTGGCCGCGCGCGGGGCGCGCCCCGGGATGTGTCAGTTTGCGCTGAAGGTGGTCAGCGTCGCGGCAATGCGCGGGTTGGTCAGATCGACCGCCGGCCGCCATGCGAACCGCCGCTTCCTGCGAGCCGTGAACAACGCCGTGAACATGGGAGTCTCCTTTGGGCGTCCGAAGGCATCGCGTCGCGCCCTATTGCGCGGGATCGCCTGCGGACGCGCGGAATGTGGTCGCAGTCGGCGCGCTTCACAACACACGCTTTCGCAGTGCTCCCCTGCGCGGCCCGCATGGCCGGTTAAGAAAGCCTTGCCGGTGCGACGGCCGGCGTCCGGCGGGAGCGGGGCGCGGTGAGTGCTGCGCGGGGATACCGGCCGTCGTGGTTCGCGCGCCGGGCGAGCGCGCTCATGATCGGGCTCGGTCGGGTCCGGCGCGCAATGACGCTCGGCGTGCGGGTCGCCGCCTTCGACGATGAGGGACGCGTCCTGCTGGTGCGTCACAGCTACACGCCGGGCTGGTATCTGCCCGGCGGCGGCGTCGATCCGGGCGAGACGCTGGCGGCGGCGGCGCTGCGGGAATTGCGCGAGGAAACCGGGGTCGCGACGAACACTCGACCGCGCCTCGTCGCGATCTATCAAAACGCCCGCATCGACCCGCGCGACCACGTCGGCTTCTATCGTCTCGATGGCGTGGCGCAGCCGCCGGGCGGCTTCACGACAGGCCTGGAAATCCGCGAGGTCGGGTTTTATTCGCCCGACGCCCTTCCCGAAGGGGCGACGCCCGCCACGCGGCGGCGGCTTGCCGAACTCGCGGGGCAGGCGGAGATTTCCGAGACCTGGTAGACGCGGCGTGGGCGCCGTGCAGAGCTCACGCGGCGAGCGGCAGCCGGTCCCGGTCGTGCGGCGCGTCGAGATCGAGCACGGGCCCGAGCGGCACGATCCGTGTCGGGTTCACCGTCTCGTGCGAGCCGTAGTAATGCGTCTTGATGGTTTCGAAGTCGCAGGTGCCGGCGACGCCCGGGTGCTGATACAACTCGCGCAGGTAGTTGGAGAGGTTCGGATAGTCCACGATCCGGCGCAGGTTGCACTTGAAGTGGCCGACATAGACCGGATCGAAGCGCACCAGCGTGGTGAAAAGACGCCAGTCGGCCTCGGTGATCCGTCCGCCGACGAGATAGCGCTGGCGCGCCAGCCGGTCCTCCAGCCAGTCGAGGCTCTCGAAGAGCTGCGTCACCGCCTCTTCATAGGCGCCTTGCGTGGTGGCGAAGCCGGCCTTGTAGACGCCGTTGTTGACCGTGTCGTAGACGCGCGCGTTCACCGCGTCGATCTCCTCGCGAAGCTCCTGCGGATAGACGTCGAGGCGCGTCTCCACGCCGTCCAGGGCGTCGAAGGCTGCGTTGAACATGCGCAGGATTTCCGAGGATTCGTTGGAGACGATGGTTTCGCGCTCGCGGTCCCAGAGGATCGGCACGGTGGCGCGGCCGGAATAGACCGGATCGGCCTTCACATAGACCTGCCAGGCGGTTTCGGCACCCGTCACCGGATCGGGCTCGGCGAAGGTCCAGCCGTCGTCGAGCATCAGCGGCTCGACCACTGAAACGGTGATCGTGTCCTCCAGCCGCTTCAGCCGGCGCAGGATCAGCGTGCGATGGGCCCAGGGACAGGCGAGCGAGACGATCAGGTGATACCGCCCGGCCTCTGCCGCAAAGCCGCCGCTGCCGCTCGGGCCCGGCGCGCCGTCGGGCGTAACCCAGTTGCGGAAGGCGGAAGTCTTGCGCACGAACCGTCCGCCGGTCGATTTCGTGTCGTACCAGTCGGTGTGCCAGACACCGTCCACGAGACGTCCCATGGGTGGCCTCCCTGTCGCTTCCTGTCGATTGCATCGTTGTCTGTGCGGAAAGATGGGGGAGGGACATCTTTCTTCAACGCTCTGGAAAGTGCGTTCACCTTGCGTGAACGATGGTCCCGCCGGCCGGGTGTCGGGAGGAGGCCGCAAACGGCTTTACGACGCGCCGGCCCCATGCTATCGACCCTGCCACCGCGGGCGCAGGGTCCGCGAACGGGGACCCACCGGCATGACCGCCTTCAACCGGCAGCGACGACGAGAACTGCGACGAGGCTTGTCCTCGCGCTTCGCGCCGCGCGCGGTCCCGGCTGCCGTCGTCTGAGGCAAGACGACAGGGGCGGTCGGCGACGCGGCGGCTGATCTGCCTTTCGTTCATCGTCGAGATCCCCATCATGCTTGCCAATGCCTGGCTCATCCGGACCGAACAGCCGTCCGACCTTCCGCATGTCGAAACCCTTCAGGCCGAAGCCTTCGGGCCCGGCCGGTTCGCCCGCACCGCCTTCCGGCTGCGCGAGGGTGTTGCGCACGATCCCCGCCTCAGTTTCGTCGGGCTGAGCGGCGAGGCGATCGCCGGCTCCGTGTGGCTGACCCGGATTTCCATCGGCGACACGCCGTCGCTGCTGCTCGGGCCGCTGACCGTCGCGCCGGCCTTCAAGAGCCAGGGGCTCGGTCGGCTGCTCGTCGCGCATGTGCTCAAGAGCGCGCGTGCGCTCGGCGAAGGCTCCGTGCTGCTCGTCGGCGACGCGCCCTATTACGGCCCGCTGGGGTTCGAGCCGGTGCCGCCGGGGCGCATCACGCTGCCCGGTCCGGTCGATCCGGCCCGGCTGCTGATCGCGCGGCTCGATCCGGATGCGGAGATGCCGGCGGGCGCCACGCGCGGCGGAGCGCCGCGCGTCTGAGATGGCCGGGCCTGACGCGATAACAACCGGTCAGCGCCCTTCGCGGTACCACAGCAGCGAGACGGCGCCGAGCAGAAGCGCAAGGCCCAGAAGGCCCTGGAACAGCGGATAGCGGTCGACGCCCTTCAAGACGCTCGCATCCGTGGTGCGAAAGCCGATCCAGCCGTCGCCGGCAAAGGCGGAGGCACGGCGCAGCGGCACCACGCGCGGCATCAGCAGTTCGCCCCCGGCATCCGCGACGCGGCGCACCGAGCCGCCCGTTTCCGAGGCGAGCCCCGCCAGCGTGGCGGTCGTGCTGAGGACGTCGGTGAACTCGCGCGGGTTGGGCGGGCCGACATGGACGAGCGCCTTGCGCGTGCCGTCGTCGACCGTGTAGAGGCCGAGATCGGGTGCGGGCGTGTTCGCCCGCCACAGGCCCGGCGACACTTCGGTCGGCGTGAGCGTGCGGGTCTCGCCGCCCGGCAGCGTCAGCGTCAGATCGCCGACGGCCTCCGAGATCGTCTGCCGTTCGGCGACGACCTCCGCGCCGCGCGCGGAAAGCCGAAGCGCCTCTTCCTCCAGATCCGGTTCCTGCATGAGCCAATGGGCGAGGCGGCGCAGCAGCGGCACATGCGGTCCGCCGCCCTCGTAGCCGCGCGCCCACAGCCACACGTGATCGGACAGCAGCACCGCGACGCGGCCCTCGCCCTCGCGCGAGAGCACCAGGAGCGGTTTGTCGTCTACCCCGTTCATCAAGGTGTCGCCGGCGGCCACATTGGCCTCCACCAGCCGGAACCAGCGGCTCCAGTCGGGCGGCGTCGCGGTTGCGCCGGGCAGTCCGCGCGTCACGGGATGGCGCTCGCCGGTGTCGGAGATCGCCGCGCGGAAGGGCTCCTCGTAGATCATCCCCGTCGGCTCGGCCGGAAGCACGGGCGAGAGCGGCGTGCGGTAGAGGCTGCCGCCATCGGCATAGTCCGGGCCACTCGCCACCAGCACGGCGCCGCCGTCGCGCACGTAGCGGGCGATGTTGTCGAAATAGAGCAGCGGCAGCACGCCGCGCCGCACGTAGCGGTCGAAGATGATCAGGTCGAATTCGTCGATCTTGGTCGAGAACAGCTCGCGCGTCGGGAAGGCGATCAGCGACAGCTCGTTGATCGGCGTCCCGTCCTGCTTGTTGGGCGGGCGCAGGATGGTGAAATGCACCAGATCGACCGAGGCGTCGGACTTCAGGAGATTGCGCCAGGTGCGCTCGCCCGCGTGCGGGCTTCCCGAGACGAGCAGCACGCGCAGGTTCTCGCGAATGCCCTCCACGGTGACGACGACGCGGTTGTTCAGTTCGGTCAGTTCGCCGGGCAGCGTGTCGGCGGAGAACTCGAAGATGTTGTCGCCGCCGTGGGCGATCTCGACGGGAATGTCGAGTGTGGCGCCGGGGCGCGCGCGGTGTTCGGAGACGATCTCGCCGTCGCGGCGCACCAGGATGCGGGCATCGCCGCCCGCCTCCGTCCGGCCGTGATCCTGAAGTTGCAGCGTGACGACCTGCTGCGAGCCGACAAGCGCGAATTTCGGCGCCCTGGCGATGGCCAGCCGCCGATCGACCTCGTCCTCCCGGCCCGTGACCAGACCGTGCAGCGGCGCGTCGAAGCCGAGATCCTCCGCCTTTTCGGGGATATCGTGCACCTGCCCGTCGGTGATGAGAACGGCGCCGCCGATGCGTTCCGGCGGCACATCGGACAGACTGTCGGCGAGCGCGGAGAAGAGCGCCGTGCCGTCCGCCGTGCGGCCGTCGCCGCGTCCGGCGCGGGTGACGCGCACCTCGTAACCGGGCAGGGCGGCGAAGCGCTCCTGCAGCGTGGCAAGCGCCGCCTCGGTGGTCTCGGCCCGGTCCCCCAGCCGCTGGCTCTGGCTGTCGTCGACGATGACCGACACGACGCTGGCAAGGGGCTCGCGGTCCTCGCGTTCGACCGCCGGGCCGGCGAGCGCGGCGACGAGCAGCGCCATAGCCAGCCCGCGCAAGGGCCAGGCCGGCAGACGCATCACCGCCGAAAGCACCGCGAGCGCGACGGCGAGGACCGCGGCGGCGGAGAGCGCCCAGATCGGCAGCAGGGGGTCGAAGGACAGGGACCAGATCACGCGCGCGCTCCTATTGTCCGAGCCGTTCCAGCAGGGCCGGGATGTGCACCTGATCCGCCTTGTAGTTGCCGGTCAGCGCATACATCACGATGTTCACGCCGGCGCGAAAAGCGAAGTCGCGCTGCACGGGATCGGCCGGCACGGTCGGGTAGAGATAGGTGCCGGCCTCGTCGATCGCCCAGGCGGCGGCGAAGTCGTTGCCGGTGATGAGGATCGGCGACACCCCGTCGCCGGCGCGCACCGGACGCCCCGAGGCCGCGCGCGGATCGGTCTCCACCGCCTCGACCCACAGCGGGCTGCCGGTGTAACGGCCCGGGAAACTGTCGAGCAGATAGAACGCCTTGGTCAGCACATGGTCGGGCGGCACCGGTTCCAGCGGCGGGATATCCAGCCCGTCGAGCATCGCGCGCAGCCGCAGCACCGAGGGGGAGGTGCCGAAGCCGCTGATGCCGGAGGACAGCTGGTCGGCCGTGTCGAAAAGGATCGTCCCGCCGTTGCGCATGAAGGCGTCGACCCGGGCAAGCGTGTCGGCGTCCGGGATCGGCGTTTCCTCGGAGACCGGCCAGTAGAGCAGGGGGAAGAAGGCGAGTTCGTCGGCCGCGACGTCGACGCCGATCGGCGCCTCGGGCTCCAGCGCCGTGCGGCCCGCGAGGAAGCGGGTCAGGCCGTAGAGCCCCTGCCGGCTCATCTCGTCGCGCGCGCCGTCGCCGGTGATCACATAGGCAAGCCGCGTATCGAGGGTCGCGTCGAGCGCGCGGATGTCGTCCGAGGTGTCCTGTGCCTGCGCGGCGACCGGAGCCAGCAGCGGCAGCACCAGCAGGCCGGCGGCGAGCACGCAGGTCGCGCCGGCAAGCCGGCCGCGCAGGCCGCGCCGGTCGCCGCGCAGGGCCATCATGGCGAGGGCGTCGGCGAAGAGCAGCAGCAGCGCGAGCACGAAGAGCGCGGGGCGCAGGTCGGTCGCCTGCGCGCTCGGATAGGTCGAAAGCGTCGCGCGCTCGGCAAGCGGGCTCAGGTCCAGCCGGCGCGCGTTGTCCGGGTCGGTGAACAGATTGACCGCGCGAAAGGCGTCGTCGCTGCCGTAGAGCCCCGGTGGGTGGCGGCGGCCCGGCGCGATCTCGTCGGTGGCTCCGATGGGAATGGCGGAGGCCGGCGGCGGGCCGAGGCGGCCGTAGCCGTCGAGCAGCCGCGAGGGGGCAAGCTGGGGCATTGTGTCGGCGGCGCGCGTGGCGGAGGCGGGTGCGCCCGTCTCCGGGCCGGCCGTGGCCGGCGCTGTCGTCGAAAGGGCCACGACCCGGCGCAGCATCTCCACGAAGGTGCCGGACAGCGGCAGGTTCGACCAGCTCGTGTCGGCGGAGACATGGAACAGCACCAGCGTGCCGCGCCCGCGCGGCGCGGCGGTGACCAGCGGCGTGCCGTCGGCGAGCACGGCCCAGCTGCGCTCGGCGAGATCGGGGCCGGGCTCGGCCAGCACCTGCCGGCTGACGGTGACGTCGGCGGGCACCTCGAGGCCCGCGAAGGGCGAGCCTTGCGAGAACTCGGCGAGCGGTTGCGGGTCATCCCAGGACAGGCTGCCGCCGAGCGCCCGGTCGCCGGCGCGCAGGGGCGTGGGGATCAGGTCGTCCGTGCCACCGGCCAGGCGCGGGCCGGCGAAGCGCACCAGCACGCCGCCCTGCTCCACCCAGCGCGCGACCGCGTCGCGGGCGCTCGGCGGCATGCGGCCGACGTCGGCCAGGATCAGCACCGAGGCGCCGCTTTCGATGAGCGCGGGGATCGCGTCGTCGAGCGCATCGGCGCGCGGGCGGCGCAATTCGGTGAAGGGCGACAGCGCGCGGTCGAGATAATAGAGCGGCGAGAGCAGCGGCTGCGCCTGATCGACGGAGGCGCCGGAGACCAGGCCCACGGTGCGCCGCTGCCACCGGTCGTCGAGCAATTGGACGCCGGCTGCGCTCTGCTCGCCGACGATCTCCAGCCGCGTCACGTCGTTGCGCAGCTCGACCGGCAGGTCGAAGCGCGCCGTGCCGCGCGTCTCGTCGCCGTCGTAGGTGGCCAGTGTCTCGCCCAGAACGAGCCCCTTGCGGTCAAGCGCCCGCACGCGCACCGGCGGCGCGCTCGCCGCGCCCGGGAGAACCGTGGCCGTCAGGGCATCGACGTCATTGCGCGCGTCGGCCAGCACCGACGGCCTTGTGGGGTCGGTGTGAATGCGCAACTCGGCGTCTCCGGCAATGGTGGCGAGATCGTCCAGAAAGCGGGGTGTCGTCGCCTCCGCCTCGTCGGCCGTCAGCCAGACGACAGCGCCGGGGGCCTGCGTCGCGGCCGCCTTGCGAAGCGCGATGGTCACCGCGCCGCGCGCCGCCGGCCAGGGGCGCGGCTCCAGCGCGCGCAGCCGCTCCAGCGCCGCGGTCGCCGTCTGTGGTCCCTCCGGCTGGTCCGGTCCCTCGGCGGTGGCGACCAGATAGACGGTCCGGCTGTCGGCGGCGGCCGCGTCGATCAGCCGTTCCGCCGCCTCGCGACGGGTATCCCAGGCGTGGGCGGAGGCCCAGCCGTTGTCGAGCAGGATCCACAGCGGCCCGTCGCCGGCGGGCGTTTCGGTCGCCGGGCGCCAGATCGGGCCGGCGAGTGCCAGAATGAGGGCTGCGGCGAGGAGAAGCCGCAGGATCGTCAGCCACAGCGGGCTCTTGTCCGGGGTTTCCTCGCGCCGGTCGATGTCGGCCAGCAGCCGGGCCGGGGGAAAGGCGATCTGGCGCGGACGCGGCGGAATCAGCCGCAGCAGCCACCAGATGGCCGGCAGAAGCAGCAGGGCGGCGAGCGCCAGCGGTGCTGTGAAACCCAGAGGGATCAGCGAACTCATGCCCCGTCTCCCCTGCCATCGGCCATCAGAAGTCCGCTCAGCCGGCTGTGCAGCACCAGCATCGGCTCCGAGGCGGGCCGGTCGGTGTGATGGACCAGAAACGTCCAGCCGGCGGTGCGCGCCATGTCGGACAGGGCCGTGCGATGCGCGTCGAGCCGCTCCGCATAGGCCGCCTTCCACTCCTGCGCCTTGCCGGAGGTCAGGCGGAAGCCGGTTTCGGGATCGCGGAACTCGGTGCGGCCGGTGAAGGGGAAGGTCTCCTCCACCGGATCGAGCAGCATGACGATATGGGCGCGCGCGCCGGTTGCCGCGACGGTGCGCATCCACGCGAGCGTCTCTTCCAGCGGATCGAGCAGGTCGCCGATCAGCACCACGTCGGAGAAGCGGCGGATTTCATGCGGGTCGGGCAGGCTCACGGGATCGCGCACATGGGCAAGGGCGGCGGCGATGCGCTCGGCCGCGTGGCGGTCGGACACCGGGCGGCGCAGGCCCGGCAGACCGACGCGCTCGCCGGTCTCGGCCAAGAGATCGGCAAGCGCCAGCAGCAGCACCAGCGCGCGGTCGCGCTTCAGCGTCGGTGCGAGGTCGGAGCGGAACGCCATCGACGGCGACAGGTCCGCCCAGAGCCATACGGTGTGCGCGGCTTCCCACTCGCGCTCGCGCACATAGAGATGATCGTCGCGCGCGGAGCGGCGCCAGTCGATGCGCTTGACCGGCTCGCCGGCGAGAAACGGACGGAACTGCCAGAAATTTTCGCCAGACCCGGCGCGCCGGCGCCCGTGCCAGCCGGCGTTGGTGGTCATGGCGACCTGTTTGGCCTCGACCAGCAGGTCCGGCAGCGCATCGGCGAGCGAGCGGGCGGCGCCGACGATTCGCGGCCAGGGCTCGCCGTCGCCGGAGGCCGATGTGTCGCGGGCGGAGCCCAGACCGAAGCGGGCGGCGGGACCGGTCATGCGCGCTCCTTACCCGATCCGCGACTTCACGCGGCCGATCAGGCTGCGGATGGTGTGACCGTCGGCGCGCGCGGCGAAGGTCAGCGCCATGCGGTGCTGCAATACCGGTTCGGCGAGCGCCAGCACGTCATCGACCGAGGGGGCGAGGCGGCCGTCGACCAGCGCGCGGGCGCGCACGGTGAGCATCAGCGCCTGGCTGGCGCGCGGCCCCGGCCCCCAGGCGATGAGACCGGCGAGCTCGTCGTCGGTCTCGCCCGGACGCGCGGAGCGCACCAGCTCCAGAATGGCCTCCACCACGCTTTCGCCGACCGGCATGCGGCGCACCAGCTGCTGGCAGGCCATCAGCTCGTCGGCGGACATGGCCGCCTCGGCGCTGCCGTCCTGGGCGCCGGTGGTCTCCAGCAGGATGCGGCGCTCCGCGTCGCGGTCGGGATAATGCACGTCGATCTGCATCAGGAAGCGGTCGAGCTGCGCCTCGGGCAGCGGATAGGTGCCTTCCTGCTCCAGCGGGTTCTGGGTCGCGAGCACGTGGAAGGGGCGCGGCAGGTCGTAGCTGTGGCCGGCGACGGTGACGTGATACTCCTGCATCGCCTGCAGCAGCGCCGACTGGGTGCGCGGGCTGGCGCGGTTGATCTCGTCGGCCATCAGAAGCTGGGAGAAGATCGGCCCCTTGATGAAGCGGAAGGCGCGGCTGCCGTCGGCGGCCTGGTCCATCACCTCGGCGCCGAGAATGTCGGAGGGCATCAGGTCGGGCGTGAACTGGATGCGCCGCGCATCGAGGCCGAGCACGGTGCCGAGCGTTTCCACGAGCTTGGTCTTGGCAAGCCCCGGCACGCCGACCAGCAGACCGTGGCCGCCGGACAGGAGCGTCACCAGCGCGCGTTCGACCACGCTTTCCTGGCCGAAGATGATCCGCGAGATCTCGGTGCGGGCCGCGGCGATCTGCGCCATCGCGGCTTCCGCGTCGCGGACCACCTGGTCCTGATCGACCTCCGGGGGAGTGATTGCGCTCATGATTGCTCGTCCCTTCCTGTTCCGCCGCCCGGTATTATAGACCGTGTTCGATGGCCGGTTACGCCAGCTTGTGTCGCCGGCCGGCTCGCTGACCGGTTTGCCGGCTCGTTTGCCAGCCTGTTTGACAGTGCCGCCGGCGAGGCCTAAGGCCAAGAGGCATGTTTTCGCGTCCGGCTTCCGTCCGCATCCGGCGTCTGGTCTCATCCGGGTTACGCCATTCGGCGACACCTGGATGCCGGCGTCCCGGATCGAGCCGGCGGCGTGCGAGGATCCGGCTCCCCGCGCGTCTCGCGGGGCGGGTCCCTCTTGCACCGCGGCGTCGGCGCCCCACCTGACAGGACGGGCGCGCCGAAATCAGATGACAAATCAGGGTATGGGCCAAATCATGGCGGCGACAACTGGATCGGATGAAAAAGCGATGAGCCAACCTCTCCAATCCGGCGAAGCCACGCTCCCCGCCGGTCTGGCGGATCTGGTCGCGCGCGCGGGCGATGCGCGCACTCCGCCGCCCGTGGAGCGCTGGAACCCGCCGTTTTGCGGCGATCTCGACATGCGCATCGCGGCCGACGGGCGGTGGTTCTATCTGGGGTCGCCGATCGGGCGCGACCGCCTTGTGCGCCTGTTCGCCTCCGTCCTGCGCCGCGACGCGGACGGTCGTCACTATCTTGTGACCCCGGTCGAGCGAATCGGGATCACCGTCGACGACGCTCCCTTTCTGGCCGTCGAGCTGCATGCCGAGGGCGCCGGCGACGGGCAGCTCCTGACCCTGCGCACCAACGTGGGCGATGTGGTGCGCCTCGATGCCGAGCATCCGCTCAGGTTCGAGAGCGAACCGGAGACCGGCGGCCTCAAGCCCTATGCGCTGGTGCGCGGCCGGCTCGAGGCGCTGTTCACCCGCGCGCTGCTGCATCAGCTCGCGGAGCTGATGGTCGAGGACGCAAACGGCGCGGTCGGCGTGTGGAGCGGGGGAACATTCTTCCCCGTCCCGGCGGAACAGGCGCAGAGGAGCGGGGGCGCATCGGGGTGAGCGTGTCGACGCGCGCAGGCGCGCGTGCCTATCTCGAGTCGGCCGATGCCTTCGTGGCCGAGGCCCGCATGCGGCTGGAAACGGCGCCGCGCGACGAGGTGGGCGACCACATCCTCAATCCGGACATGGGGCCCTTCGCCTTCGCCCGGCACGCCCCGCGCGATGCCGCGGTGCTGATCCCCGTGATCGATCGACCGGGCGGGGCCACCGTGGTTCTGACCCAGCGCACCGAGCATCTGCCCTCGCATGCCGGCCAGATCGCGCTGCCCGGCGGCAAGATCGATCCCGGCGACGGCGGTCCGGTCGGCGCCGCGCTGCGCGAGGCGGAGGAGGAAATCGGCCTGGCGCGCGATCTCGTGGCGCCGGCGGGGATCCTGCCGACCTATCTCACCGGCTCCGGCTACCGGGTCGCGCCGGTCGTGGGGCTGGTCGATCCGTCCGCCCGCTTCACGCCGGAACCGGGCGAGGTGGCGGAGGTCTTCGAGGTGCCGCTCGCCTTTCTCATGGACGAGATCAACCACCAGCGTCAAAGCCGTTTGCTTGCGGGAAAACCGCGCTACTTCTACGCCATTCCCTATGGAGAACGCTACATCTGGGGCGTTACCGCCGGGATCCTTCGCACCTTGTACGAGACGGTCTGTCGCTGATGCTGCGTATCATCCTCACTCAACTGTTTCTCTTCCTTCTTCCCTTCGTCGGCTATGCCATCTGGCTCTTCATCAACAAGAAGGCGCAAACCTCCGAGAACTGGCGCAACGGTCCCATCGTCTGGCTGGTGATTGCCGGGCTCGGTCTCGGTGTCATCTTTCTGGTGACGCTGGCCACCCGCGAGGGCGTGCCCGAGGGGCAATGGATCAAGCCGACCGAGTTCCGCGACGGCGAACTCGTCCCGGGTCACTACGAGTGAGGGCCGGGCGTGGCGACGGGATGTGACCATGGGGCCTGACCATGCAGCGTGACGGGGGGGCCGGCGCGACGGCCGCCCGCATCGAGGCGGACTGGCTGAAGGCGCCCGAACTGCAAGCGGTCTTCGACGCGCTGGAGCGCGACGGCGACACCGCGCGCGTGGTCGGCGGCGCGGTGCGCAACACGCTGCTCGGCCTCGCCGTCACCGACATCGATGTGTCCACCACCGCCGAACCGCAGACCGTGATGGAGCGCGCCCGGGCGGCGGGGCTGAAGGCGGTTCCGACCGGTTTCGAACACGGCACGGTGACGGTGGTCAGCGCCGGGGTGCCCTTCGAGGTGACGACGCTGCGCGAGGACGTGGAAACCCATGGCCGCCACGCCACCGTGCGCTTCGGCCGCGACTGGCAACACGACGCGGAGCGGCGCGATTTCACGATGAACGCGCTCTATGCCGACCGCCGGGGCATGGTCCACGACCCGGTCGGCGGACTGCCGGATCTCGCCGCCCGCCGGGTGCGCTTCATCGGCACGGCACGGCACCGCATCGCCGAGGATTATCTGCGCATCCTGCGCTTCTTCCGCTTCCACGCGCAATATGGCGAAGGCGATCTCGACCCCGACGGCATGGCGGCGGTCACCGAATTGCGCGACGGGCTCGACGGGCTGTCGGCGGAGCGCATCGGCATGGAGATGCGGAAGCTGGTCGCGGCCCCGCGGGCCGTTTCGACGCTGCGCGAGATGGAGCGCGCCGGCATCATTGCCCATGTGCTGGCGATGCGCGGCGGGCTCGAGCCCTTTGCCGCCCTGCGCGCGCTTGATACAATCGCGCCCGAGGCCCGCGAACCCGGTCTGGCGCTCGCCGTGCTCAGCGACGGCGGCGAGGCGGATCTGGACCAGACGGCGGATCACCTGCGCCTGTCCAACGCCGAGCGCAAACGCATGAAGGCGGCGCATGCGGCCTCCGCCGCCGTGGCCGCCTGGCGCAGCGCCGGGCTCACGCGCGTGCCCGAGCGGCGGTTGAAGGAACAGCTCTACCGCGAGGGGCGGGCGGCGGCGGTCGACGGGCTGCTCTATGCCTGGGCCAACGTTGGCGCGCCGGCGGACGATCCCTTCTTCGCCGAAGCGCTTGAGGGCCTGCGCCGGCTGGACGTGCCGGTCTTTCCGCTGACCGGACGCGATCTGCTCGCCGCCGGGATCGCTCCCGGGCGCGAGGTCGGCGCGCGTCTCGCCCGCGCCGAAGCCGCCTGGATCGAGAGCGGTTTCGCGCTTTCCGGCGACGACCTGCTCGCCGCCGCGATGACGGAGTGATCCGGCCCGGCGGCGAGCAGTCCTCCCCGGCGACTTGACTCAGGTCATCGTGTTTCCGCCGTTTTTACGGTTCGCTGTGTCCCGGACGACCGACGAACGGTTGCGGAAAAGGGAGGAGCGCCACGATGATCGACCATGTTCTTGTCGCGACCGACGGGTCCGATACCGCGCGCAAGGCCGTCGATATGGCCGCCGGGGTGGCCAGGGGCTTCGGCGCCCGGCTCACCGTGCTGCATGTGCTGCTGCACGGGCGCCGGGCGGAGGAAGCGAGCCGGCTTGCCGAGGTGGAGCATCTCGTGCGTCATGTCACATCGACGACCATGCCGGATGCCGCCAATGTGCCGGCCACCATGAACGAGCTTTTCCGCAGCGCGCAGAGCGGCGAGGAGACGGCGCGGATCGTCTCGGCGCTGGGCGACCGGATCGCCGAAATGGCCGCTGAGCGGGCGCGCGAGCTTGGCGTCGCGGACGTGCGGATGCGCGTCGTGCCGGGCGATTATGCGGAGGCGATCCTCGACAGCGCCGGGGACCTCGGTGCCGATATGATCGTCATGGGCAGCCGGGGTCTCGGCGGGCTCAAGGGGCTCTTGACGGGCAGCGTCTCCAACAAGGTCACCCAGCACGCGTCCTGCAGCGTCCTGACCGTGCGATATGGCCCCGGCGGGTCACGGATCGACGAATTCCCCGGTGACCGTCAGCCCCTCGATGGCCGTGGCGCCGTCGGTCTTCAGGATCGTGCGCGGCACGGCGCCGGCATGGGCGGCCAGATGGTCGGCGAAGCTTTCGGAATGGGTGACGATCCACACCTGCGTGCGCTCCGCCGCGCGGGCGACGACGCGCGCCAGCGGCTCCAGAAGGTCGGGGTGCAGGCTCGCCTCCGGTTCGTTCAGCGCCAGGAAGGCCGGCAGGCGGTAGGACAGCAGCGCGCCGACGAGCGCCAGATAGTTCAACGTGCCGTCGGAGAGCTCATGCGCGGCGAAGGCGCGCGGCAGGTCTGGAAAGCGCAGCGCGAAGCGGCAGTCGGCGCCGCCGGTGACGACCTCCAGCCGGGCGCCGGGAAAGGCGTCGTCGATGGCCTCTTCGACGTCCACCGGATCGACCTTCACGTCCCACAATGTGGCGAAGACGGCGGCGAGGTCCGCGCCGTCGGAGGCGAGCGTCGGCGTGGTGAGCGCGAGCGCCGGGCGGCGCAGCGGGCTCTCCGGATCGGTGCGAAAGGCGTGGTAGAAGCGCCAGTCGAGAAGCGCGCGGCGTGCGATGTCGAGTTCGGGAAAGCGGGCGCCGTCGCGAAAGGCGGCAAGCGCGGTTTCCGAGCCGAGCAGCTCGTTGTCGTAGGTGATCCGGCCGCCGTCGGCGGCGCGCAGCCAGGCGGTGGGCCCGCGCCGGTCCATGAGCGCGATGTCACGCGCCCCGCTTGCCAGCGTCAGCCGTTCCTCCTTGACCAGGGGTTCGAGCGGCAGCGCCGCGTCGCTGCCGCGTTTGGGCAGGCCGATCTCGACCGCATAGGTGAGATCGCCGAGCGTGGCCGACAGCGTCAGGCGGACCGGACCGCGCGTGCGCGTGCCCGCCCACAGGACGCTCTCCACCCCGCCGTCCTCGGCGATGGCGCGGGTGATGCGCCCCTCCGCCGCCGCGCGCAGCAGCGACAGCGCGCGGTAGAGGTTGGTCTTGCCGGTGCCGTTGCGGCCGACGAAGACGGTCAGCGCTCCCACCGGCAGATGCAGGGCGCGGATGGAGCGGTAGTTCGCGATCGACACCCGCGTCAGCGGCGGCAGGGACATGACATGCCTCGTGGTACATGCCTCGCGCGGTGATCGACGCCGGCCGGCCGTCAGCCGGCCGTTAGCCGATCAGGGCCATTTCACCACCGGCGGCATGGACGACAGGATCGAGGCGACGTTGCCGCCGGTCTTCAGCCCGAAGATCGTGCCCCGGTCGTAAAGCAGATTGTACTCCACGTAGCGCCCGCGCCGGATCAACTGTTCCTCGCGCTCCGCCTCGCTCCACGGCTTGTGGAAGTTCGCCCGCACCAGCCTGGGGTAGATGTCGTGAAAGGCGAGGCCGACGTCCTTGGTGAAGGCGAAGTCGGCCGCCCAGTCGCCGGAGTGCAGGTAGTCGTAGAAGATACCGCCGATGCCGCGCGCCTCGTTGCGGTGTTTGAGGAAGAAATAGTCGTCGCACCACGCCTTGTAGCGGTCGTAGTCGGCGACCTCATGGGCGGCGCAGGCCGCTTCCATCGCCGCGTGGAAGGCGCGGGTGTCCGGGTCGTCCTGGGTGCGGCGGGCATCGAGCACGGGGGTCAGGTCGGCGCCGCCGCCGAACCACTGCCGGGTGGTTACCACCATGCGGGTGTTCATATGCACCGCCGGCACATGCGGATTGTGCAGATGCGCGATCAGCGAGATGCCCGAGGCCCAGAAGCGCGGGTCCTGGTCGGCGCCGGGGATCTGGCCGCGAAACTCGGGCGAAAACTCGCCGTGCACGGTCGAGACATGCACGCCGACCTTCTCGAACACGCGGCCCTTCATCATCGACATGACACCGCCGCCGCCCTTGGCGCCGCTGGAATCAATGCGCTCCCAGGGCGTGCGCTCGAAGCGTCCGGCGGGCGTCTCGGCAAGCGCGCCCGGAAGGGCGGCATACTCGCCCGCCTCGTCCTCGAGCGCCTCGAACTCCGCGCAGATACGGTCGCGCAGGCTGGCGAACCACACCCGGGCCTCGTCCTTCTTGGCCTCGATGTCGTCTGGAACCGGGCCCCCCTTGACCTCGCCCTTGACCTCGGCCTTCACGCCGCCCGCATTGCTCATGTGTCGTTCCGTCCCCGTCGTTTCGAACCAAGAATGGCGTTTCAAACTGGAAATGTCGTCTCGTTCGCGCCCCGTGTCATCGCAGATCGCGGCGCGCGGGAAAACCCTTCGCGGCCCCCGCGCGGGCCTATCGGCTGTAGATCAGCGGATAGGCCTCGGGCTCCATCGCGTTGCCGTCGCACTCGGGCTTGGCGCGATATTCGATCATCCGGAACTCCGCATCCACCAGCCGGTGGCGCTCGAAGGTGCCGCAATCGCCGAGCCCGCGGTCGACGGTGAAGCTCGAGACGACGCGCCGCTCCATGTCCCACACCGGATTGAACAGGATGTAGGGAGACATGCGCGGGTGGCCCTTCACGTTCTGGAAGCTGAGCAGCGTGTGTTCGCCCGGATCGAACAGATAGACCTGCGCATAGGCGTAGGCGACATTGTGCATGCCGAGCGCGCAGCCGAGCTCCCAGATCGCGCCTTCCTCGCTCGTCTGGTAGCCGGTGACGCCGAAGCGGTCGATGGCGGCCCGCCAGTCGCAATCGTAGACCTCGGCGAGCCTTTGCAGAAGCGCCTCCGGCACGTCGCCGGGCCGGACCTGGTACTTCTGAAACAGATTGGAAAAGTCGACCGGATCGTCTTCCCCCGCCGCCGGATCCCCGGCCGCCGCCGGGACCATGCAACCGGCCCCGCCCTTCACGTCCATCCGGAAGGGCAGAAAGCCCTGGCGCACGATCGTCAGCTTGCCGCTTTCGATCTCCACCGCCTCGCCCTCCTCGGGCGCGAAGGCGAGGTCGAGAATGACCCGGGTGTCGCCGTCGGCGCTTCGATAGAGCTGGACGGCATGAAGATCGTAGCCGGCCGCCGCGCCGCCGGTCGCGATCCGGGTGAGGTTTACCACGTCGTCGCCGATGCGCAGGCGCGCCGGGGCGCGGAGATGATCGAAATCGAGATCCTCGAGAAACACGGTGGCGAAGCGGTCGGAACCGGGATCGCGGTTCGCCTGCCAGAGCGTGACGCGGCAGGCGGCGGGCGGCGGGATGTCGCTTTCCCTGAACAGGCGGATGTCGAGGGTGGTCGTGTCCTCGGCGGCCGATGCGGGCGACGCCACGAGGTCCGCCGCCAGACAGGCGGCAAGGGCGGAAAGCAGGACGGCGCCAGAGGCGGCGGACTCCGGGCCGAAATACCGGGCCCGCAGGCCCCGCGCGAAGCGCCGGAACGCCATGATCATGCGACAGTCTCCCCTCCCAGAACCGGGATAGGTTAGCCGCCTGCCCGGGCGAAGCAAAGGGGATCGGCGTGGGCCGCGCCGGCGCCGCCGGTCAGCCGTCCGCCGCGAAGCCGCCGGTCTGGCGCAGCGCCTCGCCGAGCACCATCGCGGCGGAGACCGCGACATTGAGCGAGCGCACGCCCTCGACCATGGGAATGGTCACGCGCGCATCGACGGTTTCGTGCACCGTTGCCGGCACACCGACCGATTCCCGCCCCAGCATCAGCAGGTCGTCGGCGCGAAACGAAAAGCGGGAAAAGGCCTTCTCGGCCCGCGTCGTGAGCAGCACCAGACGCCGGCCTTGCGTGCGGCGCCAGTCCTCGAAGGCGTCGAAGCCGAGGTGGCGGACGAGGGCCGCGCGCTCCAGATAATCCATGCCGGCCCGCCTCAGCGCATGGTCGGACATGGGAAAACCGGCCGGTTCGATCAGATGGACGGTCACCCCCAGACAGGCGCCGAGACGCAGCATCGTGCCGGTGTTTTGCGGAATGTCGGGTTGATACAGAACGAGATCGGGCATGAGGCAATCGACCGTGGAGCAGGGGGCCGGGCGGAACGCACGTGTTTCATGGGTGATAGACTGCGGGTTCGGCGGTGTCATGCGAAATGCCGCGCGGGCCCGGCGAACCGGGACGGCCGCGCGCGGCCCCGCATGCGGCAAGAGGAAGGACGACGGGTGATCGACCGGCTTCTGAGATGGTTTGAAACGCGGATCGATCCGCTGGCCCCGCTTCCCGCGCGGCCCGTGCCGTCGGGCGCCTTCGGCTATCTGTGGTTCTTCGTCTCGCAGGCGAAGCTCGCCTTCGCGGCCATGCTGGCGCTGGGCGGGATCACCGCGGTGATCGAGGCCGCGCTCTACGTCTATGTCGGCGATCTGGTCGATCTGATGCAGACGGGGGAGCGGTCCACCTTTCTGCGCGACCATGGCGGCACGCTGTTGCTCATGGGCGCGACGGTGCTGCTGCTGCGCCCGCTGGCGGCCACGCTGACCTCGCTGGTCGAGGAACAGGTGATCGTGCCCGGCTTCTTCAACCTGGTGCGCTTTCAGGGCCATGCGCAGATCACCGACAAGTCGCTCGCCTTCTTTCAGGACGAATTCGCCGGGCGAATCTCGCAAAAGGTCTGGCAATCGGGTCAGGCGGCGGGCGACTTCATGGTCAGCCTGCTGCAGATCGTCTGGTTCATTCTGGTCTTCGCGCTCTTCACCCTGTCGCTGGCGGCAAGCCTCGACGGATGGATCGGACTGGCCGTGCTGGTCTGGCTCGCCGCCTTCGCCACCACGGCGCGAATCCTCGTGCCGCGCATCCGCAAGACCGCCAAGGAGACCGCGAACGCCGCCTCCGGCGTCACCGGCCGCCTGGTCGACAGCTACGGCAACATCCAGACGCTGAAGCTCTTTTCGGACGCATCGCATGAAGACAAGGGCACGCGGGCGGCCTATCGCAATTTTCTGGCCGCCATCCGGCGCTTCACGCGCACGCTGACGGCCATGCGCGTGTCGGTAAACCTCCTGTCGGGGGTCATGATCACGACGATCGCGGGCCTCGCCGTCACCTCCTGGCAGGCGGGTGCCATCACCACCGGCAATGTCGCGCTGGTCATGGCGCTGGTGCTGCGGCTGCATGTCCTGCTGGGGCGGCTGATGGGGCAGTTGAACGGGCTGTTCCGCGCGCTCGGCACGCTGCACGACAGCGCCGAGACGATCACCCGGCCGGTCACGGTGCGCGACCGCCCGGACGCGGGGGCGCTGGAGGTCTCGCGCGGAGAAATCCGCTTCGACCGGGTGACCTTTCATTACGGCAAGGCGGGTGGCGTGATCGAGGATCTGTCGCTGACGATTGCGCCCGGCGAACGCGTCGGTCTGGTCGGGCGGTCGGGGGCGGGCAAGTCGACGCTGATGAACCTGTTGCTGCGCTTCTACGATCTGGAGGGCGGACGCATCCTGATCGACGGGCAGGACGTGGCGCGCGTCACGCAGGAGTCCTTGCGCGCGCGCATCGGTGTGGTCACGCAGGATACGGCGCTGCTGCATCGCTCGATCCGCGACAACATCGCGCTGGGACGTCCCGAGGCGGAAGAGGCCGCCATCCGCGCGGCCGCCGAACGGGCGCATGCGCTGGGCTTCATCGAGGCCCTGCGCGACAGCCGGGGGCGCACCGGCTTCGACGCGCATGTGGGCGAGCGGGGCGTGAAACTGTCGGGCGGCCAGCGCCAGCGGATCGCCATTGCGCGCGTTCTGCTGAAGGACGCGCCGATCCTGGTGATGGACGAGGCGACCTCGGCGCTCGATTCCGAGATCGAGGCGGCGATCCAGGAAAGCCTGAGCGAGTTGATGGCCGGCAAGACGGTGATCGCCATCGCGCACCGCCTGTCGACGATTGCGGCGATGGACCGGCTGATCGTGATGGACCGGGGCCGCATCGTGGAGACCGGCCGGCACGAGGACCTGCTCCAGGCCGGCGGGCTCTACGCCGACCTCTGGCATCGCCAGTCGGGCGGGTTTCTCGCGCCCGAGGAGGCGAGCGCGCAGAACGGCGTGCCGGGCACCCCGGAGGCGCGCGCGCGGGTGTAGGCATCGGCTCCTGTCGTCCCCGTCTGCCTTCCCGTCCGCGTCCCCGTTTGCGTCCCGGTCCCGGTGGTGGGTGTCCCGTTTCGCCAACGGGGCTTCACGGACGGTCATTGCAAGCCGGCAACGTATCTGTTGCGAATTGGCAACTCGCGGCTGCGTTGTACCGGTCGCGGGCGGAAAACGGCTGCGCGGCGTCGCCGCGTGGTCTATTGTCCGCTCATCGTCGTCGATCCGGTGCCTGCCGGGTGTTCGACCGGATGCCGGTCGGACACCGAATTCCTCCACCGAATGACGGCTGGACACCGAAACGGTCTGGCACCGAACACGACAATCTTGACCGCAACCTCGAACGCACAGGAGGGCCGCATGGATAAAGTCTGCATGATCGACATGCGCGCCGCGCGCCGCTCCCTTGCATCGTTCGGCGACTGCCGCAGGGCGTCGATCCTCGAGGAGCGGGCCCCGGCCGCATCGGCCCCGGGCACCGCCGGCTAGCGGTCCGCTGCCGCCCGATCCGGGCGCGCCGCATCCCCCGTTTTCCTTTTCCATCCAGTCGCGGCCGCCCTACGCGGTCCGGCACATTCCTGTCGTCACCGGTCCAATCCGCCTTGCGGATGCGCGCGCAAGCTCGCGCGTCTGCGCCGGGACTCCCTTTCGGTTTGCACTCGCGGGAGACATTCGTCATGCCCCCCACTCTGTTCTGCGCGCGCCCGGTCTTCTCCGCGCGACACGCCCTGGGAGGCGCGCTGTCCGGTCGGACCGGCGCCGCCGCCTTGCGGGTTTTGCGCATTGTCGCCGGCGTCGCGCTGCTCACGCTCGCCCTGGCGATCCTGCTCTATCTGCCGGTCGCGATCCCGCATCTGGCGCGGATCGACGCGGTCGTCGTAGACGGCGCGGCGCGCCCCGCGGCGACGGTCGTCGGCGATCTTCTGACCCTGTTCCTGGGAACGCTGGTCATGGCCTTCGGCGTGGTCAGTTTCGCGCTGGCCGTGGCGCTGACGCCGGCGTCGCCCCGTCCGATCTTTCCGCCGGCGCGCAGCGCGCGCCGGACCCCCGCGCGTTCCGCGTCCGCTGCGCCGCGCCTGTCCATCGAAGAGGAAGCCCGCCATGTTCGCCTGGTTTGAGCGTCTGATCGATCCTTTCGGTCCCAGCGACGAGGACGACCGGTCGCCGCCGCCCGCCGGCCTGCTTGCCTTTTGCTGGCACTACACGAAACCGGTGTGGCCGGCGCTCGCGGCGGTCTCCTTCATGGGGATGCTGGTGGCGATCTTCGAGGTGATGATCTTCTCCTTCCTCGGCGATCTCGTGAACTGGCTGGCCGAGGCGGAGCGCGACACGTTCTTCGCCGACAACGGCGGCAGGCTGGCGTGGATGGCGGCGGTCATCCTGATCATCCTGCCGCTGCTCAACCTCGCCTGGGAGATGCTGTTCCACCAGGGGGTGATGGGCAACTACCCGATGATCCTGCGCTGGCGGGTGCATCGCTACCTGCTGCGCCAGAGCGTCGGCTTCTATCAGGACGATTTCGCCGGCCGCATCGCGACCAAGGTGATGCAGACCGCGCTTGCCGTGCGCGAGGTGGTGACGCGCGTGCTCGACGCGCTGGTCTATGTGTCGGTCTATTTCGTGGCGGCGCTGTTTCTCGTCGGCGAGGCGGACCCGCGGCTGGCCGCGCCGCTGGTGGTGTGGCTGCTGGCCTATGTGGGCGTGCTGGTGTTCTTCGTGCCGCGCCTGAAGAGCGTGTCGGCGGCGCAGGCCGATGCGCGCTCCACGATGACGGGCCGCGTCGTCGACGCCTATACGAATATCGCCACGGTCAAGCTCTTCTCCCATGCGGAGCGCGAGGAATCCTACGCCCGGCGCTCGATGCGGGCGTTCCTGCACTCCGTCTATCGGCAAATGCGTCTGGTGACGGTTCTGAACACCTCGCTCAGCATCATCAACATGCTGCTGCTCTTCGCGACGGGGCTGGTGTCGATCCTGCTGTGGCAGCGCGCCGCCGTGACCACCGGCGACATCGCCGTGGCGGTGGGGCTGGTGCTGCGGCTGCAGGGCATGTCGCAGTGGATCCTGTGGGAAGTCTCCGGCATCTTCGAGAACATCGGCACGGTGCAGGACGGCATCGCGACCATCTCGCGCGAGCGCGCGGTGCGCGACCGTCCGGACGCCGGGGCGCTTAAGGTGACGAAGGGCGAAATCCGTTTCGAGAACGTGACCTTCCACTATGGCAAGGACGCGGGCGTGATGGAGAACATGACGCTTCGTATCGCGCCGGGCGAAAAGGTCGGTCTGGTCGGGCGCTCGGGGGCGGGCAAGTCGACGCTGGTCAACCTGCTGCTGCGCTTCCACGACGTGGAGGGCGGACGCATCCTGATCGACGGTCAGGATATCTCCCGGGTGACACAGGACAGCCTGCGGGCGCAGATCGGCGTGGTGACGCAGGACACCTCGCTGCTGCATCGTTCCGTTCTCGACAACATCGTCTACGGTCGCCCCGATGCCGGCCGCGAGGCCGCGATGGCGGCGGCCCGTCGCGCCCATGCCGACGGCTTCATCCCTGATCTCGTCGACGGGCAAGGACGCACCGGCCTCGACGCGCATGTCGGCGAGCGGGGCGTGAAACTGTCGGGCGGCCAGCGCCAGCGGATCGCCATTGCGCGCGTTCTGCTGAAGGACGCGCCGATCCTGGTGATGGACGAGGCGACCTCGGCGCTCGATTCCGAGATCGAGGCGGCGATCCAGGAAAGTCTCACCGAGCTGATGGCCGGCAAGACGGTGATCGCCATCGCGCACCGCCTGTCGACAATTGCCGCGATGGACCGGCTGATCGTGATGGACCGGGGCCGCATCGTGGAGACCGGCCGGCACGAGGATCTGCTCCAGGCCGGCGGGCTCTACGCCGACCTCTGGCATCGCCAGTCGGGCGGGTTTCTCGATGTCGAGACGGGCGAGGGAGGCGGGGACACCGGCGGACGCGGCGCGGCCTGAGGGGCCGCGCCGTCGCCGCGCGTTCGCCGGGTGCGGACTTTTTCGCAACAGGATCAGGTGGTCGCGCGTCGCTTCGGCCTCGGCGAAAAATCCGCGACAAAGCGTCGTCTTGGCCAAGGATGATCTGGACAAGCGGGGACGGAGGTGCCAATAACCCCTCTGCTTGGAAAGGTGCGACAGCCGCACCTGCCGCCCTGACAACGTGCTCCGCCGCCCTCCGCCCCGTCATCCGGAGGAGCCGGCGGTTTCAGGTCGTTGTCGCCGGGCCTGAAGATCAAAAGAGGACGCGACCTTGGCACAGCAGGATACGGTCGAACCCACACGCCGCGATTTCCTCTATATCGCGACCGGGGCGATGGGCGCCGTCGGCGCGGGCGCGCTGGCTTGGCCCTTTATTCACCAGATGAATCCGGATGCATCCGCGCTCGCGCTGGCGTCGATCGAGGTCGACGTGTCGGCGATCGAGGAAGGCCAGTCGATCAGCGTGATGTGGCGCGGCAAGCCGGTGTTCATCCGCAACCGCACGGCGGCCGAGGTCGAGGAGGCCAGTGCGGTCCCGATCTCCGATCTGCCGGACCCGATGGCGCGCAACGCCAATCTGGCGGCCGACGCGGACGCGAGCGACGTCAACCGCGGCGTCGAAGGCAACGAGGCGCTGATCGTCATGGTCGGCGTGTGCACCCATCTGGGCTGTGTGCCGCTCGGCGAGGCCGGCGAGTACAACGGCTGGTTCTGCCCCTGCCACGGCTCGCACTACGACACCGCGGGGCGCATCCGCAAAGGCCCCGCGCCGGAGAACCTTCTGGTTCCCCCGTTCGAGTTCGTCTCGGACGGCGTCATCAAGATCGGCTGATTTAGCGGCAGTTTCGAGGAGGCAGCCATGGCTGGACATTCCAACTACGTGCCGCAGAGTGCGGCCGCCAAGTGGCTCGAGAGCCGCCTGCCGGTCATTTCGCTCGTTCGCGGCTCTTTCGTCGACTTTCCCACCCCGAAGAACCTCAACTACTGGTGGACCTTCGGCGGTATCCTGTTCTTCGTGCTGATCGCGCAGATCCTCACCGGCGTCGTGCTGGTGATGCATTACACGCCGAGCACGGACGCCGCGTTTGCGTCGGTCGAGCACATCATGCGCGATGTGAACTTCGGCTGGCTGCTGCGCTACCTGCACTCCAACGGCGCGTCGATGTTCTTCATCGCCGTCTTCATCCACATGTTCCGCGGCATGTACTACGGCTCCTACAAGGCGCCGCGCGAGATCTCGTGGATCCTCGGCGTGATCATCTTCCTGATCATGATGGCCACCGCCTTCATGGGCTATGTTCTGCCCTGGGGCCAGATGTCCTTCTGGGGCGCCACCGTGATCACCAACCTGTTCTCGGCGCTGCCGCTGATCGGCGAGCCGGTCGTGCAGTGGCTGTGGGGCGGCTTCGCGGTCGACAATCCGACGCTGAACCGCTTCTTCTCGCTGCACTATCTCCTGCCGTTCATGATCTTCGGCGTCGTGCTGCTGCACGTGTGGGCCTTCCACACCACCGGCAACAACAACCCGACGGGCATTCAGCCGAAGTCCAAGCAGGACACGCTGCCGTTCCATCCGTATTACACGATCAAGGATCTGTTCGCGATTGTCGTGTTCATGATCTTTTTCGCCTACTTCGTGTTCTACATCCCGAACTACCTCGGGCACGCCGACAACTACATCCCGGCGGATCCGCTGGTGACCCCGGCGCACATCGTTCCGGAATGGTACTTCCTGCCGTTCTATGCGATCCTGCGTGCCGTGCCGGACAAGCTCGGCGGCGTCATCCTGATGTTCGGCGCGATCGCGGTGCTGTTCATCCTGCCGTGGCTCGACACGTCGAAGGTGCGCTCGGGCGCCTACCGTCCGCTGTTCAAGCAGTTCTTCTGGATCTTCGTGCTGGTGTGCATCGGCCTCGGCTATCTGGGAGCCATGCCGGCGGAAGGCATCTACGTGATCCTGTCGCAGATCCTGACCGCCTATTACTTCGCCCACTTCCTGATCATCCTGCCGCTGCTCGGGTTCCTTGAGAAACCGAAGCCGCTGCCGGCGTCGATCTCGGAGTCGGTGCTCGGCGGATCGGGCAGCGGTCAGCCGGCCGGTGCGGTCGCCGCGCCGGAAACCAAGTGAACCGCGGACGAGATTGGGAGTTCTCCTTCATGAACACGATGATCAAATCCGCCAGGGCCGCACTGGTGGCGCTCGCCGCAGTGACCTTTACCGGGCCGGCGCTCGCCGCCGGCAAGGGGCCTGAGATCGAGCGGCAGGACTGGTCCTTCGCCGGTCCCTTCGGCAGCTACGACCGGGCCCAGCTGCAGCGCGGCTTCAAGGTCTTCAAGGAAGTCTGCGCCTCCTGTCACGGGGCTGAGTATCTGGCGTTCCGCAACCTGGCGCAGCCGGGCGGCCCGGAGTTCACCGAGGATCAGGCCAAGGTGATCGCCGCCGAGTACATGGTGCCGAAGGGCGTCGACGAATGGGGCGACCCGGTCGAGGGTCCGGCGGTTCTCGCCGACCGCTGGCCGTCGCCGTTCCCCAACGAGACCGCGGCGCGGGCGTCCAACAACGGCGCCTATCCGGTCGACTTCTCCACGCTCGCCAAGGCGCGCGCGGTGGCGAGCGGCTTCCCCGGCTTCGTCTTCGACATCTTCACCCAGTATCAGGAGCAGGGCCCGGATTACATTTACAACCTGCTGACGGGCTATGAAGATCCGCCGGAGGATGTGAACCTTCTGCCCGGCCAGTACTACAATCCGAAGTTCATTTCGGGCAACGCGATCTCCATGGCGCCGCCGCTCTTCGAGGAGGCCGTCGAGTACACCGACGGCACGCCGATGACGGTCGAGCAATACGCCAAGGACGTGTCGGCCTTCATGATGTGGGTGGCCGAGCCGAAGCTCGAGGAGCGCAAGAGCATGGGCTTCCGCGTGATGATCTTCCTGATCGTCTTCGCCTCCCTGCTCTACTTCACCAAGAAGTCCCTGTGGCGCGACGTCGAGCACTGAGCCTGCGGAATGTGATAGAAACAAAAGGCCGCCGGACGATCCGGCGGCCTTTTTGCGTGTTCGCGGGTCCGGCCGTCCCATGAGCCGGCGTCGGCCGATGCATGCGACAGGGGTCATGCGCGCAGGTCGATGCGCGAAATTCATTGCACGCGGCCGAGGCGTCGCGGACGAAGGGAGTTTTCAGGATGCGGGATGCGGTGTTGGGCGTGATCGGCGGGTCCGGCCTCTACGATCTGCCAGAGCTTGAGGACGCGCGCTGGGAGACGGTGGAGAGCCCCTGGGGCGCGCCGTCGGATCAGGTGCGGGTCGGCACCATCGAGGGGCTGAAGGTGATCTTTCTGCCCCGGCACGGACGCGGGCACCGCTATGCGCCCTCCGACATCAACTATCGCGCCAACATCGACGTGATGAAGCGCTGCGGCGTGACCTCGCTCGTCTCCGTCTCCGCCTGCGGCTCGCTCAAGGAGGCCTATGCGCCGGGCACCTTCGTGCTGGTCGATCAGTTCATCGACCGAACTTTCGCGCGGGAAAAGAGCTTCTTCGGCGCCGGCTGCGTCGCGCATGTCTCCATGGCCGATCCGGTCGCGCCGCGTCTGGTCGACCATGTGGAGGCGGCGGCGCGCGCGGAAGACCTCACCATCCATCGCGGCGGCACCTATCTCGCCATGGAGGGGCCGCAGTTTTCCTCGCTCGCGGAGAGCGAACTCTATCGCAGCTGGGGCTGCGACGTGATCGGCATGACCAACATGCCGGAGGCCAAGCTCGCCCGCGAGGCGGAGATCTGCTACGCCACCGTCGCCATGGTCACCGATTACGACAGCTGGCATCCCGATCACGGGTCGGTCGACATCCAGGCGATCATCAAGGTGCTGCACGAAAACGCCGACAATGCCCGTCGCCTGGTCGCGCGCCTTGCCAGGACCTTCCCGCGCACCCACGAAGCCTGTCCGGTCGGCTCCGACACGGCGCTCGACTATGCGCTGCTCACGGCGCCCGAGCACCGCGATCCGGACCTCGTCGCCCGGCTCGACGCGGTCGCGGGACGTATTCTGGGCCGGTGATCCCGGCCGCTTATCAACGACAGGACGAGAGACGCGACGATGGCTGAGACTTCCGTGTCCGATGAACTGCTGGCGGCAATCCGCACCATCCCCGACTACCCCAAGAAGGGCATCCTCTTTCGCGACATCACGACGCTGCTCGGCGACGCGCGGGCGTTTCGTCGCGCGGTCGATGCGCTGGTGCACCCCTGGGCCGGCTCCAAGGTGGACCAGATCGCCGGCATCGAGGCGCGCGGGTTCATTCTGGGCGGCGCGGTCGCGCATCAGCTGTCCGCCGGTTTCGTGCCGATCCGCAAGAAGGGGAAGCTGCCGCACGATACGGTGCGCATCGCCTATTCGCTCGAGTACGGTCTCGACGAGATGGAGATGCACAAGGATGCGATCAAACCCGGCGAGAAGGTGATCCTGGTCGACGACCTGATCGCGACCGGCGGCACGGCGGAGGCCGCGACGAAGCTGTTGCAGCAGATCGGCGCCGATGTGGTCGCCGCCTGTTTCATCGTCGATCTGCCGGATCTCGGCGGTCGGGCGAGGATCGAGGCGCTCGGCGTGCCGGTGCGCACGCTCGTCGCCTTTCCGGGGCACTGACCCCGCGCGGCGCGCGGGCGGACGCCGGCGGAGGAGGCGATGACGAGCGCAGCGCAGGACGATCCGACCTTCGACGCCGGGTTTCGCGCGGCGTTTCGGGAGTTGCTCGCCTGGCGGCGCGACGTGCGCCGCTTCAAGCGCGATGCGGTTTCGCCGGAGCTCGTGACGGAGGTCCTGGAAGAAGCGCATCTGGCGCCGTCGGTCGGCAACAGCCAGCCCTGGCGATTCGTCCTGGTCGACAACGCGGCGCGGCGGGCGCGGGTGCGGGAGAGCTTTCGCGCGGCGAACGCCGAGGCCCTGGCGGAGTATTCCGGCGCGCGCGCGGCGACCTATGCGCGGCTGAAGCTCGCCGGGCTGGAGGATGCGCCGGTGCATCTCGCGGTCTTCTGCGACGAGGGGACGGGGCAGGGCGCCGGTCTTGGCCGACGCACCATGCCGGAAATGCTCGCCTATAGCTGCGTGTGCGCGATCAATACCCTGTGGCTTGCGGCGCGGGCGCGGGGGCTCGGCGTCGGTTGGGTGTCGATCCTCGATCCCGATGCGGTGACGGATGCGCTCGATGTGTCGACGCATTGGCGTCTCATCGCCTATCTGTGCATCGGGTGGCCGGTCGAGACGCATCGCGACCCGGAACTGGAACGCGCCGGCTGGGAAGCGCGACGGGGACTGACGGAACGGGTGTTCAGGCGCTAGGATGGCGCCGTGCCGCCGCGGCGACGCGCGGGCGGGATCATGCAGACAGTGTTCGGGGGATACCACATGGCGATGAGCATTCGCTCCATCACCGACGACGATCGCGCGGCGGTTGTCGACTTGCTGACACGGCGCTGGACCAGCCCGGAAATCCTGATCGAGGGCGAGGCCATCGACGCCTCCCGCCTGCCGGGCTTCCTGGCCGAGGACGACGGGGAGCTCGCCGGACTCGTCACCCTGATCAAGCGGGAGACCGAGTGGGAGATCCTGACACTCGATTCGCTCAACCGATGGAGCGGCACGGGCTCGCTGCTCCTGAACGCCGTCGTCGGCGCGGCTGTGGAGAGCGGCATCCGTCGCCTTCTGGTGCGCACTTCCAACGACAATCTCGATGCCTTCCGCTTCTACCAGCGACGCGGCTTCCGGCTCGCGAAACTGGTGCCCGGCGCCATCGACGAGGAGCGCAAGGTCAAGCCGGAAATCCCGCTCACTGGCGAATACGGCATTCCGATCCACGACGAGGTGATGTTCGTGCGCGAGGTGTAGGCGCACGGACCGGCCGCCTGCGGCGCCGGCCTGGCGCCCGTAGGCGGCGTGTTCAGCCGGTGCCCGCCGGGGCGTCCGCGTCTGCCGCGACCGGCTTCTTCGCGACCAGCACCTTGCCGATGAAGGAAAAGACGGTGACGCCGTCCTGGTTGACGCCCTCGTTGGCGTGGACAAGCAGTCCCCAGCCGGGGCGGGACTTCAGATCCTTCTTGTCGGTGAGCACGGACGTGTAGCGGATCGTGTCGCCGGCGAAGACGGGGCGGATCCACTTCAGGTCGGTGAAGCCGGGCGAGGGGCCGAAGCGCGGGGCGGTCCCCGAGGCAGCCTGTTCGGCCTGCATGTGGGCGACCATGAGTTTCATCCACACCGCGGCGGTGTGCCAGCCCGAGGCGCAGAGCGCGCCGAAGTGGGTGGCCCTTGCCGCCTCGTCGGACAGATGAAAGGGCTGGGGGTCGAAGGCGCGCGCGAAGCGCACGATCTCTTCCGCCGTGAAGGTATAGGCGCCGAGGTCGCGGCGCGCGCCGATCTCGAGATCCTCGAACCAGGTCATGCCGCCGCCTCGCGTCGCTCGAACAGGATGGCGTTCTTCTGCGTCATCACGGGCGCGCCGTCCTGGTTGGTCACCGTCATCAGGAACTCCACGAGACCCAGCGTGGGGCGCGACTTCAGCGCCCGCGCGGACAGCACCTCGGCCTTGGCGCTCAGCCGGTCGCCGGGATGGACGGGGCGCATCCAGCGCACTTCCTCCACGCCCGGAGAGCCCTTGCAGGTGGATGCGAGCAGGAGATTGTCGCACAGCAGGCGCATGAGCATGGAGATCGTGTGCCAGCCCGAGGCGGCGAGCCCGCCGAGCAGCGACGCCTCGCCGGCGGCCTCGTCGAGATGGAAGGGCTGGGGATCGAAATCGCGCGCGAAGGCGATGATTTCATCGCGGGTGACGGTCTTCGCGCCGAGGTCGAGCGTGTCGCCCGGGCGGAAGTCCTCGAAACTGCGGAACGTGCTCATGCGCTTGATCTATACGCAGTCTCGCCCGACTGTCGAGAGGGTGTGCACGCATGCGGTGTCGCCCGGCGGCGGGGCATATGGGTGCCCCGCCGCCGGTGACGCAGTGCGTTACTCGGCGGACATGAACGCGAAGGGCTCGGCCTCCACGAAATGCTCGGCCGCGTTGCCGGCGTAGTATTTGCCGCCGGCGATCGGCAGCTTCTTCGGCGCGGTGCCTTCCGAGAAGTCCAGATCCGCGAAGTCGACCCAGAAGGTGTTCGGGGTGGTCGCGGAATCGAAGTAATAGACCATGTTCTTGTGATCGGCCGCGGTGCGCCACAGGGTCGAGGCGATGTTCGGCTGTCCCGGCGTGCTGATCCCCAGCGGCACCGAAACCCCGCGCATCACCGAGAGCGTCTGCGCGACCGCCTGATTGGCGTAGCTCTGCCCCGGAACGGCGGCGAGGAAATGCTCGTCCGCGCTCTTGGTGGTGGCGTTCAGCAGGAACGACGCGCGCACGAAGCGGTCCGCGGCGCTGGCGGTGCCCGGCAGGAAGGCGGTGCCGCCGATCTTGTCCCAATAGGCGGTCAGCGCAAGCTGTTCGTCGTAGGTCGGCGAGTTGGTCATCACCTTGTAGTCCTTGCCGTGATGAACCACCAGCTTGCCGTCGAGATACTCGAAGATCGCCGAATCGCCGCTCGGATCGGAGATCGAGACATGCAGCGTCGACTTCGAGCCGTTAGGAAGGTCGGGGGCGACAATATGCAGGGGCGCGTCCTGCATGGCCGTCACCGCTTCCGCCACGGAGGCGAAATTGTCGAGCAGATACTGCGGCCAGACGCCGACCATCATCGGAGCGCCGTTGCCGGGCTCGCCGTAGTCGGATTCGGCCAGGTAGAGCAGATTGACCGCCAGACCCTTCTCGTTCATCCCGTCGGCGGTGGCGATGTTGTAGCCGGACGCGATCACGCTGCCGTATTTGGAGGTCCAGGTCGGGCTGTCGGGACCGGCGTTGCCGCTGCGCTCCATCCCGCGCGGGAAGAGCCACAGGTCGGTCTGCATGTCCTCGACCCAATCCATGTTGCGGCCGGTGATGACGGTGTTCTCGTCGCCCACATAGAGCGCGCGGGTGCAGGCGTCGGCCACGGTCGGAAGCAGGCTGGTTCCCGCCATGAGGGCGGCGGTGAAGGCGGCGAGCAGTCTACGATGTGTCATGGGTCAGCCTCTTGAAGATGGAACGAAGGAGGACCTCCTCCGCCGCGATCCCTAGAAGACGGACCTTAAGAAACGAAAAAGCCGGACGCGCGGGCGCGTCCTGAGCTTGATGACAAGGGGTGGAAACTCCTTTGTCGTCATACCGGGCAAGCGTCAGCGCGACCCGGTATCGGAGAGCCAACAACCCTTCTTGCTCTAAAGGGTGCCCCAAGCGGGCTCCCTGCCTCTCCGATCCCGGATCTCCGCTACGCGGCGTCCGGGATGACGACCTTGCAAGGCTTTGTCAGCAGTCTGCGGACGCGCGGGCGCGTCCGAACCAGAAAAAGGGCGCGCGCGGGCGCGTCCGGCATGGGGAAAACGAGGACGCCCGATCGCGTCCGGCCGCTGTCAGGTGTTGAACTTGAACAGCATCACGTCGCCGTCCTTGACGACGTACTCCTTGCCCTCGTCGCGCGCCTTGCCCGCGTCCTTGGCTCCGGTTTCGCCGCCGAGCGCGACGTAATCGTCGAAGGCGATGGTCTGGGCGCGGATGAAGCCGCGTTCGAAATCGGTGTGGATCACGCCGGCCGCCTGCGGCGCCTTGGTGCCCCGGCGCACGGTCCAGGCACGGGCCTCCTTCGGGCCGGCGGTGAAATAGGTGATCAGCTCCAGCAGGTCGTAGCCGGCGCGAATCAGCCGGTCGAGGCCGGGCTCCTCGAGACCCATGGTCTCCAGGTATTCCGCCTGTTCGGCGTCATCGAGCTGGGCGATCTCGGACTCGATCGCCGCCGAGATGACGACGCAGGCCGCGCCTTCCGCCGCCGCCATCTCCTGCACCCGCTGCGACTGGGCGTTGCCGGTGGCCGCCGACCCCTCGTCAACGTTGCAGACATAGAGGATCGGCTTGGTGGTCAGCAGGTTCAGCCCCGTCAGGAGCTTCTGCTCCTCGGGCGTGGAGACGTCGAACAGCCGGGCGGGCTTGCCCTCCTGCAACAGCGCCAGCGCGCCTTCCATGATCGGGATCAGCGCCTTGGCTTCCTTGTCGCCGCCGGTCGCCTTCTTCTTGAGCGGCGCCAGGCGGCGTTCCAGGCTCTCCATGTCGGCGACCATCAGCTCGGTCTCGACGGTCTGGTCGTCGGCGATCGGGTCGATCTTCCCGTCGACATGGGTGATGTCGTCATCCTCGAAGCAGCGCAGCACATGGGCGATGGCGTCGACTTCGCGGATGTTGGCAAGGAACTGGTTGCCGAGGCCCTCGCCCTTGGACGCGCCGCGCACCAGGCCGGCGATGTCGACGAAGGTGAGGCGGGTCGGCACGACATTGGCGGACTTGGCGATCTCCGCGATGCGGCGCAGCCGCGGATCGGGCACCGCCACCTCGCCGGTGTTGGGTTCGATCGTGCAGAAGGGGTAATTGGCGGCCTGCGCCGCCGCCGTCTTGGTCAAGGCATTGAACAGCGTGGACTTGCCCACGTTCGGCAAGCCGACGATGCCGCACTGAAAACCCATGTCGTGTCAGTCCTTCTTTCCCAGAAGCCGGGACAGTTGCTCGGCGAGGGGCCCGCGCGCGCGGTCGCTCCCCGTTTTGGAGGTGTCGCGTGTCGATGCGCTGCGCGTCTCCGCCCGTCCGGCGGTGGCCGCTGCGGGTTTCGGCGTCTTGCGCGCGGACGGGGGGGAAGGGGCGAGCGCGCGATGAAGCCGGTTGCAGAATTCCCCGGCGTTGTCCGCCAGGAGCAGGCCGATCTCGCGGCCCGTCTCCTCCAGCAGGGGATCGAGCCAGTCGCTGTCGGCCTTGGCGAAATCGCCGAGCACATGGGCCGTCACGCGGTCCTTGTGGCCGGGATGCCCGATGCCGAGGCGCACGCGGGCGTAGTCCTTGCCCAGATGCGCGTCGATGGAGCGGATGCCATTGTGGCCGCCGCTGCCGCCGCCGGTCTTGATCCGCACCTTGCCGGGCGCGAGATCCAGTTCGTCGTAGAACACGATGACATCGGCCGGCGTGAGCTTGAAGAACCGGGCCGCCTCGCCGACGGCCCGGCCCGACTCGTTCATGTAGGTCTGCGGTTTCATCAGGAGGACCTTTTCGCCCTCCAGCGTTCCCTCGCAGACCTCGGCGTGGAAGCGCGACCGCCAGGGGCCGAAGCCCGGATGGCGGTCGTGGATCGCGTCCACGGCCATGAACCCGATGTTGTGCCGGTTGCGGGCGTATTTTGGCCCCGGATTGCCGAGGCCGACGATGAGACGCATGAGGGGCTCTCCGTCAAACGCGACCGGCGAGGGGTGCCCGCCGGATCGCGATCCGGGCGGGCAACGGCCTCATTCTTCCGTTTCGGCCTCTTCCTCGGCCTCTTCGGCGTCCGCACCGGCGCCACCGCCCGGCGCGGCGATCGTCGCGATGGTGAAGTCGCGATCGGTGATCGTCGGCGTGCAGCCCTGCGGGATGTCGACGGCCGAGATATGGATCGAGTCGCCGGCTTCCGCCTTGGCAAGGTCCACGATCAGCGCCTCGGGGATGCTGTCGGCCGGCACGGTCATCTCGACCGTGTGACGGACCACGTTCAGCACGCCGCCGGCCTTGATGCCCGGGCATTTCTCTTCGTTGACGAAGTGGACCGGAATGTCGACAGTCAGGGTCGACCCCTTCGCCACCCGCAGGAAGTCGATGTGGATCAGAAAGTCGCGCACCGGCTCGAGCTGATAGTCCTTCGCGATGACGGTGTGCTTCTCGCCGTCGACCTCGATGATGCCGAGGTTGGTCATGAAGCCGCCGCGGTAGAGCGCGAGGGTCGCTTCCTTCGAGGGGATCGCAATCGGAAGAGCAGCTTTCTTGTCGCCGTAGATCACGGCGGGGATGAGGCCCTGACGACGAAGTGCCCGAGCGGCCCCCTTGCCGACCCGATCCCTCGCCGAAGCCTTCAGCACATAGCCTTCAGCCATGGCAATTCTCCTTGGTGTCTTGAGAAAACGGGCCGCCGCCAGGCGATGCGGACCGACGTCTCGCGGTCCGCAGGCCGCACGAGGCCCGCATGCGCCGCCTCCAGGGGTGCAGGTGCGCGCGCGTCTCTTAGCGGAAGCCGGCGCGAAGGGCAAGGCGTGCGTGTCGACCGAGCCCCCGGTTGCATGCGCAGGCACGGCGATTTCGGCTTGTACGGCCCGTCGCGAAATTGTATCGCCGCAAGACCGCCGTTGCTTCTGGCACGGTGTCGGATCGGTTTTCGGGGGCAGGCCGTGCGATACGGCAGAGCATCGTCATGACCAGGCGCGTCGCAGTTCTTTCGATCCTGACGGCCGTGATCGGCCTGTGCGGCGCGGGCGCGCGGGCCGAGGAGCATCATGCGGCCCTGCTTGCACTGGCGAAGGGGGTGATCAGGGACATCGCCGCCTACGAGATGGTGGTCGAGGCCGTGATCGCCCACAACACCAGGACCGCCGGTTATGACGCGGCCCGCATCGCGGCCCTGGATGCGCAGTGGCAGGCCGAGATGATGACGGGCAACCTTGACTTGATCGACGCGGTGCTCACCAACGACCTGTCCGCCTTCCTTTCGGACACGCAGCGGGCCAGCAACGGGCTTTTCACCGAGATCTTCGTGATGGACGCCCGGGGGCTGAACGTGGGACAGAGCGCCGCGACCAGCGACTACTGGCAGGGCGACGAGGCGAAATGGCGCAAGACCTTTCTCGTCGGCCCCGGCGCGGTGCATCTCGGGCCGATGCGCCGCGACCCGTCCACCGGCGCGCTCCAGATCCACGTGAGCACGGCGATCGTCGACCCCGCGACCGGGCGGCCCATCGGGGCGATCACCTTCGGCGTCGCCGCGAGCCGGCTGTAGCCGGGCGCCGGCGCCCCTTCCGGCTCCGGCGGACGCATGCTATGACCCGCCGATCGAAAATCACAGACCGAGGCCGGATGTCGATGGCGCGCAGCGGTGCCGTCGGCGGGGACCGGGTCGACGGGAGGATGCCATGAGAAACTTCAGCAAACGCGCTCTGGTCAGCAAACGCGCCCTGGTCAAGGGGCTGGCGGTCGCCGGTCTCGCCCTTGCCTGCGCCGTGACCGCGCCGGTGCCCGGCGTCGCGGCCGACAAGATCACCGTCGGCGCCCTGCGCTTCACCTCGCATGCGCCGAGCTTCGTCGCCTTCGAGCGCGGCTATTTCGCCGACGAGGGGCTGGAGGTCGAGTTCAAGTTCTTCCAGGCGGCGCAGCCGATGGCGGTGGCGATTGCCTCCGGCGATGTCGACTTCGGCGTGACGGCGGTGTCGGGCGGACTGATCAATCTCGCCGAGAAGGGCGCGATCAAGGTGGTCGGCGGGGCGCTGCAGGAAGAGGCCGGCATCGACGGACAGATGATCCTGGTCTCCAGGGCCGCCTATGACGCCGGCGTCACCACGCCGGCCGATCTCAAGGGGCGCAGCTTCGGCATCACCCAGGCCGGCTCCTCCTTCCACTACATGGCGCACAAGATCGCCGACAAGGAAGGCTTCGATCGCTCCGAGATCACCCTGCGGCCGCTGCAGAAGGTCGGGGCGATCATCGGTGCGCTGAAGACCGGGCAGATCGATGGCTGGACGATCGTGCCGCATATCGGCAAGGCGCTCGCCGGCGGGGAGGAGATCGAGGCGATCGGCATGGTCGCCGACTACATCCCGAACTATCAGGTGACCACGGTGTTCACCTCCACCGAAAACGTGACGGACCGCCCGGAACTCGTCGAGCGCTTCCTCGGCGCCTTCGCGAAGGGCGCGGCCGACTTCAACGCCGCCCTGGTCGACAAGACCGCCGGCGAGGCGGCGGCCGAGGACATGGTCCGTCTCATCCACAAGTATGTCTATGTCGAGCGGCCCTACGAAAAGGCCGCGCCGTCGATCCGCAACGGTGCCATGCGCGTCAACGAGGGCGCGCGTCTGACGCTGTCCTCGGTCTCCGACCAGCTCGACTGGTTCAAGTCGGAAGGACTGGTGCCGGAGACGGTGACGCTCGACATGCTGGTCGACACGCGCTTCGTCGAGACCGACTGAGGCGCGGGTTTCCCTGACCTGACCGGAAAAGCCCGATGGATCTCCTTCTGCGCGGCGTGTCGCATCGCTATGGCGACACGCAGGTCCTGAGCGACATCGACCTCGCCGTCGGCGCGGGGGAGATCGTGTGCCTGATCGGGCCGTCGGGATGCGGCAAGTCCACCTTGCTCCGCTTCCTCGGCGGCCTGGAGCGTCCCGAGCGCGGCGAGGTGCTCACCTCCGGCCGGGCGCCGGAGGGCTCGCTCAACCCGCTGACCTATGTGTTCCAGGACTTCGCCCTGCTGCCCTGGCGCAGCGTGGCCGGCAATGTGTCGCTGGTACTGGAGGATCACGGCCTGTCGGCCGTCGCGCGGCGGGAGATCGTCGACGACGTGCTGGCGCGCACGGGCCTGAGCGATTTCCGCGACGCGCTGCCGCGCCAGCTGTCCGGCGGCATGAAGCAGCGGGTGGCGATCGCCCGGGCGCTGAGCGTGCGTCCGGCGGTGATGCTGATGGACGAGCCGCTGTCGGCGCTCGACAGCCAGACGCGGGAACTGCTGATGGACGATCTGGTCGCCCTGTGGCAGCGCGAGCGCTTCACCGCCTGTTATGTCACCCACAATCTCGCCGAGGCGGTGCGGCTCGGGCACCGGATCGTGGTGCTGTCGCGCCGGCCCGGGCGCATCCGCACCATCGTGGAGATCGACCGCGACCTTGCGGATCGGGCGACGCCCGACCCCGACCTGGACCGCATCCAGCGCGAGTTGTGGCACCTGTTGCGCGACGAGGCGCGCGCCGCCGACCGGGAGCTTGCCGATGACGCAGCTTGACCATGCCGCCCCGTCGGCCACCCCGCCGGCCAACGCGTCGCAACCAGTCGACGCGACGGGGACGACCGAGGCCGCGCGCGGAAGCGGCGAGGCCCGTCCCGTTCCCTATCGCGGCGGCGGGTTCCGGCCGGTGCGCGTCCGGTTTGTCGGTCCGCTGGTTTTCGTCGGGCTCATTCTGGCCTGGGAAGCGGGCTCGCGGACGGGCGTGATCAGCAATCTCGTGCTGCCGGCGCCGAGCGAGGCGGCGGAAGCCTTCGGCCAGCTGATCGAGACCGGGCAGCTCTGGCGTCATCTCGAGGCGTCTCTGCAGCGCCTCGTCATCGGCTGGACGCTGGGCACCTCGCTCGGCGTGCTGGTCGGCTTCATGATCGGCCTGTTTTCCTTCGCCCGCGCGGGCCTCTTGCCGCTCGTCTCGGCCCTGTTTCCGATCCCCAAGATCGCGCTGCTGCCGCTCTTCGTCATCTGGTTCGGCATCGGCGAGGGCTCGAAGGTCGCCACCATCCTGTTCGGCTCGTTCTTTCCCACCGTCATCGCGACCTATGGCGGCGTCGACAATGTCGACCGCTCGCTGGTGCGCATGGGCCAGTCCTTCGGACTGAGCTGGACCTCGATCGTGCGCAAGATCATCCTGCCGGGCGCCATGCCGGCGATCCTGTCCGGGTGCCGGATTTCCGCCTCCATCGCGATCATCCTGCTGGTCGCGGCGGAGATGATCGGCGCGGAATACGGCGTCGGCGCCTATATCCTGATGGCCGGCAGCCTGTTCGCCACCGATCAGTTGCTCGCCGGCGTGGCGATCCTGTCGATGCTCGGCCTGATCGTCGGCTGGCTCATCGGCCGCGCGGAGCGCTGGCTGCTCAGCTGGCGCGGGTAAAAGACACTTGCTCAACCCGGCAATGACAATTGTCGGGTGTAGTCGACGTTTTGATTATATTTGCCTGCGTTTCCAGAATACTTGTCATGCTCGATTTCGGGTTTTCGCTCAGTAATATTATTGCGTAAATTTCGCGGATGGATCACGAGATGAACGGCCTCATTGCCCGGGCCCGCATGCGGTGGCAGGCGCTGCCCTCTCCTTTCCGACGTGGCGTGCGGCGCACCGCCGTCATCGTTGCCGGGTCGGTGTTGTCGTCGGCGCTTGCGACCGCGATCCTGTTCCGGCATCTGTCCGGCGACCGGTACAACGACGCGCTCCTCGCCGGCACGCTGATTCCTCTCGTGCTTGCGACCCTGTTTTCCGGGGTGTGGCTGCGCGATTACCTGCTGATCCATCGCCTCGCCGAGGAAAATGCGGCGCTGGCCGCGCGCGACGAACTGACGGGCGTTGCGAATCGGCGCGCGTTCTTCGAGTGGCTGGACTCCCGCCGTGACGGACCGGAGAGCATCGCGCTGTTTCTGATCGACATCGATCACTTCAAGCGCATCAACGATCGTTTCGGGCACCTCAATGGCGACGCGGCCCTGCGGGCGGTCGTCGACCGCTTGCGCGCGGTGGCGCCGGAGACGGGGTGCCTGGCCCGCTTCGGCGGGGAGGAGTTCATATTCGCGCTGCCTTGCGCGCGCGGGCAAGACTGCTGGGACGACGCCATGGCGTGGGCCGAGGGCTTTCGCCGGTCGGTTGCCGCCGAGCCGCTGCGGCTCGACGGTTCGGCGCTCGATGTGACCGTCAGCGTCGGGGTGCATCTGACGACCCCGCCCGAGGCGTTGAAGTCCGCGCTCTATCACACAGACGTCGCGCTGTATGCCGCCAAGGCCGCGGGCCGCAATTGCGTGATCGCGTCCCGCGACGTCCGCGACGTCGTGTCCTGACACATCGAGGTGGCGCGTCTTGCGCGCGCGACGTCAGTCGAGGCCGGCGCGGTGGAACACGCGGCTCTCGCCGCTGCGGGCGACCGCATGCACGTCGTAGCGGGCGGTGGGGTCGGTGCCCATGCCGAGCGATCCCTGCGGCATGCCCGGCACGGCGAGACCGGCGATCTCCGGTCGCTCGTCGAGCAGCTTGCGCACCGCCTCGAGCGGCACGTGCCCTTCCAGAAAATAGCCGCCGATGATGGCCGTGTGGCAGGAGGCCATCGCATCGGGCACGCCGAGCTGTGCCTTCACCGGGGCGAGGTCCTCGCGGTCGCGCATGGCAACCGCATAGCCGGCCTGGCTCATCGCCTCGCCCCACGCCGAGCAGCACCCGCACCAGGGGGTCTTCCACAGCGTGATCTTTTCCGCCGCCGAAGCGGGGGCAGGGAGCGCGACCAGGGCGGCGGCCGGCGCCATCAGGGTCGCGACGAGCGTGAGAGCGGCAAAAGCGCGGATCGGCATGGAACGGGCCTCCTGACTGAATGTTACCGGTCTCGGGTAGCTGTTCCAGCGGGGGGAAGGTCAAGGCGGGGCGCGGTTGCGGTGGTCACGAGATCGTGCGCGTCGCTTGCCGCTGCGGCATGCTTCGATATCCTTTTCGGGGAGGCCGCCATTGCAAGACGGCCGTTGAAAACCACGGGAGGACGTCATGATCATTCGCAGCCGCACCGCCGGGCTCGCCGGCGTCGCAACTATCGCAACGCTTATCGCAATGCTTTCCGCGACCCTGGCCGAAGCGCCGGCGCGCGCCGACGATCACCGCACGCCCGCGCCGGAGGGCGCGCGCGTCTATTTCATCGCACCGCAGAACGGGGCCACCGTGTCGAGCCCGGTGACGGTCCGCTTCGGCCTTTCAGGCATGGGCGTCGCGCCGGCCGGCGTCGAAAAGGGCGGCACCGGCCACCATCATCTGCTGATCGATCAGGAGCTTGAGGACTACGACACCGCGATCCCCGCCGACGACGCGCATCGCCATTTCGGCGGCGGTCAGACGGAAACCACGGTCGATCTCGCGCCCGGCACCCACACGCTGCAACTCGTCGTCGGCGACCACAATCACATCCCGCACATGCCGCCGGTCGAATCCGCGCGCATCACCATCACCGTGGAGTGAGGCGGGCGCAGGGTTCGCACGCGGAAACGGCGCGGCGGGAGGCCCGTCGCGCCGTTGCAAGAATCAGATCGTTTCGCCCGGACCGCAGGGCCGGGGCGTGGATCAGTTGAACAGGCTGGACACCGACTGTTCGAGCGCGGTGCGCGAGATCGCCTCGCCGATCAGCGGCGCGATGGAGACCGTGCGGATGTTGGGGGCGGCGAGCACGGCGGCCGTCGGCTCGATGGAATTGGTGATCACCAATTCCTTGAGCTTGGAGGCGCTGACGCGGGCGACCGCGCCGCCGGACAGGACGCCGTGCGTGATGTAGGCGGTCACCGAATTCGCGCCCTGGTCGAGCAGCGCCTCGGCGGCGTTGCACAGCGTGCCGCCGGAATCGACGATGTCGTCGACCAGCAGGCAGTCGCGGCCCGAGGGGTCGCCGATGATGTTCATCACTTCCGATTCGCCAGGCTTGTCGCGGCGCTTGTCGACGATGGCCAGCGGCGCGTCGATGCGCTTGGCGAGCGCGCGGGCGCGCACCACGCCGCCGACGTCCGGCGAGACGACCATGACGTTTTCGGTCGAGTAGCGCTCCTTGATGTCGCGCGTCATCACCGGGGCGGCGAACAGGTTGTCGGTGGGAATGTCGAAAAAGCCCTGGATCTGGCCGGCGTGCAGGTCGAGGGTGAGCACCCGGTGCGCGCCGGCATGGGTGATCAGATTGGCGACCAGCTTGGCGGAAATCGGGGTCCGGCCCGAGGCGCGGCGATCCTGGCGCGCGTAGCCGAAGTAGGGCATCACCGCCGTGATCCGCTTGGCCGAGGAGCGGCGCAGCGCGTCGATGATGATGAGCAGTTCCATCAGGTGGTCGTTGGCCGGGAAGCTCGTCGACTGCAGGACGAAGACATCCTCGCCGCGAACGTTTTCCTGGAGTTCAACGAAGATTTCCTGATCGGCGAAGCGGCGTACCTGGCACTTGGCCAGCGGCGCGCCGAGATATTTCGACACTTCCTCGGCAAGCGCCCGATTGGAGTTGCCCGCGACAATCTTCATGGCCCGCAAGTCCTTCATTGCTGCGCCGCCGGCTCGGACGCGACTGCGGCACGGGAAAGGGTCACACGTGGTGCGTCAGCTCTTGGCGCGGCGTCAGCCGCATGAGCTTCTTGGCCTTCGGGAACGGCCGGGAGATCGCGGCAACGGGCCACGGGTGAGGCGTCTCGGACGTCCGGCAGGCGGCGGCGTTGTAGCAATCGGACCGGCGTTTAACAACCGGCGACGCCGCCGTGTCGCCACCTTTTTTGCATTTCGGTGACGCGGGGCTCCGACCGTGGTCCCGCAGCCGGCGCGCGGTCGGGACGCTTTGCGCAAACGCGGCCGTCGAGCCGGCGGTCAGCGGTTGAGCCAGGCGGCCAGATCGGCGACCGCGCGCCGTGCCGCGCGGTCGATGGTCTCCGTGTCGATCCCCGCCCAGGGATCGCCGGCGGCGCCGGCGGAGGCTTCCTGTCCGAGAATGCGGTGCGCGCGGTTGCCCTGCGCGTCGATCACGTCGAACACATAGAACAGCGTGGTCGAACTCTGGTCGCCGGAGGCCGAGAGATAGCCGTTGACCCGATAGGTCGCCGGCGCGCCCACGCGGCGCACCAGGCGCAGGTTGCGGGCCCGGGCCTCGGCGCCGATCCGGCGCGAGAGCGCGTCGGCGATGTTGCCCGGCGCGCCGGTGAAGGGATCGAAGGCGATGGTCGCCTCGGCCGGATTGACGGAAGGCGCTGGCGCCGAGGCCTGCCGACCCGCCGACCCCGCGCCGTCCGCGACCATGCCGGGGGGCAGCGGTTCGCCGGCGCAGGCGCCGAGTGCGAGGGCGGCCGCAAGAGCTGCGGTGCGGAAAACGGGGGCTCGGAAACTGGGTGTCACGCGCATCTGGCCTTCGGCTTTGCCTCGGTCGTCTTTCATGTCTTGCCAGGGACCGGCGGCCCCGCTCGCTTTTCGTTTAGCCCGGCTTGACCGGCAGGTCGAGAGGAAGCTTCGACAGGCCCTCCGCCGGACCGTCGCCGGTCAGATAGCTCTGGCCGAGGCTCATCGCCGTGCCCGTGTCGGAATCCATCAGGATCATGTGCAGGAAAACCACCATGTTCGGCACGATCTCCGCCGGATTGTCGCGATAGGCCATCGGCCAGTCCATCCAGCTCGGCGAGAACCGGGTGCCCAGCGAATAGCCGCAGGCATTGAGCCGATGCGCGCCCTCGCCGCGCCGGTCGACCTCGCGGGCATGCGCGGCGAAGACGTCGCCGAAGGTATGGCCGGGTGTCAGCGTTTCCTCCACCGCCGCCAGGGCCGCGCGCGCCGTCTCGTGCAGCGCGACGTGGCGCGCCGTCGGCGTGCCGACCACCACGGTGCGCATCGCCGCGACGTGGTAGCGGCGAAACACGCCGGCCCATTCCAGCGTCAGCTGATCCTGTGCATCGAGCGTCCGCCGTCCGGTCTGGTAGCGGCACAGCAGTGCCTCCGGTCCCGAGCCGATGACGAATTCATTGCCCGGATAATCCCCGTCGCCGGCAAAGACCGCGCCCTGCATCGCGGCGAGAATGTCGCCCTCGCGCGCGCCCGGGCCGATCAGCGGCCAGGCAGCCTCATAGGCGGCGTCGGTGAGCGCGGCGGCCCGGCGCACCATCTCGATCTCCGCCGGGCTCTTGACCGCGCGCAGGACGGCAACGATCCGCGAGGCATCCTCCAGATCGGCGATTTCCGGCAGATGGGCGGTGATCTCCATGGCGATGCGTCCGGTCATGCCATGGGTGTCGTATTCGACCCCGAGCCGGGCGCCGTCGAGACCGAGTTCGAACAGCAGGTCGCGCAACTGCAGCACGGGGGAGGCGCCGTCGCGATCCTCCCAGACGCGGATGTCGCTGACGATGGAGGTGGCGCGCGCCTGCCGCAGATCGGCGGAGCGGGTCAAGAGCACGATCCGGCCGTCGCGGGTCACCACCATGGACTGGAAATGGCAATAGCCGAAGGTGTCGTATCCGGTCAGCCAGAACATGCTTTCCGGGGAAAACAGCAGCAGTGCGTCGTGATCGGCCCCGCCCATGCGCGCGCACAGCGCGTCGAGGCGTTGGGCGTATTCGGCACGGGAGAAGGCGAGCGCCATGACGGGTCAGGCTCCGGTGAGCGCGATGGCCGACATCAGGCGGCCGTAATCGGCCTCGCCGCGATGGGTGGCGCGGCGATAGGAGAAGAAGCTCGCCTCGTCGGCATAGGTGCAGCGTTCCAGATCGGCGATCTTCCCGACGCCGGCGCCGGCGAGGCGGGCGCGGATATAGGCGGGCAGATCGAAGCGGACATGGCCGGGCCGGGTCTCGGGCGTGAAGAAGCCGGCGTTGTCCGCCGAGGCCGTGAGAAAGCGGTCGCGAAAGGCGAGGTCGACCTCGTAGTTCGCCTGCGAGATGGTCGGGCCGAGCACGGCGACGACCCGGTCGCGCTGGGCCCCGAGCGTTTCCATCTTCACCAGCGTCGCGTCGAGAATGCCGGTGAGCGCGCCGCGCCACCCGGCGTGTGCCGCGCCGACGACCCGGGCGAGCGGATCGGCGAAAAGCACCGGGCCGCAATCGGCGGTCGAGATCCCCAGCGCAATGCCGGGACGGTCGGTCACGAGGGCGTCGCCGCGCGGCTGGTCGTCGAGGCTCCAGGGCTCGGAGACGACGATCGCATCCGCCGAATGGTGCTGGTGCGGGGAGACGAGCGCGGCCGGGGCCACGTCCAGAAGACTGGCCACGCGCGTGCGGTTCTCCAGCACGGCGGCCCGCTCGTCCCGCGAGCCGAGGCCGACGTTGAGCGAGGCGTAGAGCCCCCGCGACACGCCGCCGGAGCGGGTGAAGAAGCCGTGAACGATGCCGTCGAGGCCGGCGAGATCGGGAGAGGTGAGCATGGGGAACGGGACCTGGGCCGGACTTGGAATTTTCGCCGATGGTGGGGGCAAGCGCACGGCCTGTCAAACCGCCTCACACGCGGCGTGTCACGCGGCGTCGATCACACCGGATCGAAGGGCGCGAGCGCGATGTCGGGCGGCGCCAGTGCCAGCACCTTGAACAGGGTGCCCATCTGGTCGGGGCCGGCAAGGCGTTCCACGTCCTGGCGAATCCGCTCCTGGATTTCGGGGGCCTTGCCGGCGCCGAGTTGTCCGGCGCGTTCGAGCAGACCGAGATCGAGCAGGAAATCGCCCTGGGTCATCAGCCGGCGGGGGCTGAGCCCGGGGCGGCATGCGGCGCGGGCGAGCGCCTCGAAATTCACATGGGCGGTCAGATCGGCGCGGCCCGGCTCCGCCAGCACGGGGGCGTAGGCATGGGCGGCGACCGCCTGCAGCGTGTCGCCGGGGGCGGTGGCCGCATAGCCGTAGTCAATGACCAGCGCCGCGCCGCCCTGCGCCGCGAGGCGCTCGGCGAGCGCTGTCATGATCGCATTGGCGGTGGGCTGGACCTCGAGGATCGTGCCGTCGCCGCTTGCGCGAAGCGCGGCAGGCAGGTCGTTGGTGGCGAGCGTTCCCGCGCCGAGCTGGAAGCGCAGGCTGCCCGCCGCGTCGAGCCCGACGCAACGCTCGCGCCACACGCCCTCGTGCCGCACGTATTGGCGGATCGGCAGGGCGTCGAAAAACTCGTTGGCGACCGCAAGCAGCGGCGCGTCGTCGGGCAGCGTGTCTTGGGTATCGTGCCAGACGGGGGTGACGCCGAGCGGTGCCAGCGCCGCGCGCTGGGCCTCGCGCAGGCGCGGGCTCGTCTCCACCAGATGCAGCGTGATCGCGTCCGCGAAGGCCGGGCGCAGCCGCGCGACGCGCATCGTGTCGGCGGCGAGCGTGCCCCGGCCGGGGCCGAGTTCCGCCAGATGCACCCGGTCGGGCACGCCGAGCCGTTGCCAGGCATGCAGCAGCCAGGCGCCGACGATCTCGCCGAAAAGCTGGCTGACCTCCGGCGCGGTGACGAAATCGCCCGAGGCGCCGAAGGGCTCGGCATGGAGATAGTAGCCGTGCTCCGGATCGCCGAGACACAGGGCCATGTAGTCGGCGACCGAGATCGGCCCCTGCGCCGCGATCAGCCGGCGCAGGCGGGAGAGCAGCGGCGCCTCGGGCGTGTCGGGCGCGTCCCGGAGCCCGTCGCCCGTCATGGGCGGGTCTCGCCGGCCGGGCGGGAAAGCGCCCGAGTGATGGCCCAGAGCCCGACCGCGATCATCGGCAGCGACAGCAGGATGCCCATGGTCAGGCCCGGGCCGAGATAGCCGATGTGCGCGTCGGGAACGCGGAAGAATTCGACGAAGGAGCGGGACAGTCCGTATCCAAGCGCAAATGTGCCGGCGATCAGGCCGGGACGTTGCAGGCCGCCGCGCGCCACCAGAATGCGGGCGATGACCAGGAGCAGCAGCCCCTCAAGGGCGGCTTCGTAGAGCTGGCTCGGGTGGCGCGGCGCGTCGCCGGCGCCGGGAAACACCATTGCCCAGGGCACGTCCGTGACCCGGCCCCACAGCTCGCCATTGATGAAATTGGCGATCCGTCCGAAGAACAGGCCGATCGGCGCCACGACGCCGGCCAGATCGAACAGCGTCCACAACGGGATCTTGCGCGCGCGGGCGAAGAGGATCATGGCGACGACGACGCCCAGAAAGCCGCCGTGGAACGACATGCCGCCGGACCACACGGCGAGCGCGTCGAGCGGGTTTTGCAGGTAGTAGCCCGGCGCATAGAACAGCACATAGCCGAGGCGCCCGCCGAGGATCGTGCCGAGCGTGGCGTAGACGACGAAATCGTCGACGTCGGCGAGCGTCGGGCGCGGCGTGGCGCCCCAATGGCGGTCGGTGGCGACCAGCGACCGCATCATCCGCCAGCCGAGCAGAAGTCCGGCGATATAGGCGAGCGCATACCAGCGGATCGCGAAGGGGCCGAACTCGATCAGAACCGGGTCGATCGAGGGAAAGGGCAGGACGAGGGTCGGCATGGGATCTCCCGGGGAGTCGGGCGGTGAAAGCGGGCTGCGCGTCGGTCGGCGCGACGTTGACGAGGTTCCGCTGCCCGCGTCAAGAGGGGCAGCCCGCGCTCACGACAGCGTGTCTTGCGCGCGGGGACCTGACCTTGCGCGGCAGCTCGCGCGGGGTGGGGAGGACCGCCGCGACAAAATCTCCCGCGCGGGGTGTTTCGCAACGCGCCAAACCGCATTACCTAGAAGACAGCATCAACCAGCCGCGCCGGGCCGCGGGATTGCCTCAAGGGAAGGGCCGTCATGACACAGGGACCGAATCGCGTCCTCGACGATTTCGCCAAGCTGATGACCGACGCGGCCGGCGTCGCCCAGGGTGCGCGCCGCGAGGTCGAAGCGGCCGTGCGCGCCCAGGCGGAGCGGTTTCTCGCGGACATGGATCTGGTGAAGCGCGAGGAGTTCGACGTCGTCAAGGACATGGCGGTCAGGGCGCTCGACAAGGTGGAGGCGCTGGAGGCGCGGGTCGCCGAGCTCGAGGCGTCCGCCGGTGCGCCGGGCGACCGCGAGCCGCCGGCAAACGACAGCTGACCCCGCCGGCGGGCCATCCGCCGCTTGCGGTTGGGGGGCGGATATCGGGCGCGTGACGCAACGTCGCGTCGGTATTTCCGTCCACAGGGGGAAACCGTAAAGGAAATGTGAACATATCTTTGCGGTCGTATCTGCCTGTATACTGAAAACAGACGGGGATTCGCGCGACCGCGCGCGGCCGCTTCAATTGCCGGGTCGTCGCTCGAGTTGTCGCAGCGGGCACGGGTCTTCGTTCCACGGCAGGATACCGTCCTGCGGACCGACATGGGCGGGCGCGGTCCTCATCCGGCCGCCGTCCCGCAAGCCGGGAGGAACGACATGAGCCTCATCGACATCGATTTCGAACGGCCCGCGAATCCCGTCGACACGATCGAGCATATCGCCGCCATCAACGACTGGTCCTTCGAGCGCTCCTGCGACGAGGAGATCACGATTTCCGTCGCCGGCGGCTGGTGCGACTACCACGTTTCCTTCTCCTGGATGGAGGATCTGGAAGCGCTGCATCTGGCCTGCGCCTTCGACGTGAAGGTGTCCGAGCCCCGCCGCACGGAGGTCGTGCGGCTGCTGGCGCTGGTCAACGAGCAGCTGTGGATGGGGCATTTCGACCTCTGGAAGCGCGAGGGCGTGGTGATCTTCCGCCAGTCGCTGCTGCTGGCCGGCGGCGCGGAGGCCACCTCCGCGCAGATCGAGGGACTTCTGACCCACGCGCTCGAGACCTGCGAGCGCTACTATCAGGCCTTTCAGTTCGTCGTCTGGGCGGGCAAGAGCGCCACCGAGGCGATCGACACGGCCTTGTTCGAAACGGCAGGGGAAGCATGAGTTTTTCCAAGACGCGACCGCTGGTGCTCGTCGGCGCCGGCAAGATGGGCGGTGCCATGCTCGCCGGCTGGGTCGCGGCCGGAACCGATCCGGCGTCGCTCGTCGTCGTCGATCCGGCACCGTCCGACGAGATGCGCGCGCTGCTGTCCGAGCACGGCATCCGTCATGCGGAGCGCGCGCCGGACGATCTTTCCGCCGGCGTGCTGCTGCTCGCGCTCAAGCCGCAGATGATGGCCGATGCCGCGCCGGGCTTCGTGTCCCTGGTCGCGCAGGACACGCTGGTGATCTCGGTCGCCGCCGGAACGCCGGCGGCGCTGTTCGAGCGTATCTTCGGCGATGTGGCCGTCGTGCGGGTGATGCCGAACACGCCGTCGCAGGTCGGCCGCGGCATGAGCGTGGCCTTCGCCAACGCCCGCACGGACGCGGTGCAAAAAGCGACCGTCGACACGCTGCTCGCCGCCATCGGCACCTCGGCCTGGATCGAGACCGAGGACCAGATGGACGCGGTGACCGCCGTCAGCGGCTCCGGCCCGGCCTATGTGTTTTATCTGGTCGAAGCCCTCGCGGCGGCAGCAGAAAAGGCCGGCCTGCCGGGCGACCTCGCCATGACGCTGGCGCGCCAGACCGTGTGCGGGGCGGGCGAGCTTCTCTATCGCTCGGACCTCGCGGCCGCCGACTTGCGCCGCAACGTGACCTCGCCGAACGGCACCACCGCCGCCGCGCTCGATGTCCTGATGGCCGACGACGGTCTGCAACCGGTGCTCGACCGGGCCGTGGCCGCCGCCCGGCGGCGGTCGCAGGACCTGGCCGGCTGACGCCTTTCGCCGCAAGGTCTGGACGACCGGCGGTTTCGCTCCACATCGGACATCGAGACGCAACGCCGATGGGCGGTGACATCCGGGAGACGACAGATGGCGACGAAGAAGACACGGGAAAAGATCGTTTCGGCGTTTCTCGCCCTGGTCGCGGCGAAGGGCTGGCACGGGTTCGACATGGCGGATCTCGCCGCCGAGGCCGGGGTCAAGCTCTCCGTGCTGCGCGCCGCGTTTCCGACCAAGCTCTCCTGCTTCAAGGCCTTCCTGTCGGAGATCGACCAGACGGTGCTCGACGGGATCGACGCCGAGATGGCCGACGAGCCGGGCCGGGATCGCCTGTTCGACGTGCTGATGTCGCGGCTCGACGCGCTCGCGCCGCACCGGGACGCGATCAGGGCCCTCAAGGACGCCGCGCGGGCCGATCCGCAACTGGCGCTGCGGCTCAATTCGGCCGCCGTGGTCTCGCAGCGCTGGATGCTGACGGCGGCGGGCCTGCCCTCGTCGGGCGCGCGCGCCGGCGTCATCGCGCAGGGGCTGGTGGTCGCCTTCGCCCGTGTGGTCGATGTCTGGCTCGATGACGAGGACCCCGGACTGGCGCGCACCATGTCGGCGCTCGACAAGGAACTGGACGAGGGCGAGGTGTGGCTCGGCCGGCTCGACCGCATCGGCAAGATGATGAATCCGCTGTTTTCCGGCCTGCGCCGGCGCGCCGCGCGCAAGGAGGCGGCCGGGGACGGCGCGCGGGCGTCGCACGACGACGACGGGACTTCCCCAGCCTCCGCCTGACGTGTAATCTGCGTTGTGGCGGCGCGCAGCAGGTCGATCCCGGATGAGAGTGTCTTCGGGATCCCTTCTTGTTGTCCGATGCGGATCTCCGTTCCCGCCGTGAGCGGTTCCGATCCGCGCGGAGTTTTCCTCTCGTAGACCGTCAGGTTTCCATCATGAGCGACATGATTTCTTCCGCCGGCGCCGCGCCGGCGCTGTCCTTCGACGATTTTCTGAAAGTGGACATTCGCGTCGGCCGCATCGTGGAGGCGGCGCCGTTCCCGGAAGCGCGCAAGCCCGCCTACAAGCTGCGCATCGATTTCGGGCCGGAGATCGGCATCAAGAAATCCTCCGCGCAGATCACCCGCCACTACACGCCGGAGACGCTGGAAGGCCGGCTGGTGATGGCCGTGGTCAATTTCCCGCCGCGCCAGATCGGCCCGATCATGTCGGAGGTGCTGACGCTGGGCGTGCCGGATGCGGACGGCGAGGTGGTGCTGCTCGCGCCCGACAAGGACGTGCCGATCGGCGGCCGGCTTTACTGAGCGTGGTTTGTGACGCACGGGGTCGCGCGTCAGGCGGCGCGTTTCAGCCATGCGATGAACCGACGCAGCGGCAAGCGAGGATCACCCCGCGTGACGATGTAATAGGCGAGGTGGCTCGCGGGATCGTCGAAGAGAATGGCGAGGCGACCCGTGTCGATGTCGCCTTGCACCAGCGCACGGGCCTGTAGGGAAAGCCCCTGTCCGGCGTGCAGGGCCGAGAGTACGAGGGAATTGGTCGGAAAGTGCCGGTGATGGGGCGCGTCGAAGTCGATACCGTGCGCCGCGCTCCATCGCCTGTGCTCCACGCGATCGCGCTCGAACAACCAGCACCGATCCGCGAGATCGGCGGCGGTGCGGGCCGGCGTGGCTCCGGCGACATCGGGCCGTGCGACGACCAGATAGTCGGCAGGGGCGAGCCGTGTGCAGGTAACGCCCGGCCACTCCCCTTCGCCGTAGCGAATTGCCATGTCGAACCGGTCCGCTCGCAGGTCGACGATTTTCAGACTGGGCACGAGTTCGAGATTGATTTCGGGATGGTGGGCCCAGAAATCCCCGAGACGCGGCATCAGCCAGGTTTCGGCGAAGGAGGGAGGAAGCGCGATCCGCAAGGGGCGCCGGTCCTCGTCGGCCGTGAGAGACGCGACCCCGGCCTTGAGCGTGTCGAATCCCTCCCGCGTCGTTTCGGCGAGGATCTCTCCGGCTTGCGTCAGGACAATACCGCGTCCGCTCCGCTCGACCAGTGGCTGTCCGATCTGGTTCTCAAGACGCCGAACGTGCTGCCGCAACGCCGCTTCGGTGACGTTCAGCACGGTCGCCGCGGCGGCGTAACTGCGTGCGCGGGCAACGCAGTCGAAGGCGCGCAGGGCGGCCAGCGAGGGCATTCGTGTCCACTCCATGCCGTAGTTTGGCTTTCACCGCGGAACTCCTTCAAGCGTGAATTGGCGCGCGTTCGCCCCTAGCGTTCTGGACACACGCGGTGTTGGCGAAGGGAGAACGTCATGGATGTCTACACGTGGATTGCCTTTGCCGGCGCGAGCCTCGCGCTGCTCGCGGTTCCTGGTCCGGTGGTCATGCTGCTGATCGGCTATACGCTCGGTCACGGCGGACGTGTGGCGGCCGCGGCCGTTCCCGGCGTGGTGCTGGGAGACTTCGTCGCCATGTCGGTGTCTCTCCTCGGCGCCGGAGCCGTCCTTGCCGCATCGGCGGAGATGTTCCTCGCGCTCAAGCTGGCGGGCGCGGCCTATCTGGTCTGGCTCGGGATCTCGACCTGGCGTGGGGCGGAGGGCGGCGTTTGCGTCGCGGCGCCCGACGGACGACACGGGTGGCGGGCGCTGCGCGACGCGTTCCTCGTCACGGCGTTCAACCCGAAGGACATCGTGTTCTTCGTGGCCTTTCTGCCGCAGTTCATCGCGCCCGACCGCCCTCTGGTGCCTCAGATCCTTCTGCTGGAGGCAACCTTCCTGACGCTTGTCGTGATCAGCAACGGGCTCTGGATCCTGCTTGCCACCTCGGTATCGCGCCAGCTTCGCAAGCCCACGCGGTTTCGCGCGGTCAACCGGATCGGCGCGAGCTGTCTTGTCGGAGCCGGCGCGATGACCGCGTTGAGCCGCTGACCCGGCCGACGCCGTTGGCGCTATACGGGAATGCGCACGCGGGCGCGCAGGCCGCCGAGGGCGGGGCTTTCGTCGAGCACGATGTCGCCGCCGTGGCCGCGCACCACGTCGCGGGCGATGGCCAGCCCCAGCCCGCTGCCGCCCGAATCCTGGTTGCGGGCGCTGTCGAGCCGGTGAAACGGACGGAAGACGCTTTCGCGCGCGTCTTCCGGAATGCCGGGCCCGTCGTCCTCGATGAGCACGGTCAGCCATCCCTCCTGGTGTTGGGCGTTGATGCGCACGCGATTGCCGAAGCGGGCGGCGTTGGTCACCAGATTGGTCAGCGCGCGCTTGAAGGCGATCGGTTTCAGCGTGACCATCGGCTCGCCGGCGTAGTGCGAGGTGACCTCGGCGTCGAGGATTTCCGCCTCCGCCTCCAGATCCTCGATGACCAGCGCCATGTCGGTCGGCTGCGCCTGCTCGTCGCCGTCGCCGCGGGCGAAGGCGAGATAGTCCTCCAGCATCGTCTTCATCTCGTCGACATCGTGCTGGAGCGCGCGCACCTCCTCGCTGTCCTCCAGAAGCGCGAGCTGAAGGCGGAAGCGGGTGAGGATCGTGCGCAGATCGTGACCGACCCCCGCGAGCATTGCCGTGCGCTGTTCGATCTGGCGCTCGATCCGCCGGCGCATCTCGATGAAGGCCTGCGCGGCCCGGCGCACCTCATGCGCGCCGCTCGGCCGGAAGTCGTCGATGGGCCGGCCCTTGCCGAAGCTCTCCGCGGCGGTCGCCAGCCGTTCCACGGGCCGCGTCTGGTTGCGCAGGAACAGCATGGCGATGAACACCAGCACCAGCGACGTGGAGACCATCCAGACGATGAAGATATGCGAGTTCGACGCATAGGTCTGGCTGCGCCGGGCGATGACGCGCAGCACGCGGGCGTCGAGCTGGATGCGGATCTCCACGAAGCTGGAGCGGCCGACCGTGTCGATCCAGAAGGGGCGGCCGATCTTCTGGCTGATCTGTTCCGACAGATAGAGGTCGAGGATCCCGAAGAAGGGCTTGGGGCGCGGCGGCGGAAGGGGATCGGGCGGCAGCACCGTCACGCTCAGGTCGAGCGAGTCGCGTGCCATGTCGGTGAAGGCGACATAGCCGTCCTCCTGGGGATAGGTCTCGAGCACGTCGACCAGAAAGGCGATCTCGCCGACGATCGCCTCGGACAGGCGCTGGGTCACGAGATCGTAGTGGCGTTCCATGAAGACGAAACCGAGGACGCCCTGCATCACGACGATGGGCGCGACGATGATCAGCAGCGTGCGGCTGAAGAGCCCCTTGGGGCTGCGCTTGTAGAGCGCCTTGGCCAGCGCGCGATAGGGCGTCGACAGGATGTCCAGCGCGCGCTCCAGCGGGGCGGCGATGACGGGGGGCGCCACGCGGCGCAGGGCGGCCTGCAGGCGGCGCGTCAGTCGCATACGAGGCGGTATCCGATCCCGCGCACCGTCTGCAGATAGAGCGGATTGCCCGGGTCGGCCTCGATCTTGCGCCGCAGCCGGTTGATCTGGACGTCGACGGTGCGCTCTCCGAGGCCGCTGCCGTCGCCGACGATCTCGGTGCGTGGAACAGTGTCGTTCGGCTTTTCGGCGAACAGGGCGAGGATTTCCTTTTCGCGGTCCGTCAGGCGCACGGGCGTGTCGCCGCGCTTGAGTTCGCGGCGGGCGGCGTCGAACACGAAGGGGCCAAAGCGGATATCGGCGGGCGGCGGCAGATCGGGCACGGTGCGCCGGCGCAGGATCGCCTGAATGCGCAAGAGCAGTTCGCGCGGTTCGAAGGGCTTGACCAGATAGTCGTCGGCGCCCGCCTCGAGCCCGGCGATGCGGTCGGCCGCGTCGGAGCGCGCCGTCAGCATCAGGATCGGAACGTCGGCGGAGCTGCGCAGGTCGGCGGCAAGCTCCAGCCCGCTCTCGCCCGGCATCATCACGTCGACGACCAGCAGATCGAAGTCGAGGCCGGCAAGCCGGCGCCGCGCCTGGGCCGCGTTGGCGGCGACGGTGATGCGGAAACCGGCTTCCGACAGGAAGCGCTTGAGCAGGGCGCGGATGCGGGCGTCGTCGTCGACCAGCAGCAGGTGCGGCGCGTCGTCCGCCGGCGTCGCGGCCTTCGGGCGGTCTTTCGGGCCGTCTGTCGTGCCAGGAGGGCGCGGGGCGCTGTCGGCGAGGGAGGCGGTCACGGGCGGCTCCTCAAGTGCGCTCGATCAGTCGCGCGACCTCCGCGCGCTGATCCGGATCGATCATGTTGAACAGGAAGTGTCGCGCCGCATCCCGGCTTTCCGGAGGCAGGGCGGCGAGGGCGGCCTGGATCCGCTTCGCCTGGAGCCGCATCAGCCGCAGCGCCAGCTCCTGGCCGCGCGGAGTGGCGAACAGCAACCGCTCGCGCCGGTCGGATGCGCCGGGCTCCTGGACGATGTATTGCTTCTCGACAAGCTGCTTGAGCACCCGCGCCAGGCTCTGTTTGGTGATCCGCAGGATGCCGAGCAGGTCGGAGACCCGCAGCCCCGGATTGCGGCTCACGAAATGCAGCACCCGATGGTGCGCGCGCCCGAAGCCGAATTCGGCAAGGGCCGCGTCCGGATCGGAGGTGAAATCGCGATAGGCGAAAAACAGCAGTTCGATCAGGTCGATCGGGACGTCGGAAGGCGCCGGGCGCGCCGCGGAGGACGCCGGTTCGGACGTCGAGAAATTTATGTCAGTCATATTGACTTAATTCCGACCGATTGTTACATGTAGGCTGTCTCTGGCGAAATGATCGTACGCCATCGTCTGGTATCCGTTCTGGATGTTGTCGAGCGATCGAGCAGAGCGCGTCCTTCCCGGTCACGGCATCGCGGCGGTTTCCTGCGATGGCCGGCGTGGTCAACGGCGCCGGCAGCATACAAACACTTCACGCCGCGCGCAAAGCCGGTCGGGAGCGGACGGACGGAACATCTGACACATCGGCGCGGGCTGATCGCGCCACACATTCGAAACGAGGGGACGATCCCCCAAGCAGGCCGCGGGAGACTGCACCATGGCGCATATGCCCTTTGACCAACTCCAAGGCGAAATCTGGTACGACGGCGCGTTCGTGCCCTGGGCGGACGCGAAGCTGCACGTGCTCAGTCATGGTCTGCACTACGCCAGCAGCGTGTTCGAGGGCGAACGCGCCTATGGCGGCGAGGTGTTCAAGCTGGAGGAGCACACCCAGCGTCTGCACGATTCGGCCAACATCCTCGGTTTCGAGATCCCCTACAGCGCCGAGACCATCAACGCGGCGACGCGCGAGCTGCTGTCGCGGATGAAACTCGTGGACGCCTATGTCCGCCCCGTCGCCTGGCGCGGCAGCGAGATGATGGGCGTGTCGGCGCAGTCGAACACGATCCATCTCGCGATCGCCGCCTGGGAATGGCCGAGCTACTTCGATCCGGAGCAGCGGCTGAAGGGCATCCGCCTCGACATGGCGCAGTATCGCCGCCCCGATCCCGCGACGGCGCCTTGCCGCTCCAAGGCGGCGGGTCTCTACATGATCTGCACGCTGTCGAAGCACGAGGCGGAGCGCAAGGGCTACGCCGATGCGCTGATGCTCGACTGGCGCGGCCAGATCGCGGAGGCCACCGGCGCCAATGTGTTCTTCATCAAGGACGGCAAGATCCACACGCCGACGCCGGATTGCTTCCTCGACGGGATCACCCGGCGCACGGTGATCGATCTCGCCAAGCGGCGCGGCTTCGAGGTGATCGAACGCGCGATCCAGCCGGAGGAGATGGAGGGCTTCGAGGCCTGCTTCCTGACCGGCACAGCGGCCGAAGTGACGCCGGTCTCCGAGATCGGGCCGTATCGCTTCGAGGTCGACGCGATCACGCGCACGCTGATGGACGACTACCACCTGGAGGTTCTTCCCGAAGCGCAGCGCAAGGTGGCGGCGGCCGGCTGACGGTCCCCCTACGCCCCGCAGAAGCACCGGCAGGCGGCGAGCGGCCTGCCGACGATATCGAAGAAGGCCCGCGCGGATGCAACCGCGCGGGCCTTTTGTCTTGCCGGTGCGGTGAGGGTCGGGTGTCGCGGCGTGACCGATCAGCCCGGCGCGGCGGAAAAGCGGAACAGCCGCCCGCCTTCCGTGATCGCCACGATGGCAAGCGCGGTCAGCGCCAGCACGGCGAAGCCGATGGCGATCGGCAGGACCGTGCCGTCGTAGGTCTGCGCCACGACGAAACCGATCACCGCGCCGCCCGCGGTGGTGATGAAGCCAAGCATCGACGAGGCCGTTCCGGCGATATCGCCGAGCGGTTCCAGCGCCAGCGCATTGAAGCTCGGGCCGACGAAGCCGAAGCTGAACATCATGGCCGCCGTCAGGGCGGTGAACAGCACCACGCTCTGCGGGGCCAGCAGCGCGGCCAGCACCTGCAGGGCGCCGATGACGACGAAGGCGATCAGCGCGCCATGCGACAGCCGGCGCAGGCCGAAGCGCGCGAGCAGCCGGGCGTTCAGGTAGGAGGCGACGGCGAGCGAGGCCCCCGAGATCGCCAGCACGACCGGGAAGGCGGGGCCGAGATCGAAGGTCTCGGTGAAGATCTGCTGGGCGGCGGCGACGAAGGCGAAGAGCACGCCGATGATGACGCCGGTCGCGCACATGTAGCCGATGGCGATCCGGGTGGTCAGCGTGCGGCGGTAGGCCGCGAGCAGCGCGCCGGGGGCGAACGGGCGCCGCGCCGCGGGCGGCAGGGTTTCGCCGAGCCGCAGCGCGCTCCAGACCAGCATGACGAGCCCACCGAGCGTCAGCAGCAGGAACACCGCGCGCCAGGAGGCGACGAAGAGCACGAGCTGCCCGATCGAGGGCGCGATGATGGGCACCGTCATGAACACCATCATGGTCAGCGACAGGATGCGGCCCATGCGTTCGCCGGCGTAGCAATCGCGCACGATGGAGATGGCGACGACACGCGGCGCGGCGCAGCCGATGCCCTGCAGCAGGCGGGCCAGCAGCAGCTGGTCCATGGTGGTCGCCATTACGCTCACCACGCCGGCGGCGGCGTAGAGCGCCAGTCCGCCGAGCAGCACCGGGCGCCGGCCGTAGCGGTCCGACAGCGGGCCGTAGATCAGTTGCGCGGCGCCGAAGCCGAACAGATAGACCAGGACGACCTTCTGCCGGTCGTTGTCGTCGGGCACGTTCAGCGCGGCGCCGATGTCGCCGAGCGCCGGCAGCATGATGTCGATGGCAAAGGCGTTGAGCGCCATCAGCGCCCCGATCAGGGCGACGAATTCGACCGGTCCCAGCCGGTGCAGGCGTTCTGGAGCGGAGGACGTGTCGGAAGTCATGCGCGTCCCCCTTGAAATGATGTGCCTGAAAAGGAGCGGATAAACCTGAAGTCGCAATCCCCCGCACACTTCCCGTGTTCGCGGGAAAGGTCAAGTCGCGGCGCCGGGATGCCTCATGCGGGCCAATCGCGCACGGGGAGGCGGTGCGGGAGCGCGGCCGACGCCGGCGTTCAGGAGCGCGCCCAGCGGTCCGCGTCCGCGGTGTCGCTGTCGCGCGCATCGACCCAGGCGCCGGCCGTGCCGTCGTTCAGGTGTTCCTTCTTCCAGAAGGGGGCGCGGGTTTTGAGATAGTCCATGAGGAATTCCGCCGCCTCGAAGGCCGCGCGGCGGTGGCGCGAGGCGGCCACGACGAGCACGATGTTGCCGCCCGGTGCGATGCGGCCGTAGCGGTGGATCGCGGTCAGGCCGGTGATCGGCCAGCGCGCGCAGGCGTTTTCGGCGATGCGGCGGATCTCCGCCTCCGCCATGCCCGGGTAGTGTTCGAGTTCGAGCGCGGCCAGCCGGCCGTCCTCGTCGCGGCACAGGCCGGTGAAGGTGACCACCGCGCCGACGTTGCGCGCGCCGTCGGCGGCCGAAAGCCGGGCGATTTCGTGGGCGACGTCGAAATCCTCGGCCTGGATGCGGACGGTCACCGGGGGCGCGATGTCGGTCGAGGCGTCCATGCGCGCGCCCTCAGCCGCCGGTCATCGGCGGAAAGAAGGCGATCTCGCGCGCGCGGCCAAGCGGCGCGTCCTGCTCGACATGTTCCTGGTCGAGCGCCACGCGGATCGCATCCTTGTTGGCAAAGGCGGCGGCATGCGCGTCGTCGCGCGCCGACAGCCAGTCGATCAGGCCGGAAACGGTCGTGACATTGTCCGGCACCTCGATGGTTTCGGAGTCCTGCCCGACGCGTTCGCGCACCCAGGCGAAATAGCGAACCTGCATTGTCGCGGTCCCTCCCGTGTCTCGCGCGCACTATTCGGTGATCAGATGGCCGATCCCGGCGCGGAAATAGTCGTATCCGGTATATAGCGTCAGCACGGCGGCGATCCACAAGGCGGAGAGGCCGGCAAGCTGCGTGCCCGGCAGCACCGCCTCGCCGGCCGGGCCGGCCAGCAGCAGAGCGATGGCGACGAGTTGCACCGTCGTCTTCCACTTGGCGAGCCGGGTCACGGGCACGCTGACCCGGAGATCGGCCAGAAACTCGCGCAGGCCCGAGACGAGGATCTCCCGGCACAGGATGATCGCGGCGGCGATCATTGACCAGCCGCCGATATCGCCGGCGCCGACCAGCAGCAGCAGGCACACGGCCACCAGCAGCTTGTCGGCGATCGGGTCGAGCATCTGCCCGAGGCGCGACTGCTGCTGCCAGGCGCGGGCCAGATAGCCGTCGAAGAAATCGGTGATGGCGGCGATCACGAAAATGCCGAGTGCCACCCAACGTGCCGTATTGCCGGGAAAGTAGAAACAGGCCATGACCCCGGGAACCGCCAGAATGCGCCCGTAGGTCAGGATGTTGGGGAGGCTCCAGACATGGGATCGCGACATGGAGACGTGGACTTGCCTTTTTTCGGGAAAGCGCGAGCGAACCGCCGATCCTTCAACCACGTGTGCCGGGAAAGGTCAATCGGCGAGGGCGGGACCGGCGCGCGGCGGTGGCTCTGCGATCCGGATGTGCGGTGGCTCTTCCGCAGCCGCGCGCGCTTCGCTACAGACGGGACATGCCCGGGGCGGATGCCGCCCGCGTCCCGCCCGAGCCCTGAAAAACGGAACCTGAAAAACGGAACCTGAAAAAGGAGCCGCCGTGACCGCCCGCGAGAATGCCCTTGGACAGCCGATCGGCGCGCCGGTCCCCGACTGGACGCCGCGCGCCGCGCCGCCCCGCGCCATGATGCAGGGCCGCAGCTGCCGGCTGGAGCCCTTCGACCCGGCCCGCCACGCGGCCCCGCTCTTCGACGCCTATGCGCAGGACCGGGCGGGAAGGATCTGGACCTATCTGCCCTATGGGCCCTTCGACAGCGCCGGGGCCTTCGCCCGCTTCGCCGACGACACGCTTTGCGGCGACGACCCGCTGTTTCATGTCGTGGTGGAGACGGAGACGCAGCGCCCGCTCGGCGTCGCCAGCTTCCTGCGCATCGACCGCGCCAACGGCGTGATCGAGGTCGGGCACATCAATTTCGCGCCGGCCCTGCAGCGCACGGTCGCGGCCACCGAGGCCATGTATCTGATGATGGTCCGGGTCTTCGACGAACTCGGCTATCGCCGCTACGAATGGAAGTGCGACGCGCTCAACGCGCCCTCGCGCAGGGCGGCGGAGCGGCTCAGCTTCGTCTATGAAGGCACCTTCCGCCAGGCCACGGTCTACAAGGGCCGCAACCGCGACACCGCGTGGTTCGCGATCACCGACGCGGAGTGGCCGGCGGTGAAACGCGCCTTCGAGGCCTGGCTCGATCCGGCGAATTTCGATGGCGACGGGCGCCAGCGGCTCGGGCTTGCGGAGATCCGGGCCCGGATGGCGGGGTAAGCGGGCTCAGCCGAACAGGCGCTCGCCCTGTTCGTCGATGACCTGCTTGGCCTTGCGGATGCAGAATTCCACCGCCATGTCCTCGCCCGGCATCACGTCGGCGCGGATGAGACGGTGCTCGCGCGGATTGCCATCGTCGTCCGGTTTGGAGATTGTGCCGGCGATCTGCCACTGGCCGTCGCGGGCCACCGGGGCGGGGGTGATGGTGAAGCCCTTGTAGTCGACGCTGGCATGCGTCGCGCCGCCGCCGGCGTCGTCCTTCCCGCCACCGAACAATCCGCCGAAGATCCTGCCAAGCACCATGGGTCCGCTTCCGTCGATTGGTCGTTCAGATTACAGCGCGGCGTCGCCGCCGCGCGCCCGTCCGGGGCCTATTCGGCGGCCTCCGCGAGGGCGCGCGTGCCGAGCTCGCGCCGCGTCCAGTGCCGCCGGCACAGGGAAACATAGCGATCCTCGCCGCCGATCACCACCTGCTCGCCGTCCTCCACGATCGCGCCCGACGCGTCGAGCCGCGCGACCATCGTCGCCTTGCGTCCGCACCAGCAGATCGTCTTGACCTCCTTGAGCGTGTCGGCGAGCGCGAGCAAGGCCGCGCTTCCGGGAAACAGCTTTCCCTGAAAGTCCGTCCGCAGACCGTAGCACATCACCGGGATGTCGTGGTCGTCGGCGATCCTCGCGAGCTGCCAGACCTGAGGCTCGGTGAGGAATTGCGCCTCGTCGACGAAGACGCAGTCGACGGCCTCCCGCTTGAGCCGGCCGGCGACATGGGTCGCGAGATCGGTGTCGGCGTCGAAGGTGTCGGCCTCGCGCGCCAGACCGATGCGCGAGGCGATGCGGCCCTTGCCGGCCCGCTCGTCGATGGCGGCCGTGAGCACCAGCGTGCGCATGCCGCGTTCGCGGTAATTGTAGTCCGCCTGCAGCAGGATCGTGGACTTGCCGGCATTCATCGAGGAGTAGGTGAAGTAGAGCTTGGCCATCGCATCGGACCCGGTTGGACGAAACCGCGTCAGTCTTGCCGGATTCGCCCGCGCCGTTGGGCCGTCACCGCCGTTTTGCACAGCTATTGCGCCGGACCCTGGGCCGGCGGCCGGCTCATTCGTGGAAGTGGTCGTAGATCGTGCGGGCGACCGCCTCGGAGATGCCCTCCACGGCCATCAGGTCGTCCATGCCGGCCTTGGACACCGCCTTGGCGGTGCCGAAATGGCGCAGCAGCGCGCGCTTGCGGCTCGGTCCGATGCCGGCGATTTCGTCCAGCGGGCTCCTGGTGATGTCCTTCTTGCGGCGCGCGCGGTGGGAGCCGATGGCGAAGCGGTGCGCCTCGTCGCGCAGCCGCTGCACGAAATAGAGCACCGGATCGCGTTCGGGCAGCATGAAGGACGCCCTGCCGGGCATGAAGAATTTTTCGCGGCCCGCGTCGCGGTCGGGCCCCTTGGCGATGCCGACGAGCGGCACGTCGTCCAGCCCCAGCGCGGCCAGCGTCTCGCGCGCGGCCGTCAGCTGGCCCTGGCCGCCGTCGATCAGCACGAGATCGGGCCAGGGGGGCAGCACGGTCGGATCGCGGGCCTCGCTCGCGGCGCCTTCGGCCGCCGCATCGTCGGGCGCCGCCGTGTCCGGGTCTCCCGGCGCCGGCGTCGCGGCGGCGAACGTCGGGCGGGCGTCGCCATGTTCCTTCAGGAGCCGCGAGAACCGCCGGGTCAGCACCTCGCGCATCATGCCGTAGTCGTCGCCGGGGACCAGATCCTCCGACTTGATGTTGAACTTGCGGTAGTGCGCCTTGGCGAAGCCCTCGAGACCGGCGACGATCATGCCGCCGACGGCATTCGTCCCCATGATGTGGGAGTTGTCATAGACCTCGATCCGCCGCGGCGCGGCGGGGAGATCGAAGACCTCGGCCACGCCCTTGAGCAGGCGCGCCTGGCTGCTGGTCTCCGCAAGGCGGCGCCCCAGCGCCTCGCGGGCGTTGGTCGCCGCGTGCTCGACCAGCTCGCGCTTCTCGCCGCGCCGGGGGATCGCCACCTCGACCTTGTGGCCGGCGCGTTCGCTGAGGGCGGCGGCGAGCAGCTCGCGCTCGGCGATGTCATGCGACAGCAGCAGCAGCCGGGGCGCCGGCTTGTCGTCGTAGAACTGGGCGAGGAAGCTCTCCAGCACCTCCGCCTCGCCGAGCGACTTGTCGGCGCGCGGAAACTGCGCGTAATTGCCCCAGTTCTGGCCGGTTCTGAAGAAGAACACCTGGATGCAGGTCTGCCCGCCCTCCTGATGGACGGCGAAGACGTCGGCCTCCTCCACCGTCTGCGGATTGATGCCCTGATGCGACTGGACGTGCGACAGAGCCGCGAGCCGGTCGCGATAGACGGCGGCGCGCTCGAAGTCGAGCGCCTCGGACGCCTGTTCCATCTGTTGGGCCAGTTCCTTCTTCACCATCTGGCTGCGCCCGGACAGGAAGGCCTTCGCCTCCGCGACGAGGCCGGCGTAATCCTCCGGCGAGATCTCGCCGGTGCAGGGGCCGGCGCAGCGCTTGATCTGGTAGAGCAGGCAGGGGCGGGAGCGGTTGGCGTAATAGCTGTCGGTGCAATTGCGCACAAGAAACGCCTTCTGCAGGGCGTTGATCGTGCGGTTCACGGCGCCGGCCGAGGCAAAGGGGCCGAAGTAGCTGCCCTTGCGCCGGCGCGCGCCGCGATGCTTGACCAGCGCCGGCGCCTCGTGATCGCCGGTGACCAGAATGTAGGGAAACGACTTGTCGTCGCGCAGCAGCACGTTGAAGCGCGGGCGCAGGCGCTTGATCAGGTTCGCCTCGAGCAGCAGCGCCTCGGTTTCCGTGCGCGTCGTCACGAATTCCATCGAGGCGGTCGCCAGGATCATGCGCAGGATGCGGTTCGACTGGCCCTGCAGGCGGGTGTAGCTCGTCACCCGCTTCTTCAGCGAGCGTGCCTTGCCGACGTAGAGAACCTCGCCGTCGCCGTCGAGCATGCGGTAGACGCCGGGTCCGAGCGGCAGCCGGCGCACGAAATGGGCGATCACGTCGACGCCGCGCGCCTCCGGTCCGAGCGGCGTCGGCGCCGTCTCGAAGGCAGGGTCGGGGCTGTGCGCGGGCGGCTCGTCGCTGGCCTGCTCCGGGCGGTCGGTCGGCTGTCTGGCGGTCATTCCGCGATGCCTACGACGTCCGGCGTCTCCCATGCAAGATGCTGGCCGCCGTCGAGCGCGATCATCTGGCCCGTGATCGAGGGCGTGTCCCACAGAAATCGCACGGTGCGGGGAAATTCCGCCAGTCCGGGTCCGCGCCCGAGCGGCACCCGCGCGGCCTGCTTCTCGAAGTCCTCGGGCTGCTGGCGGGTGTTGGCGAGCGTCGGGCCGGGGCCGATGGCGTTGACGCGGATGCGCGGGGCGAGTGCCTGCGCCATCGTCCGCGTCGCGGTCCACAGCGCGGCCTTGGACAGCGTGTAGGAGAAGAACTGCGGCGTCAGCTTCCACACCCGTTGATCGATGACGTTGACGATCAGCCCGGTGTCGCCGTCGGGCAGGCGGGCCGCCATCTCCTGGGCCAGGAAGGCGGGCGCCCGCGTATGGATCGCGTAATGCGCGTCGAAGAGCGCCGGCGTCAGCGTGCCGATCTCGTCCTTCTCGAAGATGGAGGCGGAATTGACCAGCAGCCGGACGGGGCCGAGCGCGTCCGCCGCCTCCGCCATCAGGCGGGCGGGGCGGTCCGGGTCGGTCAGGTCGCCGGCGACCACGGCGGCCGTGCCGCCTTGGGCCTCGATCTCGCGTGCCAGCGCCTCGGCTTCCGCGCGCGCGGTGTTGACGTGAAGCGCCACGGCGAAGCCGTCGGCGGCAAGTCCTTCCGCGATGGCGCGGCCGATGCGTTTTCCCGCGCCGGTGACGAGCGCGACGGGACGGGACGACGACGGGGGGACCACGGCGGAGGCTGAGGGGGCTGACATGGCGGCTCTTCTGGATGAGGGCGGGGCGAGGTCGGCGGGAGACGGAGGCGACCTCACCGGATCGCCCGCAGACCGGGGCGGTGACCCGAATACGTTGCCCGCCGCCGGTCCGATCAGCCGATCAGCCGACCTGGCCGACCTGGAACACCACGAAGATGTAGAGCCCGTAGAGCGCGGTCATGACGAAACCGGAGGGGCGGCGGATCGTGACGTGAAGAGCCGCGAAGGCCAGCACCAGCAGCGCGCTCGCCAGCATCACCCAGAGATCGATCTTCAGCACCTCCGCCGGGATGGCGATCGGCACGACAACGGCGGTGATGCCGATGATGGCGAGCAGGTTGAAGACGTTCGATCCGATCACATTGCCGAGCGCGACGGCCGTATGACCGCGAATGGCGGCCATCAGCGAGGTGACGAGTTCCGGCAGCGAGGTGCCCAGCGCGACGACCGTCAGGCCGATCACCGCATCCGACACGCCCCAGGTGCGCGCCAGCGCCGAGGCGCCCTCGATGGTGAAATGCGCGCCGAGCGGCAGGCCGATCAGCCCCAGCAAGATGAACAGGATGGCGAGCGCCGGACTTTCCGGCACGCCGTCGACCTCCTCGAAGGGCGCGCCGTCGTCGTCGTCCGCATCGCCGGCGGCGGTCGCGGTGCCCTTGCCGTTTTCGGCGCGGTGGGTGCGGGTGGCGCGCACCGATTCCCAGAAGAACACCATCAGCAGCAGCAGAAGGACCGCGCCGTCCAGCCGCGAGATCGGGCTGTGGAAGCACATGCCGATGAAGACGAGGGTGATCACCACCATGAAGATGGAGTTGCGGGTCGCGCCCTTTTCCTTGCAGGAGGTGGCCGCGATCAGCGCCGGCATGCCGAGCACCAGAAGCACGTTGGCGATGTTGGAGCCGACCACATTGCCGATGGCGATGCCCGGCAGGCCGTCCAGCGCGGCGCCGAGCGAGATCACCAGTTCCGGCGCGCTGGTGCCGAAGGCGACGATGGTCAGGCCGATCACCAGGGTCGGGATGCCGAGCTTCTCGGCGATGCTGACCGCGCCGCGCACCAGCACGTCGCCGGCGACGATCAGCACCACAAGCCCGCCGATGAGGCTGACGTAGTCGATTAGCATGGAGTGGCGATCGGCATGGAGCGGTGGGTCCGGCCCTGTTCTGGATCGAGGTGGCGGCAACGGCAACGACGCTTCGGCGCGCCCGTGAGCGCGTTCGATCGCGCGCGAACGCCGGCCGGCGGGAAGCACCGCCCGTATATATGCATTCGCCCGCCCATGAAAACCCCAATCGCCGGACGGGCCATGAGCGCAAAGGGCGGCGGGGGCAGGGCGCGACGCGGCGAGGGCGGTAAACGCTTCGCTTACCCTGTCATCAAAAAATCACCGGCTGCCGCTGGAAGGCCGCATTTCCTGACAGCGCCTGCCACATTCGCTTCCCATATGGAGAGGTGTTGGGGGGCGCGGTCCGGTCGGTCCGGCCGCGACAACCGAAAAATCTGTTTGGAGTGTGCACATGACGCGTTCAGCTGTCGCCGCCTTGACCATCGCCGCCGCGCTCGGCGCCGGCCCGGCGCTTGCGGCCGATCTTCCGCAGCCGAGCGAGCCCATGCCCTACGCCGATCCCGTTCCGGCCGAGCGGTTCGACTGGTCGGGCTTCTACTTCGGCGGTCACGCCGGGTGGACCTGGTCCGATTCCGAGACCCGCAACGGCGTGACGGGGCGTTTCACCAATCGCGACAATGGCGTCAGCGGCGGCGTGCATGCCGGTTACAACCACATGCTGACGCCGAACTTCCTGCTTGGTGCGGAGGCGGACTTCACCTTCTCCGACATCGACGAGACGCGCACGGTCGCGGGCGTGAGCTATCGCACGTCGAGCGACTGGAACAGCACGATCCGGGGCCGCGCCGGCTGGGTCTTCGACCGCTTCATGGTGTTCGGCACCGGCGGTCTGGCGATCGGCGATCTCGGCGTGTCCGCCAATGGCGTGTCCGACAGCGCGACGCGGGTCGGCTGGACGGCCGGCGCGGGCATGGAAGCGCTGGTGACCGAAAACGTCACCGCGCGCGTGGAATACCAGTATCAGGACTATGGCTCCGAGACCTTCACGCTCGGCGCGCAGTCCTACAAGACGGATCTGACGAACAATCAGGTGCGCTTCGGTCTGAGCTACAAGTTCTGACCCGACCGCGCGACTAACCGACGACGACAGGCGGGGGCCGGGAAACCGGACCCCGCCTTTTTCGTATCGGCGACGCCGCGCAGGCCGGCCGATATCAGCCGACCGGCCGCGTCTTGTCGAAGGCAGGCACGGCCGCCTCGAAGGCGTCGAGCCAGGCGACCAGCTTCGGGTGATCGGCGCGCCACGCACCGGCGAAGCGCAAGTCGAGGTAGCCGAGGGCGCAGGCCAGCGCGATCTGGCCAAGGTCGGGAACGGAATGCGGGGCGACGCGCGCCGGCGGATCCGCTTCCAGGGTCGCCAGGGCCCGCGCGACCTTGTCCGCCTGATAGGCAACCCACTCCGCGTGCCGGCGCTCCTCGGGCCGGAAGCGGGCCTCGTAGATCTGCAGGATGCCGGCATCCATGATGCCGTCGGCGAGCGCCTGCAGGCGCAGCACGGGAAACCGCGCCTCGCCCTCGGGCAGGATCTGGCCGCCCCCGGCAAGCCAGTCGAGATACTCCGCGATCACGCGGCTGTCATAGAGCACCGTGCCGTCGTCGAGCACGAGCGCCGGGATCTTGCCGAGCGGATTCTGGCTGCGGATCGTGTCGGCGGGATCCTTGGTGTCGGTGGGTTCCACCGTGATGCGCTCCATCAGGCCGAGCACATGGGCCGCGATCTTGATCTTGCGGCCGAAGGGAGAGGGCGGGGAGGAGCGAAGAACGGGCATCGGGGGTGTCTCCGGATGAGGGGCGAGGGGGATGCGCGGTGCGCGGGGCGGTGAGTCCGGTGCAGTTTGCGCGTTTGCCGCGGCGATGCAAGCCGGCCGCCCGCCGGTCCGCCCCTGTCGGTTTTCACGAGGCTTCACGCCATGGTTAACAGAAAATTCGCTTGTTCCTCCAGCGCTTTAAAATCCGCATAAGTTACAGGGCGTTGTTGAGGGAAATTGTCCGCGTTGCGGTAAGATCCCGGTAAGACGGTCCTCCTAGCGTCCCCTGTGTCGGCGGAAAGCCCGGCGTTTTGAAAGGCGACGAGGACAGGCCATGCAGCTCACATTGACCTCTCCGGTCCGTGCCGCGACCAAGGCGGCGGTGCTGTCGGCCGTGGTCTATGCGCTCGCGGCCCCGTCGCTGGCGCCGCTGCGGCCCGAGATCATCGACGCCCCGCTGTCGCGCTATCACGCCGCCGTCAATCAGACGGTCGCGGATCTCCGCCCCGGCGCGCGGCTGATCACCGAGCCCCTGCGCCAGTCGCCACATTTCGCGCGCCAGCGCGTCGCCGCGATGCTGCGGGACTAGGAGGACGCCGATGGGCTGTCAGGGGTGGATCGTCCGCCACCGCTCGGGCCGTTCCGCGTCGTCGCAATCGGCCGGGCCTTCGAAGCTCTCCAGCGCGAAGGCGTAGTTGCGCCACTGCCAGCTTGCCCGATAGCCGCAGACCCGGTCGGAGCGCCCCACATAGGACGCGCTCAGCCGGCCGCTTTCGGCCTCGAAGGACGGCGCGCTCAACAGGTCGGTCCCGACCCAGCCGAAGCGCGGATCGTGCAGGGCGAACTGCAGCGTCTCGACGCCGCCGATTTCCCCGGAATCGCGCAGATAGAGACGATGGGTCACCCGCCCGCCGCCGGCGGTGCAGGGAATCGCATAGAGCGTCGCGACCGGGGACAGCACCGCGATCAGAACCTCCGCATCGGCCAGCCTGGCACTCGCCGGGTCCTCGCAGGCGCTGGAGCGGGCATGGCGATCGAGCACGGCGTAGGGAATGCCGAGGGCCGTCACGGCCTCGGCGCGCGACGGCGGGCGCACCGGCGGCAGGCCCTGCGGGGCTGCGACGCGCTCGGGCAGCGCGGCGTCTCCGGCGCGCTCGCGCAGTGCCGCCAGACCGGCCGCGAGCCCGTCGAGGGGAAAGAGCGCGTCATGCGCGCCGCCCAGCGCATCGAGATAGGAGATGCGAAGTCGCATTCCGCGCTTCAGCGCACCGAGGATCTCCGCACCGGCGGCGCCATCGGTGACGAAGAAGCGGCGTTCATCGCCGAACAGACCCCATTCGCCGGGGCGCAGCACATGCACCAGACGGCCGTCGACCTCCCATTGCATGGCGCGCGCATCGTCGGGCCGCGCGGCCCCGGCGTGGAAGGCGAGCGTCCAGGCGGGCTCCGCCCCGACCGTCGGCGCGAGTTCGAGCCGGCCGGCGGCCTCCCCGGTCACCGCGTCCGCGCCGTCGACGGTGAGGGCGCATCGCCCGCTCCCGGCCCCGGTTGCCGCCTCATTGCAGATGAGCGCGAAGGCGCCGAAGGTCGTATCGGCGCGCGCGGGCAGGGACGCTGCCACGAGCGCGAGCGCGAGTGCGGCGGCCTGCAGCGGCGCGCGCCGTCGGGCGCGCCTAGCGGGCTGGGGCTGGAACATGGATCTGGCCTTGCCGGCAGGCGCGCCTGTCGACGGCGCGGCAGGAGCGGAACGCGAGGTCCCGGGTGAAGCAGATGCGCACCTCGGCGAGCCGCCCGTCGCGGCACGTCACGGCCATCGCCGTGTCGCGCAGCCCCGGGTTGGCGAGGCGGAAGGCGGTTTCCACCGCGTCCGGGGCGATGCGTGCGCCGCGCTCCGTGGTGCGAAAGGCCGCCGGGATCTTCACCTTGTCGAAAGCCCGGCGGGTGAGCGCGAAATAGTCGTCCGGCGCAAGTCCCGAGCAGCTTCCGTGCTTGCGCCACTGATGGCGCGCGAGCCCCCGGCTCGGCATGATGTCGAGGATGCTCTCGACCGCGTCATAGGGAGCGTTGCGCGGCCCCGCGCCCTCGCAGAAGTCCGGATAGCCGCGCTCGTATTGCGGCCACAGCCCATGCACGATGAAGCGGTAGGGTTTGGCGGCCTGGCATTGCATGGGGTCGGCGTCACGCCCGGCGCGCGCGCAATAGGAGGGCGACCAGGACAGGGCGAGGACGTAGTAGTCGAAATCGCCCGCGCGCTCGGCCATGGCCTTGTCCGGGGCCGTGCCCGGAAGCCCCACAAGGAGCGCCAGCAGGAGCAAGGCTGTCGCGACGGCGGCGCGGCGCGGGCGCGGCATCTCAGGGACGGACCGTGCGGCAGCGCCCGTCGTAGACGCGCCAGGGGTCGAGACCGGCGACGCAGGCACGCAGGTTCCAGCTCACGCCGACGAAGCCGCTGTGTTCCATGATGGCGTAATAGACGTGGCGGGTGCGCCCGTCGCTCATCTGCGCGCGCGCCTCGCAGAAGCGGCGGGCGTAGGGGCTCGGCCGGTTGACGGTGTAGGCCGTCTCGACGACGCGCGTCAGCGCCCGGATCCGCAGGTCGCCGATGTAATCGGCATCCGCGCGGGCGATCTGGCCGGCGACGGCGCGCTGCACGCCCGGCGCAGCGCAGTCCGGCACGCGCGGCTCGCCGCCCCATGAGAAATAGGGCCGTTCCTGCGCCACGGCAGTGCTGCCGGCGGGCGCGAGGACGGCGATGACCGGGAGCGCCATGAGCGCCAGCACCGGGCCGGCCATCCGGGTCGCCCTGGCGCGGCGGAGGAAAGCGAACATGAACGTCTCCCTGGTTTTCGGCGTCGGCTTTCGGCGTCGGCTCTTCGACGTGCGACGGGTCTCCCACGCGGGGCCGGCCCACCGAGGTCGTGACGACGATTGGACGATGCGCCAGCGCGCCCGCGCGGTCAAGCCGCCCGGCGGCACGGCCCGGGAGGATTGCGGTCGCCGCTCCGGTCGTCGCTCTATTCGCCGGCGAGGTCGATCAGTCGCCAGTCGGCGCCGGGCCCCTGCGCCAGCGTGTCGGTCAGCCAGGGCAGCAGGATCTGAAGCTCGTCGCGCAGCACATAGGGCGGATTGACGATCACCAGACCGCTGCCCATCATCGGCCTGTCGGGATGCGCGCTGCCCGCGAAATGCTCCACCGCCATCACCTTCGCAAGGCCGCCCTCGCGCAGGCGCTGATAGAAGCGGTTGACCTGCTTGCGGTCCTTGATCGGATACCAGACCGCATAGACGCCGGTCGGCCAGCGCCGCCACGCCTTGACGAGGCGGGCGGCGAGCGTGTCGAACTCGTCGGTCGCCTCGAAGGGCGGGTCGATCAGCACCAGCCCCCGGCGCTCCTTCGGTGGCACGAAACTGCCGAGCGCCAGCCAGCCGTCCAGCGCGATGGCCTTGACCTGGCGGTCGCCGGCGAAGAGCGTGGCCAGCGTCGCGTGATCGGACGGGTGAAGCTCCGTGGCGGTCAGCCGGTCCTGCTTGCGCAGCAGCCGGCGCGTCAGCAGCGGAGACCCGGGATAGAAGCGTAAAGGCGCGTCGGACGCCGCCGTCTCTCCGGCCTCGGCATTCAGCGCCGCGACCACGTCGAGCCAGGGCGCGAGCAGCTCGGCGATGGCCGCCGGCCGGGGCGTCTCCAGCACCCGGGCGATGCCGGCCTGCCATTCCCCGGTGCGCCGGGCCTCGCCTTCCAGAAGATCGTAGCGGCCGATGCCCGCATGGGTGTCGATCACCCGGAAGGCGGCCGGCTTGGCCTTCAGATAGGTGAGAATGCGTGCCAGCACCGCATGCTTGAGCACATCGCCGATGTTGCCGGCGTGGAAGGCGTGACGATAGTTCACAGGGAGGCCTCGCCGGATGCGGGGTCTGCCGTGCGCGACAGGAACACCACCGCCTTGTCGCCGTGGTCCAGGGTGCCGATCTCGACGAAGCCGAGCCTGCGGTGAAAGCGCAGGGACCCGGGATTGGCCGGGCGGGTGTTGACCTCGCAGGCGAGCGGCAGGCCGGCGGTCGCGGGATCCTCCGCGAGCCGCGCGATCAGCGTTTCATAGAGCCGCTGACCGATCCCGAGCCCGCAGGCGTCGGGCGCCAGCGCGATGCGGT